>JAKAVT010000001.1 GCA_021817165.1 Nanobdellota archaeon
ACGTTGAGGATACCGTTCCGTTTGAAACCTCATAGATGCTTGATTTATAGGGAGTAAAGGAGATCTGTATCTTTGACAGATAGCTGCTTGTGGGTATGCTTACCGGTACCCTGCATAATGTGGATTGGCCGGTTGATATTATGCTGTTAAGGCAGTAATACGAAGTGTACGTATTGCCGTTTACGTTTATTGCTATGCCTGTGATATTCACGAACTGGTGGTAATTATTCGTTATTCTGACTACCATCATGGTAGAATTAGCCTGTGCTGCCTGCATCGTTATTCCCTGAAAACCGCTTATTATCGTAGGTGCCGCAGGCACTCTGAATATTCCTATAGAAAAAAGTATCACCAGTGCCAATACTACTATTAAAAGGACCCATCCCCAGCTTACTAGATAATCTAATGCCGCCTGGGCTCCCATTTTTTTATTAGACTTTCTTGTATTAACTCTCTTTTTGTTTCTTGTATTTTCCGGCATATAAAATAAATGTTGTGCATATATTAATATTTAATAAGAATTTTAATAAGGTATAAAACCGTTTACTTTATATTTTTTGGTTTTTCAAGCGAACTTCTTGTTTTTATTAAGACTTTTATTATCTCACTTTTTGGAAGGTCTTCGGCTTTTGCTTTGCACGTGGCGTTTATCGAAAACACAATGCTTTTGTTTGCGAAACTTGTCTCCGATATGAATACTGCGGGTAACCCCTTTATAAAATCAAGTTTCTTCAATTCTGACTCAACGAGGTTTATAAAGCGACTTGGATCTATTGATGACGGCACTTCGTATCTAACCTTGACGTTTCTGTACTCTTCATTGTTTAAGAATATAGAAGCCTGTAATACGATGCTATTCGGAATTTTTATTGGAATGTTATTGTCCAAGCGTATCGTAGTAAAAGTCAAGGTCATCTTTTCAACGATTCCCGTATAGCCTGGAACAAGAAAATCATCGGAGAAAAATTTAGGAGGATAACTTGGTGCGATTAACCCATACTGCCAAGTGCTTAATGTTATCCTGTCACCGATATTGAATGGTCTGGAAAAAAGCAGGACTATGCCGCTGAAAAAGTTTGAAAGAGATGCCTGAGCAGCCAAGCCGACAACTACTCCCATAAAACCTCCTCCTAAAATAACAGAAGTTAAACCTATCTTGAAAGAGGATAGTGCAATCGCTATTACTATTAGGTAACCAACTAATTTAGTCACAAAAACTACCGTATTGCTAATCTGCTTGTTCTTATTGTTTGCTTTTGCTTCTATTATATCGCTTACAAGATTAACGATCAAAACCCCCGCAATCAATATAAGAACAATATATATTATGTCATTAAGGTTGGAAGGGATGCCTGGAATCAAAGTCACAATGTAGGCTATTACTGAGAACACTACTAAAATTGAGATTATAAGATAAATTTTATTCTTAACTTTTACATTCATTACCTTAAAAGAAGCTCATTATATAAAATCGTTAGCATTTTCAGGAAGCAAACTGCTGCAGTTTATTTACAAGAATTTGACTTATTTAAACTGTTTATGTAATTCTTAACCTTTTTATAAGCTCTAGAAGCGATTCTGCTGAACAATTCTATGTCTATGTACGTGCCTAGAACTGCGACTGCATATATTATTGGTAGGGTAGCAGCAGCATGCTGCACGTATGCAAATTGATACTCATAGCTGGGTATTATATTTAGTCCCTTTTCTGCTGATAAAACTGAATACATCTCTGGAAATGCAGCTACGCCTGCTATGGCTAATTTATAGGCCCTTGGGTGTTTTTTTATGTATCCTAAGGCTTTATCTTTAATTTTAACCTTGTTACCCTCGGATAGTAATTCCTCAAGATTACTTGACTCCATCCATTAAAGGTGAATATACTGACTATATAAACCTTTAATATCAAGGATTTATGTACTTTTTCCAGTTTTTGCTGTCCTTTTCAATGGGCAGGTAATGCAAGTCCTCAGTCGCATCGTTTTCAGCGATGTTTCCAAGTCTTAGATTGTTTGGATTGTTATGCTCCAATATGTGCAGAACCATTTTACCTTGCTCCAATGCAGGATAAAGATGCCAGCAAACTGTCTGTCCGTCCCTATTTTTTCTTATGTTTTCCAGCACGTACTCCCTTTTTTCATCTATGTCACTAACCTCGGGGTTACTCCTCAAAATAATTTTATAATATCTAAAAAAGTTATCCTCTGTATTTATCCTCTTCTTATCATATAAATCGATAGTATAAACAAGGTTATCTTTCAAGCGATTGCTGAATAAATCGCTGTCATTTCCTTTAGAAACATAATTAATCCTGCCGGGAACGCTGTTTTTGAACAGATAAAGAAAATCCTCTCCGTCTTTATTTATAACGTATGCATGCACCCTTTTATAAGTCAAAACATTTGAATTTTTGTACAGTTTATATTCCGGATCAACTTCATTACTCGAGGGATTTATCTTCAAAACTGCGAAGGAGAACATGAAATCCATGTTGTTTGTATAACCATTATAAGAATCTATTTTTTCGGCCTTTTTTAATAATGATTCTAAAATGGCCTCCTTTTTCATATTTTTTATAGAAAAATTCTAATATATAAATCTTATTATTTGTAAATTTTACAATAATACCACTTACAATTGAATTTATGGCTTATTAATATTCATTCACGTTTTTATACATTTTATTGAATTCATCCCAAAGTTCGTCTGGAATATGTTTTCCGAATTTTTTAAAGAAAATTTTGACTTCGTTTAATTCCTTCAGCCAGCCTTGTTTGTCAAAATAAAATAGTTCATTGAGTTTTTCTTTTTCAAGGACTAAGCCCTTTAAATCCAAGTCATCTATATTGGGTATAAAACCGATAGGCAGTTCAACTGCATTTACTTTTCCATCAATTCTGTCGATCATCCATTTTAGCACCCTGAAATTTTCACCGAAGCCAGGCCATATATAATTTCCCTTTTCATCTTTTCTGAACCAATTGACATTAAACACTTTCGGGGGCCTTTTCACTTTTTTAGCCACATCAAACCAATGCTTAAAATAGTCCCCCATATTATAGCCGCAAAAGGCAAGCATAGACATCGGATCGGATCTTACTACGCCGGTAGAACCGGACTGTGCGGCAGTCGTTTCCGCTCTTGTCATTGCCCCCAATAAGATGCCTTGCTCAAAGGTCTTCGCTTCGTATACCAAAGGAATCAGCGAAGAACGCCTGCCGCCGAACAGCGTTGCTGACAGTTTAACGCCTCTTGGATCTTTATATGCTTCAGATTTAAACGGGTATTGCTTTAACGGTGTAGTAAACCTTGAATTTTTATGGGCTGCATTTTTTTTACTCCATGGGTGCCATTCTGTGCCAGTCCAATCATACAATGTTTCTGGAGGTTCGCTTAATCCTTCCCACCAGGGCGTATTGTTCTTTGGATTTAAAGCAACGTTTGTAAAAACCGTGTTTTTCTTAAGTGACTGAAGTATATTTGGATTGCTGCTTGGCCCTGTACCATATGCAACTCCAAAGAAGCCGTTTTCTGGGTTTATCCCCCGTAGTTCTCCATCTTTTCCAACAAAAAGCCAGCTTATGTCGTCGCCCACTGTTCTTGCCTTGAAATCATTGAAATTAGCAGGCGGTTTTATCATTGCCAGATTTGTCTTTCCACTTGCGCTGGGTAATGCACCGCTTATATAATAATTTTTATTTCTTTTCTTATTTTCTACTTCAAGAAGAAACATGTGTTCGGCTAACCAGCCTTCATCCCTTGCGATTGTACTTGCGATTCTCAAAGCATGCGGTTTTTTGCTTAAGACAGCATTCCCTCCATACTCTGTGTTTATACTCATAAGCAACCGTTCATCAGGAAAATGGCAGATGTATCTGTTTTCCAAGCTTAAATCACCAGTAGAATGCAATGCCCTTACATATCTTTCCTTATTCTTTATTTCTTTTACTGCAATTCTTCCCATTCTTGTAAGTATACGCATGTTTATTACGACGTATGCGCTGTCTGTTATTTCCACGCCGACTTGAGAAAAGTCAGAGTTCTCCGGACCCATAAGATATGGAATTACATACATAGTTCTTTTCTTCATAACTCCATTGAAAAGTTTCCACATCATTTTTAATGCTTTTTCCTTTTTCATCCACCTGTTTGTCGGCCCGGCCTCCTCTGCATTATCAGTGCATATCAACGTCCTATCTTCTACTCTTGCAACATCATTTTTTGGTGTACGATATAAATAGCAATTCTGATATTCGTTTTCATTCAACTTTATCCATTTCCCTTCTGTAGTAAGCAGATCTGTTAATTCCTTATTCTCTTTATCGGAGCCGTCACACCAGTATACTTTGTCAGATTTTGTCCTTTTCTTGATTTCATCAACCCACAAAATCAATGAATCTGGAAGAGAATTTATCTCATTGTTATTAAGCATTGTTTCTATCACCTACAATATTTTCAAAAAACTTATCCATTTTAAACGTAAAAACACAGATTTAAAGACTTAAACACATTACTAATATTTATTTAATTGATTTATAGTTTTTAATTGCTGATTCTGCTTTACAATAACATTTTTTGCTGTATTAACCGAGTAAAATTTAGCAATTAAATTAATTAAAAGCTTAAATATTGAAAGTTTTCAAAGGATTAAATATGGATTTCGGCAATAATGCAATGGATTCTTTGTATACGGCTAAGAAAGAGATAGAAGAGCTGATAAAAGGCAACAAAGAAAACAAAAAACTAAACGAGATAATGAAGAGCAAGGGGGCAAAACTCGAAGATGTGTTGCGTACTACGATGGAAATAGACTATGATAGACTTAACATAAATACTTCTTACTTAACTAGGGACTATCAAAGCAACCTAGTCAATCTTGTAGGCATATTTGAGGAGATAAAGGCATTTTCAGGAAGCATTTACAAAAAAATCAGATTTGATATTACCCACGATGAAAACAATGAAAGCTATTACATAAAGGCATTTGGTGACAAGGACGAAAGCCTATTCTCTTTCAGGTTAGCAAAGGGTTCAATTGATCTGCAGGATGATTATAAACATGTCTTCTTATCCACAGAAATATACAAGAATTTCACGGAAAAACCGCCGTTTGCAAGGGAATTATTTTCAATAATGAACGAGAAAGTCGTAATAAAAGACATAGAAAAAACGTATAAAGACCTGTTAATTGAAGGAGCTGATCCGGAAAACGCCGGCAGTTTAACAGACATGCTTAAAGGATTGGGATTGGAGGTCTACAACGGCGATGTAAACATGAAAGCCATAGGAGGGTACAACGACGTAAAGGACAGGATTGAAAGAGAGGTGTTCACTCCGTTTGCACACAAAGACATACTTGATGAGATAAGAAAACTTACAAGAATAACAAAAAAGAACGAGACAAACAGCGCACTGTTCTACGGAGAACCTGGAACAGGCAAAACCTTGATGGCCAGAGTAATATCAAATGAAAACAAACTGAATTTCATATACATGAACATCCCTCAGATATACTCGCATTGGTATGGAGATTCTTCAAGGAGAATGGAAGCCGCATTTGACCTTGTAAACAAATATTCAAAACAAAATGGAAAAACGGTATTATTCATAGACGAGATAGATTCTTTGGGAAACCGACTGTACAACAGCAGCAATGAAAGCAATAAGGTATTAAATGTACTGCTTACAAGATTAAGCGGAATTAAATCCAACGACAATGAGAACCTGCTGTTAATAGGCTGTACAAACTTACTGAATAATCTTGACTCTGCCTTAATATCAAGATTCAAGAGCAAAATCCAGTTTAGAAAACCAAATGAAGAAGACAGGATAGGTATAATTTCAACGTATTCGCAGAAACTATCTGAAAATGACATAAAATTATTTGCGAAAAATACCGACGGGCTTACTGGCAGGGACATAGAATCAATTGTTTCAATAGCGGAAGAAAACTTGGCTTATGACATCGCAAACAACAAAAAGGATTATAATCTACCAAAGATAGGAGATTACCTGCATGCCCTAAGCGTATTCAAACAGAACTACGAGCAAGAAAGGCAGAAAACCAATGGCTTGTACAGTTAATACCCTAGAAAAGCCATTTTGAATTTATTTATTTTTGAATCGTTATCTCTTTTCCAAACCATAAACCTTCTGCATTCAGTGTCCTTAAAATTCGTCAGTTTGCTAAAATCCTGTTTCTGTGAAAGCCATACTTCAGTGCCGTAATAGATGACGGAGTTTTCCGCTTTTCCCAATTCTTTTATAACCGAATCCGTTTCACCATGCAGTATCCAGCTTATTCTCTGCATATCATGATTGTCGGCAAAAACAAACCCTTTCTTCCTCCTTTTCTCAAGTAAATCCAGCTTTAGCTTCCTGATTGCAAGATTAGAAGAAAAATCCAACGGCGTTTTAAACAATTTATCGAACGTTTTCATCGCAAGTTCCTCTGCTTTAGCATCGTTTATTTCATCCCAAGTTTTGCCGGCATTCGACCTAAATATTTCCAGGAAAGCGTTTTTCTTGGTTTCGCCCTCCAAAAACCACAATGTGTCTACGTAATTCGGGTCTATTCCGGACAGCCATATCTCTGGTAAAAAAACGAAATTTTTGTCTGCTTTTTTGCATGATTCCGTGAAATGCCTCCAAAATTCCAAGGATGGACCGATTGCGTGATCCAACCTGTATCCGTCTATTCCAAAGTTATTTATCCAGAAAAGTGCGACTTCTGTCAAGTAATTTATGACGTCATTGTTTTTCGTGTTTAATTTTGGCAAGCCTTTAAATCCAAGAAAAGACATGTAATTATTCTTACGGTCAAAAACAAACCATTTTCTGTATGGACTTCTTTGATTGTTCAAAGCAGAAACAAAAAAAGGGTGTTTATATGATACGTGGTTCGCAACGAAATCCAGTATTACTTTTAATCCTATTGAATGCGCTTTATCAACCAGCTTCTTAAATATCTCATTTGAGCCAAAATGCCTGTCAATGGAATAAAAATCCATCGTGGAGTAACCGTGGTAATCAGAAGCCGAAAATATGGGAGTAAGCCATACTGCATCAAAACCCATGTTTTTTATGTATCCTAGTTTGCTTATAACACCATTAAGATTTCCGCCCATCCAAGTTTTGGAGGTTTTAAGGGCAAGCCTTGCGTCCTTTTGCGCATTATCTGTTGAAAATCTGTCTACAAATATCTGATAAACTTTCATGTTATTAAGTATTATACAATTTTTATAAATTTAAATGCTAAAAAGATATATATCAGTAAGTGCAAGATAAAATATGGTAAGCGTATCTTTAAAGGGGATATATAAATCATTTAAGAGAAAGAAAAAAATTGTTGAAGTTTTAAAGGGAGTAGACCTAGAAATCCCCGATGGAAAGTTTACCGTCATACTTGCTCCTTCTGGAGAAGGAAAAACTACATTGATACGGATAATAGCTGGCTTGGAGAAACAGGACAAAGGAGATGTCTATATTGGAAATAAAATTGTAAATGATACTCCTCCGAAAGATAGAAACCTAGCAATGGTTTTCCAGAATTATGCTATCTACCCATTTATGGACGTATACAACAACATAGCATTTCCATTGAAAATAATGCACATGAAAAAAGATGAAATGGACAAGAAGGTAAAGGAAACCGCAAAAATGCTGCAGATAGACGAATTGCTTGACAGGAGGCCTTCCCAGCTTTCTGGTGGTCAAAGACAGAGGGTAGCGATTGCAAGGGCCCTTGTAAAGGGGGCGAACCTGCTTTTACTCGACGAACCTCTTTCAAACCTTGACGCACAGTTGAGAACGGTAGCCAGGGCAGAATTGAAGCAGCTGCAGAAAAGGCTGCATATAACGGTTGTGTACGTAACGCATGATCAAGTAGAAGCAATGGTCTTGGCAGACCAGGTGGCTGTTCTGCATAGCGGAAAAATAGAAGCTGTAGACAATCCTATGGTTCTTTATAGAAGACCTAAAGACACCTGGGTTGCAGGTTTTATAGGCAATCCTCCAATGAACCTAATTGATGGAGAACTTATTGACGAAAAAACGTTTTCATTTGAAGGATATAAAATTAAGATACCTACGGATATTTCGAAGAGACTTAAAATAGGAAAGGGCAAAGCTACCTTAGGCATAAGGCCTGAGGACATAAAAGTAGGAGAAGGAAACGTCAAAGCCGTTGTAAACCTCATAGAACCGCTCGGCTCTCAGACGCTTTTGCGCGTTGTTATTGGAAAAACAACGCTTAATGTAATAATATTTCAAACACATACTATAGAATTGAACAAAGAGATGACATTAGACCTAGCAAGCGACAATCTAACTATATTTGATAAAAACGGGCAAAACGCAGAGAAATAACTCATTTATAGCCTAACGCCGTAATAACGTACATACCTGATGACCATGTAAGCGGAGAAGTAGTCTGCAACGGATTACCATAATTTGGATCTATGGCTTCCGGGAGCAAAAAATTCTGAGAATGCTGTATTGACCATTTCATAAGATTAAACGCACCAGTGTAGTTTCCATCCCTTTCATCGTAATAAGCCAAAAACAACGTGGTTATAATCCATGGAGGCATAGGCCCAGAGCTGTCGCGCAATGAAAGGGTATAATGATAAGTATCTCCTGTAAACCTTGCCAGCCCTCCTTCTATATCCAATGAAGCTATCATCGCTGTTACATCATTTTTTGCCTGAACGGAATTTAATGGAATTAAACCAAAAGCTATCGGTAGGATAGAGGATGAATCTGCTATCATAGTTGGCGTAAATACCAGCTGTCCAGTTCCATTTACATAAAGTTCTGCAGGAGTAACGTACTCTCCGTAGAAACTGCCGTTATAGAAATCGCTTTCTATAGTATTATTAAGAATATTGGCATAACTGCTAATTCCGCTGCTGTTCTTATTCAAGGAATTGAAAAGCGCAGCGGAATCATGCATTCCAATAAAATCAATTGCCTGCGTCCAGAAATTATATGCCATAACGTCTTCCCATATACTCAGGTCCTGCGGCAGAATCTTGCTTTTGTTTATGTTTGACTCTTCCCATTGCAGCGACTTGTTCATCGCAGGCAGAAACTGCATTATTGACGTAGAATTATGCGTTATGTTATAAAGAGAGGAAATGCCTATTTGGAAAAGGCCAACGCTGTCATATTCCGGTATTCCATAAGAAGTGTCTGGAGCTGAAGTCCAAAAATTATATCTCGTGTACCACGTTCCATCAGTTTGCTGCACGCTGGCCATCCAATCCCAGTATTTTTCGGCAGAGGCTATGTGCCCTGCGTCTTGCAGAGCCATTGCGGCAAACGAACCGTCTCTTACCCATGCATAAAGATATATCGGTGAAGGAGAAGCTGCAAACTCCCCTGTTATAGGATTTTGATTGTCTTTTAGAAGCAATAAAGAGGTGTAATACTCTTTAAGAAAGCTTCCTCCCATACTTATGTTGTTTGAGTTATCAAGCCATCTCTTTACGTATATGCCATTTGAAAAAAGCAAATCTGATATGTTTGTCTTGTTAATTTGTGAAAAAGAGATGTCAACATACATGTTTCCTTTGTTATCGATGCTTACATCCGTATAATTTACGTTTGCTGACACATTAAATACAGAACCAGGTGAATATATGTAAATTTTAGGATTATTCCCGACAATGAGGGTGCCATTTACAAGCGAATATGCATTCATTCCTGTTAATTGAAAAAGAAAAGTATCTGCACTTGTTGAATTCTGCTCTATAATTATAGAATTCGAGCCAAAGGGAGTAGAGATTAAATCCGTCGAATTGCTTCTTTTTAATATTATTTCATTGTCTAGATTAAGAGTAACATTCTTTGTGCTGCTTCCAAAAAAATAAAGTTTATCCTTTAGAAGGCCATACTTACCAACCATGATGTCAGCTATAAATGGTTGGCCGGATAAGCCTACTTCGCTGTTATTTATGCCGGTATAAATAAAGATAGAGTTATTTACCCAATTGCTTAAAAGCAGAGAAGATACGGAACTGTTGTAAGTGCTTACGTTGTAGTCTATTAAATTTTTAGGCTTCTGGATGAAAAAAAAGGTAAGGATAAAGATTACCGCTATCAAAATAACTAAAAAAACAACGTAAATGTATTCTTTTCTCGCCATTTATTTAGTACCGCTCATTGTATACATCTGTGTAAGATATTTCTGGAATATTATGTAAAATGCTACAATTGGAAGACCCATAAGAAGAGAAAACGCCGAAAAAACGTTTAAGTTGACTGCCCCTACTGCGGAAGTCCCTCCCAAAGCAGAAACATGATAAAGACCCAACATCAGAGTATAAAGCGATCCCTTGCTAACAAATACGTTAATGACAGCATAATCAGTGTAAGCGCCTATGAAGGCCAAAAGAGCAATAAAGATTACGACGGGCCTTGCTATCCTAAAAAGTATGGTAAAGAATGCCTTGAATCTACTTTGACCATCGACCATGGCAGCTTCTTCGTATTCTTTTGGTATACTGTCTATAAATATTTTAGACATGTATGCGCCGAAGATTGCGGTACCACTCGCGTATATAAGAATAAGCCCGACATAATTATTTGTAAGCCCCAATGTTGAAAAGCTTAGGAAAAGAGGAATAACTATGGATGTAAACGGGAAAAACGTCAAGATATAAAGGAAAACAATAAGCGATTTCTTACCTGATATATTAAGTCTCGACAACGCCACTCCCGATACGAAAGCTACTGTTACGGCAACTGCTAATGTTCCTACAGCTAGCACAAGGCTGTTTCTTAGCCAAAGCATAAACTGGCTGTTAAACACATATTGGTAGGCAGAAAGGGTAAAGTTCGATAAACTCGGTATAAGGCTGCCTATAGTCAAATTAGATATTGAAGAAAGTTTGCTAAATGAGGTCAAGACAATGTAATAAAGCGGGAAGATAGCAAATAAAACGACTAACCCGATGATTATGTATGAGATAGTCCACCTTAGTATATCAAAAACCTTGTATTTGTTTATGTTCATAATTACCTCATGTTAGCATGTCCAAAACCTTTGTGTACTTTAACATAACTATCGCCATCACTGCAAGTATTATGATTGAAACCACTGAAAATGCGGAGCCTAAAGCATAATTGTAGAAATCAAATGCCTGATTATATGCGTATACTGTCAGAGAATAAGTACTCGTTCCTGGACCGCCGCCAGTCAATATATATATGGGATAAAAGTTATTCCAAGTGAATATAAAACCGCTGATTGCTGCAAACGCTATCGCCCCTTTTATTGCCGGCCAAGTAACTTTACTAAACCTCTGAAACATGTTTGCTCCATCCACTTTTGCAGCTTCATGAAACTCTTCGGGTATGCTTTGCATTGATGAAAGAAAAAAAGTAGTGTAATACGAAAAGGAAAGCCAAAGATTTGTAACTATTAATGCTATCCATGCAGGCACTGTTTTAAACAGCCAATTTATCTGATGGATGCCAAATAAGCCCAAAAATTGATTTATTATACCGAAATGCGTGTTCCACATGTCTGCCCATATTAACAAAGAAATGAATGCGGGGAATGCCCACGGCAACAATATAAGAGTAAACAATGGTCCTTTCGCTTTGAAGCCCTTTTGATTAAGTATATTTGCAACCAGTAAGCCCAAAAGAACCATCGGAACCAAACTGCCTACAGTCCATATCAACGTTTGCAGTATTATTGGATAGATCAAACCGCTTTTAAATAAAAGCGCATAATTAGTGAAGCCTACAACAGTTGCATTAAAAAAGTGGGTCAAACTGAAGTTGGTAAAAGAAATGTAGATACCATAAGCTATGGGATATAAAAAGACAAAAAGTATCAATGCGATTATTGGCAGGAGATAGAGATAATTTATGGATTGCAAACCAAGTTTTCTTAAAAACTTGTTTTTGATTTCTATCTGCATTTAATTAATGAAATTTTTATAAATTTATAGCTTTTGCCCGCATTTTTTCCTTCCTTTTCATAGTTTTTCATCTTTCCCTTTAGAATCCCGATTTAATGAAGCACGCTCAAGAACCTATAAATTTATAACGATAAATTAATTCAGTAAATAAAATAATCCAAAAAAAACAAAATCATTAACGAAGTAATTAATGTTTAACTGCAAACACCTAAAACATTTGTAGAATTACTTGATATGAATGCTTGAAGACAAGCAGCGACATCAGGTGCTGTTATCGTCCTATTAGTATAATACAAACCCAATTCAGCATGGGCATCCGCTACGCCACTGTACCAGTAATTCATCTGTGGAGTACTAGGAGTTGGAGAGGTATGACCGTTCTCCTGTTCAAGTATCCCTTTTTCTATAGGACTAAACTCAGTTGCAGTTAAATTCTCAGCAGCTGCGAACGCTGGATCAAGAGTATTTATATTCGCATCCGAAATCAAACTATTCAATGCGGCGCTATCTGAAGGTAAATCTCCGGTACCATTATACATCAGAAGCTCTACTTGTGGTGATGCTAAGAATTGTGCAAATATGGTTGAGGCGTTGAGTTGCGCTGCCGTTGCACCGCTTGCTGCAGTTGATGAAACAGCTATTCCCTCAGAACCTATTAAAGGTGCAAAGTATAAACCTGTCGAGGAAAGTTGTGGAAGCGGAGCCGTACCAAGATTGCTACCTAATGCTTTAACATAAGGAACGAGATCCCAAGGACCATCAAATATAACGGCTGCTTTTCCAGACTCGAACAAGGATCCCTCTAAACCACCTGCTCCTGCTACGCCACTGCCTGAACCTAAAGGTGCATTTATGTGATCAACGTAAGTTAAATTATACCAAAACTCTAGGGCATTTATCATTGCAGAATTGTTAAGCGTAACTGCACCCGTTGTTTTACCCGCGAATATATAAGTACCAAAGCCAGGCAGCCAAGCAGCAAATCTATAACCATAATCTGCACCCATGCCATAAGCTATGCCCCAAACGCCTGTTTTATTTATAGCCTGTAATTGTGAAATCAACGCATTTGTATTGTTAGCTATTCCGTTAGGGAAAAACTTCTTGTTATAGTACATTAATATGGAATTTTCATTAACCGGCAAACCAAACATTGCATTTCCAGAGCTCTCTGCTGCAACTGTACCGCTGGTAAATTGATTGAAGTAAGATGCATTCGAAATATAATTCTTAAGATTTACTATGAAACCGCCTGCGTAAAGCAATCCTTCATCATTGCTTGAATCGTAATATACATTAGGAGCCTTGTGAGATGCTGCGTCCGTTTCGAAATTAGGGGTTGAAAGACTTACATTTGTAACTTCAACCTTAATGTTAGGATATGCCCGCTCGAACATTGGTAAAATTTTACCATAAAAGACGGCGGATTCTTCTGGACTATACGCCTGCCAATAAGTTATAGTGACTGAAGAAGGTGTAGTAACCTTTACAGAAGAAGGATGATAAGTAGCTGCTACCACTGCAATTATTATAACGATTACAACAACGGCAATTATCACGCCAATTATTGAACTCTTCATACTTGGTTAGAAAAATTCATAGTATTTAAAGCTTGCTATTAGTAATAAAATAACTTATATATTGTAAAAATATTTAGAATAGTACATGAAAACATTGCATTATGCTTCAAAAGTAATCCACAAAATAAAGATAAATTCCTACGAACCGGTTATAGATTTTAATTTTGACGGAAAGCAAGTAAAAGAACCTAAATCAGATAAAATAAAAATAGACGGACAAGAAATAAGAATAAAAGAGACTGCTGATGGATTGGAGATAAGCAAAGCTCTTGACATCAATGAACACATTCTCGGCTTAGGAGAAAAGGCCTTTGAATTGGATAGAAGAAGAACTAAATTAACAATGTGGAATACTGACGCATATGCATACAGGCAGTATACTGACCCGTTATACGTGTCTATCCCATTTTTCATAGACATAGCAAAAGACAGCAAGCTGGGCATATTTGTAAATTACACTGGAAAATTGATTTTTGACATCGGCATAGAAAAATACGACGAAATAAAGATAAAAGTGCCGAATAGCTCTGTTGAATTTTTTATAATAAGCGGTAAGAACATAAAAGAGATAATAAGAGATTTTGTTAAGCTCACAGGCATGCCGTTTAAAATACCGGAATGGGCTTTGGGCCATTCAATATCAAGGTATAGTTATTTCCCACAGGAAAAAGTGATAGAAGTATTGAAAGAATATAAAAAATACACTGAAGTAGGTGCACTGTACCTGGACATAGACTACATGAATAAAAACAAAATATTCGAGTGGAATAAAGATTATTTCCCGAATCCGAAAAAGATGATTAATGAGATACACAAGATGGGAACGAAAGTAGTTACGATAGTTGATCCTGCAGTAATTGCGGATCAAAATGACAAAACATTCATCAGCGGGATTGGGAAATATTGCGAGACGAAGAAACATGAGCTTTACACTGCAGACATGTGGGCTGGCAAGTCTGTATTCCCGGATTTTTTGAATGAAGAAGCCAGAAAATGGTGGACGGCCACGATAAAAAAGTGGATAAATACCTATAATATAGACGGAATATGGCTCGACATGAACGAACCGGCGGCATTTACGCAGACGAAGACTCTGGATGACGACGTATTGCACAGGAAAAACAACAAGAAAGTCGTAAAGCACGGCGAATTTCACAATGCATACTCATATTTCGAGGCAATGGCCACGTATGCTGCGATTAAAAATGGCTTTATTCTTTCACGAGCAGGCTATGCGGGAATACAAAGATATGCGGCTATATGGAGTGGTGATTCCGTTTCATCTTGGGAAGATATGAAAATACAGATACCTTTGTTGTTAAGTTTGAGCGTTTCTGGAATACCGTATGTTGGCTGTGATATCGGTGGATTCGTAGGAAGGAGCGATCCTGAATTGCTGGCTAGGTATTATCAGATGTCGGCGTTCTTTCCCATATTCAGAAACCACAAAAATAGGGACGGGAACGATCAGGAGATATACGATATAGAAGAAGAACAAAGAGAGAGGATAAAGAAGACTATAGATACGCGTTACTTGTTCATGGATTACATAAAAGAGCTTGCAGACAATGCACATAAATACGGTGATCCAATAATAAGGCCGTTGCTATATGAATTCGAATCGGATGAAAACGCTTACAACATAAATGACGAATACATGGTTGGAGAACACATATTATACGCCCCTATACTGGAAAAAGAGAAAGATAGCAGGGAGGTTTACCTGCCCAACGACAAATGGCTGGAATTTAACAGTGGCGTTGAATTTCAGGGCCCATGCCATGTCAAGTCTACAAGCGACATGCCTATCTTCATAAGAAAGGGCACAAATATAAAATTGGCAGACAAAAGAACAGTCAGATACTAATTGCTCCTTAATAGATCAATAATTGAATTTACAAAAGTAGCATGTACAAACCCTTGCGGGAAATTGCCTGTGAACACCTTATTATGCACATCTATGTCCTCACCGATTAGATTATTCGGTCCGACTATGCTTTTCACGTTTTTAAGCAGCTGCAAGGCTTCATTTTTCCTTTTCAACCGCGAATAAACGGAAGCTAGCCACATTGAGCAGAGGACAAAAGCATGGTTAGCTTTTCCAAGCGAATCGAAATTGTACCTGTAAACAAATCCTTTTACAAGCAGAGTTTTTTCAACTAACTTAAGGGTTTTGATAAAAATGGGGTCGTTAACATTGATAAAGCCATAAAGTGGAAATGACAGGATCGTAGAATCTACTTCGCTGCCTTTTGAAAAAGTCACAAAGTAGCCGTCTTTTACGCAATTCGACATAACCCAATTATTTATTTCATTTCTTGTTTCCTTCCAGCGGTCTATCCCGCCTATCTCTGAAATCAGCTTTCCCGCGCTTTCCAAGGCCACCCATATCATGACTTTCGAATGCGTGTATTCATGGTCCTCTGGCTTTTCCCATATACCGGAATCGGCAAGCTGCCAGTTATCGGATAGCCAATCCGCTATGTATTCTATGGCCTTTGAATGATTCTGTATAAACTCCTTATCCTTTGTAGAATCAAAATAACTGTTTACGGCGTATAGGAATTCTCCTTCTATGTCAAGTTGTATCTGGTTGGTAGCACGATTCCCTATCCTTACGGGTTTTGAATTCAGGAACCCGCTTAAAGAATCGATATATCTTTCACCGTATATTTTTGTACCATCTACTTTGTAAAGGTTATAAAGCGGCTTGCCTGAATAATCTATCATGCTAAACAAGAATTCGAGGACCCTTCTGCCTTCTATGTCTAAGCCTGAGCTACAAAGAGCAGATGCCATTATTGCAGAGTCTCTCACCCAAACATACCTGTAATCCCAGTTTCTATTGCCACCGGGATCTTCTGGCAAAGAAGCAGTAGGTGCAGCTATTATACTGCCCGTGGGTGAATATGTAAGTCCTAGTATGGTAAAAATAGATGACCTTAAAAGTTGTTCGAATTCCTCTAATTCAGTCTTTGCTAGACTTAATTTTATTCTTTCTGTGTACGCTCCCCAGTAATTTATAGTTGAATCCAGTGCTTTTGACATGTTAGACGAAGATACGTTTTTCCCTTCCAATTCATAGATTTCTGCGGATTGATAATAAGACAGCATTACCTGGCTTAAGCCCTTCTCTATTTCCCATGTAAAATCTCCGGTTTTTTTGTATTCACCAATTATCTCTAAAACCAGTCTTCCTTTTCCGTTTTTACTATCAAACATGATTTTGCCGTCGTTCTCGGAATAATTGAAATTCATAGTATGAAAACCGAACAAAGGATTAAAGTTAAGCTGCATTTTGATCTCTGAATTTATGTCCCTTACAAGTATAGTTTTGCCAGGTATCAAAAAATCATTTATGTCCGCATTTCCTTCCGCTGTTTTAAAATTGGTATGCAAAACGTTTGGTGCAGTGTACTTATGCAAAGATGAAAACTGCGCTGTTGGGCTTATTCTGAAAATTCCCCCGTTATTCTCATCCAACAGACCGGCAATAAACGGATCCGAATCGAACCTCGGAAAGCAAAGCCATAGTACGTTACCATTCTTGTCTATCAAGGAACCTGTTAATTGATTGCTTATGAATCCAATGTCCTTGAAGTCTGCAAAAGTCAACGTCATCTGTATTAATAAAAGCTCTTAGGATATTAAACTTTTTAGAAGTAGCTGTTTATATTTTAAAAAAATTACAGTATGTTATATGAAAACAAAAGCAGCCTTTCTTGAAAAACCTGGAAAGATAGAAAAAAATCCTTTGAAGATAACTGAATTGGAATTGCCTGAATTAAAGGAAAATGAAGTATTGATAAAAGTAAGTGCGTGCGGTGTATGCAGAACGGATTTACATGTAATTGAAGGAGAGCTTGGAAAAGTAAATGGCATAGTTCCTGGGCATGAGGTAGTAGGCACTATTGAAAAGGCCGGCAGCGAAGTTAAGAACCAAAAAATCGGCAATAAAGTAGGGGTTGCCTGGCTGTACAGCTCATGCGGAAGCTGCGAATACTGCCTCAGCGGCAGGGAAAATCTATGCCAAAACAAACAGTTTACTGGCTTTTCTAAGAACGGAGGTTACTCCGAATACATTATAGCCGATAATAGATTTATATTTAATCTGCCTGTCGGATTAAAGGATGAAGAAATTGCTCCATTGCTCTGTTCCGGAGCAATAGGTTACCGTTCTTTCAAATTAGCAAATGCTTCCCCTGGGAGCAACATTGCACTGTTCGGATTCGGCGGTTCGGCGCACTTAACATTACAACTTGCAAAGAAATTTGGACACAAAGTTATAATAGTAAGCAGAGATGAAAACCACCTCAAGCTTGCCAGCGAGCTTGGAGCTGATTTCACTTTTTCGCCTAAAAACGGAGATGTATACGAAAATTTAAAGGATAAAGACATAGAAGCCGCAATAATTTTTGCACCTTCAGCTATACCTATAATGAATGCCTTAAAAATAATAAAACCGGGTGGAAGGGTAGTTGTTGCTGGAATACACGTAGACGGAGAAATAAAGATTGATTATGACCTGCAGTTGTTCCATGAAAAGACACTGCTTTCCGTTGAATCCTACACAAGAGAAGACATGTTAGAATATTTGAGACTTGCCACAAATCTAGGCATAAAACCGGTATATACTGATATAAAGTTGGAAGAGATAAACTCCGCATTGACTGACCTCAAAAACAGCGAAGTGCTGGGCGTAAAAGTAATAAAATTTTAGATATTTAAACTGGAAAGCTTTTAATAATAAGATGATGGATTCAAATAGGAAAACGTATAGATTAGATGAGATACTTGGAAAACCTATTGTAATGTCCTCTGATAAAAAAACCCTGATTTATGGATTGAACGTTAAAGACAGAGAAGTTGCAATTTCTGCATATTCAGAAAGCGAGTCAAGAACGGGATACTTCCATAAAGTAGAAATAGAATACCTGCCTGCTTCAATGTATCTGATAAATGGAAGCTGCACGTGCGAATCCTTTCAATACTACGGTATGCCATGCAAGCACATGCTAAAGGTAAGAAACGTATACATTAAAAACAGGAATAAATTCAGTAAAGACTAGAAAAAACTTCCTTAGGTATGAGTTCCTTTATTTCTTTCTTTTCTATGTCTTCTCTCATTAAATCCTTTGCGTTGTTCTCATTCAATTTTTCAATGGAAAGCAGTTTATCTATGAATTCTATCCCTTTAGAATGCTTATAGCTTAGATCTATGAAATTGACGTAAAATGAAAGGTATTCTTTTCCGAAAACGTCCAAGATATTCATAACTTTTCCTTTATCCGTGGAGAAAAACTTGTTTGACAGATAGGACACTGTATCAGTATAATAATATTGACTGATGGTCTTTACAACCTTTTCGTAAAACAATTTTCTATACGGTCTTTCTAGATTTCTGCCGTAAACCGCTATATCATCTGCTAACTTGTCGGCGGTAAGGCCGAATTTCGAAAGCTCGTTTTCCAATGCAGAAACCCTTGAATTAGTCATTCCTGATTTAGAAAGCTCATTTCTGAAAAGAGATTTTATTTTATCTTCCATTTTTTTATATGAATAGAAGGTATATAAATACTTTTAATTGAATAAAACAGGGGACAAACTAAAAAATCTCTGCGATTACGAAAACTGTTTAGATTATTACATTAAATCAACTATATTAAATCAAAATTCAATCAGAGCAGCCACAACTGCAACCACAGCCGCATCCGCATTTTTCTTCTTTTTCTTCTTCTGCCATAAGTTTAAAGCAATCTTTTGTTTTATATAATTAACTGTTCTTCTTTGCAGCGTCAAGAAAAGACAAAAACAGCGGAGAGGGAGATTCTATTCTTGATTTTAACTCGGGATGCGCTTGCGTAGCAATACCAAAACCGCTTGGCCACTCAATTATCTCCACCAATTTGCTGTCTTTTGTTGTTGCCGTTATCCTCAACCCATTCTTTTCAAGAATTTTCCTAAATTTGTTGTTAAGCTCGTACCTGTGCCTGTGCCTTTCCGACACGATATTCTTATGATAAGAAGAAAACGCTATCGAATCCTTGTTTTTTATGACCATGTCCCACGCACCGAGTCGCATTGTTCCGCCTTTCTGCTTTACTGAAAGCTGTGAAGGCAATATATCTATTATTTTGTATTTTGTGCCAGGATCGAATTCCGTTGAATTAGCACCATCTAAATTGCACACGTCTCTTGCAAATTCTACGGCCATGAGCTGCATGCCCAAGCACAATCCTAAGTAAGGTATGCCTTTTTCCCTAGCATACTTTATTGCGTTTATCATGCCTTCTATTCCTCTTTTCCCAAAACCACCAGGAACTACCAGACCGTTAACTCCTTTTAATACGCTTTCAGGATCTGACTTCTCCAGTAATTCGGATTCTATCCATTTCACGTTAAGATTAACCGATAGCTTGCCGGCAGCATGCATCAATGCTTCTCTAACGCTTACATAAGAATCCCTTAATTCGACGTATTTGCCAACAACGGCGATTGTTGTGCTCTTTCCTGTTTTGCTTACTATCTTGTCAACGTCATCTTTCCATGTACGAAGTTTCTCGCTGTTTATCTTCCTTTTTGGAACGTTAAAGGAGTCCAAAAGTATTCTGTCAAAATTCTGATTTATAAGATACTGCGGCAGTTGGTAAGGTGAGTCCATATCTGGATCGTTTATCACCCTGCTTTCGTGAAGACTTGTAAACATGGCAAGTTTCTTTTTAATGCTATCGCTCATTTCCCCGTCTGTTCTGCATATAAGGAATTGTGGGATTATCCCCATTCCCATCAGGGTTCTAAATGCAGATTGTGTAGGTTTGCTTTTCTGCTCCCCCACCGTTTTTAATCTCGGTACGTAGGTAACATCAACGAAGACTACTTCTTCCTTAAGTGAAAGCTGTCTCATGGCCTCTATGAAATAGCCATTTTCAATATCTCCTACAGTTCCGCCAACTTCTATTACTACAAAATCCAGATTGTTTTTGGCTGCAAATCCCTTTACTTTTTCCTGTATCTCATTTGTAAGGTGCGGTATGACCTGCACGTCCTCACCCAGATATTCTCCGCGTCTTTCTTTTTCTATTATCCCGCCGAAAAGCTTTCCCCCTGTTATGGAAGAACTACTGGTAAGACTGCGATTAAGGAACCTTTCGTATGTACCGAAGTCCATGTCTACTTCTCCTTTATCGTCTAGTACAAAAACTTCACCATGCCTGTAGGGGTTCATTGTACCGCAATCATAGTTTAGATAACCGTCGAATTTTATGGGAAGAACCTTGAAATCATACATGTCCAATATCTTCATTATAGAAGAGGATACGACTCCCTTACCTAAGCCGCTCATTATCGATCCGAGCACTACTATGAACTTTGCTGGCATTTAATTTAACCCATTTTGAGCTTTTATATTTTTCCCTGCTAATTCTACATTTAAAGTAAAAAAATCAGATGAATCCAAGCCAAAGAAGCAGTATGCCTATAAATTCAGAGTAATACAAAAACGCGGGAAAATGCGCAATATACAGTGAACCTGCTATGCTTACTATCAAAACACCTGCGATTATTGACAGCATCTTCTTGCTAGAAGTTTTCCTGTACGATAAGACTGCTACGAGTATAAGCATTGCTGCCGCAGGAAACGTCATTACTGACGAGGAAATCACCACCAACAGCGGCAATACCCCGAATACTACGTAATTTGTAAGCACATTTCCTATGTTAGATATTACTAGCGAGTATGCGATAAATATAGCTGACAAAATAAAGAATATGCTGTAATAATTAAAAATGCTTTTGTTCTTAAGCAATGCCGTGGAACCAAGAGCGAGAAAGCTTACCAAGAAGGCTACTGCAGCAAGATAAGACTTTATCAAAAAGGCGTTGTATATGTCAAAGGAGAAAAGAACTTCTAATAAAACGCCGATTCCAAACAGCCAAAGCCCTATTGACCAATAAAGCTGGCTTTTTCCCTTCTTTTTCAGAAACTTATACGTCATTAATGCCGCCAAAGGCACTGTTAAGAGGAATATCAAAATGGTTGAGAACTCAATGAAAAGCTCACTTGAAAATATGTTTGACATTTCCTTTTATCGTTTTTATCGTATTTAAATTATATGAAAAAAACAAGCGATAAAACGACTGCTACAATGGCAATGAAGAGGTTATCATCAATTGGGCTGAATCTCTCTGCTAAGGAAAGGATAAACGCAAAAATAACGCCGAATAATCCGAAAAACACCAATCCTGGAATCAAAGAAGAGATAAAAAAGGCAGCGCTGCCGATAACTGATTTTCTGCCAGGCCTTTTAATTATTTTCAAGCCTGCTACAGTAGCTAGCGGATCGGAAATCAACAAAGAAAAAAGACTGAAAAAAAGAAAATCAAAGCGGTTTACGAATCCAAGCAATAAAACAGCAGCAGCTGCCATTGATATGGCCCCTGAACCGAATATCACACCGTCTCTTTCAAGCATGTTTACTAACTTCTTCATTTTCCTGCCGTATACGAATATGATGTGCGCCACTAGAATACCAAGAAAAACCAATGCCAGCAGAACCTGTTTGTAAGAAAAGACAAGGATTGAAAGGAATACCCCTCCTATAACAATCTGAACCAAGTCCCTTCTTACTTCCAGTTTACTGCTTAAATTAACGGTTTTTATTGCTAACTTTTTTATAAGCAGTGATTGAATAATCATGCTTACAGAAATAATCTCAAAAGAGAATTTAATTGGGAATACGCCTGAAAACACCCCTATCAAAAGACCTGCAAGCACGAAGTAAAAATAATGCCTGCGGGAAGTATAAGTCAGCAGAAGCAGGGAAGAAAGCGCTGCAATGGGCAGAGCATAATAATATAGATGGATGTTATGGAACAAAAAGTAAACTAAATATGAGAACAAAAAAGAAAATGTAAACGTAAGTGTGTTGTTGGTTTTCATGGCATTAAAGAAGGGAGAACTCCTTGTCTTTTTTGTAAGCGAATACCTTGACAACATCCGTTATTAAAAGGAAAACGACAGCAACAGCTCCTATTAGTAGTATATAGTATGCGCTTATGCTTGACATAAGTATTCCAAAATTTGCTATTATGAACGTTATTGCAATGGCCAGAACTATCTGCAGTATGACGGGTATGCTTGGCCTGGAATGGAAGAATCTTCTTCTGGATCTTATTGACAAAAGAAGCGCTTCTATCGAGAAGATAAACGCAACGAACATGAACGTTTCAAAGGAGATATGGCTTAGATGGAAATAAAACAGACCAAGATAGGCAAGCACAGAAACCTCTAGTATTGCCATTACTCCGAAAATGATAGACGCAAAGAATATTGCTTTTATGTCCCATGCATCCGGTTTCTTTGAATAGCTTTCCTTGTCCGTAGACAGGGCTATGCTTCCTATGTCATTTATGAATATCATGAGGATAAGCTGTATTGCCCTTATCGGCAGGAATCTCAGTATTATAAATGCAATTGACAGGAAAAACGCTATCTGGAATATTCTTGTTACTTTGTTTAAGGTATAGCTTATCATCCTTTCAAATATAGACCGGCTTTCCTTTACCGCATTCACTATCGGTTCTATCCCTGGAGAGGTTAAAACTATCGTTGCCGCGCTTTTTGCAACATCCGTAGCATTTGAAACCGCTATGCCCACTTCTGCTTGTTTCAAAGCAGGCGCATCGTTTACGCCGTCGCCTGTCATACCGACATGATAGCCCGAGTCTTGCAATGCCTTTACTATGGTGTATTTGTCCTTTGGAAACACTCCTGCGAAACCGTCATGCTCTATAACCAACCTTGAAAGTGTCTTTTCATCTAATCCTTCCAAAACCTTAACATCAAGTATTTTTTCTCCTATCCCAACCTCCTTAGCGATCTCCTTTGCAGTATCTATATTGTCCCCAGTCAGCATCTTTGTCCTTATCCCTAGCGCTTTAAGCTCCCCTATCAAAGTTTTACTGTCTTCCCTAGGTTTGTCGTTTAGCGGGATTATGCCAACAAATGACCATTCTTTCTTATCCGTTAATTTTGCAGCAACGGCTATTGTACGATAGCCCTTTAACGACATTTCTTTTATCTTCGCATTTAATTTTTTAGTTTCCAAAGGATCTAAGGAGCATCTCTTCATTACAATTGACGGGAAACCTTTTATGGCAGACATCTTCTTTCCGTTGAGTATGACGTCTGCCTGCGATATTTTCGTAGACGGGCTAAACGGAATAAATTTTACCAGCTTGTAATTTAACTCAAGGCTTTTTGTATCGTACTTTTTAAATCCATCTATGATCGCATTGTCTATTTCATCGTTGTCTTCTCTTCTTGAGGCAAGGGATCCGTAAAAAAGGACTTCCTGCGCGGAGAATTTGCCATAGCCAAACGGCTCTGAAGCTGAAAGCTGGTTGCTTGTTATTGTCCCTGTTTTATCAAGGCAGACTACGTTCATTGTGGATGCCTCTTCAATCGCTTCGAGTTTTGTAACAAGAATGTTCTTTGATGAAAGCCTTTCGGTTCCGTAGGCCATTGCAACGGTAAATGCCGCCGGCAGCGCTACTGGAACGGATGCTAGAAGGATAAGCAGGGCAAATGGAACTATAGTAAGCAGATTTATACGGAAAAGAAACGAAGCCATAAAAACCGCAGCAATTAGTGCAACGTCTACGTAGATAAGCAATTTAAGCAGCTTTAAAATGTCATTTTCTAAATGCATCTTGCCTCCTGCTATCTTTACAAGCTCTGCGGTTTTTCCGAAAGAAGTGTTATTTCCGGTCTTTAAAACAATGGCGGTCGCTTCTCCTTCTCTTACGGTTGAGGATGAAAAGATAGTGTCTCCCTCCTCTCTGTCAACGGGCAGTGACTCTCCGGTTAGCATTGACTGATCAACTGAAAGATAGTCTCCCTCTATTATAAGGCAGTCTGCAGGCACTATGTCTCCGAGTCTTATTCTGATTACATCTCCCGGCACGAGCATTTTAGCCGGCATCTTCTTCCATTGATTGTCTCGTTGTACGTTAACATTTACTGAAAGTTTGTTCTTCAACAGTTCTAGGGTATTGTCTGCCTTGAATTCCTCGAGAAAACCTGCTATTCCATTAAATAAAAGAAGACCTATCACTATGTATGCGTCTACGTCTTTTCCAAGAAAGAATGATATTGCTATTACAATTAAAAGCATGAGCGGTATTGGGCCCCAGAATTTTGAAAGAAATTTTCTTATCGGGCTGACTTTTTTGCCGGTTATTTCGTTGTAGCCATACTTTTCAAGCCGCTCGGAGGCTTCCTTTTCGGAAAGACCGTTTTTGCTAGAGGATAATTTTCTAAATTCTTCTTCCTTGTTTATTTTTTCCGATGTTCTGGCCATATCAATCGCTTATGAGCCCTATAAAAAGCTTGTCGTCGCCCTTGAATTTCCTCTCTCCTGGCAATCTCAAAAAAAGATATAAAGTCTTTCCATTGAAGACAAAACGCAGCGGAGGAGAATACGGGTAAAGTTCTTTTTTGAAAAGCTTGTCGTATCCTACGCTTATTTCGGAGATTGACCTTTTTTCTACTCTTATGAGCAACGTGTCAAGATTCTTATTGTAGAATTCTATGCTTTCCTGGGTTATCTCTACGAAACCGGAGTGCTTATGCAATGGCTTTATGGAGCTTCTTCCGACCCTTGCAAGCACCTTTCTGTGAAGGCTTAATTCTAACAGCTCTTTTTTAAATATCCAGACTGCCTCAAACAATCCCAGCCCTCTTTTTAGAGAGTCGTTTATAAATTTAATCCGCGGCGTTTCACCCCTGAATAAATCGACTATGTTTAATAGGTTCTTATCAACGGAAACGCTGGCATTTTCTTTTGCTATGTCTCCGCTGTAAACATTTCTGGATCCTGCAGCTGTTTGCGGCCTATGCTGTGACAATGCATTCTTTCCAACGATTGTGTTGTGCCCAGATTTAAAAGTTGTCGGCATATCATTATCTTGACTTCCATTCATTTATAGTTTCTTATTTGTTTAACAAGTCCGCCGAGAATTCCTATCCCATAAAATAAAGAATGGAGGGAGGTAAAATATAAAACACGGAGGGTAAATAAAATATGCGTGATTACAAATTTAGATTGCATCCAAACAAAGTGCAGAAGCAGAGCTGGATAGACTACTGGCTTTGAAGCAAGAAGCCTCGTGCAATATTTTTGAGTAGTTCACTTTACTGAACGACAAAAGAAATAATTTTACAGTTTATCGATAAGATTCAGATAACCTGGATTATCATCTGTATTATAAATCCAAGTATTCCAATTATAAATGTGCCTATAATAACCATTATGGAAAGTTCCTTGAACTCCTGTCTTGTAGGCTTTCTTGCAAGGTGGAGTATTCTGCTGTATTCAAACCTATAATGCTCAAGCTTTGCCTTTATGTTCATCGGATGAACTTTTTTTATCGCATTTTTTATATGGTATAAGTGGAACCTTCTTTTCTTTACCTTTGATTTTTCTTCTTTACGGCTGTTATTTACATTGCTTTGGACAACAGTTTCTGCAGGTTTTTTCTGATCTGCATTCTGAGCTGTATTTTGGGCATTGCTTTTAGCCGTATTAGAATTCGCTTGCTCTACAGTCTTTTCTGTGTGCTCAACGTTCTCTGCGGGTTTTGCATCGCTTTTTACCGCTTCTTGCTGCTTGTCTGAATTGCTTAGATTAGCGTCTGCAAGGCTCCTGTTTTCATCCATAATTAGCTTAGGAAGGTTATGCCCAATTCGTCTTCAACTTCCCTTTTCTCCTTGGACTGCTGATCTTCTGCTATTGACTTGCCGCTTATCTGTTTGGAAGTAACTCCTGTTATTATAGCTAAAACCTTTACAGTGTTTTTTAAATCCGGGAATATGTGCGCGCCCCATATTATGTTTATGTCTTCGGGTAATTTCTGGCCTATTAAATCGACCAGCTTGTTCGCTTCCTCTAATGTAAGTGAAGGTCCACCGGTAACGTCTATAAGCATTCCTCTCGCGGTTGAAACATCGACGTCTATCAACGGGTTGTTAAGTACTTTCTCTACGACGGTCTCTAATTTCTTGTCTTTTGCATCGCTTTCCCCAGTTCCTATAAGGGCCACCCCTCCGTTTGACATTATCCTTTTTACGTCCGCAAAGTCCACGTTTATAAGCCCTGGCTTGGTTATCAGCTCTGTTATCCCTTTAACTGCATTTGTAAGAACGTCGTCTGCTATCTTTAATGCTATTGGAAGCGGCAAACCCGGAGCTATAGCCATTAGTTTTTCATTCGGAACGGTTATCAATGTATCCACCGTATTTTTCAGCTTTTCCACTCCGTTCAATGCTGCATTCATCCTCCTTCTGCCTTCTGCTTTAAATGGCAGGGTAACTACTGCTATGGTAAGCGCGTTTATCTTTTTTGAAACTGATGCCACCACTGGTGCTGCACCCGTACCGGTTCCTCCGCCCATTCCGCAACATATAAAAACGAGATCCGCGCCCTGCAGCGCCTCTTTAATTTCCTGTTCCTGTTCTTTTGCAGCAGCTTCTCCTACTGCAGGATCCGCACCTGCACCCAACCCGTTAGTCAGTTCCTTTCCGATGAGTATCTTTTTGTCTGATGGGGTGCATAAAAGATCAGCCGCGTCAGTGTTGACTGCTATGAATTCAGCGCCCTTTATGCCTACTTCGAACATTCTATTGAGGGTATTGTTTCCAGAACCGCCTACTCCCACCACTTTTATATTTGCTCTTCTAGAAGCTATTAATTCCTCCAAAGACTTGTCAAATTCCTTTGTTTTGCTAGCATCGTACTTCATTCCCTTTATTCCTTGACTAAGAGAATTGTTCATTTGTATATCATCCATAGATTTACCTCAATAGATTAATCATTTTTGATTATATATAAATATCTACTAATCTTTTACTATCTGCGTTTTAAGGTTCTTGTTTATGTACTTTTCCACATCCATGACTATGCTGTCTTTTACGTAGGATTTTACGTCTTCCTTCGTGAATATCTTCACGTTTTCGCCGTCAACATCAACATTCTCAGGCCCTTTGCCGGTGTAGTGCTCGAATATTGCAGAATATTTATCCTTGTCGTTTTCGATTATGGAAACGATTTCTATGTCATACTTTAATTCCTTTCCTGCAAGAGGATGGTTATAGCTTACAAGCACCCTTCCGCTGTTTATTGCCAGAACGGTGGCCATCTTGTCATCCAGCAGCACCATGTCTCCAACTGAGGGATTGATATTGTTGTTTCTAAAAACAGATATGCCGTACGTTTTTATAAGCTTCTTGTCAAACTCTCCAAACCCGTCTTTTGGAGAAACAATAAGCTGGTATTTATCCCCTGGATTCTTGCCTACAACCGAATCTGATATAACCTTCAATACGTAATTGCCGCCGGGTATAACCAGTACGGGAGAGAAGTTGTATTCTCCCTTTATGTTTTCCTTTTCAGCCACATTTTTATCTGTTAAATCGAATATCTGGCCGGTAGATGACAGCCTCCCAACAAAATTTATCATTACAAAATCGTTTTCCTTTATCATCACTGCCTCTTCATCTCAATTGATATAAATGACACGTTTCTTTTCTTTCCTTCTTTGTCGGAAAGCTCTTCCGTACCTATCTCAATGCCAGTAACTTTGAGATCCTTCATGAATTTATGCATGGTAACCTGTGAAATATCTACAGCCGTTGAAATCGAAGATCCTCTTGCCTTCAGCATGACCTGATTGTTCCCTGAATTCAAATGAGTAAGTATGGCCATTACGTATGACATTATCGGTTTTTTGCCCACAAATATTACATCATTTTCCATAATTCTACTTTTTACAGTTACAAATATATAAGCATTTGTATTCTTTCGCCCTGAACGTCATAATTTGCCCATCTTTACGGTCCTTCCGTCAAAACCCAGTGTTTTTACTCCCAGCTTTTTTGCCTTTGACCTCAAGTCCTTGTCTTCCGTGAACAACATGTAGTTTTTGTCAAGGCAAAAATCCAACAATGTATCGTCCGTGTTTTTATTTGCGTTAAATTCTACTACGTTGATTGCATACGCAAGAAAAAACCTCTGAACGTCGGGCCTTTTTATCGACAGCAACTCGTCCATGCATTTTTTAATGGTAAAAATGGAAAAGCCGCTCTGAAAAAAATCATCAAGTAAATTCCTTAGATCTAATTTGTTGTCAAAACAGTAAACCATGACGTTTGTGTCTATAACGACATCATTCATAGATATTTCCTGAGCCTGCTAGGGTCCACACGTTGTTAATCTTTCTTGATAGAATGGCCCTTTCGCCGATGAAATAAGGCAGCGCGGAATTTCCTAAATTTAAAACGACGCCGCTGCCTGAATAGGATACGACTGTACCAAGCACTTTTGATGACAGAACATTTAAAAGCACGGTTTCGTTTTTCTGCAGCGGCTTTTCGAATTTGTTCTGGATTGCCTCATATTTCATCGCTATTCTATTTTTAAACAAGGGTACTGTATCGCTCTTAACGATCAATGAACCCGCCAGGTTGTCCCTTCTCGCCAATGATGGATCAAGGTCGGTTTCTACGCCTATCATCAAGCCTCTGTGCGCAGTCTTTTCGGCTTCGAATTCGCTTTGCATGCTTACTACCTTGGTCTTTAGCGGCTTCCATGAATTTTTAACGTAAACTCCAGGATACACGGTTATATCGTCATTAACCGTCAACGAACCAGATTTAAGTCCGCCCCCTAGCACGCCTCCCTTAAGTTCGCTTATGTCGGCACCGGGTCTGTTTATATCAAAACTTCTGACAACTACCATTTCAGCCCTTTCTTCGTTTGAACTGTCAGGTATATCAAACTTGCCTATCTCCTGTATCAGCTGAGTCAGGTTCACATTCTGCGCCGCAAATACAGGTATAATGTTTGCGTCTGGGTAGCCGTTCTTTGACATGAACCCTTTTATCTCATTGTAGCTTTCCTTTGCACGCTCCTTGCCGACAACGTCGATTTTAGTCTGCGCAACCACTATGTTCTTGACTCCTATTATGCGGAGAGCTTCAATATGCTCCTGAGTCTGCGGCTGCGGGCATTTTTGATTGGCAGCTATGACTAGTACTGCACCATCCACCAGCGTCGCGCCGCTCAGCATTATCGTCATCAAGGTTTTATGCCCTGGTGAGTCTATTATGGAAACTCTATAATAAAGACTTGCCTTGGAATTGCATACTTCGCATTTTTCGTACCTGCT
The DNA here is from genome assembly GCA_021817165.1 of Nanobdellota archaeon. Taxonomy (GTDB): domain Archaea; phylum Nanobdellota; class Nanobdellia; order Parvarchaeales; family Parvarchaeaceae; genus Parvarchaeum. The sequence goes on from JAKAVT010000001.1 coordinate 29,738, forward strand.
GAAAGCGCCGCATGAATCGCACTTGTAAATCAGAAAATGTGCGTAGCCGAGTCTTATTGTTATCCCCCTCTTTTTCTCCTCACTATGCCTTAAAGTAGACTCGCTAGTAAGCGCTTTTACCAACGTGGTCTTGCCATCAGCGAAGTTACCAACTATGTCTATTGTTATGTCCTTAACCATTAGAAGGCGTGAATAACTGATCCAAAGGTTTATCACCGTACTTTGATATTTTTATGTTGATTTGAGAAGTAAATTGTCCAACCGTGTTACCTGCAATGCTCTTTCTTCTGCGTATGTCCTGTTTGTTGCCAAGCCCTTTACCTATAAGCACCTTTCTGATGCCGGATCCGTCTAAATCCTTTGACATCGGCATTCCAGTCATGTAACTGCCCCCGGTTATCATTCCAGAGTAACCGTCTAGGCCTATAAAGGAAAGATCAAATTCTTCTCCAAGCTTTTTACCAAATAGCTGGTCTGCCTTGTCGCTTTCTAAAGTCTTGTTAAAGGACTTACCAGTTTTCGAATCATTTATTACTATCTTTATCTCCATAGACTTTATTAGATACGACTGTTATTTATAAATAGCTTTGCATGAACATAAATAACTTATTAAATGAAAAAACGAAGATGATAGCATGGAAATGATTTTTGTTGAATCTAGATTCAGGGGTAAGTTAAGCGATGAATTCGTAAAAAGGATATACGACGAGATAAAAGCGTACAAGAAAATAAACCTTGTGGCGGCCATACAGTTTATAGACCAGATGAACGATTTTAAAAACAGGGTAAAGGACAAGGAATTCGTGGTAAAACAGTCGCTTTACAGGGCTATGTATCCTGGCCAGATTCTTGGCTGCGACGTTTATGCCGCAGACTGCAAGGACTGCGATGCAACTTTGGCCTTTGAACAGGGCATGTTCCACGTGCTTGGAATACCGCTTAAATACGGAAAGGCGGTGATAACAGCGGATCCTGAAACTGAAAACATAGAGGTAATAAACGCAGAAGTGGCGGAAAAATACAGGAAAAGGATAATGCAGGGCATAGGGGCAGTACTGACTGCCAAAAAAGTAATGTTTGTTGAATCTACAAAGGCGGGACAAACGTATGGCTCAAAAATGCTTAAGGAAAAGCTAAGAAAGGACGGCAAACAGGTTTATTCCGTTGTGGCGGATGAAATAAATTTTGACAGGCTAAACGAATTCAGGGAAATAGACGTTTTTGTAAGCACTGCCTGCCAGAGAATAGCCATAGATGACATGAACAAGGTTAAAAAACCAATGATAAACGCAGAAGACTTGGAAAGTTACCTCAGCGAAAACAAATGAAACGCATTTAAATCGCATAATCCATATCTTTTTATGAATGCAATAGTCACGGGCGGCGCCGGTTTTATAGGCTCGCATATCACCGAGAGGCTTGTAAAGGAAGGTTATTCCGTTTCTGTAATAGACGCATTAAACACCGGCGATAAAAAAAACCTTAACTCCATCGCAAATAAAATAAAGTTCCTAAAAGGAAATTCTTCTTCTATATCAAAACTTGGAAAGGCTGATGTAGTATTCCACGAAGGGATATACTCTTCAAGTCCGATGTACAGGAATAACAATGCGCTGGTTGGCAAAGCCATATTCGAATTCATATCCGTTTTGAATTACTGTGTAAAGAACAAATGCAAACTTGTTTTTGCTTCCAGCTCTTCTATATACAATGGGTATCCCCCTCCGCACAATGAAGAGATGGTGCCAAAAATAAAGGATTTCTATACCGAGGCCAGATACTCAATGGAAAGGCTTGCCGAGCTTTTCAGCCAGATGTATGGCTTAGAATACTGCGGTTTGAGGTACTTCAGCGTGTACGGCGACAGGGAAGAAAGCAAAAAGGAGTTTGCAAACATGGTATCACAGATCATATGGAAAGGACTGTTAGACAAGGAATTGGTAATATACGGAGATGGTACTCAGCGTAGAGACTTAGTAAACGTTGCAGACGTGGTAGCCGCTAATCTGCTTGCTTCTAAAAGCAAGGAAAACGGAATATTCAACGTGGGAACGGGAGTGTCGTATTCATTCAATGATACGATAGAAAAGGTAGTAAACGTCATGGGAAAGAAAATAAAGACTAAGAACATAGAAAACCCACTAAAAAATTACGTAGACGTAGTGCATGCGGATACTAAAAAAAGCCTGGACAAGCTTGGCTTTTCTGCAAAGATAAACATTGATGACGGGATAAAGGAAGCTTTGGATTACTATAAGGGCCTGAAAAAAGTCCCTGATATCTTTTGATTTTTATATTATCTCGATTTTACCTACTACCCTGTTCCTGCCTACCGAAAGACTTGAATCCGCTAGAAGATAAGCTCCTTTTATTTCGGGTATCTTTTTGTTAAAATGCACCCGTATTTTATCCCCTTCTTTTAAAACGCTAAGGCTTAATGGCTCTCCAAAAAATGAACACGAAAGCTGCTTCGAAAACGCGTCTTCCTTATAAAATGGAGAAAGAGTTAACTTAACATCCAACACATCATTTACGCTGCCGATTGAGGACAGCGCATAATTGTTTGATAAATCCGATTCAGATACGTTATTCAACGCGAGCCCTACGTGCGATCCCGCATCTGCTGAATCATTGTCCACGTCCATTATCTGTATGCTTTTTATGCTGCACTGTTTCAACGAAGGCAAAAGAAGCAGTTTTTCCCCTTTTTTAACAGATTGGCCCATGACAAAGCCTATTATTACTGAGCCTATCCCCTTGACTATAAAATGCTTGTCTATTGAAACGTACTTGAAATCCCTCTCTTTTTGCCTTGCGTTTTCTACCGGTATTGAATTTAAATCGGATTTTTTAAACTTGCCTAATTTGTATTTTTCAAAGAACTTGTCGAAAGAGCCAACGTCGGAATAATCTGCTTTCAGTATTAAACCCCGTTCTATGCTTGAATTTTCAATGCAAAGCGCAAGCTCTGCATCCAAGGCGGTTATCTCTCTGCCTGCAAAAAAATACGCGTAATCTGCCACGGAAAGAATGTAAAGCGTAGAGAGTATGGATTTTGGAAAATCAATGGAATAAAGGACTAGGTTGCCACTTTTATCCAAGGCTATCTGCACGTTGTTTATGAGATCCAATTTTTTGGATATTATGCTCTTTAGATCCTCTTCTTCAACGGGTTTGGCAGACAGCAATGCGATTATCATCAGTAGTTTAACATTTCTTGTATTTTAAAATATTATACTTTTGGCTTGTTTCACTCTGGCTTTTTCGCAACTATGACCATCCTGGATTTGTTGAAATATCCGGCTTCTGCATCGTATCCGAAAACGTCTTTGAAATAGTCAACGTTATCATTAAGTATCTTCTTTGCTTTTCTGCCTTCTGGGCTATTTTCGCTTACCGGCGAAAGCCATGATTGAAACGTTTCTTTCATTTCAAACGTCTTAAAATTGTCAATCTCAAATGCGTTTTCCTTCAGCATTTTAAACCATGAATCAAGCGATTCCGAGCTTATATAAGTCTTGTCCCTTGCCTTCTCGAATTTATTAAATATGTCCCTTTTGTCTTCCATCGGCTTTAACAGGTCGGTTATGCCGAACTTTCCCCCTTTTTTAAGCACCCTCCATGCTTCTTCTATGAACTTCTTCTTGTCTTTTATGTGGTGAGCTACCCTTCTGCATGTTACTACGTCAAAGACATTGTCTGGAAACGGCATTGACAAGGCATCTCCTTTTACGAACGCTACGTTGCTAGCGCCGTCATCTTCGGCCTTTCTAACTGCTATGTCCAACATGTGCTCGTTCATGTCTAAACCAATGGAAATTGCTACTTTGCTTGACATTTCGAACGCCACAAATCCAGGGCCTGTGCCTATATCCAACGCTTTGTAGCTTTTCTTCAAATCAAGCATTGAAATAAGTAAATCTAAGTCTTTTCCATGCATATGGCTTTCGCTGCTTGCATATTCCTTTGCGTGCCTGCTAAAAAATCCTTGAAAAGACTGCATAATATTAGATATAACCTCAAGAATTAATATCTTTATGCCAAAATGCTCAAGGGCAGCATTGCCGGGTTCCGGCATTTAAAACCAATTAAGCATGGGCTCGACGGGATTTGAACCCGCAACAATCCGGTTAAGAGCCGGATGCTCTACCGAGTTAAGCTACGAGCCCATTTAACAAACCATTTAATTGTGCAGACAATAAAAATGTTTATTTTATATTTAATGAGTAATGTATGTCAGAATAGAATGATCTACAAGGTAAAATTCAACGTTTCCCGGCTTTAAATTATGTATAATGTGACGTATATTTTCTTCCTTATCTTCAAACAAAACAATGTGGTTATATATCTCACTTAATTTTTTTACCTCCAGCATTTTCCAGTCTTCATCATTTAATTCATGATTTGCAGGCAGTATTATCTTGCTGTAATTCAAACCGTATTTATTCAGGATCTCTTCTGTCTGTTCCCTAAATTCCTCTCCACGGGCACTTAATATTACAAGATCATTTCCCTGTTTAACACTTTCTTTCAAATAATTAATAAAAGGTAAATTCGGTGAAAGTTTGCTTTTGTATTTAACATATGCAAGTGTATAAAGCTCGCTTTTCCATTTTTTATTGAAGCCTTTAGGAACCCTGCCTTCTCCTATGGTAATTTCAAGATCTTTGAATGTTTTATAATCTTCTTCCTTTCCTTTAAGCAGGGTTTCATACAGATCCTTTGCTGCTGAAATCAAAGCTGACTTATTGAAAAAAAGCGTGTCATCGAAATCAGAAACAAGCGCAGATAATTTTTCCATTTTAGTATAAGAAGATGATAATTTAAATAATAAACGTTACGTTAAAAGTTGTAAGGGCCTATGGTCTAGTGGTTATGACGTCTGCCTTACACGCAGAAGGCCGGGAGTTCGAATCTCCCTGGGCCCATTGAATTATGGTAGAAAAAATAAGATGCGCGCATATTTTGGTGGAAAAGGAATCGACTGCAAAGGAGATTCTGGAAAAGCTGAAAAGAGGTGAAAGCTTCTCAAAGCTTGCGGAGCAGTATTCTATAGACGGATCCAGAAGAAGAGGCGGAGACCTGGGTTACTTTGGAAGAGGCATAATGGTGAAAGAATTCGAAAAGGCGGCTTTCGCGCTGCAGAAAGGGCAGGTGTCTGACCTTGTGAAAACGAAGTTTGGCTACCACATAATAAAAAGACTCGATTAGCCGATAGACAGTCTTTCTCCGAATAAGGCGTTCAACATTTCTTTATACTCGTAGAAAAGTTCTCTATCAATGTAATCCGTAACGAAAAGGAAGGAATTGTATGAAGTTTGTACATCTATGTTTATTAGCTCGTTATAACGCAAACTTACACTTATGTTTTTTATGTCAGTATATTCTATGACGAAAGAAGATAATTTGCGGATGTAAGATTCATTAATACCCATCAAGCTGTCTTTTTTGAGAGTCTTATCCTTAAAACTGCTCAGCGAAACTGATGGAGAGGGTGTGTCTATAACTGCGCCGCTGGCGGGCCACATGCCGACGGGGGATTCTGATAGTAATTTGTCAACATTTGCGTCAATGACCCCAAAAATGGAGGCTTGACCAAAAAACAAATAAAACGTTTTGTCTTTTTCGGACGACAAAACCGCGTTTGGTATAACGCCGAATATGAAATTTGACATACGCTATTAAAACATGCAACGAATAATAACCTGCTGCGTTTGTTTATACCTTCTTTTTACAGCACTTCCTCTGCTGCATGAATCTTACAAAATGCCTTTGCAGAGCCTTAGGCCCTGCTTGTTTTATTGAGATTACAAATTTATCAAAAGTGAGCGGGAAAACCCACGCTCTTTAGAGGTGGGATGAAAGCGAACTAAAAAATGGAAAACTATAAATGAATGGAAGGCGTATAAACAACATCAATAATGAAGTCTATCCTGAAAAAGAATAGACCGATGCTTAAGATAAAAGGTTGTTGACTAAACGTAAAATCTTAAAAAGGTTAGTCGAAATATCAATCAAATACTTCTTAAAAAGAAGTTACCCTCGGACAGAGGGGAATTTAAGCCTGTAGAGAATCCGACCTATACACTGCGGGAAACTGCATGCAAGTCGTGTCTGTGAAGCAGGAACCGGAAGCCCACACTCTTTAGAGGTGGGAGGATGTCACAAAGATTAAACCCGTTTTAAAGATATGATAAACGTAGGGATGTACTATAACGTTAAGAAGGGGCACGAAAAGGAATTCGAGGATACCTTCAGCAAAGTAGTTGATTACCTCAAAGGCAACGTAAATGGTTTCGAAAAGGCAAGCATATACAAAAAGGTTGGAAATGAAAGCAATACCACTGAGTACATGATATATAGCGAATGGAAGGACGCGGATTCATTCCGAGAATTTACAACTGCTAAAGCATTCCATGAAACTACTGAATATGGAAAAAGCATAATAGAAGGCAGACCCTACCACAGGATATTCAATGAAGTAAAGCAAGAAAATTAAACAGTTTCTGCTTTTCTGCCTACAAATACGGGGCTCTCGACTATTATCCACTTTCTTGCTTCCGCTTTTCTTAAATTTCTTGCTACCTTCATCCATTTTGCAAGCGATTCAACTTCGTATAGGACTAGGAATTCAAAATCGTCGATTGCAAACGAGTATGTTGTATAAGACCGTATGTTTTCATTGTTTGGATCGCTTACTGCCAGGTTTACATGCTCTTTTGTTATCCTGTTCTGCTCTTTCTCTTCCAACAAATACCATTTCGGATCTTTTTTCACGGGATAAGCAACCAGATACTTTAACTTATTGTCTTCCTTTAGATAACTGGCATTCGGATGCTCATAGACAGATAGATAACTGTAGGTCTCATTCAGTATTTTGCCGAAACCCTGCAGCAACGCTTCTTTAAATGAAAGAAGGAGCTCATAAGAATCTGCCAGGTTAAAAAGCATTAAATCCGCATTGTGCTTTATTGAAAGATACTGCCTGCAAATGAACGTCCCGTTCTTTGCTGCCCTCTTGGCTATTTCTTCTATCCCGCAGACCAATTCTTTTTTGTTCATTTTCTTAGCAGTTAAATCAAGCTTGAAGCAGTGCAATGAAACGAACAATTCTTCCATATTAAGGCCCTAGACCATTAATTTTGCCGGAATTGCTATAAAAAAGCAACGCAAGCATAGTTTTTGTATCCTTGATTTTGCCTTCGTATGCCTTTTTCATTGCATCTTTTAATTTTATTTTTACCGGCGTTATTATCTCATTTTCATCGAGGTTTCTTTCATTCTTAACAAGATCATAAGCAATGTAATGATATTCAAAATAATCCATCAATGCCGGGTTATTCCATGTTTTAAACATGAACTTGACCTTTTTTGGGTAATAACCGGTTTCTTCAGCGAGCTCCCTTCTTACTGCATTTTCCCTGCTTTCGCCTTTGTCTATCGAACCGGCAGGCAGCTCCAGTATTTTTTTGTTTACTGCGAAACGAAACTGCTTTTCCATGATTATCGTGTCTTTATCCAGAAAAGGAAGGATTACAACCGCATCGTTTTTAAGTATCCTGAAGTTTTTCAGTTTTTTTCCCCTCACGTTCAGATAGCCTTCCTCGATTCTAAGGGTATCAAACGGGGATTTGTAGACTACCTTTCCCATTTATAGGTTAAGCAACTGTTATATTATAATCTTTAGAACCGGAAGATATGTTTGGTTTACCGTTTCACTGTAATTTGACATGAAGCTTTCCAGCATGTAATTAAATTCTGCTTCGGCCAGACAAGCCGATTCAACCGAATTTCCGTTTTTCAGGGCTTTAATGAAATCCGCTGCTATGCCGTGATAAAGCCTGTTTATGTAATTAATAGAATCTAGATACGCGGATTCTATGTGCCTTTGGTTATGGTATTTGTATTCTATCTTTAACTTGGAAAGCATTTCGTCATTTTCATCTATGTCAAGCAGTTTTTCGGCTAGTTTTGTGACTATCCCATAGTTTTTAATGCATACGTTTAGATTTGATTCCAAAAAACTTTTATCCTCTAAGGTTTTGTCTTTAAGGATTTTTTCAAGTTCTTTTCTCGAAACGGAAACGAAAGAATTGTAAAAATCATGCAGCTTTGAAGAATTCTTATCATTCCGCATATTTTAATAAGCCATCAAGTATATAAAAATAGTAATTTCATAATAAATCATGGCAAGAACTGGTTGCGACATGCGCGGTATGCTTTCCTTTCAGATACTGAACATGCTCAAGAAAAACAATCTCTGTGGGGAAGATATAGCTAGAAACATAGAAAAATACAGGGGCAAAAAGCCCGTAGCCAGCACCATTTACCCAGCGCTTAAAAGACTAGCAAGCAGTGGATTTATAACAGGCAAAAAACAAGGAAAAAGAAAGATTTATTCAATTACTAAAAAAGGTCTTTTAGAGGAGAAAAAGGCCCTTGCCTATTTTGAAAGGCTATATTCAGAAATTCAAAAATAGGGGGACGGGGGTTTTAAAACCCCCGTTGATTTTTGAGGAAATTTTGATAAACATGATGGCCCAAAATGGGCCAAAACTAATTACTTAAGTATCTCTATTCCAAGTTCCTGGTTTATAGCACCAGTAGTTTTGGAAAGGGTGTTTATCTCTTCTGGTCCCAATAAATAAGGAGAGCTTACTCCCGTTATTATTGTCATGACCCTTAATTTTCCGGAAAGAGACTCATCCACCTTTGCACCCCATATGACTACTGCATCTGGGTCCAAAGACTGAGTTGCCATTTCACCTATCTGGTTTACCTCTGCAAGAGTTAAATCAGGTCCTCCTGAGATGTGTATTAAGGCTCCCTTTGCGCCCTTGTAGCTTACATCCAAAAGAGGGTTGTTAAGTGCCCTTCTAACTACCTCGGTTACCCTGGAATCCGAAGCGTCGGTTTCTCCTATCCCTATCACGGAAACGCCGCCCTTATTCATTATAGCTTTTATATCCGCGAAATCAAGGTGTACCAATGCGCTTGCATCTGAGATAGTCTCAACTATTCCCTTTATCATAGTTGCAACTACTTCATTCGCTACATTGAACGCCTGGTCTATAGGCAGATTGCCAGCCATGCTTACCAGCCTGTTATTGTCTATAACTATGACAGTATCAGAGCTGTTTCGCAGTTCTTCCAGACCGGATTCTGCAGATTCTACCCTCTTCCTTTCAGTTTTAAACGGCATTGTTACAGTGCTTATTACGATAGCACCCATGTCTTTTGCAAGTTTTGCAATTACTGGAGCTGCACCCGTACCGGTTCCTCCGCCAAGACCTGCACATACAAAAACCAGGTCTGCTCCTCTTAAAGAGTCTTTAAGTTCCCTAGAAGATTCCTCTGCGGCCATTTTTCCCTTTTCAGGAAAACCGCCGGCCCCTAGGCCTTTTGTCAGTTCCTTTCCGATGAGTATTTTTTTATCCCCATTCCTTGCGTTTAACTGCACTTGATCCGTGTTAGCGAGAATGACTTCTGCGCCTTTGACTCCTTTTTTGAAGAGCCAATTGCCCATATTATTTCCGCCGCCGCCGACTCCTACAACTTTTATTAAAGCCTGGTTGAATAAAGGTTCGTTCATACCTTCTTCCCTGCTGGCTTTTAATGCGCTTTCAACAAGCAAATCCATTACCATTTTCCCCTCCATCATATTGGAAACAAAAGCGAAAGCTTTATATTCCCAACACGTCTTTATTTTATTAAGAAAAACAAGTAAGTGATCCCAAAACTTACAATGTTACGATTAAAATTTGAATGTTCCCCAACATTCAAATTTATTCTATTTATTTAAATAACTATAATAACCTCTGTTCATTTAAAAAGGTTATTGTCATAAAGTATATATGCCTTTTAATACCGAATAAAAACAACACTATCATTAAACTGCAAATTAGCAATGAAAAGAGTTAAAACATTGCACATGTAAATATTATAATGAATAGTAAACGTATTGAAACAAAGAATCTATCGTTTGGAGACGTAATAGAAATAAAAATAGACAATCAAACTTTTAACGGAGAATTCATAAAGGGAGAGGAAAATCTCACAGTAATAAAACTGAAATCAGGCTACGACATTGCGGTCCCGAATGATTCCATTGAAAACATAACGATAATAGAGAAGGGAAGAAAACCTGAAGAGAAAGAACAAAAAGAAGAAAGAAAAAATGACAAAAATCCCGACATAACAATAATAACGACGGGCGGAACGATATCGTCAAAAATAGACTATAAGACCGGAGGAGTATCTCCATCTGTAGACAGCGATTATTACTTCCAGATTTCTCCTGACCTAGAAAAACAGGGAAAGATAGCAGTAGTAAATCTGATGAGAAAGCTATCCGAGAACATGTTACCGTCAGACTGGATAAAAATAGCCAAGGAAGCATATTCCAGCATAAAAAACGGCAGCAAAGGGATAATAGTAACCAGCGGCACCGACACGATGCATTTCGCTTCATCTGCACTATCTTTCTTATTGAACCCTCTTTCGGTTCCAGTGGTTTTCACGGGATCGCAAAGAAGCACTGACAGAGGGTCTACCGATGCATCGACAAACCTGCTTCTCTCAGCATTTACTGCGAAGAACTTTCCTGGGGGCGAATCGGTGATTTGCATGCATGCAAACCTAAACGACGAATATAATTACGTATTAAGGGGAAACAAAGCAAGAAAGATGCATACTGAAAGAAGGGACGCATTCAGGCCAATAAACATTAAGCCTCTTGCCAAGGTTTATACTGACGGAAAAATCAATGAACTTTCTTCTTATATAATAACGAAAAAAGAAAATACAAGATTAAATGACAGAATTGATGAAAATGTAAAATTAATATACGGTTACCCTTCAATGGGGGGAGACATAATAAACTATTATATCGATAACAAAGTGCATGGTATGGTGATATCTGCTACAGGCTTCGGCAACCTCCCTTTGGAGGATAAAACGGTTGTAAGCGCATTAAAGAAAGCCGAAAAAGAAGGGGTGCCCATAGTGATAACCTCTCAGACCATCTATGGAGCGACAAACAAGTTTGTGTACAGCACTCTGAGAGAAATTTCTGGATTCGACAACATCGTATATGTAGGAGATATGACAACTGAAACGGCATTCGTAAAACTTATGTTCGCCCTTGGAAACAGTAAAAAATTAGAGGAAGTGAAAGAGATAATGTCAAGGAACTTGGCAGGCGAGATAAAAGAAAGAAGGGAAATAGACGAATTTTTGATATGAAAATAAGATGCGGTTTTGAATGGCACATACAAGTAGATTCGGGCAAGCTGTTCTGCCGCTGCAAATCGGAAATAAAGGAAAATAAGGATTACTTTGAGATAAGAAGGTTGATAAGACCTTCTTTTGGTGAAAGCGGCAAAATAGACATAAGCGCGGAATTTGAGGGCAAAAAAACAAAAAAGATAGTATACAAGGTTTTTAACGATGCGGATTGCTTGGTAGACATAGACGAGGAGCCGCCGCATGACATAGACAAGGATGCACTTTCTACGGGGGTTAACCTGGCTTATGCATTGGATGCATACCTGCTGAACAACCTGATATTCATGAGAAAGACGATAGTTGACGGGTCAAATACGACTGGCTTTCAAAGAACAGCAATTTTAGCAGTAAACGGCGAATTCCCGTTTAAGGAGAAAAAGATAAAGATTGACACGATTTCCATAGAGGAAGACTCTGCCAGGAAGGAAACAGAGAACAGGGAAGAAACGGTCTATTTTCTAGACCGGATAGGCATACCTCTGATAGAAATTGCAACTGGAATAATAGAAACGGATGAAAATGAAGCAAAGGACATAGCAATGCAGTTCGGGAAGTTTACAAGGTTGTTCAACGTTAAAAGGGGGATAGGGACAATAAGACAGGATGTAAATCTTTCCATCGAAGGGGGAAAAAGGGTAGAACTGAAGGGATTCCAGAACATCAGAGAAATGGACAAAGTTATATTGAATGAAGCCAAAAGACAGGAAAACCTCATAAAAATAAAAAATGACTGGAGTTACATTGCAGACGAAATTAAAAAGTGGCAGTTCGAAGACATAAAAGAGATGTTTGACGGCACGGAATCAAACATGGTAAAGACTGCCTTAAAAAACGGAAAAAGCATAATCGGCATGAAATTGACAGGTTTAAATGGTCTGTTGGGAACGTACGTCTGCGAGAACAAGAGGTTCGGAAGCGAAATAAGCGATTATCTAAGGGTTAAACTGGGCTACGGGATAATGCATTCTGATGAACTCCCGGCATACGGGATAAGCGAGAATGAAAAACGCAGGATATTAGAAAGACTGCATTGCAGCGAAAAGGACTCTTTTCTGTTTTCGATTTGCGATAAAGAATATGAAAACACTGCAATAGCCGTAATTAAAGAAAGGATTATTTCTCTGCTTAAGGAGGTGCCGTCGGAGGTAAGGCTTGTGCAGGAAGACAATACCACTAGATTTTTAAGACCAATGGGTGGAAAGGACAGAATGTACGTTGAAACAGACCTGCCGATAATAAAAATAGATAAAGAAATTTTAAAAGAAGGAAAGGAATACATAGGCAGGAATGTAGATTCATTGAAAGCCTCACTCAACATATCGGACGAGTTTCTAGATCAGCTCATATCATCTAGAAAACTTAGTGAAGCTGTATACTTAAACAAGAAAACTGGGCTGGACTTTAGCGTTATAATACAAGTTGCAATAGAAGACTGGAAGTACATTAAAAGAAGGTTTGGAAAGGAAATAGACAAAGAAGACATAGAAGAGATATTGGAGCAGATAAAAAAGAACGGAATAGCCAGGGACTCGGCAAGAATAATAATGGAAGGAATTGCATTGACTGACAAGAGCGTTGAGGACATAATCAAAGAAAAGGGGCTTAAAAAGAAAACCAATGAAGAACTGAAAAAGGAAATAGAAAAGCTCATAAAAGACAAAAAGCTTGATAAGGTCGATTCTCTTATAATAAATCTGAAGGACAGAATAGGGACTACTTTTGAGGCTAAAGAAGCCTACAGGATAGCGCTAGAAATGATAAAAGATGAAAAAAATTGATTTTTACAGAGAGATATCGAAACTGGACAAAATAGAAAAAAACAGTATCAGATTAGAGCAGTACAGCACTGACATTGATACGGCTTACCAATTTATACAGTTCATAGATTACAACGCCGGCATGAAAGGAAAAACGGTTGCGGATCTGGGTTGCGGAAATGGCATACTTGGGATATCTGCTGCATTGCTTGGTGCGGAGAAAGTTGACCTGTATGATATAGATGAAAAGGCAGTATACGCTGCGAAACAGAACATTGAAACATTGAAGGTTAAAAACGCAAACGCTATTTGCATTGACTTGTTTGACATAAAGAAAAAATACGACATAGTGGTTTCCAACCCCCCTTTTGGCTTCCAAAGCAGCTTTAATTTAAACGCATTCATTAAAAAGACAACTTCCATATCCGATAACGTATTTTTTATCTATAAAGACAATCAGGAAATAAGAAAAATCACTGAGAACACCGGTTTTTCAATATACAAAATAAGAGACATAAAATTGGAAAAAACACTGCCTTTTCACAAAAAAAGTTATTATAGTTTACCTGTTGTTATAGTCTATAAGACGACAAAAAATATATGAAAGGCCAAATAAATTTGGGAACGTGGGTCCTTATAACTGCGATAGTAGCAATACTTATCCTGCTGATATTTGATTCGACGATAAGAAGCTACATCTTAACAAATCTAAGCGGTCTTATAACAGGAATAAAATCCACCAGCCCCGGCCAGCTTTCCGAGGTCATAACGAACTTTACCGCGTATAACTGCAGTTCTGCATGCTCTACCTTTTCGAGTTCCATTTATTACTGGACGATAAATTTCAACGGCCAGAATTACACATATTATTTAAATGACAGCATAGGGGTTAGTTCGTCTGCCGGTAATTACTCATTGGAGCTGTACCCTGTATTAACTTCTTCCGGTGAACTATGCTCTAATGCGACGACATCTACACAGAAAACCAAAATACTTAAAGTCGCTGCGGACAAAAACTACAACATCTATTATTTTAGTTGCTAGCTTTGAACAATGCTATTTTAACTTACATTCAATTGAATAAAAATTCTGTTGGACTATGGAAGACTGTTATTTATTGAAGTAGTATTTGGAGAGGAGTGGATAAGATTGGTTAACGGCGAGAATATGCCGGTTTTAAGGAGAAAAATCAGTATCACCAGCAGCGCGAGCGCTATTATTATGATGATTATTATGGTTATACCCAACTCCATCCCTTTTTTGTCGATACGCATAGATTTTGATGTCATTTAATACATTAATATTTTAGTTATGCATTATAAACTAATCGGGCACAAACAAAGCCTTTGAAATGAAAAGCCAATACAAACTTAATGGCAATTGACATGCTTATCTTACCCTGAATTCGCTGGCTTTGCTAAGAATTCCTGCTTTCTGCATTATGTACCTCGCTGCAACAAGTATAAAAATTCCGGCTATAAGAGTCAATATCCCGTATATCGGGATTTTAAAGATCATAAACGCTACCGCTATCCCTATTGCAGGCGGATGCTCGCTGTCGGTTTCAAACAATAAAAGAGAAACCACAAATATTATTATCCCTGCCATTATGTAAAAATTTACAAAACGGGAAAGAAAAAAGCCTGTATAGCCGAAAACGCCGGCAATAATGTAGCTTTTTACGAATCTTGTCCTCTTTGCCGCCTTTGAATATGGCATGAGAAAAAGAATGAACGCACTGCTTGCGAACGACGTGAATATCAATGCCGAAGCTCCGCTTATCTCCCTTATGTCGAAATTTACCCGGTTGAGGATGAAAATGAGGAGTACAATGACAAACGAAGTAATTAACAATGGTATTAATATGTTGTTTCTGTTGACTTTGTGTTTTAATTTTTTGTATTCTCTGTGGCTGAACTCATTTTTCTTCATAGTCTGACCTATTCACTATATCATTTAAACGGTCCTTTATAAATGCAGCTATTTCGACATTATACTTTGTGTTTCCTTTTCTGTTTCTTACTGCAATTGTTTTCTTTTCCTCTTCTTTATCTCCTATGACTACAACGAAAGGTATCTTTTCAAGCTGCGCTTTCCTTATTTTGTAGTCTAACGTGCCGTTTTCAGTGTCGCTTTCCACCCTCATGCCATTCTCCTTCAGTTTTTTGACAACTTCCTCTGCGTATTTGTTGTTTCTTTCGGTTATAGTCATAACTTTAACCTGCACCGGTGACAGCCACAAAGGCAGTTCCCCCTTTGAGTTTTCAAGTATTATTCCCATGAACCTTCCTATGGTGCCCATTATTGAACGGTGTATAACTATCGGAAAGTGCTCTTTATTGTCTTTGCCAACGTACTTCGCTTCGAACCTTACAGCAAGGTTGAAGTCCAGCTGTATGGTAGATACGGCATAAGCATCCTCTACTCTTCCACTGAAATCAAGGACGTAAATGTCGATTTTAGGCCCGTAAAACGCGCCATCTCCTTCTTTAATCTCATACTTGTAGCCTCTCTTTTCCAGAGTGTCCTTAAGTATGCTTTCTGCTTTGTCCCAGAGCGCATCCTCTCCTATCCTTTTTTCAGGCCTAGTGGCAAGCTTCATAATCGGCTTAAAGTTAAACGGCTTGTAAGTTTCATCCATTATATCAAACATCCTTAGTATCTCCCCTTCTATCTGTTCTTCCGTAACGTAGACATGCGAATCGTTTTGCTCCATTAACCTTGTCCTTAAAAGCCCGTCAAGCGTGCCTTCAAGCTCGTACCTGTGAAGAAATCCGTAATCTGCAAGCCGCATCGGCAAATCCCTGTAACTGCGTGTTTTTGATTTGAAAAGCAATGCGGAGAATGGGCAGTTCATCGGTTTAAGCCCGTATTCCTCATCGGATTCAAATGGGGTAACTTTAAACATGTTTTCTCTGTATTTGTCGAAATGACCGCTTATCTTCCAAAGGTCTATTTTTGCGATGATTGGCGTTATTATCTCAGAATATTCGTATTTTTTGTCCAGTTCCCTGGCGAATTTTAAAAGCTCGTTGTAAATTATGGTGCCTTTGGCCGTAAAGAATGGAGAACCGGGAGAAAGCTCTGAAAACTCGAAAAGATCCAAGTCCTTTCCGATCTTTTTGTGGTCATGCTCTTTCCTTTCTTCCATTAACTTTAGATAAGACTCTAATTCCTTCTTTGACGGAAAGCTAATCCCGTAAATCCTCGTCATTACTTCTCTTTTGCTGTCTCCTTTCCAGTAAGCCCCTGAAACCTTCAAAAGTTTTACTGCGCCCACGTAGCCTGTAGATGGTATGTGCGGGCCCCTGCATAAATCATAAAACTCACCGTTTTTGTATATGCTCAAGTTGCCATTTACTCCTTCTATTATCTCAAGTTTGAATTTGTTGTCTTTTAGCAGCTCTTTTGCCTCCTCTTTTGATATCTCCTTCCTTTCAAAGGCAAGGTTCTCTTTTATTATTTTTTCCATTTCTTTTTCTATGCTTTCCAGGTCGTTATCTCCTGCCTTGAGATTGTAGATGTCATAGTAGAAGCCTTCAGCTATTGCCGGCCCTATGCCAAGCACTGCATCGGGATAAAGCCTTTTTACTGCAGTAGCAAGTATGTGCGCAGAAGAATGCCAGAAAACCTTTTTGCCGGCATTATCGTTGAAAGTAAAGAATTTTATCTCGCCGTCCTCCTTCACTTCAGCTGATAAATCTATTAATCTGCCGTTTATCTCTGCCACGATTGTGCCTTTTTTGGCATTTAATTCCTTCGCTATATCTATTGCTTTCTCCCCGGTTTTAAACTCCCTTTCCTTACCGTTGTATACAATTTTCATTTAATCTTTTTAGTTTTTAGTATATTAATATTTATTCGAAATTGCTTATTTTGCTGCATTGTGAAAAAGCGAATTCTTCGCTGACGCTGTGATTGACTATCCTGAAAAGCCGTTCCTTGTTCTAACGGATTTATTCTGGCACGGTTTTCATCCCGTTTTCTGAAATGGTAAATCTAGTAGGACTTATCAAAGCCTTGTAAACAGGATGTAAGGCGGTTTTAAATTGATATTAAACTCCGCCGAAAAACCGTTGCTCTTTGCGGCTATCCTTATCGCCTCCGTTAAAGACTCGTCAAAACCATTAAAAACCATCTTCACTGCATCGTTGCTTTTCAATTCGCCAGAAAAAAGTGGCAACATCGTAAGTATAAAATAATAAGAAGAGCCTACTGCAAGCACAGTCTTTACTGTCATACTGTAAGAAATGTATAATCCTTTTCTTGTTTTAAGGCAGTAAACAACTCAACTCCGTTGAGCTTCTTGTCGACTATGTCGAAAAAATCCAGCTTACCGAATTTCTTTTCGAATACTTCTACGCACGGCTGGCATAGGTAAACCTTTAATTTGTTTGCTTTCTTCGCCTTTTCCAATATACTCAATACGTCTGGAAACTCTCCGGCTTGCCACATTTCTATGATATTTTTTGAGTATTCATTCTCAATATCCGATTTTTGGAACTTGCCGTAAAACTGCTTAGTCATTGCTAAAACTGACGTGCCGTTGAATATTACTTCTGCATTTACATTAGTATTCATTGCTCCAGTCACAAGAGCCTCTAAGCTATACAACGAATCCACCGAATAGCCTGTTACAAAAATTATTACTTTTTCCATACTTACTTTAAACAATTTACGCTTAAAATAGTTAACTTAAATCTGCAACGCTGGTTTTACTTTAATTACGTAAGCAGCTTAGCGGTCTGCAAGAATATAAGCGCTCAGGGAGGGATTCGGACCCTCAAGGGATTGCTCCCATAAGCTCTCCAGGCTTACGCGATGCCAGGTTACGCAACCTGAGCTTACAGCATTATATATAATTTAAAATAACTTATAAATACCTATCATAAAATATTTAATCTATAAAATCATACAATAATCATGGAAGAATGGTATAAACATCATAAAGGCAAAGCGGTAAAGGAAATAAAATTCAACGGCTACGAAGTCAAATACGTAAAAAAAGAGGAGCATGAAGACTTCCAGCCTAAAAACGACAAAACACCAATAAACATCGACAAAGAGCAGTTAAAAATAACCAAAAACGGAGAAAAGATAAAGGTAAGAAAAAAGGATAAATTAGCGATAATAGAGGCATTGAAGCAGGACAACGTCGATAAAGTGGATGAAATACTTAAGGCTCTGAAGAGCTGATGATTTTGTTTTACTGATTTTCATCTAAACTTGAAATTAGCCCTTTCACCTTTGCGTAGATAATTTGGATTATCTTAATCTTTTCTTCGGCCGGAAGGCCTTCCAATGAAGGAACATACCAGTGTTCTGCCTTCTGTATATAACTTTCAGGTATAAGTATGCAATCTTTTGGATCGCAGACTATTATTATTTTATCTGCGCTTTTTAACAGATTAGAGGTTGGAGGCTTAGGAAACTGTTTGCTCATGTCTACACTGAACTTTTCCTTCATCAATTTTATGTCTAAGGGATCCAACCCATTTCCAACGGAACCACCGGCAGCGCTGACTGCTTTGTGCTTTTTAGTAAGCTTATTAAACACTGCCTCTGCTATCTGGCTCCTGCTATTGTTGTATTTGCAGATAAAAAGAACGAGCGCCATTAAGATTTATTTAAATTACTGTTTCATTATTCCGGCAATCTCATCCGAAGCTTTCTTTGACTCCAAAAGAATCAAACCGTAATTTGTATTAGGATCTATCATTATTGTAAGAATTGCATCTACTCCTGCCTGCACTGCCACTACTCTTATGTCCTTTGACTCGGCAACTACCCTTTCTAGCGTATTTTTTGCCCCTAAAGATTTAATGGCAGTCTCTGCCGAGCCGACCATCGAGGCAAGCATCGCCGCAAAAGTATTAGGATCTACGTCTTCCGGCATCAATGAAACCATCGGTAAACCATTAGCAGATATAACTGCCGATGCTTTGATTCCGCCTACGGTACTTAGTCTCTGTAAAACGCTTTTTAATTGCTCTGATTTTGTAGCCATATTTAATTTACAAATTCCTCATTTAAATAATTATGTCAGCTGCTTAAAAAGAGACGACAAGGCTTCTGTTATACCATTCTCTTTTAATTTAGTCGGCTGGTTTGGGTCTACTTTTGATAAGTCTTCTGCTACCGTTTGCACTAATGCTATCGCAGAATCAAGGTGCAGCTTTTCCCGTATCTCTTCCTTTTTCAGTGCTCCCTTAAGATCTGCTTTATTCGCTATCACTACAACCGGCAGGCCGTAAGTTTCCGTTTTTCTGAGCATTTCGACCGCTCTCGGAAACTGCTCCGGCTTAGTTGAGTCTACCACAAGGAATACCCCTATTGCCTCTCCTCCAAGCATTTTAAGCAGTGGATCGAACCTTTCCTGTCCGGGAGTACCGAACAGATCTGCACGATAACCCTGAAAATCGACACTCCCATGATCTAATGCTATCGTTCCGCCTAGCTTGTCTACACTCACGGCGTTCCTAGAAGCGCTGTGTATGAATGAGCTTTTACCCGCATCCGTAGGGCCTGTGACTAAAATCTTCGGGAAATAGACCTTTATTCCTCCCGGCTTAATAGCCTTAAACAGGACAGAGGAAAACGCTTGCTTCTCTCCTACCCAATCGCAGTTTAAAACCGCAAAGTACTGACCAAAAATCACGCGTTTCTCGATTCCCTTGACTTCTATTGTAGAATTGACGTTTGAAAGGAGTTTGTCAACGTTTTCCTTTTCGTAGCCCCAATCGGTAAATAGTAACACCGCTGCGGAATCTTTTCCGATTACTGCCTTTTTTATATCGTTCATAAACGATATTGCGAATGAAAAATCGAAGAAATCTGCAAGCAGTGAAAGCGAGTCTACAACAAGAAGCCCGTATCCATTGTCAAGCTCTTTCAGAACCTTTGTCTTTACTTCTTCTTTGTCATAAGGATTACTTATCACTTTTATGTGGTCGGTTTCATCGGATTTTATTCCTGTTATACCGCTATAAGCATCTATTATGCACATATTGTCGTTAGCTGGGAAATCATACTCTTTCATCTCTGTCAAATAAGACTGAGGAGAGGTTCTGTTCAGAAGTATGAGTACTTTTACCCCTGAGGTTATGTTCTTGTGTATTATCTGGTAGCCAAACACTTCATTGCCTACAGATGGAGAAGCGGAGATTAGTACAAGTTTTTTTGACGGTATTCCCTTCAGCTGTTCGTCCAATTTAGCTATGCCAAAATAAGGGTCTACATCGTTTTCTTGTATACCGTCTAATCCTTTATATTCGACCATACAATAATATAGAAATAATTACTTTTAAATATATCATTCAAGCTGCTTAAATTGAAGCACCTCCTTGCTGGTTCCAGATAGTCTGAAATATCTTTTTCCATCTTCAAGCTTTAAATCTATTATGGCGTCGGAGAGATTCTTTATGGTCTCTATAACGTCTTGCTTGTGCATACCAGTGTCTACTGAAAACAAGGTCGTAATGCCTGCAAGCTTGGCTTTGCCGCATATGAATTGAAGGAATCTGTACACTGTCAAGGGATTATTGTATATTAGCAGATTAGACAGATTGTCAAATATGTTTATAACTGGCTTTGCATCCTTTACAAAATCGCTGTTCGTGCTGGACAACGAAACGGATAAACCAGTTAAATCTAATGGGCCGTTGAGTATCTTTGCATATGAATTATCAGTAGCACTTGGAGAATTGGTCCTGCTGAAATCGTCCAATATTTTGAAATCTGCACCAAGATACTGATTTATGTTTATGCCCCTTGAATTGAATTCATTTATCAAATCGGAATATGATTTTGAAGTCAAAACGTAAACAATTGCATTTTTGGATGCAAGGGCAGATCGGACAAGATTATATATAAACTGCTCTTTTCCGGACTCCTTGTCCCCAAACAAAGCATACACTTTTCTGTAATCCAAACCGCCGGTAAGCTCGTCAAATGATTTAAATCCGGTTTTTATCCCTTCCATTTATTATACTAACCTTACTTTTTTCGATTTTATGCCCATTGGTGAGCCGTCAACCTTCATTAAAATGTCTACAGTCAACTGATCTTCCTGCCTTGAAAAGTTTATTTCCTCCGTTAACGATTCGTTTGCTGGCATGTTTATGAACGGGAACAGATAGTTTGATAGGCTTTTGAAAAGCTCCTTTTTTCCACTCTTTTTGAGCATTATAGCTATATTGTCGCTCATGTCCTGAGTTTCGACTAATTTAAAGTAATCCGTGTCTACTATTATGTCGGTTATGCTGTCATGCGGTAAACCTTTAAGATCTTCTATGATTGGGTCTATGTTCTCATCCGAGCCGAACTGCTTTGACACTGATTTCTGCTGGTTATTCTCCATGAAATCAACGGTAAGCTTCACGGTTTTTATAAGGAAAAGACGTATTAATATATTGTATATTTTATAAAGCTTGATTGTCAGAGGATGCTGTGACTTGATTCTTATAACTCCTTCTTTGTATTCAAGGCTTATTGACACCTTTTTATAACTTATCAAGCCGCTTATCTTCGAAAGTGAAGCGTTTTCATCATAAAAGCTTTTTAATTCGTTTACTGCATCAAAAACATCGATTTCCATATCATATAATATAACATTAAAGGATTTAAAATTGACCTTTCAACCAGCACATGCCCCCGTCGGAGAACTTGCAGGGTCGTAGAGTATTTTCTCATCTGGAGATATCGTTATCTGGCCTCCCGAAACCGATTCTATCACCGCCACGTAACCTGCGCACCCCGTGCTTTCATTAAACCACAACGATATGTTTTTTCCGGTTTCAATGGCCACGTAATTATTCTGCAGGTTTTTGGTGTTTACCCAATTGACGTATTGCTGGTTAGTCATAACGATAAAATTGGTAACTGCAGATGCATTATACAGCATATGCATTTTAAAAGTATCCGGTATCGTTAAAAACGAATACGAATCCGCAGCTAGGGAAGTCGGCTCGTTCCATATGGTTATTAGAGCGTTGCTGCCTAAAAATGAGAACGGCAGAGCAGAAACGTTTTGATTGTGTATTGCCAATGTAGAATTCGGGTAATATGACAAAATAGACCTGTTTATTATTATGTTAACTCCATTATTAGGCAGACAGAATGGCCCTGAACCGTTCACTGCCAAAGTTGAATTTGAAAAATAGCACGAATTGAAAACGACTATGTGCATTTTAAATGCATAGAATATCGCTGCTAGGATTACTATCAAAAGGACGGCCATCAATACATTCGTTAGAATACTTCTTTTCTTCATTTACTAAGAACAAAACGATTGAATAAAAACCTTTAGTTAAACCCTAAGAATAACCGGCGGACAGACAATTATTATAACCCATAGTAGTCCCATTCGACAAAACTATAGAAGAAGTATTAGTTCCCGGCGACACGGCTAGATTGGAATAGCAGTGGTAAACTCCAGAACCGGAGGGATTAGGTATACTATCAGAACACCACTCTTGAAAACCGAGGCTTGACGGTGTAGTAGAAGAATATGTTGAACATGTTGCTGAGAACGCAGATAATGTAGAGCTTGAAGGAGAAGCCGCTCCTAATCCTTTAAATCCTCCTAACACAAAAGTAATCAAAAGGACAAGTATAAGCAAACCTATTGCTATAAGTATAATAGTATTTATAGGCAAACCCTGTGCCTTTCTATTTAAAGCCATATTTACATACTAAAATTGATACTATTTAAATATTTCCGTTTTTAAAGTAAAATTGCAGCCAAAAATCAAGCATTTCCGCATGCAAATTAAAGATTTATTAATGTTAAAGGAAATAGAATACACATTGTATGTACAGTAGTTCCGAAAGTAATATAATTGGCAAACTGGTAAAACAGGTATGAAAAGAGCATTTAAGTACAGAATATATCCAACGAAAGAGCAGGAAGAGAGCTTAAAAAAGCAGATAGAAGAAGCAAGAATACTTTATAACCTTCTTTTAGAAGCAAGTATCAAAGCATACAAGGAAGAGAAGAAGAGTATCTTAGGATATGATTTAAATGAATTAGCACTAAAGATAAGAAAGGAAAAGAGCCTTACGCATGTTTCAGCTCAGTCTGCCCAGGATGTAGCAGTAAGAATTTCTAAAGCATTCAAACAGTTTTTCAGGAAAGTTAAAGAAGGAAAGCATGGAAAAGCCGTCGGCTACCCGAGATTCAAATCATTTAATAGATATGACAGCATAACATTCCCTCAATACAATAATGGATTCAGGTTGCTTGATGACGATTTACTGTCTGTATACGATGCAGGCATTCTGAAGATAAAATACTTGAAAGACATTGCAGGCAAGATAAAAGCTCTCACAATAAAAAAAGAACCTACAGGCAACTGGTATGCAATAATCATAGCGGACGGACAATTCAAGAATGAAAACCATGTATGCAAAAGCGATAAAGTGGTTGGTATGGATGTCGGTCTTGCTTCCTTTATAGCTACTTCATATGGGGAACTGATAGAGAATCCAAAGATACTTAAGAACTCTGAAAAAATCCTTAAGATTAGGCACAGGCAGTTATATAAAAAGAAGAAAGGCTCAAAGAACAGAAATAAAGCAAGGATAAGACTGGCTAAGGCATACAATAAAGTGAAAAAGCAGAGAGAAACATTCCTGCACGGTCTGACTAATAAGATGATTAAGAATTACAAAATAATTGTTATTGAAAAATTGAACATAAAAGGAATGACAAAGAATCACTATCTCGCTAAATCCATTTTGGATGCATCGTGGAATGAGCTTGCAAGACAGTTAAACTACAAAGCGGAAGAAGCTGGTAGTGTGATTCTGCAAGTAGACCCGAGAAACACATCTAAAGCATGCAGCAATTGCGGATGGATAAACAATGACTTAACACTTGCAGATAGGACATTTAAATGTCAAGAATGCGGCATTGAGCTCAACAGAGATGTAAATGCAGCAAGGAACATATTAAGGTTAGGTCTAGGTACTCTTGGCAGGAGAGGAACCGAATCAAACGCCTGTGGAGATGAAGCCACTACTATGGGGAAACCTATAGCAAGCATTGTCACAGAAGCAGGAAAGTCGGGAAGTGACTTATACTTTCGGAACTACTGATGTATTTGAGCAGACTTGTTATAGACGCAGTAAAGCCTATCGGTGAGTACAGTATAATAGACCTTGCAAATGATATTGCAAAACACGTAAGAAACGGAGATGTTTTCATAAAGGTTGTAGAAGTGGACATACACACTGAAGGCCTAAAGATAGTTGTCGAAGGCTCAAAAATAAGCTTTGAAGGCATACAGAAGGCCTTGAAGGATAGGGGGGCAGTAATAAACAGTTTAGATGAAGCCACAGTAAGTTCTAATGGAAAAAGCAAAAAGTAGATACATAATACTTGGCTTAAGCGATGGACTGTTCCTGGGATTGGGTATATCTCTTGGTATTTCCGTCTTCCACAGCTACCAGCTTACCTTTGCTTCTATTCTTTTAGTAGGCGTAAGCGGCTCACTTTCCAATTTCTTTTCTGCTTATAACGCTGAAAATTTTGTATTAGGCCAGCAGATGAAGGAATACAGAAAGATACTTTTTGCAAAGGAGTACAACCCCAGGAAAATCACCAAACTCAAAAGGGCGAAAAACCTAAGATACGCAGAAATCGGCTTTATTTCTACATTATTAGGCAGTGTCATAGTCCTCCTGCCTTATTTGGCTTACTATGCGGCAAACGCGGGGCAAAGCATCGACACAAGCATTATTTCCCTTATCTTAAGCCTTATAATACTTGCAGTGATAGGAAGTTACTCACAGGAAAATAAGGCGCAGAAGATAAAGGAAGGGCTAAAAACCGCGGGGATAGGTCTGCTTATCGCTGCCATAAGCGCCTTTTTGGGCGTACTGATAAATTTGTTTATTTAGATTTTGCAATATCCGTCATCTTTGAATTGAACTCTATCCCTTTTACTATTATTTCCTGGGCCTTTTCTCCGTTTATGTCTATCTTTTCGCCGTGAAAGAGCCTTTTTCCAAGTGTGAATATCTCATTGAAATCGTCAATCTGCTTCTTTTTTACCAATCCTCTTTCCCCAAGTTTCAAAAGCATTTCCGGTATTACTTCCGGAGAAGGCGGGATTTCCCCCTGCCGCATTATAGCGGATTGCGCAGAATTTACGACGGCCCAGTACATGTCCGTTGCGACGGAAGCAAGCTTAAGCCTTGCAGAATTAGCGTATAACTCGCTTCTTGTCAAAGAAGCATATATTGATTCCTCCGTAGGCTTTATCTCGCCCATGTTAAGCAGGGCCTGCAACGGCTCAAAATACCCAGTGTCTATCAAAGGAACGCCGTATTTTAGAACGTTCACGGAAACGGGATCTGCAGCTATCACGCCACGCCAAAATGCTGTTAACGTTACGAAATTTATGTGCAATTTTGCCTGGCTTTCCTTTACAAGCTTATCGACGTCTGAGAATATTAACGACTGGACGTTTTCGTCAAGCTTATTCAAAACGTCGTCCATCACCACCATTATGTCTACATCGCTGTCCTCTGTTTCCTTGCCTTTGCTGTAAGAGCCGAACAAAACTATCGTTTTCATCACTTTTGGATATCTTTCAAATATTCCCTTTGCAAACTTGTAAGCAGCATCGTACCCTTTCAATTCCAAGTGTCCTTTTTCATTGTTTTCTTCCATCATGCTGTCGGTGCCCCCGAGAATCCCGAATTCCCCTTGTTTTCCATATAACCTCCGCCTACAGCAGGGAATATGCTTGAAAAACCGCCGTACGAAAACATATCTTGTTTCAACCCAAGATTTGAATAAGCTGAATAGTCTCCCACTATGGAGGAATACGGCTGACCAAGATATGCGGGCAGCGATACGTATGGCAGGTTACCGTACAGTGGCGCGCCCATGTACTGAAGCGATTGTATGGTTCCTCCCTCTAACCCGCCGAGGCCGCCAAAAACCTCCATTATGGCCGGAACGTCAAGCCCTTTTTCCATCATTGCGTCATAAACTTCTTTTATCGGTGCATTTCCCTGACCAAGTGGAAGGTGGCTGTCTTTATTACCCATATTATCATTTAAGTGATACCTTTTTAAATAATCTCCTGCAGACTTGGCCATCTCTACTATGTCTTTGTCTGAATAAGGCTGTCCTGTTTTTGGATTTATGTACGATTTAAAGATATTTATGTGTCCTATATCGAGATTTATGCCTATAAGATTGCTGCTTATGCGTTCTGCTTCTCTAAGAGACAAATGCTGTTTTTCCTGAAGCTCTTTTGCAAATTGCTCTCTTGCTATTCTTACTGCCTCCGCAGTGTCCTTTGGATTGCTCAATGACATCTCTGGCGACATTGGATTTTCAACCAGTATCATCGGCTTTGACTCTGTGTTGTTGTATGAAAACATTGCAGCTTTTACTATCCCCTGTGCTGCTAGCTCTGGTGCTTTTTTGTCATAGGGTATAAACTGGTTTGGTAGGTTTTTTTCCGCTATTTCAAGCTCTGCATATTTTTGATTGAGGGTGTTAGACATTTCCTTTACATTTTCAATCTCTCTTTCAACCTTCTGAAATTCTTTTTGGTATTTGTTAGAGTCATCGGCACTTATTTTTGGATCGCTTAGTTTTGTCTTTAAAGATCCCATTCTAGTACTAAGATCTGTCTGCTGGTATTCAAGATTCCTTAAACTTATGTTAAGGCTTGCTCTTTCCTGGTTGAGCTGCTGCGACTTACTTTTCTTATAAAATTCAAGCGCACCTTCAGGATTCAATATTACCTTGCCGTCATCAGAAACGAATCCGAGTTTTTTATTATTCTTGTTTTCAAACACTTCTTGATAGAAACTGTCTCCGTATATGTCCTTAAACTTTTGCATTGCCAGTCTTTTTCTTTCTTCTGGATTACTTACGCTATTTTTGTCAATACCCAAGTCAATTTCCTGCTGGGTAACTTGAATTATCTTAGCTTCATTCTGATCATAAAACGAATAAATTAGGTTTTTATCTGGATCCGAAAATTGGTCTGAAGAGGCGTGGAAGATGACTGGCATATTCTCCCTCCCAGTCTTTTTGCTTATGTCATCTGCAAACTCCAAAGCAGTGCCTATCTCTCTTTCAACGAAGTGCTCATATACATCTTCTTTCTTTCCCGTCTGTGGATTTATTCCAGAAAAATTTATCGCCCAGGGTCCATGAACGCTCAAATCAACGTCATTTGTCTTCGCAAGATTTGCTATCGCTTCTCTTTCCGTCTTTCCTATCGTGTCGGCGGCATTGCCCTGCTCTCCTCCAAGACCATAGACGCTTGCTACGTCTATCTCTACCATCTTCGCGCCGCTCCTAAGGACTTTGGCAAACTCCTCTAACTGATTTCTTTCACTTATCGAAACGCCGAAATGCACCTTGTTAAAAGGGTCATTAAACTTGCTATTCACCGTATAGTTAGTCATAGATTAGTATTGATGGTTATAAGATAAATGCTTTTTTATTGTTGTTACAAAGAAAGTGGCTTACATTGCAAACGTACTTCAAAATCATACGTGGCACGCTTAAGTACCATGTTTTTCAAATATTTTAGGTTAATGCAAAAGAAAACATCGCGTTTTCATTACTCCCCAAACAATCTAACGTGCTCTTTCATCATGCATCTGTTGAATATTACGGTTATACCCTTGCTCTCTGCAAGTTTTCTCGCCTCTTCGTTTGAAATCCCCTCCTGCATCCATATTACCTTTGGATTTTTGCTTATTGCCGCTTGAACGACGGGCAAAACCTTGTCGGAAGGCCTGAAGATATCGACTATTTCAACTGGCCCTGGAACGGATGAAATTGAAGCATAGGCTTTTTTATTCAGTATCGAATCCGCATTCGGGTTTACAGGAGTTACGTCATACCCTTTACCTATTAGATAAAGCGGTATTTCATGGCTGTCTTTTCCTTCCTCCCTTGACATACCTACTACTGCCACTTTTTTATATTTCAAAAGGATGTCCTTTATTTCCTGGTCTGTGTGCTTGTCCTTCGGCATTTTCAGTATCTTTTCATGCTCTTCAATAGAACACTCCGGATCATTGCTTTCCATTCAAATTAGAAGCGTTACAAATATAAAAAGTATTTATAGCGCTCGCATTCATATTAAGGAATGAAAAATAATCGCAGCTCTGAAAAAGCCGCCGAAAACACAAATAAGCTAGAAAATATCATAGAAAGTTTTGGTGAAAACATAGAGGGGTATAAATTTGTACTAGATTCCTATTCGTATTACATGAATATTAACGACGAAAAAGTGATAGGAATAGATGAAAACATGCTGTCAGAGGTAAAAAATCTTATTAAATATGATAAAAAGTATCTGTCAGCGATAAAGATGACAGTTTATCATGAAATAGGGCATAGCCTTTTTGATAGATTTTCTCATGAACATGCGGCCAAGGAAGCAATCGCAGAGCTTTACGCCATAAATAGAGGAAGCATTGATGATTACATAATTGAAATAGCAGTAATATCCAACCTTACAAAGGATAAATTAAATTCTGGATTTAATCAAACACTGAAAGAACCAAAAGACATAGTAGAGTACCTTCTAAAACATGACAATGCAGACAAATGGGAAAACAGAAGGTTCGCTTTTTACGTGTATGAATCCACGGAAAAGGTCATAAAAGATGCACTTGATAAGATAAAATTGCCGTATACAGAGATATTTGAAAGGGTATTGATGGAGAGAGAAAACATAAATAGTTTAAAAAGAAAGAACAACCTATTTATTGATAAAGATATGATATCAAGAAAATGAGAGTTGCCGTAATAAAGGAATCGGAATGTGAAGCTCCGGACAATTGCAATTACATCTGTGCAGAGGTTTGTCCAAGAGTAAGACAAGGGGCAAAAGAAACGGTTTATGCGCGGGAAAATGGGAAGGCAGCCATAACGGAAAGCCTGTGCATATCCTGCGGGATATGCGTAAAACGATGCCCGTTTGACGCAATACGGATAATCAATTTGCCGGATGAAATGGCAAAGGACATTACGTTCCAATACGGCATTAATACCTTTAGAACCTTTAACATAGCAACCCCTATAGAAAACAAGGTAGTGGGTCTGATAGGCAGGAATGGGATAGGAAAAACTACAAATATAAAACTCATTTCAAATGAATTGGTCCCGAATTTCGGTGATTTCAAAAGGGAATACTCATACGAAGAGGTAATAAAGTCATTCAGGGGAAAAGACATACAGCCATACCTTACAAAGCTTTACAGCAACAATCTAAAGATAGCAAAGAAAACGCAATCCTTTACACAAACCGGAAAAGTCAGAGACTTGGTAAAAACCAACCGGTTTAAGCTAGTAACAGAGGATATTTTGGACAGGGATGCTGAAACGCTGTCCGGTGGAGAAGCCCAGATCGTTGAAATAGCAAAAACCCTTGATGAATCTGCAGACGTTTACATATTCGACGAGCCAATGAATTACCTTGATATAAACGCAAGAATAAACGTTGCTACGAAGATAAAAGAAGCACTTGACAACAAGACTGTTGTAGTCGTAGAACATGACTTAGTAATGCTTGATTATCTTACAGAGTTCATACAAGTTTTATACGGCTCAGAGTCGAATTATGGCATTGCCTCACATATTATGCCGTCAAGAAACGGCATAAACACATATCTTGACGGCTATCTCCCAACTGAAAACGTGAGATTCAGGGACTACAGTATAAAAATCAAGAAAACGCTGCCGCCAGTTACGAATGAACCGTTTATTTCCTGGCCGGAGTTTATAGTTAAACTTAACGATTTCAGCTTGGATACCAAAGGCGGAAAACTTTACAAAGGAGATATTATAGGGATTATAGGAGAAAACGGTATTGGAAAAAGCACCTTTATAAAGGCACTTGCCGGACTTGTCGAAACTAACATTGGCAAATTGGATCTTGGCATTAAGATTTCATATAAACCACAGGTGTTGAAGCCGTTTGACATGCTTGTAAGCAGTGCATTGTTGAGCACAAATCCGCAGTATCAAGGCGATCTCGGGATTCTATCCGCCATAAATAAACTCGGCATAAACAGGCTAATGAACAAGAATGTAAGCAATCTTTCCGGCGGTGAATTGCAAAAATTGGCCATAATAACAACACTTATGAAGCCAGCGGATATTTATCTGATAGACGAACCATCTGCAAACTTGGACATAGAAGACAGGTTAGAATGCATGAACATAATCTCTTCTTTCATTTCATCGAGAAATAAATGCGCGATAATAGTTGATCATGACCTAGCCTTTCTTGATTCAACATGTCCAAAAAGCATATTGTTCAGCGGGAAAAAAGGAGTAAAGGGCATGACTGATCAGATAGAAAGCACAGGCAGGGCCATAAACAATTTCCTTAAAAACATAGATGTAACGATAAGACGGGACAAAGACAGCGGACGGCCCAGAATCAACCAGAAAGGCAGCAGACTGGATACAGAACAAAAAGCGGCTAACACATATTTCGCAGAATAACCACTATTTAGTGAATAATAAATTAATTTTAATAATATACAAGTAATACAAAGCGGCTCTTTTTATTTATAATCAATCTAAAATCAGTATGAGGGGGGATAAAAATGGAAATGATGGAGGAAACGGGAAGTTTGTATGAAAAATTACTGGAGCAGATAACTTTATACAATCAGTACAAAAATAACGTGGATTTCGAAAAAGCAGAGAAGGTAAGCAGACTTTTAATGGATATAAACAACCTTGCCGTAAAACTTGGTGTTTATAGGGGGGATGTCGAATCGGAATTAACGGACATGAAAGTTAAATTAAAACATAAAGATAGGAGCAAGTCTATAACATTTGTATAGATTATTTCTGGACCTCAAATTTCAACAGGTCTATAACGATAACGTGCAGCGTAGCTGCACCCGTTGACGCTCCGCTTGCGGAGGATGTTACAACATCGTAGCTGTTTGGATCCGCAGAGAATGGTACCTCTATGGTGCAGTATCCTGAAGGAGTATTGTCCAATATTGTCCAGCCTGTTACCGCACCATTTCCATAAAGCACGTTGCAATTCGGCGCATTTATGGTGTCATTATAGGACGGGAAAACGCTTTTTATCGACAAAGACGAATTGCATGAAGCTCCGCATGCGCTGCTGTAGTTCGTTATAAGTATCGGTTCGTAGAAGGTAGAATAAGAAGTGGATGGGGAAAAACCTGAATTATAAGAAAATATCAAGTCGCTTGGCGTGCTGTTTGAAGAATAATTCGTCTTCGTAAATACCTGAAAAAGAAATGGGCTGGTTATCTCAGACCCCATAACTGACGAAACGTAAGAAGTTAATGCTGAAGCAGATCCACCGTTCTGAAATGAAAGAATTGAATTAACCGTTGATGAAACCGTTGAAAAAGAGGAAACGGCAGAATAAATTTGTGAAATGAAATCATTGTCGGTCGTTATTGAACTATTCAGGTTAAGATAATAACTAGTTATCGCATATGCAGACGTTATAACGCTGAGTATTATTATGCTCCCAATAACCAAGTCAATCGTAAAAACCTGTCCTTTTTTCATGACCACTCCGTATAAGAAAGCCTCACTATTTCATCCCCTGGATATAACACGGTAAATCTCTGAATGGATGCAACGTAGCTTGACGCATAGTTTATTGGGAAACCTGCAGTTATGCCTTTGCCATTCAGCTTCAATATCGAACCGTTAAGGTAGTAAAACGAGATATTGAACGAGTTTCCAGCCTTAAGCAGCGAGGAAAGGCAGGGCACTGGCAAAATTGTAAGGTTGTAAAGTTTGACTGGAGATACTTCGAGGTTATTGTACATCAATCCCATCTGCTTTATTTGGCTACATGAAAAAGAATACCAATTGGAAGGATAGCCCTCCGAACCTAACAAAGAATTTGCACCCTGAACTGCCAAATTGTTTATGTAATTTGAGGCTATCTGCGAATAGTAAGAAGAATATGAATTGTTTATGTCAGCATTGGAATAAAGAAAAAGCAGAACTGTAGTGAATAAAAGCAGGAATATGAACAAAGAAATAAGCAAATCGATCGTAAATATCTGCCCTTTTTTATCCATAAATTTATAAACCTGTCATGGTATTAATCCGTAAAGGAGCAGCTTGAGGGTAACGGTTAGCCCACATATGGCGCAAAACGCGCTTATGCTCCTTTATATATTTTATAACGTCGTAACACTGACATTGTTATTTAATATTAAAATTTACAAGATATAAATAATATATGATGAAAGGCTATTGATGGAAGACATAAACGAGATATATGACAAGATAATGGAGAAACTAAGAGAAGGGCCTTCGCTTATACTTGAAATAGCAGAAAGGATAGAAAAGGACACGTTGCAGACACAGACCATAGTTGATTATTTTGCAGCAAAAGGCGAGATAAAAAAAACCGCCAGAAAATTCGGGTCTTCCCCCGTTTACTTTCTTGAAAAAGACAGAGAAAGGGCATTAAATCTGCTTATGCAGACGTTTAACAGTCAGGAAAAGGCCCTGATAGCCAAGATAAGGGAAAGAAAGGTAGTTAACGTAGAATCACTTTCATCGGCAGAGAGATACATATCGCAGAACCTTGCAGACTTCATGAAAAAAGTCTCGGCACAGGACAATCAAACGGGCCAAAAAGCAGATTACCTGTATGAGCAAGGGCTAAGCCTTGACGTTGTAAAGTCTGTTATAAATTCAAAGGACGAAAAACAAAAGCAAATCCCGCATGAGACAAGTGTTAAAAGAACGAAAGAAAGCAAGGAGCTGGCAGATCAAAAGTTTTATGAAGTGCTGATAAAAAATGGGTTTCAGGACCCAAAAGAAGTCGAAAGGGGTGTTTTTTTATGCTCATACGGTCAATACAAAATAAAATCGATAGTACAGGTACTAAACAAAAAAGCGATTACAAAAAGGGATTTTATAAATGCAATGGGGTACAGTACAATGTATAAAACAATAACGTTTATACTTACAAATGCTGACAAAATCTCTGGAAACAAAAGTTTTGGCAACATGGTGAACGTGATAAAAACTAGCATATGAAAAAAGACAAAGTGTTTTTACTGAACGAAAATCATTCTATATTCGTAGACAGTAAAAAGGAAAGTAATACTCAGTTCGGTATATTCAAACCCAGTAAAATAGCCAACAAAAAACCTGGCTCAAGGGTTAAAACGCACAATGGAAACGTATTTTATGTCGTAGAGCCCGGCACTCCTGATTTAATTAAAAAAATCATAAGGTTGCCACAGATAGTGACATTAAAAGACGTTGGAAGCATAGTTATGTATCTTGGAGTGAAAAGTGACAGTAAAGTCTTTGACGCCGGAACTGGTTCCGGAGTCATCGCATGTTCAATCGCAAACCTTTCAAAGGAAATAAAGGTATTCTCATATGAAGTAAGGAAGGAATTCATGAAAGTGGCGAAGAAAAACGCGGAACTGTTCGCGCTTGACAACATAAAATTCACCAATCAGGATGTTAAACAAGGAATAAAGGAAAAGAATTTCGACTGCGGAGTGCTTGACCTTCCAGATCCATGGGAGGTATTGCCAGTTATAACTAAGAACTTCAAAGTAGGTGCAAGGATTGTTACATATTCTCCGTCAATCATACAGGTAGAGAAGACCATAAGATCGCTTCCTAAAAATCTGAAAGTAGAAAGACTCGTACAAAACAATGAGATAAACTGGAAGGTAGAAATAGAAAGGGACATACTAAGACCGGAAAGCAATGGAATATTGCATACGGGCTTTCTTCTTTTCGTACGGAAAGTGACGGTTTAAATACGCTATAACTAAGAAACTTAGGAATTTATCTGCTTGATGCAGCCTGTCTTTCCGTGTCTATTCTTTTTGAGATTGGAAACGCAATGTCCTGGTTATTCGCAGACTGTATAAGTATCTCATACAGCGCTCTGTCAGCTTTTTTGCCTGTAGCCGACATCTGATACGTTCCTTCAGCTATCCATCTTAACGCCAAATCAACCCTTCTAATCGGCGCAGTGTCTACCTGCTTGGCAAGCCTTTGCCCTCCTATCAACAAGGTCATAACCTCTTCTCTAGGCGCGGAATTCTCTATAGCTTTTACGAGAACTTGGATTGGATTAAGCCCGTCCTTGCTTATCATGTCAAACGCACTTTCAACCAGATTGGATGTAGTGCTGAACCTTCCTGACATCAATTTACTTGTCCTTAAATGCTTCTTTCCCCTGTGACCTGGGACCATGAGATGGCTTATAAGCCTTTCAACTATGCTCATTCTTGCTCTTGCAAGCCTCTGTTGAGATAACCTGCCCGAAGTCTTTGGCACTATTACAGGTTTAAGAGAAATTATGTTCTTAAGCCCAAGGTCATTTACCGTTACCCCATCGAAACTGTACTTTCCAAAAAGCTTTATCTCCTTCTCTTTTTTAACGCTTTCTAACGACTTTTCTTCTTCCATTTTATCTTACTGGTTTTTGCTTTCTTCCTTTAACTAATTCTTTCAATGATATTCCATTGACTTTTGTTACCTTAAACTTTACGCCCGGCAGGTCGCCGCGCGCACCCTTCTGGGCCCCGCCTATTCTTTCAATTATAACATCATTATGCTCATCTACAAAAGAAACTCCCTTGCTCCAGGGTATATATGCAGTTATAATCTTTCCATTCTTTGTAAGCTGAACCTTACATGATTTCCTCTTTCCAGAAGAAGGTTTTTTAGGCGTTATCTCAACCTTCTCTAAAACTATGCCTCTCGCCTGCGGTGCACCGGCAAGAGGGTCGTTCTTTTTCCAGCTGCCGCTGAAATAAGACCTGCTTTTGTTCTTGCTGAATCTCACTCTCTCCTTTCTTCTAAGCAACATCTTGCCGTTAAATAGCCCACGTGTTTTGTTTCCCATATTTTTTACTTAATATTTATACTAACTATATTAAAATACCTTTGCATTAGCATCTTAATAAGCTTTATTTTGTTACTGCTTATTTTTCCGTCCACCGAAGCCTCCACTTTTTTAGCTTCATCCTCTTTTCCATTTATGGTTATATAACCGGAAATGAGCTTGTTAGGCCTTATTACATTTTCAAAAAGTTTTACAGGATCATCGGAGTATTCTATAACAACTACTTCCTTCTTTAGCATTTCCTGCAGCATTTTTATCTTCATTCCGTTTTTGCCTATAGCCAGTCCGGCCTGGCCTTGATTTACGACAAATATTACTTTATCCTCGAAATTTATGCAGTCCCTTGGTATTACGCTGGTTACGTCAGAAAATAAATTCATTGAGAGGATTACATCACTGTCAAATTTTATGTTCATATCTTATTTCTTAATCCCCAAAACGGTTATGCCAAAGGATTTACCACAGGCAATCGAAAGTGCATCGCTGTCTCCATCGTATTTGTATTTCTCCGTTTCCAGCACATTCAATTTCTCTAGAATCTTATCGCTGGCATTGCTAGCATACACTACAAAAGAAACGTCGCCGTTCTTGTAGGCCCTTAAAGTAGAATTCAACCCTATAAAGACCTTATTGCTCTTTATCTTTTCCTGGATTTTCTTCGCTATTTCCTTTTCCATTTTCCTTCACCACTAATTCAACTCCGCCAGTCCCTATAGGTATTACTTGATTTGACATTATATTGTTTGCAACGTATTTAAAAGGATCCGATTCGTGATACAGCCCTGCTTCGATAAGATGTTTTAACGGCACCTCAAATGAAGCCCTTGCAAGGACTGAATCGGCTTCTCCGCTAAGACCATATCTGCCTATCCCTCTTATTGTACCGTCAAGACACATTGCATCTGCTATTAAGAAGATGTGCCTTAAATCAACGGTCAATCCTACGTTTTGCAGAGTTCCATTGACTTCTTCTATTATAAGGTTCCTAGCGGCCTCTATGCCTAATACCTTTGAAACTTCAATTATGTCGTTTGAAATCGTATTTGTCTGATCAATTTCATCCATTTTAAGTACTTCTGCGAGATTTGTACCTATCGTCTTTATCCAGTAATTGCCCTGCGCATCCTGATTTAATATTGCCCGCGATACACCTGTTAACCCTGAAAGATTTATCTCCACTATCTTATTCCTTAATCGTATAAGTTTTTTAACGCTGTCTGCGGATTTGTCTATAACTGAAAGATTGTCCCCGTCTATAGATGCGGACACTTTCATATTTGAAAACTTTCCCATAACGTCTTTCATCGTAAATCCATACTCCTTCAGCATTTCCTTATCGAGCACGAATTCTATGGATTTTTTCCGCAACGAAACTGTGTAAGAGGACGTAATATCTCCTATCTTTATCTCTATTATCTTGTTTGCAACTTCACTTGCTTTCTGTTTTGATTTGGAATATTCTTGTTTTAAGTATATATCCATAAATGGGGTTGAAATGTCTTTTTTGGCGTCAAATATTTCAACTAGCCTTGGCAAACCGGTAGTAGTGTTAATTACCGAAAGCCCTGCTGCGTGTTTTGTCCTAAGCGTAAGCTGTGTACTTGCTTCTCCGATACTTTGGGCAGCAATAACTCCCACTGCCTCACCTGGCGTGACAAGCGACCTTACGTATATTTTTTCAAGTTCAGACAAATCTGCATCTTCTCCGTATTTGTTTTTAAACGCTACAATGTACTTTTCTGGTATTTCTATTTTCATAACTTAAGATCACCTTTGTCGCTGGCGGATACGTCCAACCCGTCTTCCCCGTACTTAAACTGCACTATTGAATTGCCCAATCTTACTGAAAGATCCTCTGTTACTTTAAGATCCTGCAGAGCCGATGACAGTCTTCTCTGCATGTAACCTGAGATAGGGGTACGTATTACATTGTCCATTAACCCCTCCCTGCTACTTGCAGCGTGAAGGAAGTACTCTACGGGATTTAGCCCATCTCTGTAGTTTGAAACTATAAAACCACGGGCGATAAGACCGTTGTCCTTTTTCTTGAAATGAGATGTAAGTCTATCAGAAAACCCATTGCTTATCCTTACGTCCCTCAACATTTGCTGGCCTACAAGTCCGATTGTTGGGATAAGGTTTGTTATGCTTCCCTTTGCACCCGTTGTTATCATTGATTCTACGTTGTTGTTCTTCTTGTCTATGTAAGCATCTATTATGTTTCTAACCTTTATCCTTATCCTATTCGCGATGCTAAGTATCTTAGCTTCCGCAATGTCGTCATAATCCTTCAAAAGCTCGGCTACGCTTTTTTCTCCGTCATTTACAACTTTTTCTATTTCAGTATACGCAGCTTTTGGAATATCAAAGTCTCTGATATTAACGCTCATACCCATGCTGAAAAGCGACATCAATCCGAGTTTATTTGCCTGGTCTATGAACTTGGCAGTGACTTCTGAACCATACCTTACAAACAAGAATTGAAGAAGGCTTCCACTTTCCCTTCCAATGGTTGCCGCATCTATTACTCCGGAAATCAATTTTCCATTTTTAATCCTAACAATCGAATCATCGTCTTTGGTTATTTTGTAAGTGTTACTTTGACTTTCGAAGTTCAAATCTTCCGGCAGGATCATGCTAAATATCTCCCTCCCGGAATATTTCTTTTTCTTTAGGTCTGTTACCATACCTATGTTAGAGAGTAAAAATTCCGCACTTTCTTTTTCGAACTCTGTGTCTTTAGAAGTAAGCAGTGCACAGCCTGAAACGTAATCCTGCGCCGCTCCAATCAATGGCAGACCGTGTCTTGGGGATACTATGTTGTTCTTTATGTTTATTATCATGTCGGCTTCCGCAAGAGCTTCCTCGTTCTGTAAAACATGTATGTTCATTTCGTCTCCGTCAAAATCTGCATTGTAAGGAAGGGTCGATGCTGGGTTTATACCTAATGTCTTGTAAGGCAGTACTTTTACCCTGTGGCCCATTATTGACAGTCTGTGCAAGGAAGGCTGTCTGTTAAATAGTATTATATCACCGTCTTTTATGTGTCTCTCGACAATGTAACCCGTCTTAATTTCATCTAGAATGTTGTTTACAGTTGTTTCGGTTATTTTCCTTTTAATATTGTCTGGGGTTATAACGTAATTCGCTCCAGGATAAGAATTAAAGTTTTTAACCAATACTTTCAACCTGTCAATGTTTAAGTCTGTAACGTATTCCGGATATGTTACCTCCTTTGCAATCTTTATAGGCACGCCGACTTCGTCGAATCTTAAGAAAGAATCCGGCGAGATAACAGACCTCGCGCTGTAATTTACGCGTTTACCCAATGCAGATCCCCTAAACCTTCCCTCTTTTCCTTTTATCCTGTCCTCAAGTGTTTTAAGTTTTTTATTTGACTTGTGTCTTGCGACTGGGACTTGGGCCGAACCATTGGATATAAAGGTGGTAATATGGTATTGCAGCAGATCCCATAGTTCATCTATTATGATTTCAGGAGCTCCAGATCTTATATTCTCAGCGAGCCTTTGATTGGTCCTGACTATATCGGTAAGTTTGTGCGTAAGATCATCTTCGCTTCTTTGGCCGTTTTCGAGTGTGATTGAAGGTCTTATAGTTATAGGAGGAACGGCTAAAATGGAGATTACAAGCCATTCCGGTCTTGAATAATCCGGATCCAAGCCGAAGAACTGCAGGTCGGAATCCTTTATTTTTTCTAGCCTATTAAGTATGTCTATCGGCGTAAGCTTTTGATCGCCGTCTATAAACGTATACGGCTTCTCAAGTTTTACCTTTTTCTGCTTTGTTCTACAAAATGGACAGATAGTCACGTTCTTTGCGTGTTTTATAAGTGCTTTGATGAGCTTTATTTTTTTCTTGTTTCCTTCATTTATATCAGCAGAGATTATGTCTTCGCTTAACTTTTTAAGATGTTCGTCAGAGATAAGTATCCTGCCGCATGAGTTGCACGTCGAATTTACGAGATTATATACGTATGGCACTGTTTTTAGGTTAAAAACCGGCCTGGCAAGCTCCAAATGGCCAAAATGGCCTGGACAGTCTCTTATAGTATTTCCGCATGTCTTACAAGTCAAACCTGGGTCAGTGACACCCATTCTTAAATCGGAAAGGCCACCATCGACTGGAAAACCGTCGATGTCATACAGTTCGGATGAGGTTATAGACACTGCACTCATCTTCTGTATCATCTTAGGAGACATTATACCAAACTCCAAAGCCGCTATTTTACTGAAAACAAAGTTCGAATCTAATTTCATACTTTACTCCCCAAAACCATTTTCGGATATATTCCAACCGCTTTTAGCTCATCGAGCAATATCTTAAATGAAGCGGAAACTTCTATAAGTTTTATCTGCGCATCCTCTCCGTCTATAGGACAGTAGCCTGTCCTCTTTTTTACATTATAAACTGCAGTCATCCCGCATTTAGAGCATACCGGTATTGTAACCTTATCCGAGTCGAATCTTTCCTTAAGAGCTAGAGCCGTCCCATACGCTACGAAACAATCTTTCTCCATTTCCCCAAGACGAAGCCCGCCACGTTTTGATTTTCCTTCCGTAGGCTGACGATTCAGTAACTGAATCGGCCCGCGTGCCCTCCATTGTATCTTGTATTCAACGAAATGCTTTAATCTTATGTAAGTCATATCCCCTACGAATATCCTTACTTTCATCTCTTCTCCAGTTATACCATTGTACATTGTTTCAACGCCATTCTCCCTAAACCCGTACTCCATTAGCTCTTTCCTAAGACTTTCCTCTGTTTCGCCGGTGAATGACGTGCCGTCTATATGTCTACCACCAAGCGCCCCTACCTTTCCGCCTATTAATTCAAGCAGATAAGACATTGACATCCTTGAAGGTATGGAATAAGGAGAGAATATTAAATCTGGGATTATTCCCGAATAAGTAAACGGCATGTCTTCCTGATTTAGCAGCATACCTACAACTCCTTTCTGTCCGCTCCTTGGCCCAAACTTGTCCCCTATCTCAACAGGTCTGTCCTGCCTTACTTTAAGAGAGACGTACTTGTTTCCTTCAGCTGTTGAGGTTACAAACACGTTTTCTACTACGCCGCTTTCTCCAGTTCTGCATTCAATTGAAGACTCAACCTGTTTTTGTACTCCCAGCCTGAACTTATCTATCGATGAAACGAACCTTGGGGGAGAAATTCTTCCTATAAGAACGTCTCCGCCATTGACTTGTGAATTTATGGTTGCTATGCCGTCTTCATCTAGATACTTGTATGAGTCCTCTGACCTGTAACCCGCCACGTCCTTGTCAGGAACAGTTATAAGATCACTCTGACCACCGACATATTTTATTTCTTCGACCTTATATGGCCTGAAGAACATTGCCCTGAAGAGCCCTCTTTCGACAGACGACCTATTTATTATTATGGCGTCATCCATGTTGTAACCAAGATACGAAAGCACTGCTACTACGATGTTCTGTCCGGAAAGGTGCGATTTAAAATTCTCGTTTTCGTACATCTTAGTTTTCACTATAGGTATCTGTTGATCCACTGCGATCATGGACTCGTTATCGTGCCTTATTAGATAATTTGTAGTGTATATGCCTACCCCCTGCTGTACGCTCTTTACAGCCGTAACGTTTCTGTGTGCGTTGCTGTGATTTATAAACGGAAGCAATGACGCTTGTGTACCGAAAACCGATAAAGGAGTTATTTCAAGATGTGTATGCTCTTGTGTCAGGTCCTTTTCATTTAATGCAGTATAGGCAAGCTCTTCCTCGTCTGCATCAAGGTATTCTATTTTGCCTTTGTCTATAAGATCCTGCCAAGTTATGTGGCCTTCCGAAAGCAGTTGTATGTCTTCTTTCGTTACCATCGGCTTCCCATTTTTAACGACTATGAGCGCCCTGAGCAGCCTGCCACTATCGGAGTTTATCATTACGCTGTCTGTGTCTTTTCTGTATCTTACGTTTACTTCTTTTGGTATCTTACTTTCTCTTCTGTCTTCTATAAGGTCCTTTACAAGCCTGTTTGGATCGTCAGTTGCCCCTGAAAGCACGCCGTTTACAAATACGAAACTCATATCTTTTTCACCCCGTAATTTTTAAGAAGATTCTTAACCGTTTCCGTATCTACACCGTCTTTAGACATCATTGACAACGTTGCAAGATTCTTAGTCAAACCTATCTTTGGGCCCTCTGGCGTTTCTACTGCACAAAACCTTCCGAACTGCGTTCCATGAAGATCTCTAGCCCTGTAATTTTCCCTATTGGAAGTGAGCAGCGATTCGACTTTTCTTAAATGGGATACTGTTGCTGGAAAACTTCTTCTGTCTAAATGCTGCGTTATACCGACCCTTCCGCCTACCCATTGACCGGTCGCAAGCGATGATCTTAACCTAGCTGTTAATTGATCCGAAGTGAAGATATATTTAGGATTCGGAATTCTGTCCTTTCTTATGCCCCTCTCAAAATTGTATTTAGCATCATTTAGTATCTGCTTGAATATGAATCTGAACAGCATGTCTAAATTGTAACTCTCGGCGTGCAATCTTTTATTTGAATAGTGATCCTTGTCTACTTCTTTTCCTTCTAATGCACTTTTTACCAACAAATTGGAAACGTACATAAGATACTCTGCCTTTATCTTTCTGGATTCTTTATCCCTGCCCAAGAACGGGAATAACAGCGAGTCTATGTTCAATTCTGCAGTCTCTTTTGTATGAATAGAATGAAGCATCTTGCCGATAGTATCCAGCGCCTCGTTTTCGCTACCTATATTGAAAGCTATAAGATTCATGTCAACGGTGTTTATTATGTCATCGTTGTCCTTTCCTATCTTTTTGATTATCTCGTTTTCGTTCGTTACTCCGAGCGCTTTTATCAAAGTAACAATTGGTACTTTTTTTAGCTTACCAAAGGTAACGTAAAGCAAGTTGCTACTTGACATCTGGAGCGTGTGCGGCACTTTTATTGAATCTGCATCGGCAAATATCTTTGCACTGAATTTGAAACCTTCTTGATTGTCTTTTGATATTAGTATATTGTTCGGCGCGAGATCCTCTGTGGTTATTATTATTCTTTCGGTGCCGTTTATTATGAAATAACCTCCAGGGTCGGTTGGATCTTCTTTTGCCTCTGTTAATTCACTTGGCGAAAGCCCGTATAGATTACAGTATTTCGACTTAACGACAATCGGCATGCGTCCAATAAAAACTTCTTCATCTACAATGTTTTTACCGTCTGCCAGATACGAAACTGATATAATCAGAGGTGCATCATAAGTAAGATCTCTTATCCTTGCTTCCATCGGGTTAATCGGCCGTACTATGCTGTCTGCTTCTATTATATCGGGTTTTCCAATTGTTATTTTATTTATCTTTATCTTAAAGTCTTCGACGCCCACCGGCTTAATTACCGGTTCTATCAGCCCTTCGGTGTCTATGATCTTTTTAAGGCCCTTGTCTATAAAGTATTCAAAAGAAGAAATGTGGTGAGCTGCCAAAGCTGTCGAATTAAGCGCAGAATTTAACAATACATCGTGTATGTTGTTTTCCATTTTATTTCACCACGAGCCTGTAATAGTTATACTGACCGGCAGTCTTACTTTTACGTTTGATTTCTAATACATCTCCTTCCTTAGCATCCAGGATTTTCACTGCTGGATCAATTATCTTAATTTTAGGAAGGTCTTTTATGACAATACCGTATTTGCCTAATAATTGGTCAATCTCCTCTTTGGGCATAATCCTATATTGCGGTGACAAACGGCTGCTAAATACATCGATATCCAAGTGGCGAAACCTCTTAAAGTATAATTTATAATTCAATTCTATAATAGTTATACTATTTAAGCTTTTCT
This sequence comes from Nanobdellota archaeon, assembly GCA_021817165.1. GTDB lineage: Archaea > Nanobdellota > Nanobdellia > Parvarchaeales > Parvarchaeaceae > Parvarchaeum. The sequence goes on from JAKAVT010000001.1 coordinate 72,531, forward strand.
GTTATTAAATTATATGCTATTAAGTCATATTCACTACTCTAAAAACATTAAATAGGCAGCATGAACATGCTAAACCCCTTCTAATCCGGCTCTAACGTTTTTATAGAGCGATGATCCGCCGGTTAATTTGGTCGTATTCTTATCAGCAAGATTAAAAGAGGTATTGCTGCAGCTTACGGCCCAGTATGAAAGTAAAAATGCATATGCCAGTGCAGAGTACGTCTCTGTCAAATGAAGGCCGTTAACTAAATAAACGAACGCGAACAGTACTGCGATATAAACGACAAATGCAAACAAAGATTCTATCCGCAGATCTTTTGCCATATTCCTACTGTTCGAAAATGCAGAATGCAATGTTGAATTGCCGTATATTGAGAAAAAGTTAAAAAACATCAATGAACTGCCGTAATAAATCCCCGGTATTACAAGCGCTATTAAACCGATGATGGACACTGCAGACTGTATAAAAGTCGCTATTAAGAACTTTGGAAAAGCGGCCAATGACCGTTTGATTAACGAGCCCAGCTTCATATTCCTTGAGACCAGATAGTATAATTTATAATAAAATAAAGTACACAGAGAAAAAACTACGAGAAGGAATGAGATTACAAAGACTGACTCACCGGTAACTATGGTAGCGGTTGAGGGGGTAAAAATAAAGCCTCCATTTAAAAATGCGCCTAACCCAAGGGTTTTGAAAATCACAATGAAACCTAATAGAAACAGTATCAGACCAATTGATAGGAAAGCAAAAAATGAGCTAGGTTCTAACAAGGATTTAAAACCATAAATCAAACTTGACAAGGAAGACTTAAGATGACCCTGTTCTTTCATTAATATCTTTATGCAGTATCATTAATATCTTTATTCTTATGCCTTGTTTTTAGCGTTAATTGGTCATTTCTGCATATTTTGCCTTTAGATCGAAGCCGCAATATTCATATACAGGACAAACGCCGCACAACGGATTAACCGGCCGGCAAACCTCCCTTCCAAACCTTACAAAAGCATAGTTTGTTTTTATTCTTAGAGCAGGACTTAGAATGCTTTCTAATATGGCCTCTGTCCTTGCAGGCTTTGTTCCATGAGGGACTATGCCTAACCGCTGCGATACCCTGTTAACGTGTGTGTCGACTGCAATATACGGCAGGTTAAACCCCCATTCTAATACAAGGCTTGCGACTTTATCGCCAACCCCCGGTATCCTCATCAAATCGGCTTTGTTGGATGGTACTTTAGAATTAAAGTCTGACACGAGAATCCTGCAAGCTCTTTTCAAAAGTTTGGCCTTCACGTGGAAGAACCCTACAGGATAGATTAGTTTTTCTATCTGACGAGAATCTAATCCCATTATTTTTTCCGGAGTATCAGCAATGGCCAGCAGCCTTTTCTGAGCTGGGAAAGTAGTAGTATCTTTTGTCCTCGTGGAAAGTATTCCGTGTATAAGCACCTCAAAAGGATCTGCTTTCCGTTCTTTTCTGTAGTAGCTCTTGCTTATGACTATTACGGCTTTTACAAACTTGGCCTTATCCATAAACTCAATTAACCGTTTGGGAATAAATAATTTAAGCACCAAAATGATATGAATTAAATGAAATATGAGGTAAAGAACGAAGGATTGAAATATTTAACGGAAAAATACGACATTGACTTTGACAGCATAATTGACAACATACGCGAGAAAAAATACGATAAAGTAGCAATACAGATACCTGATGGTTTTAAGCTGCATGCATTGGATATTGCAGACATAATAAGCAAGAACTCCGGTGCGGAAGTTTATATCTGGGGCGGCAGCACGTACGGAGCATGTGACATACCAATTGGTTTGGGAAAGTTCGGGATAAAAGCGGTTATACAGTTCGGACACGCAAGGTTTAGAGCAGATGAACTGGGCAAAAGCCGTGGTTAAATGATAACTATAGGGATAGATGAAGCTGGGAGAGGCCCATTGATAGGCCCAATGACTATAGCCGGCATAGGGATTGATGAAAAGACTGCTCAAAATTTTAAATTGATGGGCGTAAAAGATTCAAAAATGCTAAGCATTAAGAAAATATATCTTTTGGAGAGGGAAATAACTAAGGCCTCAGATAATTTTATGCTAATAAAATTATCTGCAGAAGAGATAGATAAAAGATTTGACAATGGGAAGAACTTGAACTACTTAGAACTCGATAACATGGCTGAGATTGCAAACGGGCTTAAAGGCGAAACCGTGATTGTGGATTCTCCAAGCAGTAATACTGAGAAAATACGGAGATATCTGCTTAAAAAGATAAAAGACAAGAAAGTAATAGCGGAGAACTATGCCGATAAAAACTATATCGAAGTATCGGCTGCGTCGGTGATAGCAAAGGCTGCACGTGAAAGGGAAGTAGAAAAAATAAAGAAAGAGCTTGGATACGATTTTGGAAGCGGGTATCCTTCGGATCCAAAAACTGTACAGTTTATAAAGATAATAACGGAGAACGGAAAGATATTTCAGGAACCGTACAAAAATTTTATAAGAAAAACATGGAGTACGGTAAAGTATACAAACTACAAAACACTAAACCTTTTTAATTAAACCATCTATGAACCCTTGCGGCAGTTCAGTTGATTTCCAGCTGTTCTTGTCTATACAAATATGGAGTATGTACCCCTGACAAATGGACTCTGACCCGCGCATTATATTAAAATCAAATCGCAGTATCTTTTTAGACAGAGAACTTACTTTTAAGAACGTGTTAAGAGTATCTCCCATCCTTGCTGATTTAATGTACTTAGCATTCGACTCCAGAACAACCATCCACCTGTTTTCATCTACGGTGGGAAAGCTATAACCTTTTGCTTTTACAAATTCCTGCATCGCATCCGTAAAAAACCTGTAATAACCTGCGTAATGAACAATGCCCTGTGCATCCGTATCGTATATTCTTACGACCTCGCTAAAGGAGTAATCATATTCCATGTCTTAATAAGGCATAAAGCTTTCACCCAAGCTTTTAAGCATGTCTGTCTGCTTTTCAAAATACTCCCTTGCATTTTTGAATCTTTTAATTATATTTTCTGCGACTGCGTTCTTCAAATCGAGAGGATGTATTTTCTTTTGGCTGTAAAGTTGTATCAGCTGATCCTGAGAATCTATGCTTATGTCTCCGCCGAATTTAGGTTCTCTTTTAATATCAAATTTACCGTCATTTGGCAAGATGAAAAAGTTCACAATTTGAATTATAAAGTTGTCTTCTACCACTCCTTCTGGGCAATAACCGTTTAGTATTTTTTTACGTATAGACTCCTCCGAATCGTATATCTTAATGTTGCTTTCCGGAACCGATGAGGACATTTTTGTGCCGGGCCCGCGTATTGATGCTATAAGCGGAGTAAGCACTTCCACCCTTTTTCTATAGCCAATCTTTTCCAAATACTCTCTAGCGTATGCAAATATGTGCCTTTGGTCCATGCCTCCTAGTTGCATGTCTACATCAAGATACTCTTCGTCCAAAGTCTGCATCATCGGATAGATAAGCTCGCTTACCTTTGGATTCTTCATCCTCGTGACCTCTGAAGCTGCATGCATGGCTTTTTCAACCGTCGTTAATGTAGACAACTTTAGCAGATCCGAAACATACGACTGACTTAATTCAAAGTCAGAACCGCGGAAGAACTCAGGCGTTCTTTCCCAGTCAAACGCCAGTTCTATGCATTTCTTTGTATAGTCCACTCTCTTATCCAACTCATCCCACTTTGATTTCAAATCATCCAATGCCGCATGTAAATCTGCTATGAGTATTTTTGTGCGTATGCCTGCTTTCTCAAAATCAAAAAGTTTACCTAATGCAACGAGGTGACCGAGATGTATTGACCCGGTTGGGGCCCTTCCTATATAAACTGAAAGTGGTTTTCCATCTTCCAGCAGATTGCGCAGCTCTTCAACCGTTATTATCTCAAGCGTATTTCTTTTTATTAAATTCAGGCGTTCTTCAATGTCCATGAATATAAATAAAATTTAAGATATATATACATTATTAAAAAAATAAGACATAATGCGAACAGGGTAAGCTTTAATTTGGCGCAATAGCTTTAATAAAAATGAAATTCATACATGTCGGAGATACACACATAGGGCAAGTATACAAAAACGATACGAGAAACAACGACATAAAAGATGCATTTATACAGATGATAAATTATGCTATATCGGAAAAAATTGATTTTATTGTGCATTCCGGAGACTTATTTGACTCTGGCAATCCGCCGTTAGATTCGCTATTATTCATGACAGACGAATTAAACCGATTAAAAATAGCAGGGATACCTTTGTTTATAATACCTGGATCTCACGACGTTGGCATTGGAGAAGAAGAAAGCATAGTAGAACTTTTTCACCGAAACAAGCTGCTAATAAACCTAAACTCAAAAAAATATATAGAATTTGGAGAAAAGGTAACACTTACTGGAGAAACATACAAAAATGCATTTATCTGTGGGATAAAGGGAAAAAGGAGCAAAGTTGAAGACGAAATATTTAAAAAATTGACCGTAGACATTGACAATTCTGCTTTCATTAAAATTTTCGCATTTCACCACACTATTTCCTATCTTGGAGAAAAATTTAAAGATCTCGAAACGGAAAGTTTGCCGAAGGGATTCGATTACTATGCTGCCGGACATTGGCATGGATACAAAGAAAACATAAAATATGACAAAGGAATAATACAATACCCCGGATCGCTTGAATATTGTGACGAAAAGGAGATAGTAGACAATCCAAATAGAGGATTCTTTATAATATCATATGATGAAAAAGGGATAAATGATATAAAGTACAAAATAATAAAAACAAGAGCCAAGCAAATTTTCACAATAAAAGCGGATAATAAGACTGCTATTGACGTGGAAAATGAGATGCTCAATAAATTAAATAAAAATGAGGGGGATATATTGGTTTTAAGGCTGGAAGGAAGACTAAACGACAAAACTTCGGACATTAACGTCATAAAAGTCAAAAAAATGGGATACGAACTGGGCTATTCTTACATCAGTATAAACAAATCAAAATTAAATGATAAAGACGTAGACGTACAAGTTGACGAAATAAAAACAAAGGAATTATCAACAATTGAACATGAATTCCTTAAAAAGAAGGGCTACAATGACAAGGAGATAAGAATTGCAAGATATCTGATAGACTCCGTAGGAGAAAAGCCTGACAGCATAAAAAAGGAGGTGGAGAACATATTTTATTCACATGATAATATCGAAAATTAAGCTGGAAAACATCAGGAGCCACTACAAAACAGAGATACCTTTTGCGGAGGGAATAAACGTAATAACTGGAAATACTGGCAGCGGCAAATCATCCATATTGATGTCAATAGAATACGCGCTTTTTGGCAAGATAGGAGAGGGAAGAGAAGAGGGAAAAATGCTATTAAGGAGAAATTCAACGGAAGGAGAAATAAACATAAAAATAAAGAACGATGAAGATGAGTACGAGATAAACAGGGGCCTAAAACGTGCAAATGATACTGTAAGAAACGACGATTCAAAAAACTACATAAACAAAAACAACAGTCGGTTGGATTTACAGAATAGAGCATCGGATATAAATTCATACGTAAACAAGCTTTTAAAAATAGAATCGGAAAACCCTCTTGAAACATTTGAAACTATAACTTACATAAAACAGGATGAGCTAAAGACGTTGATATTTGAAACCGGCCAGTACAAACAGGAATACATAGATGGACTTTTACAGCTCAATAAATATCTGGATGTATATGAAAACACGAAGGACATCGTAAATAAGGTAAAAAATGAAGTAGAACTAAACAAAAAGGAGCTAGAATTAAGCATAGACCAGAATGACGTAATAAAAATAGAAAACAAAATAGATGAAAACCAGAATGCGATCAAAACACTAAACGAAGAAACGGCTAAAAACCGGATACTTCTAGAAAATAAAACGATAGAAAAAAGACAAAAAGAAAGCGAGCTTGCATTTGAAAGAGATAAAAAGATAAAATTTGAAAAATTATCAACGGAAATTAGATTAAAGAGCAACGAAAAATCAAAGTTAGAAGAAGAAAAAGTCAAGGTCATCCGGCAGATAGAAGAACTAAGAAAATCTATTAAACAGGTAGAAAAACCAAAAAGAGAGGAAATTGACAAGGCGATTACAAGTCTAGAAGAACAAAACAAGCAGGAAAGTGAAATCCTGAAGAAGCTATATGAAAAACTTTTCAAATCCGAATATTCATATAAAAATGCTCAAAATGAAATTGAAGGATTAAAAAAGGAAATAGATAATGAAAATGAAACGCTAAAAAAGCTCATTAGTGAATACGAAGAATTTTACAGGCAGTTAAGCAGCATAAATGAAATAGAGAATAAAGAAGAAATAACAGGTAGAATACGTGAGTTAAACAAACTAATAAAAGACCTGGAAGAAGAGTTTTCAGAATCAGTTAAAAGAGGAATTTGCATCCTATGCGGCAGCAGGATAGATGATCAAAAACATCTTGAAGTGGAGTATTCAAAAAAAATAAACAGATATAAACAGGAAATAGAAAGATTAAACGACATTTCCAACGGAATAAAATACTCTAGGAGCGAGCTGGAGAAAAATGTTGGCATAAACAAAATAAAAATTGAAACTGCAAAAGAGAACTTGGCAAGATTAGAGGCAAAACTTAAAGCAAACGACCTAGAAAATAAGAAGAAGGAGCATGAAAGTATAAAAGATGACTATGATAAGCAAAGCCAAAAAATTGAAAAGATTTCATTGGAACTAAAAAACGCAAGAGAGGCTGTAAAGTTTATACAAGACCAGGAGAGAAAAATGATTGAGATAGACAATTACAGCAACAGGCTCGGAGAAATAATTAAAGCCATTGATGGCTATCAGCAAGAAATAGTAAACTTAGAAAGCGGATTAACTACAATAAAATTCGACGGCAATAGGTTAGATGAGATCGAAAATGAATTTAGATTTATTTCTGATGAAGTAAATAGATTAAATTACAAGCTTACTGAAATAAACAAGGAAGTGGAACTTAGAAAAGTTCAACTTTTAACTGACAGAAAAGAGAGAGAAGAATTAGAAGAGAAGATTAAAAAGAAGAAGGAACTATCAACTTTATTAGACAAAAAAGAAGGTTTTCTGAAGACACTATCGAATTTAAGGGAGGATATACGCAGTATAAGAGAGTATGTAAGGCTAAGATTTATAAACGATTTCCGGTCGCTTTTTAAAGCGCGATTTGACGAGCTTAGAAATGAGGTTGATTATGACATAGACATAGACAACAATTATAACGTTGTCATTACCGCTGGAAGCGAAAAAATGGACGCTAAGTCATTGTCCGGAGGAGAAAAAACTTCAGTGGCAATAGCATACAGGCTAGCCCTCTCTTCTCTAGCTTCTGTTCTTGGTGGCGTGGGAAAGAATGAAATCATACTTATGGATGAACCAACCTCGGGATTAGATAAAGAAGACATAAACGCTCTTACAAATGCAATTACTAAAATAACCGATTTAAGACAGATAATAATAGTCACCCATGAAGACAACATGAAAAACATTGCCGACAACGTAATAAAATTGAAAAAAGATTCCGGCGTATCTTCTATCTACTAAAATAAAGCATCGTTCACAGTATCTATGTTTGCTTTGGGTACTCTGGAATAGTCAGTACTGCTATTCATCTGCCCTGAATTGCCGAGAAAAACTTTCAAGTTTCTTGTTATGTTTGGATATCTATGCTTTAGTTGATCGTATAAGTCAAACGCAATCTTCTTGTACTCTGGGTGCGCCTCATTTGTGCTTCTATTTTCAGCTATAAAGATAGCTTCTGCAAGGCTCATAGACATCTTTAAATTGGTTTTGGTTGCAAGCGGTACTAAAAGCTCCAACTCAGAATTAAATCCCTTCTCATGCAACCCCTTTGCATAGCTGTTTATCTGACTTAAAACCCCCTTTGAAAGCCCTGAAAGTTCGCTATTTTCATATACTATTTCTGGGATTATATAGTCATTTAAATGAACTGACATATTTCTATTAGAAAGTCTGTGTCTCCAAAGGTCCCTCGCGGTGCCTAATGAGCAAGTAATATCTATCTGTAAAAACGATGACCTCAAGAGACTGTCGTTCAAATCATCAAACTTTCCGCTTCTCCCGGAAGACAATTTAGCAAGGTATTCATTCACTGCCTTTTTATGATTCTTTTCATCTTTATACGGCAGTTGATGATATATGGAATTCAGAACCTGTTTTTCGCTCTGTGATCCATTAGTTATGCTGACCTTTACAGAATCTAATGAAGAAACTTGCATTTCGTTTAAAATGTTAGAGTAATCGAAATTTACTCTTTCTTTATACACATTCTTGTTAAAGTCATCTGGGACCATATGGGCAGACAAGGAAGGTACATTGTCAGTTACTACGGAATAAAAAAGGTGACCAACCTGCTTGTTATAAGCATTTTCGCTTGAAAGTAATTTTCTGCCTATGTTCTCAGCAGTTCTTGCACTTAATAGCATAACGAGGGAGGTCTTCGCTCCAAGCGGCAAAAAACTTCGTGTAGAGTCCCTTACTGTCGGGGCTATTATTGTCTTTATTTGCATATCACTCGGAAGCTTTCCATTTTTCTTTATAAACTCTTGTTTGTACATATCTGATAATTTATCAAATAGAGAATCATATAAGCCAAATAGTTTAGTATAACCTTCTGACAGCAATCCAGATGCTTCTTTATCTATATCTCCCGGTGCATATGCTTCATCAAACTTAACATAGCGGGTAGATCTCTCTTGAGAGGATATAAACACCTCATCCTGTATTGTCAAAGCTGTTATCTCAGGCATGACCATTGATATCATAAAATTGGATTGTTCTCCTATATTTCTATGACCGAGTACAGATTGAATATTATATAAACTTTTTCTGGTGGAATTTTCAAGCGCTAGTTCAATTTTACTGAAAAACTTGTTTACGGACAAGGCATTGCTTAAATCAATCTTTTCGTCATGTATTTTGGCGTATTTATCCGTAATAGAAGCAGATTTTGAAACTAGTTTTTCTAGTAAACTCTCACCGTCATTTGTACTTAACCGACTAGATAAAGATAAATCTTCCAACGCCAACATCTCCGTTGTCGGGAAAACCCTGTAAAAAATTGCAGCAAGGCCGTCCGAATAATAAAAACGTAGAAACCCTTTATCTTCTCTCCGAACTTCTTGCATACAAACCAGATAAATATATCTGGCGATATTTAAATGCTTTGAATAAATGCAGGGGAAGGGATTTGAACCCTTGAACTCACAAAGAGAGCAGATAGCTCAAACGCGCACTTTTCTTGAGTCTGCCGCGTTTGGCCAGGCTTCGCTACCCCTGCAAAAACAACCGGAAATAAACAACAGTATATTCCGATAATCAAAATATAGAACAATTACGTTTAAATAAGTTTATTGGAATGCAATCTTTTATCCTAATCTTTGCTTTCGGCATTTGATTTATTTAAATCGCTGAATATTTTCTCAAAAGATTCTTGGATATCTTTTAAGTCTGCTGATAAACTAGCTAGCAGGCTTTCATATTTTTCATTGTCTACTTTAAATTTATTAAAAGAATCGGACGTACGTTCAACGGCCTTTTTTAATTCCTCGTATTGAAGCTTTGTCGAATAAGACACCCCTACAAACACGTCTTCCTGGTCTACCATTATGATACTAAATCAGGCTGAGGATTTAAATATTTAAAGTTTATGGAGCAGTGACTTTAATTGCTTGCACCGGACACACATTTTGGCACGCCATGCAGAATATGCAGTCCCCTTCCCTTGCAGGATCTGCTTTTCTATTGGATAATGAGTTACCGGGGGTATCATTCCATTCTATTAATGAAACTGGACATGCAGGAATGCAAGAACCGTCGGCATTACATATATCCCAATCTATAGCTACCACCGAGCCGTGTATTCCTAATTTATTTGGCGGCTCAACTGGGCCATAAACATCATGACCGCTGTGCGTACCTACTTTTTGTCTTTTCGTTTTAAAATCCGGATCTATTCCCATTTTACTCTAAATGCAATCATCGTTTATAAATATTATCTCATTTTATCAAGAACTTCCTTTAATACGACTGCTTGATTGTGTAATTCGTCCTTCGCTCCGAACAGAAGTATTATTTTACCGTGCTGTTTTTCCAGCGATTTCATGGCCATAAGTTTTCCAATGGCTTCCCTTGAAGAGAGTTCTTTTTTGTATTTTCTTTGAAATTCATCCCATTTATTTGCATCATGTGAAAACCATTTCCTTAACGCATTGCTTGGCGCAATGTTCTTTTCCCAGATATCCGCAGCGACATTTTTCTTTGTAAGCCCTCTCGGCCAGACTCTATCTACAAGTATTTTAAATCCCTTTTCTTTATTTCCGTATACTCTCTGAATTACTATCATAAAAATTAAAGAAGATGTGGAGATATAAATAAGCATGATAAAGTATTACTTATCAAAAAATGCAGCTATACTTTTTGTAGGCATAAACCCGCATTTCGGTTCATATACTAGAGGAGTACCTTTTTCTAACAACAAGATGTTCTGGTACTTGCTTTCGGAAGCGGGAATAGTAAATGAACCAAGGGAAGTTCTAAAGGATGACAAGAAGCTAAAAAAACTTTATGAAGGCATGTCGGGGAAGTATAGACTAAATTTTATAAACATAATAGACAAGCCGACAAAAAACGTATCGCAGCTTAAAAAAGGAGAAGAAACGTTGGGCGTAAAAAGGCTTAATGAGGTTATAAAGAAGAAAAATCCAAAAGTAGTGTGCTTTATAGGCAAAGTGACATTTGCTAAGTTCAAAGGGACTAACAAATTCAGGTTTGGGCTACAAGGTAAATCCTCTAACCCGATAATATACGTTATGCATTTTCCGATAAGAGGTTATGCAAGCGTTAGGATAAAGGAATTAAAAGAGGTTAAAAGATTAGCCGGTCTTTAATCTCATCAAATCTTTTTTGTATTTGGACCAAACCAAAACAATAAAATAAATTGAAAAAAGTACCGCTATAGCATCTATAAATGTTGATAACAATGGTGAACCGTTATAAAATATGACGGAGATTACCGAAAAAGCTATGATTATTGACAGGAGTATAAATGACATGGATATGGACAAAAACAAGATGTGCAGATCCTTTAAAACTCGATAATTTGTTTTATTATTCTGTAGGTATTCATTAAAGTTTTTCTTTGTTACTTTACCGTTTTTGTATTCGTATACTTTCATATTAATTGCAGAGGGAGGGATTTGAACCCTCGAGGGCGCTAAGCCACAGGATATCTTATTCTTTGCAAATACAAAGACAGATAAGGACCTTAAGTCCTGCACGTTGGGCCAAACTTCGCTACCTCTGCTTTCAATAGATAAGTGCGACTAATTATTTATAACTAAGCACTCTTTTCACGCAGAAGCCTTCTCTTTCTTTTTCTGTCCAACATCTTTTTCTTTCTTGTTTTCCATCTGTCTTTATGGTACTTTTTCCAATTTTTTGAGCTTCTTTTCATATACTAATTACATCCCCACTCCATTTATATCTTGGCACCGGTTACACCAGAACTTTGGTGGTAATTGCCGGAATATGGCTTTTGCACTTCGCTTAAAGTAGTACTAAAGATAAGGTGCAAAAACCTAGTCCCCTTTGATATCCTTACTGGAACATTTCCGCCTATCATCATGATTGTAAGGTTTCCTTCATATCCAGCATCTACTATTGTAGGGGGAATCGCAAGCCCTAATCTTGCAAAAGTAGATCGTATATTGCATAAACCTACAAGATTATTCGGCATCTTTATTTTTTCATCTATTTTTATTAAAACCCTCTCCTGGGGGAATATCACAAAATCCTTATCAACTTTTTCCTTTGTATACACTTTTTCAAGAACTGATTTATCGTTTATGTCTACCGGCTCTTTATTATAGATAAAACGAAGCAGTTCATCGCCGATCCTCAGGTCTATGCCGTTTTCTCTTATTGTGTCATCAGATAGGGGATCTATAAGAAGCGATTTTCTATCTATGTATTCCTTTATGTCCTTATCACTTAATATCATCTAATGATTAAATTATTACAGTATAAAAATTTATTGTTTTGTGAAAATTAAATATTTATCTTTAAAACTCAATAAATTACTATGATATTTCAAGACATAAACATAGAATGGCTGCACCATGCATGTTTTAGGGTAACCGGAAAAACTACAATAATTTATACGGACCCATACAAGGTTATAAAGGATTATAACAACGCGGATATAATACTCATAACGCATGATCACTATGACCATCTTGACAATGAAAGCATTAAGAAGTTAGCTAATGAAAAAACCGTCATAGTTGCGCCTAAAGACTGTGAAAGTTTATTGGGCGGTTTTAACAACAAGAAGGTTTTCGTATCCCCAAATGAGGTCAAGATAGTAAAGGACATAACGATAAAAACTGTGCCATCGTATAACATAAATAAATTTAATGAAAAAGGGCTTGCATTTCATCCAAAAGAAAAAGGGAATGTAGGGTATATATTCATTGTGGATAACGTAAAGGTTTACATTGCAGGAGATACTGATAACATACCGGAAATGGAAAGCTTCAAAACTGACATTGCCCTCCTTCCTGTAAGCGGAATATACGTAATGCTACCAAAGGAGGCTGCAGAAGCCGCCCTGAAAATAAAACCAGAAATCGCAATACCCATGCATTATGGTTCGGGGATAGGCACGGAAAAAGAAGCACGGGAGTTTAAGAGATTGCTGCAGAACAAGCTGAGGGTAGAGATACTAACTTCTGTAGATAAGTAGATTAAAAAGATTTAAATATAACGTATTTTATAAGATAACAATATGTCTAAAAGCACTGCGCCTTCACTCAAGAAGAAAGGGGGAGGATTTAAGGGAAAGAGAAGAGATAAGCGGAGGAGCGAATCGAAGAACCTTTCAGTCCCATTGCAAGTGGGTGAAAGGAAGATAAAAACCTCAAGAACTGTCGGAGGGAATACTAAGATAATACCGTTAAAAACGGACCAAGGCAACCTTTTCGATGCTAAAAACAAAAAACTCTCAAAAGTAAAAATAGTTAGGGTTTTAGAGAACAAAGCCAACAGATCCTATGCAAGGCGTAATATAATCACAAAGGGCGCAATTATAGAGACTGATCAGGGAAAAGCAGTAGTGACGAATAGGCCTGGCCAAGACGGGCAAGTAACGCTAAAAAAACTTGATTGATCATAGGATCATTAATGGAAATTAACCTAAGAAAATTCAGCGATATAATCGACAAACACCATAAAAAGATAATAATCCTCTGGATTGCGATTTTCTTGATTTCAATACCGTTAGCTATACATCTTTTTAGCATAGTTTCATATAATATAACCGGAAGTTCGGATAACTCAACAAGCAGCGGTAATAACCTGCAGCTAATCGTCAGTGTAAGTGGCAATGCATTCTCAAACAATACAAAGACTTTCTTTGAAAATATCTCAAATGATTTCGTTTATAAGAACATTACTTCATTATACTCAATAGAATATACTTTGCTTAATTCCACATACTATACTATACAAAAAAATGCGCAATTTGCATTAAATTCTGCATACTTAAAATATAATCTTACTCCACAAACTGTGCCGGAAAACCTAAACAATACAATAATAGCAAATATAGCGAACATGATAAAAAACGAATTGAATAGTTCTAGTATAACGGAGCACAATTCATCCTATGGGTTTATAATCGGAATAATAAAGGGATATTATAATTCCTCTCCATTATATGTAATAAATAACTACAACTTCACTGACTATCCGCTTGTACCAAACGTGAATGACACTCTAACGCTCATAAATTACAATCATACCACAATGATATCAACCGTAAACAACTCAAATTATTCTTTTGTAAATTCATATATTAACAAGATTTCCAAAAATTACGGCGTTACTTCGTATGTAACCGGCTCGGGGGGATTAAGCAGCAACATAGAAAGCGAAACGAATTTCGGTACGCTCTTGGCAATTGCAATCGGTATCTTAATGGTAATAATAATAACCGGATTTATATTCAGGTCTCCCATTGCGGCGTTTGTGCCATTGATGATATACGGAGTAGATGTTACGATTGCATTTTCAGTATTCTACATCATATATCACATTATTTTAAAAAGCACTGTGTCCTTCTTTGACCCGGCGCTTGCAGCCATACTCATGCTAGGTATATCAACTGATTATTTAGTTTATATGCTTTACAGATTCAAACAAGAATTAAAAAAGAACCACAGGGAAAGCGTAAAGATTAGCATTAACGGTGCGGGAGCCGCAATACTTGTGAGTGGCACGACTGTAATACTAGCATACAGCATTCTTTCAGGATTTAACTTAGCATTTTTAGGTTCGACTGGAATTTTGGATTCCGTGGGGGTGCTTATAGTCCTTGTATCTGCGGTAACGTTTATGCCTGCCATACTCGTTTCCTTAGGGAAAAGGGTTTTCTACCCGAATTTTAAACCTGGTTTTTCCTTTGAAAAATTGTTTAGCAGGTTGGCGCATTTCAATTACAGAAATCGCTACTTCATAATCTCTATTTTTATAATATTTATTGCGATTGCCGCATACTTCTTCGTAGTATACCAGCCTGGATTGAATTTTCTTGGCCTGTTACCGAATTCTGGATCAAAAACCGCTTTTTATGTAGCTACAAATAATTTTAAATTTGACCCGATAGACCCGATGATTATAAACATAAACAACTCCCAGAATGTCAATGAAACTGCAATTTATAATTCAATAACCTCTATCAGCGGAGTGAGTTATGCCGAAGTAACTCCTGGAGATAATTCTATTCAGATATTAACGTACTTAAAGCCTCTTGGATTCAGTACACAAGCGTTGAACGACTACAACAGTATAAACAATTACCTAAAAAGCAGCAATGTAAATTATAGCATTGACGGCTTGCAGGTATTTTTAGGCAGTGCAGTTAAAACAATGAACGGTGATGTGCCTCTCCTTATATTTTCTCTGGGGGCGATGGTTTTTATCGTACTGTTTATAATACTTTTCTCAGTTTATACCCCCCTGCGCTTGGTCTTACTTATAATATCAAACGTTATAGCAGCAAACGGAGTTACTTTGTTGATATTTCATTATATATTGTCTTTTCCGTTCATATCCATTGCCCAGATATTCCTTATAACAAGCATAATGGGAGTCGGAGTAGACTATGACATATTTCTAGTTATGAGAATTAGAGAATACGTAAAGATGGGTAAAAGCAATTTTGATGCCATAAAAATGGGGCTGGTAAAAAGCGGACCGGTAGTCGCAAGCATAGGCGTTATATTTTCCGTAGTATTCCTGTCTCTTGTCGCAAGCGGTGTTCCTATAATAGAAGAGGTAGGCTTCATAGTCGCGATTGGAATATTAATCGATTCGGTAATATCTGTATTGTTTATAGTACCATCTATAATGTTTTTGCTGCAAAAATACAACTGGTGGCCGGGTCTCAAAAAATATGAACATAATAAATAAAATGATTGAAAAAATGAAGGGTGAAAGGGTAATAAAAATGGAGAAGGATGACAATAAGATACTGACTCTAACAAAGGGTCCGGATGGAATAAGCGTAAAATTCAATGGTATAACTTATTCAAGAAGAAATGAAAACGCAATATTTACGGGTTCTTATTGGGATTATTTTACGCCACTGCCGTTATTGTATGATAAACCGAATATCCTTATGATAGGCTTGGGAGGCGGAACAATTGTCTATCAAATAAATAAGTTATACGGCAGAAAAGTTACTATGGATGTAATAGAGATAGACGAAAAGATGGTAGATCTCGCAAAAGATTTTATACCCGAAGAAATAAAAAAAATAAATTTATTCGTAGAAGATGGCATAGATTTTCTTAAAAAAAGCCGGAAAAAATATGAACTTGTATTTTTAGATGCATATGACGGAGACAAGATTCCAGACGAATTTCTTGATGAAAAAACGATTGAAAACATTGATAAAGTGCTTACTGAAAACGGGGTGCTGGCTATAAACTACGCTATGAGCTTTAAGGCCATAGTTTTCCTTCAGAATTACATAAACAAACTTAAAAAATATTTTAAGGTATACCTTGTGAATAATCCGCTTGGCTCGGGAAACACGATAATTCTATGCAGCAAAAAAATGGATAAAACGGAATTGCTTGAAAGGATAAATAAGATGAAACTGGAAGATGACAACATGCATGTAATAAAAGGATATAATAATATGAGCAATGGCTAATATTTAATTCTACAAAACATATTAGAATAAATGGAAATACAAGAGCTAAGAAATTCATTTAAAGAAGTCGATAAAAACGCGTGGGAATCTGAAAATGTAGGGAAGGTTCCAATTAAAGTATACGCCAATAGGAATCTTTTGAAAAAGATGGAAGACGATGTTTTTAGACAGGCCGCCAACGCTGCATCTTTACCTGGAATACTAAAATATTCTTATTTATTCAGCGATGCCCATATAGGCTATGGTGTACCCGTAGGCTGGGCTGGAGCATTTGATCTTGAAGAAGGAATAATCTCTCCGGGAGCAATCGGTTTTGACATAAACTGCGGCATGCGCCTGATAAAAACAAACCTGACTTTAGAAGAAGTCAAACCAAAAATAAAGGAATTGGTAGATGCATTGTTTAAGATGGTGCCTGCGGGAGTCGGCTCAAATTCTCCACAGAGCCTTACAGCTTTAAAATCTTTAAGTAAATCGGAACTGAAAGAAGTAGCGGAAGAAGGAGTGGACTGGGCTTTGAGAAAAGGATACGGAACAAGAAAAGATAAAGAAAGGACTGAAGAAAAAGGCAGTTTGAAATATGCTGATTTTTCCAAAGTAAGCGAAGATGCATTTAAGAGGGGAAAAAAGCAGCTTGGTACGCTTGGATCTGGAAACCATTACCTCGAAATTCAGGTTGTGAATAAGGATTTCAACAAAGAAATTGCAAATTCATTGGAATTGGATATGATAAAGAATCAAGTAGTTGTGATGTTCCATACTGGATCAAGGGGATTCGGTCATCAGATAGCAAGCGATTACATAAAAAAATTCATAGATTACTCTGCCAAAAATGGGATAGATTTGAAGGACAGACAGCTAGCATACGCTCCTTTCAATTCCGAGGAAGGTCAAAACTATTTTAAAGCAATGTCTTGCGGAATAAACTTTGCCTTCGTTAACAGGCAGATAATAACACATCAGATCAGAGAAGCCTTTAAAAGCATATTCAAAAAAACCGAAAATGATCTTGGTTTGGAGGTCGTATACGACGTTTCGCATAACACGGCGAAAATAGAAGAATACTCCATTGAAAACAGAAAGAAGAAAGTTATAATACACAGAAAAGGAGCAACTAGGAGTTTTGGCCCTGGAAATAAAGAATTATCCGGCATACTTAAGAGGATAGGACAGCCAGTTATAGTTGGAGGAAGCATGGAAACCGGCTCTTACCTTTGTGTAGGTACTAAAAAAGCGGAGGAGGACAGTTTTGGGACTACTCTTCATGGCAGCGGAAGAACGATGAGCAGAGTAGCGGCAAGAAGCGTTATAAATCCGGATAAACTGCTTGAAAGCATGAAAACTAAAGGGATATACGTAAAAGCCAACAGCATTGTAGGCTTGACTGAGGAAGGGGGTTCTGCGTATAAAGACATAAACGAAGTAGTGGATTCTATGGACATGGCAGGGATAAGTCGTAAGGTTCTTAGTCTAAGGCCGATAGGAAACATCAAGGGGTAATGGAAAGATACAGGTTATTAAAGAATGAGGCTACCGCTGACATTGCATTTATAGCGTACGGGAAAAATTTGGCAGAACTTTTCAGAAACATAACGATAGCTGTATCCAACATAATGATATTAAATGTAAAGAAAGGGGGAAATAAGAAAATAACTTTTGTAATGCACGATAAAAGCTTGGATTATCTAGTAATAGACTTTATAAATAAGATTGTCTTTTACAAAGACTACAAAAACATAATAATTACTGACGCAAGGATAAAGATAGATAAAAACTTTAACCTCCACTGTTCTGCCGTAGGAGAAAACGTCAGAAATTTAAAAGACAATTTTTTAGTGGATGTAAAGGCAGCTACTTTACATGATTTTAAGATAAAAAAGGAAAAAGGATTAATTAAATGCAAGATAGTCTTAGATGTATGAAAAAGATACTGTCTGTTCATTACGATGAAATAGCGTTAAAAGGAAAGCAAAGAGGTTATTTTCAGGGCCTTCTCATAAAAAACATAAAAGAAAAGATAAATAAACAAATCAAAGCAGTTGAAAGCAGACTTGTTTTGGATGATTACAGCTTAGATGACATAAACAAGTTGAAATTAACGCCGGGGATAGCATGGGTAAGCGAAGCTTACCGCATTGACAGGGATGAAAAGGAGCTATCTAAATTAATTGACGAAATAATAGGAGAAAACAAGAACGTAAACATTGACGTTAAACGTGTTGATAAAGGATACGAGAAAACCTCTTTAAAATTAAAAGAAGAGCTTGCAAAAAGTTTAAAGCTAAAGTTTGACAAGAACGGTAAAAAAATAAAGGTAGAAATAATGGGTGATTCATTCATAGTAAATTACGGTATAGAAAGGGGAATGGGGGGTTTGCCTGTAGGAAGTTCTGGAAAGCTTCTGTCATTGTTCTCGGGAGGGATAGACTCAGCTATAGCGCCATTAGAAATGATGAAGAGGGGAGCAAAAGTCGATTTATTGCATGTTTATGCATTGAACTCACCTGATTTTGCACTTCAGAGCAAGATAAAAACCATAGCGGAGAAATTAAGCGGAATAGAATCAGGCTTGACTCTCTATCTTGTGCCTTTTCACTATTTCAGCGTTGCCGCATTAAAAATAAATAAACGGTACGAGCTTGTACTTTTCAAAAGATTTCTGTTACGATTAGCAGAGGAAATAAGCAAGGATAAAGGATACATGGCAATAATAACGGGAGACGCGCTGTCTCAAGTAGCTTCTCAGACAATAGAGAATATAAATGCAATAAGCTTTGACATACAATTACCTGTTTTCAGGCCATTTATAGGCTATAACAAAGGAGAGATAATAGAGAAATCAATAAGGTACGGCTTTTATGACCTATCCATAGAAGAATACAAGGACTGCTGCTCCATAGTATCAAACAACCCTGCTACCAAGTCCACACCAGAAACCATCAAAAAACTGGCAGGTGATATAGAAATGGAAAAAATAATAAAAGACAGCATTAGGGATATGAAAACTGTCAAATTTTAGAACGTATTGCATTCAGCCTAGAATAATCAAATATAAACATTTGAGCATACCCAGCATACCTTCCAAAATAATCGGTCATTGACTTTCTTTTATCCTTATAGCTCTTTGACTTTCCTAAGATACTACCGTAATAGAGTGACAAAGTCCTTAAAATCCATACATCCATAGGAAAAGCAGAAAGATTATGCATACCATAAAGAAGTATGCAGTCCAGTACCTTCTCTCCTATGCCGTTTATATTAATTAAAGCGTTCCTGATTTCTTCTTCTGTAAAACCTTCATTTATCTCATTTTTGTAAAAGTACTCTGCTGCTGAAAATACGAATTTAGTTCTAAAACCAAGATTAAACTGCTTTAGTTTATCATACCCCTTTTCGTATATCTTTTCAAATGAGGGAAAACTTTTTAATGCCTTGCCGTTTATTTCTCCTTCTACACCGTAATAATTAGACATTGTCTTTATCCTTCTTAGAATAAGATTTATGTTAGACTGAATTGACAGGATAAAACCCAAAGTTGCAGGCCATATCCCGCTTTTTACTACGCGCAAAGAACCCGAGTACCTTATTGCCTTGTCAATGAAATCGTCTTTATCAATTTCTGCTTTTATCTCGTTTATTTTGTCATTTAACCCAAATAACTCCTTCGCAGACTCCTTGTCTATTCCATAGCACTCCAAGGAGTCTCCAATCTGTCTAAATGCACTTGGTTTATCCACAAAAGAATACCAATAATCGCCTTCTTTAAAAAATGAGAATATCTGACCAGAATTTAAGGTCCTATCCAATGAGAAGTCTTTTACTTTGGTTATCATAATTATTATAATTAAAAATATACATACTTATATTTAAAATAAGCATTATAGTTAAATTAATGCTGGGTTGGCTGAGCGGTCAAAGCGCCGGTCTTGAAAAGATCAAGCAAACCGGTTTCCGTAAGGATTCGTAGGTTCGAATCCTGCACCCAGCGTTTTTATTTTGTCATTTTGGTGATAACTTTGCAGTAATGATGTTTTATTCCTGCTAATATATCTACTCAAAACTACGCTTTGAAGTGAAAAATCGACGATCTGTCAAGTTTATCTTTGTTAAATTTAACGCCGTCTTCTATCAATTTTCTCTTTTTAACCGTTAAGGTCGCAGAATCGTTCCTGTTTTTTATTGTGTAACCGCCGAGAGCACCATCGGACCTTACAACTTTATAGCATGGAAACTTCTCAGGATGTTCGTTTCTGCTTAGGATCTTTCCGACTTCCCTAGGAGACATTCTCAGTTTTTCAGCTATGCCTCCATATGTAGCTGCTTTTCCCTTTGGTATCTTTTTTAATAACAAGTAAACCCTCTTTTCCTTATTTTTCATCTTTCCACCCTATTTCTTCAAGTATGTCCTTTGCTTCTTTAATGTTTCTATATTTCAACGATAAAAACCAGTTATTTATGTTGTTTATGTCCCTAAGGAGAAAATTTAGCGTAAACGCCGAAAGTTTTAATGCCTGCGAAAAATCTATTATAACTGGTTCTCCGTTGTAATTTAATATATTGTAAGGGCTGAGATCTCCGTGTATCATCCCGTTTTTTGCCATATCAACTATAAATTTTGTTATAAGTTTGTACCATTTCTCCGCGTCAAAATCGCTGTCTTTTATAGCCTGCTTAGCTATATTGCCCTCACTGCCTATAAACTGCATTACTATTATATTTTCATAACAGCGTATTGGCTCAGGTGCATTTACTCCCAGATTATAGGCTTTTGAAAGAAAGTTATATTCAAATCTTGTCCAGTCGTTTATCTGTTTTATAAATCCCCCACTCTTCCTTCCCCTCAGCCTTATGTAAGAAGGAATGCTCTTGAAAGCCTCGATATTATGCCTGTGTATCTTAACCGCAACCAGCCTATCATGAAAGTCCCTGCTATAAAAAACGTAGGATTCCTTGCCTGTTCCTATTGGACCAAGAAGATTACTTATGTAGCCATCGCCTTGAAGCTTGTTAACGTTTATTAACGTTTCCTCGTCGAACACGTGGGAGAAGACCTTACTTTTGGTCATATTTTATTTTCAACGACTTCTTTATTGTGTTCAGTAATTTTGACTTCTGGCTATTGTCAGCCATCGAATATTCTATTACGTCTATTATCGATTTTGCAGGTATTATTTTTATGATCTTTGGATCGGACAAGACCAAATCATCTGTATTGGACG
Source organism: Nanobdellota archaeon (assembly GCA_021817165.1). Classification (GTDB taxonomy): domain Archaea; phylum Nanobdellota; class Nanobdellia; order Parvarchaeales; family Parvarchaeaceae; genus Parvarchaeum. The sequence goes on from JAKAVT010000001.1 coordinate 94,069, forward strand.
CGGGTATTATTACCTCTTTGATTCCTGCGTTTATGGCCGCTTCCACTTTTGCAGATACTCCTCCAACCGGCAGAACTTCTCCCCATATCGACAGGGAGCCTGTCATCGCTATAGACTGCTTAATCGGTATGTTCGTGAGCGCAGACAGTATGCTTATCGCCACGCTTACGCTTGCGCTGTCTCCTTCCACTCCTGAGTAAGCCTGCAGGAACTGGATGTGTATGTCATAATCTGTCAATGGTTTCTTGGCATACAATTTGACTATGGCAGAAACGTTCTTCACGGCCTCTTGCGCTATTTCACCAAGTTTACCTGTAGCAATTATTTCACCCGCCCCTTTCCTCATGCTTTTAGTAACTATCGCTTCTATAGGCAGCATTAAACCAGAATCTGAATTTTCTATAACTGCTAAACCGTTTACCCTGCCCACTCTAGATCCTTTGACTTGTATAACGTCATAGTCCTTCTTTTCCTTTATGTATCTGGCGGCAATTTGCTGCTCAAATGAACCAGCATAGCTCTTTGATTTCAGAACGTCGTCTCTAGTCACGATGGAATGTTTGTTTTCTACGGCAATATCTCCTGCGACCCTTATCACTCCTCCCAATTCCCTTAGCTTTAAAGTTAATGATTCTTTTCTGTTTGATTTTCTTCTTGCTTCATTCAGTATTTCAACTACGGCATCCTTTGAAAAAGGAGGTATCTTCTTGTCCTTGCTTATTTCCTGTGCCACAAATCTGGCTATTTTATCCCTGTTTTCCAGCGTATCAGGCATCGTTTCATTCATGTAGATCTCGTAACCATAACCACGTATTCTGGATCTTAAAGCTGGGCTCATCTCGCTTAAGGTATTCGGATTACCCGCTCCGACAAGTATGAAATCACATGGAACTGGATTGGTCTTTACCATTGCGCCCGCACTTCTTTCGCTCCTGCCTGTTATGCTTGATTTCTTTTCCTGCATTGCGGTGAGCAGCTGTATCTGCGTTTCAGGGGAAAGATTTGCTATTTCGTCTATGAAAAGGACTCCCCCGTTTGCTTTGTGTATGTCTCCAAGAACCACTCTTTCATGAGCAGGCGTGCCCAACCCACCGGATTGAAAGGGGTCATGCTGAACATCACCCAACAATGCGCCTTCCTTTGCGCCTGTCGCATCTATAAATGGCGCATACTTTGCACCGGAATTATCAAGAAGAAGCTTTGGGGCTGGAACGGAAGATCTTAAAGACGTCCTGCCTAACCTGTACATTAATAGAACGAAAAGAAATCCTATAAGCATGGTTATTATGAACAATGTGCCGGAGATTTGATTTGCGGCTGCAAGTATGGGATTTTTTTGGCTTGAAACAAGTATGCTTACTACATAAGTAGCTATGAAAAAAGCCACTATGAAAGCAAGGAATATTATCATGTTGTTACCACCGCCTAAAGCAGACATGTTCCTAGCCTTTGCTTGGTTTACTATTCGTTTGCCTTCTCCAGCAGGAACCGTCTTCACTGTTGGTTCATTTTCATCCTTTGGATTTGGGAAAGCAAGCATGTCTACCAATTTCTCGGCTGGCAAAAGTTGCGACAGCGCCTGCCCCAACATACTTTTACCGGTACCAGGTGCGCCTACCAACAACACGTTTCTTCTCTGAATTGCAGCTTTCTTTATTATTTCAACTGCGGGTTCCTGACCTATCACTTGATCAACTATTTTGGGAGGTATCTTTATGTCATCTGTGGTCTTAAAAGAGATACTGAAGTTATTATCCATAAACAATATTAGTTCCTGTTAAAACTTAAAGTTAAGCTTTTCCGGATTTAAAAGCTTATTCTGCGTCTGGATTTTCCTGCTCTGATTGCGAAGTCACTATGTTCGATATTATGAAGATATCCCCTATCGCTCTTACTAGACTGTGCTGTATGATGGCTCCTTTAGCCCCTTTTATCATTTTTGACAGGTTTGACGATGCGCTGGCCCTTATCCTCCAGCTGACTATTCTATTGTCCTGAAGGATTGCTTCTTCTATCTCTCCGAAGTAAGTTCCATTGTCTGTGTATACCTTTAGACCGTAAGTTGATCCGACGCTCTTTAATTTTAAAGCCATAAATTAACTTGGTTTTTTTAGCTTAAATAGTTTAAACAATGGAAAGCTTTTTAAACAAATATCTTAAAATCAGTCGCAAATAATTTATCTTTTAGCAATATTATTGGATTAAGATCTATGTCTTTTATGCCCTTATTTGCCGCCATAAGCCTGTCCAGTTTTAAAAGATAGTTTACGAGTTCATCAAAAACATTTTCATTTGCAAATTCTTTTATTATAGTTCCTAATTTTGACGACTTTAATTCATCGATGTCCTGGTCGGAAATAGGTGAGAGAAGGAACTTTGTTTCGTTTATCTCATTGGCGAATATTCCGCCCAATCCGATTGCCATCATGGGCCCGAACTGCGGGTCTCTGTGCGCTCCGAGTAATATCTCCATTTTGTCTTCGCCGAATTTATTTACGTCTTCATAAAGCCCAAACGCTGCCTTGTTTATTTTCTGTTCCTTTATTATCTTTGAAAGCTTCATGAACGAATCCTCCAGTGCTTTTCTGTCTTTTATGCCGAGTATCACTGCTCCGACCTTGTTCTTATGCGCAAGGTTATTCGACTCTATCTTTAAGACGCAGGGATACCCTATTTTGTCTATGCCATTTTCCAGATCCTTCCTGGAATTAAATTTCACGCCTTCTACGCTTTTTATGCCGATAGAATCAAAAATTTTCTTTGCATCCATCCCGAAAATGTCGTTCTTCAGCTTAAAGTCTCTGTACCTTGATTTCTCCTTTCCTATCCTTTTGAAGGTCTGCAGCCTATGTGAATAATACGCAAACAGTCCCTTTATCATAAAAACGGCTTCGTTCGGATATTCATATATTGGCATGTTTCTTTCAAGAAGGAACCGTCTTGCCTTATCAACCCTCGCTCCTCCGAGGAAAACGGAAAGAAACGGCACGGATGGATGCCTTTCATGGGTCTCATATATTTGTTTTGCCGTTTCTAAAGGCTGTGACATCTCCTGTGGTGAAAAAAGTATTATTATGGGCTTGTTCTGCTGCACAAGTATCTCCAAAGTATCCCTGTATCTTTCCGGCGTTGCGTCTCCCACCATATCTACAGGATTATGTATATTAGCTTCTTTTGGCAGCGACTTTGCCAGTTCATTTAAAAGTTTGTCGTTAAATTTCGAAAGCTTCAAACCGCTGCTTATTATGTGATCTGTCGTAACTACTCCTGCTCCACCCGCATTCGTAGCGATTATAACTTCATCCGAAGTTATTTTTATGTTTGGGGCATCCCTCATAAAATTAAACAGATCATCTATATTGTCAACGGATATGGCCCCTACCCTGTTGAAAGCAAGCTCGTACGCTTTGTAATCACCTGCCATCGATCCCGTATGCGAAGAAACGGCTGTTGAGGTTGATTTGAATTTACCTCCTTTTAATACCAACAATGGTTTTTCCTGCGAAAAGGACATGCTCGCCTTGAGAAATTTTTCTCCATTGTTTAGTCCTTCAAGGTAAATGGCCAAGACCTTTGTCTTTTCATCCGTCTTTAAACCTTCTATTATGTCTGCTTCGCTTATGTCCGTAGCATTTCCTATGCTTATTATCTTGCTGAAACCAATGTTGTTCGTAGACGCATCGTCTACTACAGCACTTAGCAATGCTCCGCTCTGAGAGATGAAGCCTGCGTTGCCCTTGATAACCTTTGAATTTGGGTCTAGGAAAGTGGCATTGAAATTCGGATCCGTGTTTATTATGCCTAGGCAGTTAGGTCCTATTATCCTTATCTTTGCCTTTGACAGGAATTTCTTTATTTCCTCTTCTCTTTTTGTACCTTCACCTCCTATTTCATTGAAGCCTGCACTGAGTATTACTGCCAGTGATATTTTTGCTTTTTCGCACTCTCTTAAAATGCTTAGAACAAGCTCTGCGGGAACGGCAATAACCGCTATGTCTATCTTTTCTTTCACGTTCACTACTGATTTGTAAGCCTTCAATCCCTGCAATTCGTCTACAAACGGATTAATGGGAAATATTTTGCCTCTAAAAGTTATTATAAGATTCTTTAATACAGCACTGCCCACTTTATTTGGGTCCCTTGAAGCGCCTATAACGGCTATGCTCTCGGGCTCAAAAAATCTTTTTATATCCATATTATACTATGTTGGCCCTAAAATTTAAACGCTTATAAAACCATGATTTTATGGTTAAATAACTATTATTAAATGGTTATTTCATCCCAGTATACTTCCTTATCCTGAACCGCCTTTTTTACTGCTTCTTCGTTTTTATTCAATTTTGCATTTCCGGTCTTTATTTCTATGAATTTAATCTTTATTTTCCCGGTTTCGCTTAGATTTGAAAGGCCTTCAAATTTTATGTAGTCTATAGGATTGCCTAGAAACCTTAAATCCGAAAGATCTCCCTCCTTTTCGTATAATATTGGAAAAAGCTGCTCGCTTATTTTTCCTTTCAGTATTGGCCTTTGTATGTTAACCGTCTTTTCAAGTGCCTTCTGCATTTCGTACTTCTCCCACTGTTCTATCTTTCTCTTCAAAAGATATTTCAACACAAAAAAAGAAATCACAGAAACTGTTATTAATCCAGCTACCAATCCCCAAAAAAACGCGTATTCCATGCAAAATAATGGAATTTAAACAATAAAAATGTCGGGGATGGGATTTGAACCCATGACCTCCGCCTCATGAGGGCGGCGTACTACCGCTGTACTACCCCGACTTTATCGTTAATATCTTGTCTGCAAATATTATTATTTTTATCGTTTATAACCAATGTCCCTTAAAAATTTGTGTCTTTTTTCCTTGTCAGTTTCATTTTCTACGCCTAAAGGCTTCTTTCCGTCTATAACTCCTATTATTCCCCTGCCATCTTTACCATCATCATATACCAAAACTTTTAAGGAATTTGCAGTAGCAACATAGATATTTACGACTTCCATTACCTGCTTGATTCTATTCAAAACGTTTATTGGATATGCATTTTTCAGCAGAATCACAAAAGAATGGCCCGCACCTATCTTTTCAGCGAATCCGACCACTTTCTTTATGAGTTCCTCGTTATTTCCGTCCTTTCTTATTAATCTGTCCCCAGAGGCTTCATTAAAAGCTATACCAAATTCTATATTAGGAAAGGAAGTTATCAATGCTTCATATAGATCCTCGACGGTTTTTATGAAATGAGTCTGTCCTATTATTATGTTCGAGTCTTTATCTAAGCTTATTTCTATTTCAGATACTTTCTCCATAACCTATCATATAATCTATATTTAATAAATTTAATTACAGGTTACATGCTTATATATACGGGGATGGACCAAAGCTTATTGTCTGCAATATTTTATTTAATGCGGAATCGCTTACATTTACAAACTGCGAAAAAGGGTCACTTATAAATATGGCTGTATAATAGCCGCTTGGGCCAAATATAAAAGCCAAGGCGTATGCTATCCTTGCTTTATCTGCCATCACCTTTAAACCATTGTATCCTTTTACTGAAATGTTTTGGAATGAATAATTAGAACCATTGAATTCACTATAGATTAGGTTATAAAAGTATCCGAAGCTCTCATTCGTCTTGTTTTGAATTACACTTATAATTACGGAGGTGTTATGATTATAATAAAACCTTATAGAATTATAATACTGCGATATCAATAGGCCCGTTGTGTTAACAAGATAAAAATCGCTGCTGAAATTAAATGACAATGTCGGAGACGAAAAAACATGAGACAAATTTTCCTTTTGTAGGAATGTCAATGCAGCCGTGCTTTTTGCAGGCTTGTTAAGCAGCAAAAAGGCTATAATTACTGCTGCTATTATAATCAAAATGATGATAACCATTTTCGTTTCCATGTTAAGCAAACGTATTACATGATACTGTATAATAGAGATATATGCTTTGTCCAGGATATAAGCTGCCACTTGAAGCATTCGCCGTCCAGACATCTGCACCGATAACACAATCTCCCCATGCCCCAGTTATTGGGCTATTAACCGACCATGAATCCAGCGATGTTGAGCTGGAGCTCGAAAATGAGAATTCCAAGCCAGTTTGGCCATTAGGAAGAATCACTCTGTTATTGCCCCAATTTTGTGTCTGTGAATCCCCGTTAAATATGACATTCTCAGTGTATCTATTACTTGGCAGTGGAGATTGTGTCCATATATAGAAATACGTATTACATGCCCAGCTGGAGAAAGTATAACTATTGCCTGCAGTGGCAGATATACCCGTAGCTGTACAGGAAAGACCAGAAACAGATGCATGGGCAATGTATGTGCCTTGTCCTGTATCTAAGGTTATAGACGAACCTGTGCCGGCTGAACCTTGTTTTCCATCGTATGATACTGACCAAGTATACCCGCTAGGCAGATTACTTTCATAAAATGTAGTAGCACATGAAATAGACGCAGAAAATGATACTGAAACAGGAATACCGGCAGTGTTTTTGCCAGCGGGAGAGTTATAAGACTCTGTACAGCCGCTTGACGGAGTAGTTTGCGAAGCGGATGAAGACCAAGAGAATGATCCAGAGCTTGTGTTGAAGGTTATTGAAGATCCTGTAGAGGTTTCTTTATTATTGTCATAAGTTACGGACCATCTATCTCCAGCCGGTAAACCTTTTTCTGTAAACGTAGTAATGCAATAAGTCTTTGATGAAAAGTCTATATTAACAGATGACCCTGCCGACAAAGAGCCTGAGGATGGATCCGGACTGTAGGAAGTAGTGCATCCATTGGAAACCAGAGAAGTAGCGCTTACCGAATATGAAAGAATTCCTGCGTTGGTTACAAACGTTATAGTCGAGATAGTTGCCGTCTTTATAATACCATCGTAATCAACGCTCCATTTTTGATTGGTTGGCAGACCTTTTTCTGTAAACGTAGTAACGCAGGTATTGGAGCTTAATGAAAACGTTATACTCTGGTTTGTTCCGGCTATAAGATAACCGGAGCCTGGGGAAGGTTCATAAACTTGTGTACACGCAGCCGAAGTTGTTTTAACGTTAGAAACATAAAATGAAAAATTGTCTCCAAATCCTCCAGGATTACTAGTTATAAATTCTATTGCTAAATTACTGTTTGCGTTTACTGTCCCGCCGGAATTAGAAGCTAAAGGCGTTGGCATAGACGTACTTCCGATTATATTGTTGTATGTAACGTTCCAATTTAATCCTGAAGGCAAGCCATTTTGTTTAAAGTAAGAGTAGCACGTAGTAACACCAGCAAATTGTATGTATGTGGTTGTGCCAGAGGTTACGCTTCCAGACGAAGGCGTTGGCGTATACGTTGTATAACAGTCGGGGGTTGCAGAACTGTTGGACAATGTATAAGTTTTAAACGCATTTTTACCAGTCGAATAGAAGTAGATACTGTTTGCGGAAGAACTGCTATTAACTCCATTGTAATCTAGATACCATTTATACCCTTTCGGCAGACCTTCTTCAATAAATGTAGTCTTATTAGGCTGCTGCAATGTAAGTATTGAACCAGTTGAGTAGTTTATCTGGTATACTGGTGTAGGCACAACTTCATAACTTTTTGGAGAAACTAGCAAGGAATAGCTTATGTTCCAGATAGTCGGAAGGTTATACGCTAAGTAATACTGTGAGCTTATGGTGTAAGTCTCATTTCCAGGAGTTTGATACAGACAGTTTACTATGTATCCGTATAGCTGGCTGTTTATCGGATTGCATTGCTGGTCGGAAGTAATGTTAAAACTCCATTTTCCACCGCTGTAAGTTGAGGTAAACGCCCTGCTATTGCCATTTGAACAAGCACTGTTTAGATTAACAGCATTTCCAACGCTGTCGAAGACAGAAACCGACGGCTGCGCTTCATTTGTGGAATTTCCTATGCTGTAAAATTGCAATGAATGTAAACCTTCGTTTAAAGTGCCTAACGATAGGAAAATTCCCTCTTTGTAACTTGACGGAAGTGTAGTACCAGAACACAACTCTCCTTCCCCCAGTCTGAAAATACCATCACCGCTGACATTGAAAGGCGGGCCGCAATTTCCAGAGGTTCCTCCCGTAAATAAGCTTAAGGCGTAATCTAGAATGCTGCCGTTAGTAAATCCTGGTATGCCGCTTACTCCAAGTGAAGGGTTCTGAAGCATTAATAGATTCAACATATCATATGAATAAGCTGCAGAAATCGACAATGCTTTGCTAGGAAGATTGGATTCAAGTAAAGAAGCAGGCAACAAATCTGTAAGTATGTTGTTAGCTCCTTCTATTTGAGATTCCGACAGACCAGAAAGATAAGCATCTTTTACGGAGTTTTGCTGTTTGCTGTTAGGTATTGAAACGTTCAGGTTATAGTTATTTCCAATTACTCCCAGCCCTATGCCAAAACTGCTTGAATTAACGTACTGCATTTCATAGGAAGCCGTAGTTGAATTTAGGATTGGGTTATGGTAAGCTATGCAGTTATCTTGTACGGTTGGCTGTAAGTATCCAGCTTTGTTAAACGGATTGCAGCTTGTCGCCTGTCCTCCAGTTCCGTTTCCGTTTACAGTGGTCGTTTTAATCGTTGTGTTTATCAATGTGGTATTTGTGACAGCGCAGTTGTTATTCTTAGAAATGCTCAGGCTGTAGCTTGACAATGACGTTTTCTGGCTGCATGCGGTTATGGTGCCCGTATAACCTGTCTGGCAGGAATAAAATTCCTGAAAACTGTTTCCAGATTCCTTAGTTATTGTAATATCAGGATTTGCAGTTACAAATGAATCTCTGCCCGCCTCGCACCCACCTACTTCTGCAATACCCGCGGGATTTGTCGTAGTAACTGGGTTTATTGATCCTGCGGTTGAGTATGGTCTCCAATTCCACCCATTCAATACATTATTGTTTATAACGTTGGTTTCATTTCCGCAGACGTAATCAGATATTAATCCAGTGGTTTCGGACTGGGAGCTATTTATATTGAGATGTGTAATGGCCGTTACAGCCGAAGTCACCTTGAATGAACTGGTAGAAACAGCGGAGCACTCTGCAGTTATGTTGTATGCTGTTGAGTTTATCTTCGCATAAGAAACGCTTGCAGAACATACTCCGGAATTTGCGTTGTTTGGATAGCTGCATGAGGCTAATTCGAATTTCGAGCTATTGGTCGCATTTATACTGCAGTCAAAAGAAGGAGAAAAGGCAGAAGTCGGCGCATCTGTTGAATTTATTATGACTTTTGAAACCGAAACGCTTAACGAAGAAGCGGATTTATACTGATAGTGATAATTTATGGCGCCATCCGTCGGTGCACAGCTGTATGAAACTCCATTCAATGCACCTAGATAACAGCCACCACCGAATGACTGGTTACCATTTTTGCCTGCCGGGAGGGCTTCAAGGCTTGAATAAGAGCCATTTGAGGGTATTATTGACACTGGTTTTGTGCATGTACTATAACTTAATATTGTGCTGTTAACAGAACAGCTGTTTATGAAAACTCCACCTGATGGACTGTAAAGCATTTCTAATCCAGTATTGCTGGCAGAATGATTTGCAATGTAGTTTTCTCCAGTATTTGATGGAGTGTACGTTTCCTCTTTTCCATTTAAATAAAACAAAGGAGGGTTTGAGGCAGCAAGACTAGATGGAATTTGGCAGGATGCATATAAAGTACCTATCCCATTCGTATAATTTCCAGGTTGGTAAGCAAACCCAACTAACGAAGTTGAGTTCATATTTGTAGTTGAACTTAGCGGAAACTGAGGGGTATATGACGGAGTACCACCGTAAACGCAATACAGCTTTTCAGGAGTAAGCACGTTGGCAGAGGAGATGTTTATAGCAGTGATCTTGTTATTGCTAAGATCGATTAAATTAGAATTTATATAAGTATAGTTTATGCATTTTGTTAGTATATTATCAAGAGTGCTTACATTGTAATATACCGGACTTATTGCGCTAACATTTACGCTGCTGTATGAGCTGTAACCCACATTTATTGCTGGCGGCACATAGAATACATTGTGTTTGCTATCCTCCAGAAAAGAGAAATTTGATATCAATTGATTCTGTACTTTGAAAGTTATTGGGGAACCCTGTGCGGATATGGAATCAGTTATTACTGGGGAATTGGCATAGAAGCAGTACATACTGCTTATCGACTGCGAAGGAGTCATGGTCTGATAAATTTTGTTATTGGCGTAGTTTATGCTTCCAAACCCTGTTTCCGGGAATTCAACGGTTTGTGAAGAAGAGTAGCTTACGGTGAAGCAGTCTTCAACCGGCCCAGTTATAGTCTGGGATATAGCAGCAGAAGAAGTTGAAACATTGTTAAATAAAAGATTGCCGAGCGATTTTCCGCCTGCTGTAAAGGAATCCACGCACGGTCCGAAACCAGACTGGCAATTGCTTATAAGATCTGCACTGAACAAACTGGTAGACAGCTGAACGGTGTATTGGGAACTATTGTAGCTAACCCAATTAGAATTATACGTAATTGAAGGGGAGTTGCTTTCGAATACCGAATATCTATTGCCACCGTATCCAATGAATACGTAATCGCAGGACTGCGCGCCTGAAGAAAGTACTTGGTAAGGGATCTCCGCATAAGGATACGGAGTTTGAGTTACCAGCCTTATATTATTGCAGCCTCCAAAATTATTAGGAAGAGTAAACTGTATCGGCCCATTTTCTATTCCGTTATTTGGAACCGTTAAATTGTATTCCGCCACTGGAGAATCAGAAACGGCTGAAGCTCCAATAAACAAAAAGTTTTTGGAATTTAAGTTATAATTTGATGGCGAAATAAATGCAGATTCGGGTATTAAACTTCCGTTATTGTTATAATCAAATGTTATGAGTGCATAGGACAAATTGCAGCCTGCTGGGTATTGCAGAATGCCATTGTAAACTACTTTATCATTTATATTGCAGCTGCTTTGGGTTTGGGATATTATGCTAAGATCTTGCGTATTCACAGGAATCCCGTTTATACTGATGTTTAAAACGCCCAGGTTAGATTTTTTACTTATGTTTTGCATTGATAATCCAGATTGGATATCCCCGCTGCCAAGATATGCATTGTTAGATTTATTCGTGAATACGGCTCTTAAATATGTAAAATCACTATTCAAATTGCACATTATCGTGCCATTTGGCAGGAAATATTCCCCGTTTCCTATTTTGGTAACTCCCAAATTACCTGTATTGTTATATTCGTTTACTATGTTGCAGTTAAATGGGGTTCCATTTATGTTGTAGAGATATAATGTCGAATTGTAAAGCTGTCTGCTTAAAGGAACAACTGAAAAAACTAAAGCGATTCCATTGTTAATAGTCGCATTTATCGGCAATGTAATCATAAATAGTCCGTTTTTAGAAGGCTTTGAAAGCGTTTCATTCGCTGCCATTAAAACCGTCCCGCCGTAAGTTTCATTCGACATGTTTAGATTGGAATTGTTGTACATGTCGACAAAGAATGGCCCGGATTTCGATGAAATGGTTATGTATGAATCGTTTATTACAGCATTGCTCAAACAGGAAGAAAGCGATGCACCTGATTCAAATGTGGCGTTTGTAGACGTTGATTCGCTGTAGGAGCACTGTAGCGAACCTTTGCTTGTCAATGAAAATGTAAATGACTTATTTGAGAAGGTTGAATAGTTAACCAATGTGTCCGTTCCAACTATCCTTAATAAGGAGGGGTCGCTTACCATCGTATTTGAGATAATATTGAAGTTAAGCGAACTATTTGGAAGGGAAACAGGAAATGAAGACACAGACGAATTAAGAGAATCGTACACGCTTGAGAGACCATTGAAAAGATTGCTTTCACTTCCACTGCCGAAATATGCAAAAGCTTCATAGTTAAAATTACCCGGAGTCTGATTAAGAACAGGCTTCTCAATCTGGAATGATGAAAGAGCAGGAGTATACTGTGGCAGATTATTGTAATTCAGCGCTACTTGATCAGAATACGGCATGAATAAAATCCCAGTCCAGCTAGTTATTAATACGTCACTGGCTTGTTTTTCGTTATCAGAGTATATGCTGTTTGACAAGGCATAATTTAAATTAGACGGTGAAACTATCTGTTTAGACCAGAACACTCCGAAATTCTGTACATTGTCTGGAGAAGCAAAACATGAAATTGAAGAACCCTTTAGCTTGCTAAGAGTTAATTTGTAGGAACCGCTGCCGTTTAAAACTGAAACTGAGGGGTTTACAGTTACATTTAATGCATTTGAGGTGGAATTAAAGGCATTTACATTAATAGACAGGTTATCATTGTATATGCCTATTCCTTTCATTGGGGAATTTGAAAGATTAAAGTTATAACTGGCAAGGTACTGCCATATTGGAGACGCCGCTCCGCTTCCTGTAGTTATTATTTCATTGTTGTGAATCTCAGAGGAGTTCTGAGTAGACGATGAAACAAGCGGATTCACTATAACCGGGGTGCCGGGATTTAATAGCGTTGTCTTCGGAGAACTTCCAGTTAAAGTATTCCACGTAACGTTAAATGTATTTCCGAAGAAAACGCTTAAATTGTATTTTCCTGAAAGCAAAGCTTCAAAGAGCGCCATTGGAACCTGAAAAGTAAACGTTGCTGTACCGTTTGGCTCTATTACAGGAACATTTGAATTTCCTGAATCTGAATGTACAAGCAGCGTATTGGAGGTTCTTATTACATTGTTGGGCAAACCCGCTCCTTTATCATATATCCACATCCCAAGCAATGAATTATTAAATGGGCCGTTTTCATAGAGCTGACCGGCTGAGAAGAGTGATTCTAGGGGAATGGGATTTAATGGATAACCACTGTCAAAAACATACATGTTCGTGTCAAAGTTATTGTTATAATCTACCTGTATAACTCCCGTTGTGGCGCTCATTGATGATAGGAAATCCTGATATAAGTTGTAAGTTACTTCTTGACTGTTCTGTGAGTTGTAAAATATCGTGCTTATATTGTTGTTCCCGTATAAAGCCACAAGATACGGATTTGTTATGTTTGTATTTCCAACATTCTTAACTGTTATGACTAGATTAATAGAAGATGAATTAGCATTGAATGATGGACAGCCAGTGCTTACATTCTGTAGGAATATTGTAGAATTAGCTGTTGGATTAGATGGATCTTTCTGTCCTCCAAATGAACCGCAGTAATTTCCAGCGTCGTTTGCGATGTATATTGAATTTATCCATGCATCGGTTACATTTTGCGCGTGTATCCCATTTGATGTGCATTTTATATTGCTTGCAAATATCCCATCCTGGAAATTTAAATACTGACTTGCGCTGTTGCTGAAACAATTTGTATTATTGAAAAATGCATTGCATGTTCCAATTGCACTGGTATAGTTTTCAAGCGAAGTAGGGGGTATGATCCGGGTATAGCTTGGAGAAGTGTAAACTCCGTCGTTAGTGTTAAAGTTTTCCCCATAAAAGCAAAAACTATCCAAGGCGGTCAGTGTAAAGTTATTTTCATCAGTGGTGCTTGAGTAACCTGGAGAAAATGTAGTGTCGTATAACTGATTGTTCTTTATGTTATTTGATAACCACAATCTTTCATAAGATACATTGTTTATAGTTGCAGGATCTTCGAATGTGCAACTGCTTAAAGTATTACCAATTGTGGAATTCCATGCGCATATTGGGAATATTGCATCCGTTCTGAATTTAACGTATGCTCCGTTAGCATAATTAGGATAATACGCACCTTCTAGATCCGGAGAGGTAAAAGTATCAGCACTTTGCGAACTTATTGGATTTTGGCCGTATCTTAAGCATGACCCATGTGGCCCCAGCTCTGTACATGTAGTCTCGGTTGATGAAACGGTAACAAGAGAAGCAATCCCTTTGTTTGAAACGTAAATTTCAACGTTTGAGGTGTTTGACGGACTATAATAAGACATGTATAATGGCGTTAAAAAACCAGTTGAGACATTCAGATACTGAATATCCCCTTTATTCCCTTTCGGAAACTGAGCATAGTCTACGGATGGCATTGTATAATTAAAAGCCGGGCTTATTGATTGTATCTGATATGCTAAAAGTGAATTAAATGATCCCGTCCACGGAGTGCCTGTCAAGGAAAGCAAATGACCAAAAGAATAATATGCACCAAAGCCGTTTTCATTTGGAGAAGCTAGGAAAACTGAGGGAGTAAAACCGCTTAAGGTGGAGATATTGTATAATGTGCCGATGAATCCTGGATAGTTAATATAATTATTTATGAATGTAGACCCGCATGAAACGGCAGGTATTATCAATGTACTTTTCGGTATGTTACCGGTTAGATCCTGATAACCCGTAAAAGAGTTGTTTATGGCGTATATGTAGCTGTTTCCATTTTGGGATAACCCAGAATAACTGTGTATAGTAGAATCGCTCCAGTTTATAAAGTTCTGGTAAGGAAACTCGGAAGACGGCAATTGATAAACGTTCTGTGAAGTGCCATTGCTCGTTGCCGAGTAAAGGTTCGAATAATTTGTGCCGCCACTGTTTGGAAATCCGCTGTCCCCTTGTGGAAAACCAAGATAACCTACTAAATTGGTAAAAGTGGAGGTTTCCGGCCCACCCCCGCATGAAAAGAATGTAAAAAGGCTTAGACACAGGTGCGGAGCCGCTATCTGATTTACTGCACTGCATGAATAACTATTTGAAGAAAAAGATACATTTCCGGGATAAAATTTCTCATTAAACCAGAAATTACTATTATAAGAAATCGACGAAGAAAAGACATATTCATTTTTGGTTATTAGGCTTGATGCAGCGGAGATTCCGCCACTGAATGATACCAAATTTGAAAATGGATTAGGACTGCCATTCACAACGCTGGTTTGTAGCGGGGATGCAATCTGATTATGAATGCCGGCGATCGGTAAAACTGTTACTCCTTTGTTTATTATTAGCAAAGAAAGCACTATTATCGCAAGAGCCATCGAAACTTCAAAAAACAATTTCCTTTTATTTTCCATGAATCACGGCCAATTTGTATAAGTTTGTTTTCCTGTTATTGTTAAACCTGGATATAAAGTACTAAAATCGTTATACAACTCATTTATATTAAAGTTTGGAGGGTATGCCGAGTATGTCCCATTAAGGAGCGTCAATTTAAATGGGTTAGTGTTTATGCACGCAAATTCCTCATAATAAGAATTCAAGGTAGCATTGTAAATATATGGGGGCACTGGTTCTGTATTTGAAAGATTTAGACCTATTTCTGAATAGTAAGCATTAAAGTCATGTTGCCCATCATTTGGATAAAGAAATGTAAATGGACGGGTATTTGGCGTTACGGAATAAAAGAACGGGAAGACGGATGAACCATTATCGGAAAACTTTCCGTTATAAGATGCCCCCTGTCCATAAACTATGTACAGTTCATTTGGTACGTTCTTTGTAAGGTTGACCCATACTAAACCGCCGTTTTGAATCTGAGTTTGATTCCACCAGTAAAGCTGTGAAACCGCGTTATTGGAGTAAACTCCAAAAACCTTTACGTAACCGGGAATTAAATAACCAAAATTGAAATTGCCATTAAAGTTGATTGCAAGCTGATAATCGCTGGAAAATGAGGAGGAGTTTAACAGTATTTCATTGAAGTAGGTATTGTTGTCGGTCGTGAGGCCGAAAGAAGAATTTAAATAGGGATTGAGCTCTGATGCAGCAGCATAAGCCAATTCATTTTCTATTGGTTTGTAGGAAGGAACGTAATTACTCACAAAAACATAGCTTATGACATCGGAAGAAGGTTTAGATGATGTAGATATTCCAAGTAAATTAACATTTGATGTAACAGATGTAGAATTACTATAAAAGCTGCTTTGAAACTTGGAATTAAGGTACGCTGTAAGATTGCAGCCATTGTTATTTATACAATAACGATTGAAGCTTAGTTCATTTTGCGTATCCGGGTAAATGTAATTATTGGAACCGCCAAGAAGCTCGGCAGAATCTGTTGATACTGAGTAATTATACAGCCCGTTTGGGTCCTGCACCGAATTAAATGAAGCTGAAAGAACGTTGTTAGATAAATAAGAATTTCCGGAGAAAAATGCGCTTATGCTTGCATAAGGCCCGGTTGCATTGAAACCAACATTAAAGCTGAAATTTACAGGCAAATCGAGCGAACCATTGTACAATGCAAATGTCTTGTTGTAAAAGGACAATTTTGCGGAGTCTGCACCGCCACCGTAAACCGAAACAAGTTTATAATTACTGTTCTGTGAAGTTGTGAAATTTTTACCATCTAACACAAAGTAATCGGTACATGTGTTGCTGCTTGTTATCCAGTTTTTGTAAGAAAAGCTTGAAACCTTGTAGTAAGGACAGAAATACTGCCCGTTTGCCATTGCACGGCAGTATTCGCCGTTTACAGCAGAGCTTGTAGAATTCAGATACTGTTCCATGGTGTAATTAGAGGTCTGCAAACTAGCAATGCAGGTATGATTCAAGAATGACTGTGAAATTACTGGGGCACAGTTAATGTAAGTCAAATTATTCGTTATAAGTGCTTCGGAAAACCCTGGATAACCGGTAGAATACGGTGATTTTTGTATACCGCATGCTTCAGTCGGCGTTAAGCTTAGACTGTTCTGATAGCCAAAATCCAATGAGATGGGTATGCCAAGTATCTCTTCGGAGAAATTGCCGTTTACCGGCAAGCTTTTTACAGAATAGGAATAATTCGATTTTACGCTGTAATTACTTGCATTTACACATGAGCTTATCTCGCTTGCATTTATTGAAAGGTTCAAAACGTTAATGTTAAAATTGGTACCGGAAAGAAAACTTAATTCCTGCGGCATCTGCTGCTGAAGCAGGGAGATTATGTCTTGTGACAGAGTAGAAGACAGCAAATTTCTGCAGTAAGCCAAATCCGACGCATTTTGCTCACAATTATATATGTAAGTGCCATAATAAGGCTCTTTTACTCTATTCAACTTTCCAAGCAAGTAATTCGTCCCCTGTGGAGAACCGAGCTGCAGGATCAAAGCAGAGTACCAGTCATATTTTGGCTTGCCGTTAACAGATATTGTCTTTAGGTTTACTGCATTTATGGCATTTGAAATATAGTTGTCTATTTCGTACTGGGCGAAGCCTTCTATTTTCTGGTTTCCTATCGGAAAGCTTTGATTTACGAACGCTATTCCTAACTGCATTAATTGGCTAAGATAATTATTACCGGTTATAGAATCCGAAAGCGTTAGGCAATTTTGCAGATCGTATTGGCCTTCATTATAATTTACGCATACTTGCGGAGAGTATAATGGGAACAAGGAATAGGATACGTAAAGGTTCTGATTGTTTGGGAATAGAAGGTTCTGCGTGCCTGAATTCTGTATGCTGTTTAGGATGTATTTGTAATAAACAAACTGCGGCTGCATACCAAACATTACATAATTTGTGGGCTTTATCGAGAATATGCCATTGGTGTCAGAAGTCACCGAAAAAGTATAATTCGTACCGTCAAACAAAAATCCGCTTTCTGAACCATTAAAAAGCTGTATTTTACTTGATATGCCATTTGCATTATCATATGAAATAACGCTGTTGAAAGAGTATAAATTTTCATTGGGCATGGGCGTAAGATAAAATGAAGTTACACCTGATAGGGTATTTGTGTATAATATGGCAATATTTCCATCTGGAAATGTAACTAGGGCATACTGACTTGAAGGAGAAAGGCCGGATCCTTTGAAAAAGGCACTTACTGAAACTGACTGGTCTATAACTCCTGAAACAACATCCTGTAAAGGAAGAGAAGTAAATTCCATATTTGAAAGGTTGAAATTGACTCCTAAAGGAACATTACTGTTAACGTAGGCACAGCCACTTGGAGACCATTCACATACTGAAAATGTAGTTGAGGAAGCATTATACAGAAATTCATATTTATTGCTTAAAAAAGGCGCAGAAAAATTGCTGAAAAACACGGCGCTATTACGGTTTGAGAGATTAAGTACAAGATTAGACTGTATGCTTATGTTGGACGAATTTATTATTTCGAATGAATTTTTATTCAGCAGCGTTTCAAGGCCGTATTCTATTAGATTATTATTTGGAAGGCAGACCTGGCCTGCCAGGTTCCTCCAATAATATATCTTGGGAACTGGCACGAACGGCAGGGACTGCGAGGTGTTTATATAACCGCAGTCCAAAGTACTCGGTTGCAATGTCAAGCCGTCAAAAAGCTCTGCTTTCTGGAAATTGTAAGTTGCTTCCTGTATAAGATAATCTTTTAACGCAAGCGTTTGATAAATGCTGTTTTGAGCGGTTATTTCTATTTTGGAGCTAAGCCCGACATTTCCTATGTAACCGAAGGCATTTAGCATTATATATATTGTGGCTGCTACCATTCCAAGCACAACAATCATGTTTGCCTGTCCCTTAGTATTTAGCATTTAATTCATCACCCCATAAATCGTATAAGGCTTTGAAGGATCTGCAGGATTATAAACCTGCAAGCTGCATTCAGAAGTACCTGTAACACCTGCAGGTATCTGATTCAAAAATACCTGCATTCCTAAGGCCTTCAATGTAGCAGTTTCCTGCCCAGTTAGAACCTGAAAGTTACTCAGAGAAAACCCTGAAAAATAGCCTATAAAATCGCTATAAAGCGAAGAAGAATTGTAGAGATAACTTTGTATGTAATTATAATTTGAATTGCAAGCGCCGCTGCAGTTTATTGATAATCCTTGCTCTTTATTGGAATTTGCCAAAGAATACTGACTTGGATTTAACAACGCCAGCTGAGACAAAGCAAATGCGTTATGAACGTAATACGTACTGTATAAAGTATCAAGGGCGAAATTGCATGAAAAAGAGACAGGCTGCTGGCTTACTGCTGTTAACAGATTTGCAGTCGCACCATGTAGCAAAGCAGATGCTAATACTGCTAAAACCACCGCTGCTAACGGCGCTAGCACTAAATCCAGCATTGTAAGCTGACCTTTTTTGCCCATTCTAACTGTAAGGTGGAATTCCATAAGTAACCTGAACCTGCAATACGCCGCTGTTTTGGAAAGTCGGCTGACCTTGTGCATTAGTGAATTGTATTTCTACTGGAAAGTTTTCGGTATAAGTATTTTCAGAATAGAATATAGAAGCTAAAGCGTATTGTGGTGCTATTTCAGTGGTAGATTGCTGACCTATTGCGAGTATTATATTAAATTGTATGGCTCCACCGGTAGCAATCATGACTGCAAGGCTGGCTGCAAGACTAACTCCCATCGCAGCATATTCCGCAGTCTGTGCATATTTTTGTATTAGCGCATCGGTTTGCTGAAAACTACTTCCAAAATTAAACTGATTGTAATTGGAAAGATACAGAGAGCCCGTAGGTCCGAGTTCATTCGGATCTTGAGTATCGAATAATGTCAATGAAACACCAGTTGCAGCGGCAAGATCCGACTGCAAAGCAGGTATGTTTGTTGCACCTCCGAAATATATGTATTGCATACAGGAAAGGAAATAGTTTTCAATGAATTTATTTATGTTCACCACACCCGGTTCTGTGTACGAAGATGAATATAAGGGCCCACCCGGAGCATCGAGACTTGAATTATAATAAGAAATAGTGTCCTTGTATGCGAAGCAGTTTGGAGAAGTTATCAACCTTGTGCCTATTCCTGCCGCAACAGATTCCGAGTTTGCGAAAACGCTTGTGCTGTTTATCTGGGAAACGCTTACAGATAAAACCACTAAGAGGAGGGCAAATGCAACTATTAGTATGCCTGCATTCAAAAACGCCATCATCTCTACTAATGCCATGTCTATTCAACCCCCAGAAAGGTAAGTCCCTCCAAATGAATTTGCGTTGTTTGGATATACGCCGAAAATTAAAGTGTTATACACATTTATTATGTTATAATCCGTTGTGCTGCCTAACTGCGTTTTTGTAAATTCAAGCGTTACATTTGAATAATCCGTCTCATAATATGAAAGGTTTGTATTGTATGCTGAAAGAGAAATCATTGGAGAAACCAAAAAATTGTCCAATGATGTTGAGATGCCAACTTGAAGTTTTGGAATGCTTTTTCCAATCAAAGAAGAGATTAACGATGCGACTGGGAAGTCTATACCAAGATCTTTTTTCAACACAGGCTGTCCGCCTCCTATGAAATTGCCTGCCGACAAGAAACTGTTTGGCCCAGCTGCGCTATCTGCAGTAAGCTGATTGGGGAAATCAAGGACTGGTACGGAAAAACCGATTAGAGACCCGTTATTTACATAGAAATCAGTATTATGCAACATATTGTTTAATACTGACAGCTCAGTTGATGTTAAGCCTATATTTACCATACCTCTGCTAAGGTTTGTCATGTTCACGCAGGACAGGGGTGATCCGTATTCTGTAACGTTAAATGAAGGATTGTTGAAACCATTTGTATCCATAACAGGGGAACCAAACGAATCTATAAGCATCCTGTATATGCATAAATTTACATTATTTTTTTGATTTGAAATCACCAAAGAATCGCCCGGCGGCAATAAAAGCGTTACATTTTGAGTGCTTGACTTTGAGTTGAAAAGATTGTTGAGTTCTGTTTGCAGGGTATTTGGAAATAAAGCATTGTTTGTTGAGCAGATGGTGTTATAAAGCCCCTGAGATATTGAAAATGAAATAGAACCGTTACCGCTAGGCTGTATAAGGGTTTTTAGATTCTGTCCGGGTTGTGAAGCAGTAGTGGCAAGCTCGCACATGTCATTCATATCAGTTATCAACGGGCTCGTAACCTGCGTCGGCCTTCCACTTGATTGTCCGTTCAAGTAAACCTCCCCCCCATATCCTACGAAGTAAGTTCCTAAAGGAAGCACGCTATTTACCTTATCATATACGTTTATAAGTGTAGTAGCTGCGCCAAGCTCAGACGATAATGACGAAAAGCCTTTGCCGACAGAATTGTAGTTATTTGTATTTAGAGGCTGAGCGGGTAAGCTTAAACAACTTGCAGTTCTCGCATAAACTAGAAATGCATTTTGTGCAAGGAAAAAAGGGATCGAAAGCAATGGATCACTGCCGCTTTGCGACAAAGCCACTGAACCAATTAATGAGCTTGATGAACTTAAAACTCCTGGAGCAGAAACCCCAGAGACTGGAGTCCCATATGGGTTATTAGAAGTAGCTATATTTGCAGCATTAGACAATTCCGATAAAACGTCCTGTTTTATGGCTACCTGTTTGGAAGCAAAAAACGTCAAAGTGTCTTTTCCAAGTCCTGATGGCAGGGAATTCAATGTCTGCTCGCTGGAAAGCAACTGAGAATATTGCTGCAACACAAAATCTGCAGCGGCGTATTTGAAAGGCATTGGCTCCTGTGTAAGATATGCAGCCGCTATCTGCTGACTTATTGAAACTGAAGGACCTGTTAAAGCACCAATCTGCTGGCCATTTATGTAAATTCCCCTGGTAACATATGTATTTAAATTGCTACTACTGGTCCCGAACCATAGTTCTACCAAAGGCACGGCTACTAAAGCGGCAGAAAGAGACGCCACAGCCGTTGGGATAAATATGGTTAAACTGGGCAGAGATTCGCGAATGCTGGAAAGACTGCTTGAAAGCAGAGACTCTGGCGGCAAGTCCTGTACAAGCGGATGTTTTATGTCAGTAATTATTCTATCTTTTATTGATGATTTTAATTTAGCAGCTAAACTGCTAGCAGGTGCAATTCCTTCGTCTTCTAAATCTCCCGTCAACTCGCCGCTCAAAGCCGCTTCTGATAATTGAGCCTGTTCCTGTAAAATTGAATCTACTTCTGTTGTCGCTTCTTCTCTCGTAATCTGTTCGGCTTCTCCGACCCCGTCTTTTACAACGCCTTTAGAGTTGCCTACGCCGCCGAATCCGTAGCCTACCATGAAACATAGTGCAACGCTGAATACGTTTTTACCTGAATCCAATGTAGGACCATTAGAATATGATACATTGTATATTTTTGAGCCTCCTGCACAGGTATACGCGGAGATTGAAGGGTCCCAAGTACACAGTGAATTGTTTCCGGCTAACGTAATTGTCATTGAAGATGGCGCACCGTATAGTGAATTTATTGAGAAACCTATGTTGTCAGCAAACAACTGCAGAGACCTTGCGCCATTTTGAAAGAACAGGCCCTGAAGATTAGCAAAATACACTCCGACTAAAAGAAAGGCTGCAGAGAGGATAATAACGCCTATACCTATAACTATCTGTGCCTTTTTAGTCAACATAACTATACTATATAGTATTTTGATATTTATCCTTTTTAGAGCTGTTAGTTAAAACTTATGTCATTTACAAGACATATTCTATTTCGTTTTCAGAACCGTGTTTTTCCTGGAATTTTTTGAATGCGTTTCCTAGATCATTTTTATCGTAGCTGTTTAATTCTTCTGCAACCCTGTGTGCAAATGCCTTTGCTCTGAAATAGAAATTTGGCAGAAGAGCCTCGAATCTTTCTGGTGTTTCTGCCTTTATTTTTTCAATCTTGCCAAATTCTTCGTAACCTGCTTTTTTTGCCAATGCGGCATTTCCGGTTTTAGGGTCCTTTATGAACTTTGGCATGGCCATCATAACTTTTTCTTCAGGTATGTATAAAAATAATGCGGTAAAGGCTGGATTTGAACTGTACTTTGCCTTGTAATTTTGTGCAACGCCCGTATATCTTTTCACAAGGTTAAGATATAGATATCCTCCTTTTTCATGTAAAGCCGCTTCGTATGCGTTATCGTTGTTTATATCGATGCCTGTTTTTAAAAGCCAATCAGAAGTAGTAAGAAAATAGGTTGCGCTTGATTTGATCATGTCATCTTTGCTCAGTCTATAGACTTTTCCTTTTATATTATTCTTGTCCTGTCCTTCAACATAAGGTAAAACTTCTATGTTTATTGCTGTCGAATCTAAAGAATCCAGGATAGCGTCCATTGCATTTTCTAATTTGGATTCCTTGTATTTATTGTACGCTTTATCGGCAGCAAAACCTATCAAATCAAATAACCCCATAGCTTATTTTGATTATTTCTATTATAAATATTTAATCCAATCCGGTAGGTAATAAAATTCAATAAAAAAGCGCCCGGGGCAGGATTCGAACCTGCAACACATTGGTTAACAGCCAATTGCTCTGCCGTTGAGCTACTCGGGCATTAATTAATAAATATTGATTTGGGAGACATATATTCTTTTATTTTAAGCAATATAAATTTATTGAAGTCTTTAACATTATAAGGTTTATCATAACAAACATACTTGCCAGCGATAAACACCTTTTTATGGGCCTTAATGAAATTTTTGAGTATTCCGATGTCGGAGAATACTGCCGGCCCGGCAACTGCTTTTGTTTTGCTTTTTGGTAAGTTCTTTATCTGCAGGAAGAGGGTGGCATTTCTTGCAGTGTAATCTATGTCATAAGAATAAATTTCTACATCCATCATTTTAAGCTCCTTTACTAATTTATCCAGATTCTTGACATACTTTGAAAGGAACATGTCCCTGGGTTCTATTATTTTAGTCGTAAAAACAAACAGCTTTGTACCGCGCAGTTTAACTTCTTTAAGTACCTTGTCTTTAAGGTTTTCCTTTATGAAGAAGTCAAATGATGGGACAAGATAAAACCGCTTAATTGAAAGAACAAACTTCGACAGGTTTTCTTCGTTAACGGATGCACAGATATTTCTCTTCGGATTAGTTGGATCTCGAAGGAAGATTGGAAAAGCGCTGTCCCCTGCGGATTTGCCTATTCTAACCGGTAAAGTCCAGGAATTAACTGCTTTTACGAGAGACATGAAGCTGCCGAATTCCTTTATCATTACTTCTAAAGAATACCCGGAAAAACCGTGCATGTAAGTCTCCGAACCGTAACAGTTATTAGCCTTACAAAAAGCCTTTAATATTATAACGTCATTTTTCTGCGATTTTGATAAAAATGAGTTTATGTAATTTGCATGCAGCACGGAAAGATCTATTGAATTTTCTATTAAAGTCATGTCAGAAAAGCGGCGAACCGGCACAACCTCTATTTTTACTCCTTTAAAAATTCCTTTGAAATACTTTCTTGTCCCGAATGTAGAAATAAAATCTTTTGGGACTAGAAATGAAAGCCCTTTCATTTCCTCCTCAGAATTAAAAATAGCAAATATGTCTATGTCGCTTTCATTCTTTATCCAGGTCCCTTTTGCGTAAGAGCCGCCAAATTTAAACTCTACATTCACTCCTTTACTATTCGCATTTTTAATAAGCAGACTGATAATCTCGTTGGCCACTCTACTCAATTTATCGAATTCTTTTACCGAAGGCACAAATACTGAATATGCTCTGTCAAATACTTTTTTATACTTATCCATAACAATATATCGTTTAAAAGATATTAATAAATTATATAAGGCATAGAAACGATTAATCCGCATAAAAGTATTACAATGGAAAATATATCTGTAAAATTAGAGAAAATATTAAAAGATGCAGGGTTTACAGACCTTACAGAAATACAAAAATTAGTCATACCTAAGATAAAAGAGGGAAAAAACATAATATTCAGGGCCCCGACGGGGTATGGAAAAACCCTGGCAGCATTCTTGCCGCTGCTTGACAAATTAGACCCTGATTCAGAAGGCATACAACTTCTTTACATAACTCCATTAAAGTCGCTTAACAGGGACATATTCAAAAACATAATAACAATAAGCAATAAAATGGGCATAGAAGTAGACATAAGACACGGTGACACAACAGCGTATGAAAGGGCAAACCAGGTTAGAATGCCACCGCATTGCCTGATAACAACGCCGGAAACCGTGCAATCTATATTACTTAGCAAAAAACTTGTAGAAAAGCTGAAAAATTTGAGGTATGTAATTGTAGACGAAGTTCAAAGCCTCATGGAATCCAAAAGAGGCACCCAATTTTCGGTAGGATTGGAAAGACTGCGCAGGCTGTCTAAATTCCAAGTCGTGGGGATAAGTGCTACGATAGCGGATTTTAAGGAAACAAAAGAATATCTGTCGGCAGAAGAAAGCGTAGAGTTTTCTGGTGATAAAAAGTATGATATAGAGGTTGCTTATCCAAGTTTCAAGAGTGAAGACGAAGAAGTTGCATCAAAAGAAAACGTAAGTAAACTGGTTGCAAATTCACTTAGATACATAAGCGACGCAATCAAAAATTCAAAGTCAACGATAATATTCACAAATACGCGGGAAACTGCAGAACTGCTTGGATCTAGGTTAAGTAAATTTTTAAAGGACAAAAAAATGGAAGTGCACCATAGCTCGCTGTCAAAGGAAGTAAGAATGGAAATAGAAAACGCGTTCAAAGTAGGCGATATAGATCTTATGATAGCTACAAGTTCGCTGGAGCTGGGAATAGACATAGGAAACGTAGATTTAGTCATACAGTATATGTCTCCAAGACAGGTAATAAAGCTGGTACAAAGGGTTGGAAGATCAAACCACAACCAGTTGGGGATAGCGAAAGGAAAACTCGTAACAATAAACATAGATGACTACCTTGAAAGCAAAGCGATAGATAATTGCAGGCTGGCAGGAAAGCTTGAAATCATTTCATTGCCCGTTCAAAGCCTAGATATACTCGCACATCAGATAGTAGGACTGGTAATAGACGGCGTGCAGAAAAAAGACGAAATATTCGAGGTCGTTAAAAAAAGCTATGCATACAAAGAACTAAAAAAGGAGAAATTTGATGAAGTGATAGACTTTCTAATCAAGCATTACATGATTAGATATTATGGAGAGGGTCTTATAAGAACCAGAAAAGGCCTGCTCTTTTACATAAATAACATATCCTCCATACCGGATAAAAAAAGTTACATCGTAATAGACAGCCAGCTGAACAAAAGAGTGGGAGTATTAGACGAAGAATTCGTAGCTGAAAACGGAAAACCTGGGAATAATTTTATAATGCGCGGAGAGAATTGGAAGATAGTAAAGATAGAAAACCAGAAAATAGAAGTCGTGAGAACAACAAGCAACATTGGAGCCATACCTGCATGGGAAGGTGAATTAATGCCCGTATACAGATTCGTGGCAGAAGAAGCTGCGAATCTGAGGGAGGAATATTCTAATAAATTTTCAGTCTTAAAGGAGCAGAAGGAAAACTTCACAATTCCGAACTCAAAAAGAATAGTAATAGAAAAAGTGGATGATTATTTAATAATCCATTCTACTTTCGGCAGCATGACAAACGAAGCTATCGCAAAGGCGCTTACGTCTAAGATAACAGAAATAATCGGGGAAAGCGTAATAAGCAAAATAGATCCGTACAGAATAATGATAAAGACCCACATCCCTGCAGAAAAAATCAAGGGGATGCTGATAAATCTTGTTGATATAGAAAAGAAAATCAAAGAAAGCGTAAAAAGGACTTCGCTGTATGAATATAGATTTCTTAATATAGCAAAAAGGTTTGGAGTCATAAACAAATACGCAGATTTCACGAAGATACGGCTGAGGAGCCTCATTGAGATGTACGATAACAGCGTATTGGAAGAAGAAACGTACAAAGAGATTTTTTCAAGTAAAATAGACGTAAAATCTGCGGAGGATGTGCTTAACAGGGTAAATAAGGGGGAGATACAGGTTATTGTAAACACTGGTGAAGCGTCTCCGCTTACATATGAAGGTCTGGAAAGTAGTTATGGTGGTTCTATAATCAAGCCGGAAGAAGCAAAAAAAGCCTTAAGGCAACTTGTATTGGAAAGAATAGAAAACACGGAGATATTCATGCAGTGCATGAACTGCGGGTATAAGATAGGAAACATGACGGTAAAGAACACTGATGGGCTAAAATGCCCAAAGTGCAAGGCAAGATACATTGGATTTTACAAGATAAAACAGAAGGCTATTTATGAGCCTGTACTTAAAAAGGCATTTAAAAACAAGAAACTAGGCAAAGAAGAGCAACTCCTTTTTGACAGCGTTAAACAGAATGGTGCATTGTATTTGGGATATGACAAGAAAGCCTGCATAGTCAGTTCGGCTTACGGGATAGGTGCAAAGACGGCCAGCAGGATACTATCAGCTTACAGTAAAAACGAAGAGGAATTGATAGATAGAATAATCGAAGCAGAAAAGAACTACATAGAAACTAAAGAATTTTGGGCTTAAATCAAACGAAAATGTCGTCTACGTTGTGGTCTTTGCCGTGCGAAACGCAGATAAGATCAGGCTTCAGTTCTTTTATTTTATTTATGCTGTTTATAAGCGAGATATAATCCTCAAAAAACGGCGGCGATTCAAGCCTTTTGTTAGTTCCCTGTAATAAGTCTCCCACTATCGCCGTCTTTGAATTTACAAGGTAGATTGATATAGAGTCTTTTGTATGGCCAGGAGTCTCGATTATCTTTGCGTTTATCCCCATCTCCTTTGGAAAAACGCCCTCCTTCAATTTCATATCCGGCTTTATATATTTGGGTTTAGTGAATTTAAGCATAATCGGCAGAAAAATTGCAAAGACCTTGTTCTTAAACGATTTTGAATTTGAAACCGGCATCAGAATGCCTTTGCTTCCATCAACGTACGGTATTCCGTTCTCGTTTATGCCTATGTGGGCATTGCTCATTTTTTGCAACGCATATGCACTCCCAAAATGATCGATGTGTGAATGCGTCAATAGGATGTACTTTATATCGCTCACGGATTTTCCTATGCTGTTTATGTACGCGATTATCTTCTTTTCGCTGTTTGGCAAACCTGTGTCTACCAGTATCAAACCATTTTTAGATTCTATTAGAAATACTTTTACGGTTCCTAGGTTTATTTCATGCAGCACATCATTTATTTTTATCCCTAAGCTTTTCTTTGCCATATATAGTAATTTTCTCTCAACTCTAACGCTTTGTTCCAAACTACCCTGCTGCAGCCGAAATATTTTGAAAACAGTTCTTGCTGCTTTTCATTTGGGTACAACCTGAATTTGTATGCTGTTAACATATTGTTATTCTACCTCTTCTGCTATTTATGTTTTCCACTTTTTGTTCGCTTTCATCCCGCGATTTAACTTGTGGGTTTTCCCGCTCACACTTTATAAATGCTTATTTACAAGATAAAAGCGCTCAGAAGCTACCCTACTCTTCATCGCAAAGCTCAGCAGGTGTTCATTTCATCATTGCGCCGATTAACCAAGATGGATTGGTGGAATTGAATTTGAGTTATTTGATGAATTTAAAACTTCAAAAAATGCGAGTAAATACGTTGAATTAGAGGTTATAGAATTGAGGTTTGTGTGGGAAATTGGCTCTTGAATCGGTGATAATTTACCATTGCTGCCAACGTAAAATAAATTCCATGAGCCATTGAATAGATTAGCGCATAATGGGTAAACAAACTGATCTGAGAATATGCACTGTATATTACCGTTAGAAACATTATATGTAATATTACCTTGACTAAGAATGCTTTCAGTTAAATTGAGCATATTGGATATGTTAGATGCTATCAAATTTGACACTGGAACTGAAACGACTGAGGAGATTATCGTTTCCGAGTAACCAGGTTGTAAATTAATAACATTTCCATTTAACGTTGAATTAGGTCTCAGAGCAGGAGTTGGTACAGCTATATAATAAGTAATCGGAGAGGTACTGGAAACGTGGGGAAAGAAGAAGAAAATAGACGAGACAAAGGCTATCGCTATAAACAATGCTGCAGCTTGTTTTAATCTTGCATTTACCATATTTAACTGATTTTATTTGGGCTTGCCTAATATAAAAGCTTTATTTTACCAAAGCATATCCTATAAAAGCAACTATAAGAATTATTATTAACCCGATTAAGAACGGCACTGGCGAGAATGCGATTAATGCTAAAAGAACCACAAAAACAAAGAAACCGAATAAGGCCCTGGAATAATTTTTCTTCTTTGAATAGACATAACCGTAACCAAACGCGAAGAATGCGAATGCTGCTGCGAAAGCCAGAGCGCTTATTATTATCAATGAAAGATAGCTGAAAACACCAGAATTCACTATTACCGGCGCAAATATGGTTATCAATACGATTGGGACAGCGGCCGTTATGAGAAGCTTGAGATTTTCATCTCTTTGCAGAAAAGAGGGCATTAAACCGTCTTTTGACACATCGTCAAGTGTCCTATTCGAAGCATTGATCAACGCAAATGCGGTTAAGAGAATTATGATTATGGATAATGCTACTACGACGTATTCAACGCCTAAGCCAAACGGTGCTGATAGGATGTTTGCAGTAAATATATTGGCTGTGGGGATGCTTGACAGTATAGGATAGATAAGTTTACCGACTGCTGCCGAATTCTCTGCGGTGTACACAAACGTTTGTACCAATCCGAATAGTATTATTGCTGTTATTATTATCGCCAGCAAAGCCTTTGCTACGTCTGTTCTTTTTTCGCCCTTGTAAACTATTGATGCGCCTTCAAAACCGCCATACATCCAAAGCAGTATAAGCAACCCGAATAGAAACAGAGGTGCGGAAACTGGAAGAACATAGGAGATCTGGGCACCGCCCGGAGGATTTGTCTTACTTGAAAAGAAAGCTATGGCACCCAATGCTATAAGCAGCAAAATGAAGAATATTTTCAACGCGCCTGCAAAGTTTAAAGTTCTTCTTATCTTGTTATAGAACATCAATATCCACATTATAACAAAGATTATGTCGATTATCGCTATTGAGGTAAAAGGACTCAGCCCGAAAAACAAGGAAAGCTCCCCTACTGATGCTATCCCTGCTGCCGTTATCGTTATTATAAATGAAACGATAAGAAGGAATGCAAATATGAATGAATACTCCTTTGTAACTGTGTTTTTAAGAAAATTATAAGGATCATGGTTATGCGTTATGCTTATATCGTATATGAGCATTGCAATCATTAATGCAAGAAAACCCGCACCTATAACAAGATATATTGAAAATGCTCCTCCATAGACCAATGCAACGAAAAGAGGGATAACGAGTATTCCTAGGCCTATTACCCCTGCCAGACCGTGCAGGTAAAGCTCGAAAAATGAATGTTCCTTTTCCTTTTTAATGATAGGTTTCACTTTATTTTTCCTAGTGCTACTCATTTTAACGTTCTTTTTTGCCTTTCTCTGCATATATTATAATAATAATTATATGCTATTTAAATCATTTGTATTTACTTTCTCGTTTACCTGACTCGGTTAACAGTACAAATTCCGAATTTTTCCTAAATTCTGTTAAGTTTTTGGAATTAAGGTACGTCATTGAGGATCTTAGTCCGCCCATTAAATTATTAACTATCTTAAGTACGCTGCCTTTATACGGGATAAGGGTTTCAGTGCCCTCTGGTGTGTAACCCTCCAAATCAGCGGCTTCTTCCGTCTTTAATGCCCTATCAGAAAATGCATTTATGGAAGCCATCCCTCTGTAAAATTTATAATTTATATTTTCTTTAGTTATGACAACGCCAGGACTTTCTTCGGTTCCGGCGAAAAGACCACCTATCATCACGGTATCAGCACCGGCCGCAATGGCCTTTGCAAAGTCTGCCGATTTACTAACCCCCCCGTCTGCTATTATATTAACGCCGTTTCTTGCACATTCCAATATTGCGCTCAGCTGCGGATAACCAACGCCAGCTACCGGCCGAGTAAGGCACGCTCCGCCAGGACCTATGCCTATTTTAACGCAGTCAGCACCTGCTTTTTTAAGATTCAAAACACCTTCTCTAGTTGCAACGTTTCCTGCAATTATACTTATTCCAAGTTTCTTAACTTCTTTCACCACTTTTGCTGTTTTCTCTAAGTAGCCGTTTGCCACGTCAACTACTATGAAGTCTGCATCGGCTTCAACTAATGCTTTTGCTCTTTCCAGATAATCACTTCCTATCCCTATGGACCCTCCGACTATTAACCTGCCATTTTTGTCCTTAGACGCCTTGGAGTAACCATCTAGTAATTTTACGTCCTTAGAGGTTATCATGCCAATCAAGTTACCTTCTTTGTCTATTAACGGCAATTTCTCTATTTTATTTTTATACATGAGTCTTTTTGCATCATCCAATGAAATGCCTTTGTGGGAGGTTATGACGTCCTTCGTCATTAAATCACTCACTTTCTTGTTCATGTCCTCTTCGAATTCAAAATCCCTTCTCGTTATTATGCCGACAAGTTTTCCGTTTTCTACCACTGGAAAGCTAGTAACCTTTTTTTCGTTTACCATCTCCCGTACCTTTCCTATGGTGAAATCCTTGCTTACGACGTACGGCTTCTCTATAACTATATTCTGCTCTCTCTTTACTCTTGTTATCTCAAGCACTTCATTTTCTATGGAATTGAAGCGGTGTATTATCCCAACGCCACCTATCTTTGCCATCGATATGGCCATTGCATGCTCTGTAACCGTATCCATATTTGAGCTTACTAAAGGGAGGTTAAGCCGTATTTTATCAGTCAAATAAGTTGATGTATCGACCTGCCATCTTGAATTTATGGAAGAAACCTTTGGAATAAGCAATACGTCATCAAATGTGAATTTGTCTTTGACAATCTTCATACCAGAGATTATAAAGAAAGTATTAGATTATAAATCTTTAATATTTGTCTAATTAAGCGGGATATGCATTACTTAATGCATTAAAATGCAAAGCTTTTATTTTAAACTCTTATTAGATATCATTTATGGGCCGATGGCGCAATTGGCAACGCGCTCCCCTTGCACGGGAGAGACTGTGGGTTCAAATCCCATTCGGTCCATTTTCCTGTTAATATTAAAAAATTTTAAAGCATAAACTTCTATAAAGTAGATGGACTACTACGCAAGAGGGGAGGAAAGATTTGGTACAATATCCTCTAGGTTGTATTCTTTTGGAGTTTCGAGATCAATGAGAAGCTTTTATTCTTTCATAGAAAAGGACATTGAAAAGTACAAGCCCAAAAAGATACTTGACGTAGGAGCTGGTCCTGGAGATCTTGCCTTAGCAATGAGTAAAATGAAAAACGTCAATGTGTACTGCGTTGACCCTTCCATTTCCATGAAAAAAATAGCCGAAAGGCGGTTTATTAAAAATGGAATAAAAAACATAATATACGAACTGGGAAGCAGTCGTTATATCCCGTTCAATGAAAAATTCGACGTGATAGTAACAACAATCTCATTTCACCACTGGAAGGAAAAGGAAGGAAGCATAAAGTATATTTTAAATAAATTGAATAAAAACGGCACGTTCATCGTATACGAATTTTGCTACGACAAGCTAAATGTCATTCAAAAAATGTCTCTGGGAAAGCACAGCCTGTCGATAGAGCAGGCCAAAAGCTACAGGTTCAAAGACCATAAGAAAAGGGTGGAAGTGATGGGCAAAATCATAAAACTGTCATTTGCAAATAAGTCTTAAACATATAAATAATAAAGTGATAAATTATAGTTTAGGGTCTGGTAGCTTAGCCCGGTGGAGCGTTCGACTGATAATCGAAAGGTCGGGAGTCCAAATCTCCCCCAGACCATTTCCTTTTCTGATTGAAACACGCAAAAAATACTGCTTAAACGCCTTTGCAGTTTTATTGCGTAACCATACATTGTTTTTCACTAAATTTAGATTTTCGGCTCTAAAAATGCATAAAAATAAGTTTAAATCGGGTGAAAAAGTAATATTCAAATGAATTTTATAGCAATAGAAAAAAATACTGCAAAAAACATTGAAAAGCAGAGCATAGAAATCGTAGAGAGGAAAGGATTGGGCCATCCGGATTACTTGGCGGATTCAATAGCAGAGAACTTCTCGGTAAACCTTTCAAAGTACTACATAGAGCATTTTGGGAAGATAATGCACCACAATGTGGATAAATTAGAGGTGATAGGCGGTGAAACAAGGCCTGCATTTAACGGTGGAAAGATAACAAAGCAGATAACCATACTTTTTTCAGGAAGAGCAACTGGCATTGTAAACAACGAAGCAGTACCTTTAAAGGACATAGCTGAAAACTCCGCTAAGGGCTGGTTAAAACGCAATATAAGGTTTTTAGATCCAAAT
Organism: Nanobdellota archaeon; assembly: GCA_021817165.1. Classification (GTDB taxonomy): domain Archaea; phylum Nanobdellota; class Nanobdellia; order Parvarchaeales; family Parvarchaeaceae; genus Parvarchaeum. The sequence continues at coordinate 127,043 of JAKAVT010000001.1, forward strand.
CAATTAAGATACTTATTTGAAACAAACAACGGCTCCGTAAACCTTGCTGATGCTTTCCAGAGAAACGGCAGGCCCGGCTCAAATGACACTTCTTTTGCAGTGGGTTACTACCCTTACAGCACGCTTGAAAGTTTGGTTTTAAAAACGGAAAATTACCTGAATTCAAAGGAATTTAAATCCAAATTCGAATTTTCTGGAGAAGACATAAAAATAATGGGAGTAAGGCTGAAAAGCAGGCTTAAAATTACGATTGCCATGGCAATGATAGACCGGTTCATCTCTTCGGAGGTGGATTATTTCAAGAAGAAAAATGAGGTAATGGAAGACGCTTTGTCTTACATCAAACGGCTAAATGAAACGCTTGAAAATGAAAACGGAATAAAACAAAAAAGGAAGATAGATCTTGCTATAAACGGCATGGACAAAAGGGGAAGAGGAATAAACGGCTGCTACCTTACCGTTACGGGACTAAGCGCTGAAGGCGGAGATGACGGCGCAGTAGGCAGAGGCAACCGCGTAAATGGATTAATAACTCCTAATAGGGCAATGACGCTAGAAGCGGCAGCCGGTAAAAACCCAGTAAACCACATAGGAAAAATATACAGCCTGTTTTCTTTCGACCTTGCGAAAAAGATACATGAAAGGTTTGGATTAAGAAACCAGATAAAGATGGTTGGAAGGATAGGTAACGATCTAAGCAAACCGCTGGCCTTTTCTTTATTGTTAGAAGAAAAAACCGACAAAAATCAGAAAAAGGACATAACAAATTTTATAAACGAAGAACTGTCAAATATAAACGAAATTACAAATAAGATAATAGAAGGAAAATTTAGCGTTTGCTGATTTTTATGGATGAATTTGAGATACTGAACCTTATAAAGTACCTGGAAGGGATAAAAGGTAGACATACTGAATTAGTAACGGTTTACGTACCTGGGGGATTTAACCTGGATTTAATACGCTCGCAGTTGGCGGACGAAAAAAGCACTGCCACGAATATAAAGGACAGGAACAACAGAAAAAATGTAATAGACGCATTAGAGAAGATAATGAACGAGCTAAAGCTCATACGCAATACTCCTGAAAACGGATTGGTAATATTCTGCGGAAACGTTTCCGAGAGGGAGGGAGAACCTGATATAAAGGTGTGGGAGATAGTGCCGCCTGCCAAATCGGACATAAGGCTTTATCGCTGCGATCAGAGGTTTATAACAGAGCCTTTAAAACAAATGTACCACCAAGAAAACGCATACGGCCTGATAGTTCTTGACTTAAGAGAAGCGACTTTCGGGATATTGGAAGGCTCCAGGATAGACATGCTTAAGCACATAAAATCGCTGGTGCCGGGAAAATTCTCAAAGGGTGGACAGTCGGCGATGCGTTTTTCAAGGGAAAGAGAAGGCTTGATACGGGACTTTTACAAGGAGATAGCCGACACCGCAAAGGACCTTTTCTTTAACAAAGAGCTTAAAGGCATAATAATCGGAGGGCCTGGGCCTGCAAAAGACAATTTCATTGAAAGCGGATACCTTATAACTAACCTGAAAAACCTCATAAAGGGCATGAGGAGCATAAGCTATACCGATGAAAGCGGTCTTAGAGAACTGGTTGAAAAAAGCAAGGACATACTTGCAAACGAAAGGATTACCATAGAAAAAGAATACGTGCAGAAGCTTTTGAGTAGCATAGCTAGAAACGACAACATGTCGGTATACGGAGAAGATGCCGTAAGAAAAGAGCTAGAAAACGACAACGTGGATCTTCTTTTGATTTCCACAGGGATGGATGAAAACAAGAAAAACGAGTTTTATTATCTTGGAAAGGGAAAAAACATCGACGTACAAGTAATATCCAAAGATTCCAGCGATGGCCTTCAGCTTTTTAATCTTGGAGGGGTCGCAGCATTTTTGAAAAGGCCTTCAAAACAATGATGTATAAAAAGGATTAAATATGTTTAGATACAGAAAAACTTATGGATCTGACAATAAACGACAGTAAAAGCATAAAAAGAGTTATAAGCGAAACCCTTTCCAAATACCTTGAACCGGAAGATAAAAACAGAGTATACAACTATCTTTTGATGAAAAACGAGAGGACCGGTAACCTCATACATGCCATAAACGACCTGCTTGCAAAAAGCGATTACTCAAGGAAAATCAAGGACATAATAGAAAGAATAAACGATGAGCTTTCATCAAAACTTGCTGTCGAAACCAATGCTAAAGATATACACCTCAATGAAGGGAGTAGTTTTATACTATCCGTAAAGATAACGAACAACTTTGATGTGCCTCTGGTATTTGAAGTAAAGCTGGAAGACCGAGACAATTTTCTTCCCATAGTATACGACAAAATCCAGGATTCTTATTTCAATGAATTCTCGGAAGAGCGCATAATAGACAGCGAAGAGATGAAAGAGGTAAAATTCAAGATAAGCAGCAATGAAAAAGCAAAAAAAGGGTCTACGCTTCTTTTCCTTGTCATAAAGTCAAAGGAGATAGAAGGTTTGAACCTTATCTCCAGAATAAAGGTGGAGATTGCTTAAGATCTGTCGTTTATTACCTTATACAGCCTGTCTCCGAATTTATTCTCGTCTTTCCTGTCTCTTCTCGTCCTTTTTCTTTTTAAAGCCAGTTTTTTCCTTAAAAGATTTGCCATATCACATCCTCACCCAATTAACCTCATAGTAGGTAACGGAACCTTCGTCGTCCACTATCCCAATAAGAAGTCTTTTTCTTACGCTATGAGCAACCCTGTTCATTGCCGAAAAGTTCAGCAGCGGCAGGCTCTCATGCTCATCAGAGCAGTAAAGTAACCATTCTGCGTGCTCTTTGCCCGGAATGGCTCCTTTATTATACACTCTAAAATCGCCACCGTATTTAAAGGCTGTCTTTGGCAGATAACCCATGCTTCTAAGATCACTGAAAACAAGATACCTTGTCCAGAAGCGCTTTTGCTTACGTCTCGCAATTTCTATTAGCTCACGAAATTTCAGTTCCTTCCCTTCCTTGTTGTATATTTTAAGCGCCTTTTTTTCATTCAGGTAAACGGCTTCTTCTATCGACAATTCCAGTTTTCCGTTTATGAATGCCCCGAAATTGCCCTTGTTAAATAACGTGGAAGCCAAAGACTGGTCGGTTACCACGACTTTATTTCCAACAAAAAGCGTTAACTGTCTTTTAACTTGTTTCATACATAGTATACGAATGAATCGATAATATTTATTTATATCAATAGAACCATTTAGCTTGTAAACATGGAAATAAAAGAGGGGGATATATACATTTGCCGGGTTAGAAAGCTACTGCAGCACGGAATAATCGTAACTATAGGAAACGGTGAAACTGAAGGATTCATACACATCTCAGAGCTTAGCAAAAGATGGGTAAGAGACGTAAAAGACGTGGCAAAGGAAGGTGAGGTTCTTGTTTGCAAAGTGATAACTCTCGGACAGTCCCCTGAACTTTCTATAAAAAGGGTAACGGATAGCGAAAAAAGGGAAGCATTGAGGGAATGGTCCATAGAGAACAGGCTTATAAAATTGATAGAAAAATTCTACAAAAAGGACACTGACAAACTCAAAGACCAGATAATAAAAAAGTACGGTTCTATATTCGGTTTCTACGAAGCATTGACAAAAAACGGGAAAACAGAGCTGGAAGACATGAAACTGAACAAAGAGATTACAAATGAGCTGCTGGACTTTGTCGAAAAAACCAAAAAGAAGGTAATCATAAAAAACCAACTTGAACTAAAGACATATGAAGAAAAAGGAGTCGAAAAAATAAAAGAACTGCTGAATGAATGCGCAAAAACAAAGGGAGTATCGATAAAATACATAAAAGCACCAGTTTACATGATGACCTTAGATCTTGGTGATACGAAAAAGACATTAAATGAAAATAAAAAACTGCTTGAACTTATTAGCAAAAAAAGCAAGACGCTGAACATAGACTTCAAATACACGGAAATAAGGCAGTAAATATGGAAAGGATAAGATTCTGTACGAAGTGCAATAAGTATACTCTTAAGAGGATATGCCCGGAATGTGGCGGGGAAACTGAGATAAATGCGCCACAAAAATACTCTAAAGACGAAACAGTGGCATATTATAGAAGAAGAATAAAGAAGGAGTCATTAAACGGACATGAAAGTAACTAACGTAAAATCGGTGTATTATGAGCTGGTAAAACATAAAAATGAGATTAAAAGGGTAGTAGATTACGTGAAGAAGGGAGACATAAACGGCTTCACACCACCATCGGCATTGGTTGGAGAATACAATTATCCAAATGTTTCCGTGGGAGTGATATTTACAGAAGACAATAAAGCCCAGATATACGATGCGCCTAAGCTCTGGGTTGCAAACGGTTTTAAGGTTGCAGACGTTTTCTCGCTTAGGACACGGCTTATAAATGCATCAAAAAACTTCAACGTAAACAACATAAACCTGGAGGAATTGGAAAGAATAAGACTGTCAGTTATATCCTCAAATGAACTTAACATAGACTTAAAGGTGTCCAGCGTAAACATGCCTAAGATTGATGTAAATGACTTTTACCAGCATGGAATAAAGACTAAACTCGAAAAGTTCAAGATCAATGACAATTTTAAGATAGACTCAAAGATAGAAAAGATTTATTATGATAAGGACATGAAAGCACAGGAGGGCATAAAATTCCTCTATGACTCAAAAATCGACGAAAACAAAATAAGTAAGATTCTCAGTGTCGGTGCAATGGGCGTGAAAAGGAAACTTGTTCCAACAAAGTGGTCCATAACAGCAGTTGACGATTCTTTGGGAAAAGAGGAGATAGAGAAGATCAAAACGTTCAAAAAAGGGGAGAATTATCGCATACAGACTGGACAGTTCTTCGGAAACCGCTTTACGTTCCTGTTCCTAAAAGGCCCGTGGTCATTTGAGCTCCTTGAAACTTGGAACAGGGATGCGAATAACGTGTTCATGGGCAGCGGGGACCATGAATTTTATAATGGAAGGAAGGAATATGTGAAGAACACTGCGGGAGCGTACTATGCTGTAAGACTGGCAGTCCTGGAAAAGCTTCTGCAATTGAAAGAGCAGTATTCCGTTTTGGTGGTAAGGGAGATACTTCCGGAATACTTTGTGCCTTTGGGAGTTTGGGTGGTAAGGGAAGGCGCGAGAAAGGCGCTGGAAGAAGAAAGTTTGCCAGCTCCAGACATGCAGACTGCATTGTCCATTGCAAAATCGAAGGTGCTATTCCCGGCAAACCTTGAAAAGAGAAGCGCGCTGATAACCATGCTGAAGAGCCAGACTACACTCATTTAAGCAATTAGTTTAAAATGTGCAAGTAGTCTATTCAAAGTTATCGAAGTTATGAAAGTTATTATAAGATATGCCCAATACCAGTTGAGTTCGTTTCCTATCAATGGCAGGCTGAATGGAAGTTTTGTAACTATAAATGTGTTAGGGATAAATTCTATCTTGGAAGAGTTCAAGGAGATGGTTTGTACATGCGAGTCTCCCACCAATGAAAAGGAATTATTGTACACCTTCCCGCTGGTTGAAAGGTACAGCGTACAGCTTCCGCTTTTTGTCACGTTCGCGCTCAACTTAAGGGAAGTCTCGTTAGAAAATATGGATATGTTTTTGTAACCGTTGAACATTACGCAATTGTTTGCTGAATAAAGGGTACCGTTTATGTTCCCTGAGAAGGTAGCTGATATGGGCGAACCAAGCATTACAGGAGCGTAACTGAAGTATGAAGACATTAAAAGAAAGATTACGAGAAAAGGCACGAAGGTTATGAAGGTAGGCTTCATCGACTGCTTCATTATCCTCGAGTTTTCTGCCATCAATTGGCTATAAGTCGGTTTGAATTCCGGGTGATCCGGCTTCATTCCCTTCATCTTCTGTTGCAATTCCTTTATCTTTGCCTTGCTGGTTCTTACCATCTCATGATCTACTATGAAAAGGTAGGCTATCTGACCAGAAGCCCCTACAGCTATCGAAATTAATATTACGGCTATGACGTCTATATTCATATCCTTTAATCTAATTTTTTATAGTAAATAAACTTATCCTTACTCCATGGTGTTGCCAACGAGCTTGTCTTTTATTGGTTTGAATTCATCGGCGTTGTCCTGCTGCAATGAGAAGTAGAACTGGTAGATTATCATTACGATAAGAAGTATTCCTATGCCCTCCGTTAAAGTATTTAGAAAAGCCGCGAGAGCTGCGACTAATCCAGTTAACGCGCCTCCGAGTATGGCCAAGGGTATTATATACCTTTTGAATATATCAACCAGCACCCTTTCATCCCTTCTAAATCCTGGCATTGATAAACCAGATTCCATAAGCTGTTTTACCACTGATCTTGGGTCCTGTCCGCCAAGATACATCCATACGTATGAGAATGCCGCTGCGCCTATTACCAGTATAACCGTGTATATGATCATCGATTCTATTTCCAATGCAGTTATTCCGGTAGTTACAGCACTTGTATAAAGTTCCTGTATTGTAGGGGGAGAAAGATAAGCTGCCAATCCGCCGGTCGCTACTTCCTGTGTTCCGAATGCCGTTGATTCGGTTGTAAACGTTCCCAATATGTTTATTCCTGCATGTGATAACGTAAGCCCGAAGAACTGCACTCCTGCGACCATCGACACGATCAATACAATGGGGATTATACTCGTATAAAACAAAGACACTGGCCACCTTATTGAATACCCCCGTAACCTGCCAAAAGAAAGAGGAAGTTCTACTTTTATAGATTGAAGCCATATTGCAACCGCAAACAAAGCCACCGTGGATATTACGGTTATTATTGGGAATACTGCATTCAACGGTATGCCCGCAATAAAAGCCGTGATTATGGATGGAATTGCGCCGATTGGAGTTATAAACGGATTAAAGGCAGTATTTATTAACTGCAATGAGATGCCTGCAAGTATGAAAAGGCTTATGCCGGAGCCGATGCCCCACTTACTTACGACTTCGTCCATGAAAAGAAGTATGACTCCGGCTACAAAGAGCTGGAGAAACATAATAATCGGGAAAGCTATGCCTGGCCCGGCCGGAGTGAGTGCGCCACTGAATACGTAAACGCCGTTTTCTATCGCTATAAAAGAAAATGCCGCTAACTTTTGTATGCCCTGAAAAGTCACCCTTCCTTCTTTTGTCGCGGTGTCTATATTGATTATCTTAGTGCCCTGCAGCATCTGTATTATTATGCTTGCACTTACTATTGGCCCGATACCGAGGGAAAGCAAGGAACCAAAATGTGAAGCTATAAGCACCTGAAGTATCTCGAAGTTAAGGCTGTATGACTTGCTTACTCCAAACAGTGGAACAAAAGACATTACTATGAAAAGAACTACGATTACGAATGTCCATTCTAACTTCGTTTTTAAATCAAGCTTTTTTTCTGGGACTAATACGGCCGGTAGGTTCGAAATGAATTTTTTCAGCTTCTCATTCATATAGCTCGCCGCCGTTGGCTAATATATCATCCTTAGCCTTTGCGGAGGCCTTTCCATATACAGCCAACTTAAACTTCTCCTCCCTAAATTTGCCGCATACTTTTGAATAGCCAAGATCTGCAAGCTTTATCTCGTACCTGTCATTGTCAACTTTAACCTTCCCCTTCTTTTTAAGGGACTCTATCAAATTACCGACATCTTTCAAGTTCAAAGGTACTTTTTTACTTGTTGAATAAGAATATGTGTGCGTGTTGGCGTGAAAAGAGGCTAGTTTTTGCTGTCCCCTCTTTCCTCCCCCGGCCTTCCCTACTCCTCCTCTGTTCCCTGCATGTCTAGTCCTTTTACCGGAACCCCTTCCTGCCGTAGAACTGCCGCGCAAATGTTTCCTTTTCATATCATCCTTTCCAAAAGCTCGTTTATTTTGCTTCCCCTATATCCAAATGAGCCTTTCAGCGAAAATGGGGTCTTTTTGCCCTTTCTTTCAAAGCCTTTTATAGGAGGGTGAAGATTAAACAGATTTTTAACGCCTATGTCCTTAATTTTCTTTTCCCCCTTCAAAAATGACTCGGAAAATGAAGTTATTTCCTGTTCTTTTGCGTCTATCTTCTTTTTGTTGCTTATCCTTCCTCTCTTCAAAAGTAATTTGGAAATGGTATTAGTGTCTATTTCTCCGTATGTCACAACGCTGTCTATTATATTTAGAATACCCTTGTTACGAGGTGAATTGTCAACTATTACACATGAGTAAAGCTTTTTTAGACCAAAAACCCTGAGCCCATCTTTTATCGCTTTGTTCTTTCCTATATCGGACCGTATCTTTATTACTGCAATCTTTTCCATTTTAGCCCTTTATCCCCAGACTTTCCTTTTCTTTGCCGAAAAACCTGTAGTAATTAAGCGATTTCAATGCCTCGAAAGTCGCGTAACCGATGTTTATTCTCGTGTTTGTCTGGCCTTTTACCCTTGACCATACGTCTTTTATTCCTGCAAGTCTCATTATCGTTTTTATGTCGTCCATGACGCAGAAACTTATGCCTTTCGGTGCAGGAAGGAGCGTGACAACGACAGAACCGCACTTTCCGGAAACTTTAAAAGGGATTGAATGGCTACCATGGCACGCACATTCCCAGCTGCCGCACCCTCTAAGTATGCTGATTATGTTTAATTTTGCGCTTTTCAATGCTTTTTCCTTGGCGATTACTGACTCTAACCCTCTTCCTTTGCCAATGCCTATGTGTCCATTGCCGTCGCCGACGACCGCCATTGCAGAAAAATGCTGTCTCTTTGCCTTTGCAGTCACCTTCTGGGTGTTTCTGATTATCCTTCTCTTACCTCCGCCTAGCTTGCCCTTTGACTGACCGACGTAAAGGAAATCTGATTGAAGGTTAGGTATAAGAAAATCTACTATCTGCGGCTCCAGTATTTTAAGATGCTTTCTAAGGATTTCATCTATGTCCTTTATCTCACCGCTCTGTACGGCTTTCCCAAGCTCTGTCTTAAACTCGTAAGTCCTTTCACGGTATGACTCAGGATTCGCAGTCTCCGCACTGCTGTCTACTACTGCTTCTTTTACGGGTTCTTCATTTTCCATTCTTTATATTCTCCAGTGTCTTATTAAAATCTTCCTTTATGTTTTTTATTTTATCTCCTACGGCAGAAAACTGATTTCCATTTCTGTTTTGGTAGTAATTTGCGATGTGCTCCCCGTACAGCCTTTTTTCGTCTATTTTTATATCCTCGGAATGGACATCAACGCCAAAATCGTGCAGGCCTTTCATTACGTAGTATATGAAGCTGTTTTCCTTTAAAGTCCTGTTTCCCTTGTCAAGTATTACCTCTTTCACGTTCGCTTTCTTTCCCAACAAATAACCTAAAAGATACGAAGCTGGTGAGTTTTTGCTGCTGAAGTTCCATCCGAATTTTCTCAGCTCATTGCCGCGCACCATTGCTATTGTTTTGTCTCCTTCTTCGCCGTATTCAACGATGTGAACTATGACAGATTTATCAGTCTTTCTTACCACTACCCGAGGTATCCCCGATTTCAGCAGTTCAAGCCTTTTTCTGTAATTAGTCCTTTTTCTGTTTTTCATTGTCCTGTCCTCTTCATCCCTTCAATGTAATTCCTCATGTGATTGACGCTGTGAAATGAATTTCCTTTTATCTTACTGTAAAGCTGCCTGAACTCCTTCTTGTCTATCTTACCCTGTTTTCTCTGCTTAAAAAGTTCGTTTCTAAGCGCTCTGACCTTGTCTATCCACTCAAATGCCATCCTTGCAGATTTCTCCCCCCTTCTGCTTCCTATGCCTTTTCTGTGGCCCCTTCTTTTCTTTTCATGCAATGCCCTTGCCCTCGATCTGGACTGGCCTTTAAGCTCCTTCTTCTTTATCAATCCTTTTGAAATAAGTCCCTCTATGTCTGCCCTGGTTATAGCTTCTTTTATGTCCTTAAATTTAGCCGGATCAAGCCAAACCCTGCTTTCTCCAACGTTTAGAACGTTACTGGCTATCCTTCTTTGTGTCTTCAGTTTCCCCTGCATAATTTATCACCATTATCTTCTTTTCCTTGCATTTCTCATATATTAATTTTCGCTTTAGTGCACCAACGGCTTTGCCCATTATCACTATGTTTCCTTCATTCAATCTGTCAACGTCTTTTACGTTAAAAACCCTTACAGGTATCTTGCCAGCAATCTTGCCCCTCGTGGAAGCGGGAGACATGAATCCTTTTGAAGGCATCTTTTTATGTCCTTTCTTGCCTACTTTAGTCTTGTTCTTTTTGCCGGTTGGCTTTCTCCAAGAGTTGCCTACTCTTTTGAGTTTCCCAGCATCGTGTTTTGTGAATTTCATAATCAAGGTTTCTTAGTGATGAATATTCCGTCTTTAAAGACCCTCCTATCTTTATTTTTGATCTGAATCTTGGATTCTATCATGCCAGCGAGCTGCCCCACCTTGTATTTGTCTATTCCCGAAAGTATTATTTTATTGCCCTTTACTTCGACCTTCAATCCCTCTGGTACTTGTATCTCCCTGGGTTTTCTTTCTCCCACAAAATTCTCGACAACTACCTTGTTTCCGTTTAGTTTTAAAGAAGCTGGAAAATGCATGTAGACAAGCTCGAGCTCTGCGGTATACTTTTCATTTACTCCTTTTATCATGTTTCTTACGTTCGCCGCCAAGGTGCCTGCAATGGATTTCTGGAATTTATTGTCTTTTTCGGATTCTATAAAAAGCACATTGTCTTTCTTTTCAACTTTGAGGAAAGGATACGTTATCTCAGTATGCAGTTCGCCTTCCTTCCCTTTCACAGTTATCTTGTTCCCGCTAAGCTCCACGTTTGAGCTGGAAAGATCGACCTTAAATTTAGTAGACATAAGCTAAAAGACTTCCTCCCACCATAAGTTGTTTTGCCTCTTCATTTGTTATTACCCCTTTGTTCGTGGATATAAGAATTAAACCGAATCCCAAAGCAGGAAGGTATCTCTTTTCGTATTTTACTACATCCCCCGCCTTTATTGGTATTCTTGGCCTTATCGCCTTGCATTTATTCAAATGTTCGTTTATGTCTATCTTTACGAAACCCCCTCTTATGTCATTGATTATCTCATAATTGTCAATGTACCCGCCCTTTTTGATTATTTCCAAAAGACTGATTAAGAGTTTGCTGTTTGGGCTTACAACGCAGGATTTCTTGCCTACCCCCCTTGCAACGTTTATGGTATTGAATATAGTCGAAAGAGAATCTACCATGATTATGCCTCCTTTCCGTATTTTTTGAAACCGAGATCCGGAGCGACCTCTCTGAAACACTGCCTGCAGTAGTTAAGACCATGTATCTTTATATGGCCTTCCGCCCTGTTGCACCTTATGCATAAGTGTGCCCGTCTGTCATGAGACTGCATTTTATGCTTGTTGAACTTCATAAATCTTGCCCTCTTTGCTGGATTGGTGGCATGTACCTTCAATATCTTTTCAAACTGGGTTTCCATGATTCTTTAAATAACCTTCACATTGTATTTATCCTTTATGAATTGGATTGCCTCTTCTTTTTTTATAAGGTGCGATTTACCGACGCTTGATTTATTCCTTTTTCTGGTTATGCCAAAACCCTTTCTTGATAAAGTCACGTTGACCGAAAGACCGACTATCCCGATGGTATAGTCGTACTTTGCTCCGGGTATGTGGGTATACTCTTTTACTCCGAAAGAGATGTTGCCTCTTCCGTCAAAATTAGATTCCCTTACAGTGTTTTCCATAGCCGTAAACATTCTTTTTAAAACCTCTTCTGCAGTCTGTTTTCTTAACGTTGTCTTTACCCCTATTTCAAGGCCGGGTCTAAGCCCCCATTCAGGTATTCTCTTTTTGGTTTCAGTCTTTACTACCTTTGAACCGGAGATCTGTTCCAGCAGGCTCTTTATTTTTTCCAGTCTTTCTCCTGGTTCTCCTACGCCTACGTTTAACGTTACTTTTTCAACAAAAATGTCCCTCATTTTATTTTCCATATCACACAGCCATGCAGGATTTAACGGATGAAACGAACTCTCCATCTTTTCCTGAAACCAAAACCGAATAGCCGTTAATTTCCTTTATCTTTCCCGTCTTTCCTGCGTTTTTACCGTTGAATACTATGACTTCCTTTCCCTGCTCGAATGGTATCTTATCCTTTATTTTGCCACTTGTGAAATCAAGGATTACGGAGTCATTTATCTGCACGTCGTCCTTGTCATACGCCAGATTCCTGGCATCGCTCGTAAAAAGTATGTCTTTTGAGCCTTTGCCCTTGTGTTTCGACATTATTTTTACCTTTTTGCTGTCCGCTTTGCCGTCCTGTTTTAATGCTATTATCTTTCCTTTATCACTCAACCACACTATGAAATAGTTCTCTTTCACATTTATTACGTCGGAAAAACCAACTACATATTTCTCTTCGTTTATCTTTTTTCCGTCTACCGAAACCAGGCCTGTCTTTATGAGATATCTAGCTTCTCTTGCATTGCCTGCTACATTCATCACGTCCCTTAAAAAGCCGAGTATCGATACTCCTTGCCTGTCGCTGTGTTTTCCCGGAAATGGTTTGGTATAATATTTGTATTTTTTCCTAGGCACGACTAAAGAATTCGTAACCGCGCTTCTCTTAAAATGTTTTGATTCACCGTGTCTTGCCATATGATTCTATTTTTTCCAACCTCCTTGCATCGGACAGATTAAGATCCGTTATAATCAAAGCCGATGGCCTAATCTTAAAAGGAACTTTGTTCCCCTTTTTTGTTACGTTCTTAGCAGAATCTACGCCTACTTTGAGTTGTTTTGTATAAACCTTGTCTATCTTTCCTTCTTTTCCCTTAAATTTTCCCCTTGCTATTATTACGCTGTCTCCTTTCCTCAACACTACGTTTCTTGTCTTATATTTGGCCCTTAGTTCCTTTGATAAATGGCCTGAAAGCATCCTACGTTTTACATGAAGAGGGGCGTTCATCCTGTATTTCCGCTGCTTTTTCGGAGAGGTGCTCGAAACCCAATTCATGCTAAAATTATTTTTCATACAATCTTCGACGCTATTTTTGTTATGTTCGGGAAGCGTATGGATATCTCCCTTGCTATCGGTCCTCTTATAATAGTACCCTGCGGCTCGTATTTTTCTATATCCTTTACTATCGCGCAGGCATTGTCCTCAAATGAAACCCTTGTGCCGTCGTGTCTTCTGTATTCCTTTCTTTGCCTTACTACGACTGCGGGGAATTTTTTATGCACAGTATCAGGAGAGCCTTTTTTTACCACTACAAATATGGTGTCTCCTATTCCGCATTTCGGCTGCCTGTCCTTTACGCCATGGTAGTTTCTTACGTTTACGACCTTTACTATCTTTGCACCTGAATTGTCAGCAACCATTATCCAGCTTCCTACGTTTATAGATTTAGCTATCTTTGCTCTTATGGCCTTTAAACCCGCTCCCTTCCTTCCTGTTCCCATATTACTGCAACTTCCTCACTACTACAAATCTTTTCCACCTGCTTATCGGCCTGGTCTCGTATATCACGACTTTGTCATTTAATTTTGCAGATATGCATTCTGGATTGTGGGCAAGCACTCTGCTCCTTATCTTTACGTACCTATCGTATTTTCCAAGTTTTCTGAAAACCGTCCAGCTTACTGCAACGGTTTTATCGGCTTTGGCAGACGTCACTACTCCTTCAAATCTTCTGCCGTGAACCCTTAACTGACCATGATAAGGGCAATGAATGTCATTGCATGTATTATCAGGTTTCTTCAAATCTTCATAAAGCATATTCCCATGGCCTCATACCTACGTCTTTTCCATCCACTTTTATCTCTTTGTTATTCATATGTACTATAAATCTGTTTCCATCCTTTATAACTCTTTTTATGCCGCCGTTGGTTTTAAGCAGCAAAGTGCTCTTCGTTTCGTCTATCACGTTTCCCTCCAACTCCTTGTCCATTACCTTTAATTCAAAGCCTACCAACATTAGCTATCTTAAGATATTTCAATTTAAAAATGTTTTCAGACAGCAAAACGAATCAGATTAAACCGAGCTGCGTTGCAATATCCATTGCCTGCGATTCAGGTTTAAGCTTTACTATTGCAATCTTTCTTGAATCCATCCTGTTTATTATGTTTATGCTTGCGACCTTTGCCTTAAGAACAGACTCTACCTCTCTCTTTATAAGTATCTTGTTTGAATCCTTCGATACTATAAATGAAAGCTTGTTCTCTGTCTGCATTAACCTTGTAGATTTCTCGCCACTTAGTACGCTTATTATGTATTTTAAGTTCTCTTCCATTTTTACCTCAGATTCTCTATCGCCCCTTTAGTCCAGATTATAAGCCTACCCGGTCTGCCTGCCTGCGAAACATCATTCATGGACAAAGAAGACGGATTTGTGACTTTTATGTTGAGATTCGAAAAAGCATTTGAAGCTTTTTCATTGTCTTTGACTACCAGCACAATTCCTAATTTTTTCCTGTATTTCCTTCCTCTCAGCCTTCCTTTTCCGCTCCTTATGCCCCTCTGCAAAACTCTTTCAAGTTCCCCATTCAGACCTATTGAAGAAAACAGTTTCACGGCGTCTTTCGTCTTTTTTACTGCGATTGCAGAATCGTCTATTACTATCGGGAGCTCAGTTATTCCATTTATTGCGTGGAACTTTGAAACCTGCTTGATGTCAACGGAGGCTGCAATTCCCATCTTTATCGCCAATTTCCTTTCCTTTTTGTTTATCTCCTTTACGAGCTTCCTTTCAGCTTTTGGAGGGTGCGCCTGTCTTCCGCCTACAGTGTTCGGAGCAACTGCTCCCATATAATTAAAATTCGTACCTATTCTAGACAGCGTTTTTCTTGGGGTTCTGTCAAGTCCCCTTCCGTAACTTGTCTTGAAGGATCTTCTTCTTTTTGTAAGTTCTGCTACTTTCCTCTTGCCAGCCATAGGATCCGTATATTTAAGCTGGAACCCTTCGGACTGCTCCGCCAGAAAGGCCTTTTTGAACGTCGTGTAATTGAATTTTGTGCTGAACACCTGCGGTAGTTGAACTTCGCCGCTTTGCTTGCCATCAGACGAAAATATCTTTACCATATCATTTCAACAATGTTATTTTTACAGGCTCGGCCTTTCTTGTCGGTCTTATCGCTTTTCTCATTATAATGAGCCGGTTCGCTCCCCCTGGAACTGAACCCTTGAGGACTATCGCACTGCCCTTTAAATTGCCATAGTGTTTATAGCCGCTTGGAATGTTTACTTCCTGCGGATCCTTGATCACTTTAAAAACGAATTTGTTGTACTCAACCCTTGAATTGAAACCAAGTCTTCCATGCTGTGGTATGGTATACTGAACTTTGGCCATGGTTTCCGCACCGAGGTTTCCGGCTTTCCTTCTGGATTTACTGGCATGCACCGGATAGATTTTTACGCCGTAACGCTTCACTGAACCCTGAAAACCCTTGCCTTTTGTTATTGCTCCAACGTCTACAAAACTGCCGTCCTTTATTGCGGAGGAAACTTCTATGGGTTTGCCCAATACGCTCTTTGCCGTTTCCAATTTATCTTTTATGCTTCCACCGACCGCCAACTCAAATATCTCCGGCTTTTTCTTCATGCCTATTTCCCACGGCTGAGTAGACACCAGCAGGCGTATATCATCGGACTTGCCGTTGAAATCGTCTACGTTCTTGTTATTCTCTTTGAATTTTACCTTTCTCTGCACGAATTTGTTGAGACCACTTCCCCAGCTTTCCCCAACGGTTATGCCTTTGTTGTAAAATCTCACTGCACATACAAGCAGAGGGGGGCATTCGATTATGGTAGCATTTGTCATGACTTCCATCTTAAAGGTCGGCGAATTCTTGTCGGAATCCACGTAAACAAGCTGCAGCATACCTGCTTTGTAGCCTGCAAACCCTCCTATCTCACCTTTTTCTAAGTCTTTGAAATTGTTGACTGTATTGTAAGGCCGTTTGCTTTTCTTTATAGGATAATACTGCAAACTTCCCCTTCTAGGAGTACTCTTCTTTGTTATCTGATGTCCCATATTATAATTACAATTGTTTTATTTACTGATATAGATTTTTTACGTTTAAATAGATTAACATTTACGGTTGCATTTCGTTTAGGACGCAAATTCCTTCTGTTTCATTGCGTTATTTACGTTTGCGGCTGAAAGCCGGAACAACGACTTCTAAAAGCTTATTATTCTTATGTTTTCCGTTGAGTTCTCGCTCAATGACAGACCGGAGATAACGATTGCTTTTTTTATCCCATGCTCCCTTGCTATCTTGAAAAGATTTTTTTCTGTCTTTTCAAGGCTGTCTACAAGTATGCCCTTGACGTTTCTGCTGAAAAAAAGCTTGGAAAATGTGGCCTTGCTCGTTGTTACAGCGGATATGTCCAATGGCAAGTGGTACCTTGAAAGCCTAAATGCGCTTCTTCCAGACGGGGTAAATGTGATTATCTTGTTTATTTTTGTATTTATTACCAGGTCTATTGCTGAACTCAATATTGCATCATGCTCATCCGCTATTTTATATCTTTTCAAAATACCCGAATAACGGTATTTCGATATTATCCTTTTCAGCATTACCAATGCCTTTACAGGATAAACGCCTATCGCCGTTTCTTCTGAAAGCATGACTGCATCCGTTCCTTCGTCAATTGCGGTGAATACGTCGTCTGCTTCTGCCCTTGTCGGCATAACGTTGTTTGTCATTGATTCTAGCATCTGTGTAGCTGTAATGACCGGCTTGCTGTTTTCATTGCAGATTGCCAGCAGCTTCTTTTGAATTTCCGGCAAATCGGCAATGTCTATGTTCAAACCCAAATCACCACGCGCGACCATGATGATGTCAGCAGCCCTTACTATGTCATTGAAATGCTTTACGGCTTCTATCCTCTCTATCTTTGCTATCAAAACGCTCTTCTCTCCTGTTATCTTCCTTACCTTCTCTATGTCTTTTGCACTTGATATGAAGGAAAGCGCAAAGGTGTTTATTCCGAGACTTAGCCCGAACTTTATTCCGTCTTCGTCCTTTTTAGTCGGATACTTTCCAGGGTATGATATCCCCTTAAAATTTATGCTCTGCTCATTAAGCAAGACTCCGCTGTTAAGGGCCTTTGCAACCAAAAGCCCAAGATCTTTCCTTAACGGTTTGAATTCTATCTTCCCATCTGACAGCAGCAGCTTGTTTTTAAGGCTTATCATTTTTATTATTTCCTCCGAAACCTGTATTTGGCCGCTCCTGCCAAAGGTATATTCCGTTCCTTCCTTTATTTCCAGCCGATCTCCATGGACTTTCCCAGTTCTCAATTTTGGCCCGGGAAGATCAAAAAATATGAGAACGTTTCTTTTTGTTGCTTCTTCCGCCTTCCTGATATTTGCAACTGCCTTTCTAAAATATTCCTTGTCGCCATGAGATAAATTGAGCCTGAATACATCTGCGCCTTTAAGAATCATCTTTTTTAGCATCTCGTAGCTGTCGCATGCAGGCCCCACTGTTATTACGGTCTTAATGCTGCTTGCCATAGCCTATCTTAACAAATGTAAGAATTTATAGATTAGCTTGCCTGCCCATTTAATGGACTAATACTTTCAACAGGCATTACTCCGTTTGGAGGATATGCTCTTATTATTAACCCATTCCAATATTCATCACCTGAGCCCCCACCATCACCTACTAAACCCAAATAATTACCGTTATTAGAAACAGTATATGTGTTAGAAGGATTTTGTCCCAGTTCGCTTCCATAACTGCCAAGAGTAGTGGAAAGATACTGAGTAGCAGCCCCGTTTGCAACTACTACCCCTGAAAGAACCCATTCACCGGTCCATGAACCTGTATCCGGTGGTGCAGACCATGATGTCCAGGATGCTGTTGCGGCTATTCCATACCAGCCGCCACCACTCCCTTGTCTAGCCAATTGTCCGCCACCACTTGAGTTTTCTAAGAAGAAAACGTCATTTAAGCGATTTATGTATGTATAATACTCAACTATCATGTTAGTAGACTGACCACTTGCTACCGTATACAAATAATTTCCGACTGAGTTTAATGCATATAATGCATCTGTACCGAATTGTGAACCGGGAGGAGCAGAAGTAGTTTGTCCTGCCGTACCCGCTGTAGTCCATCCGCTATCGCTTGCACCGGAATAATAATTCAAAAATACATCAGCACCGTCATCGTACTTTCCATAAACTAAGGAAAGCTGTGGTGCTTCTCCATCGTTTGTATTGTTAAACAAGCTTATGTTTGGTAATGCAAAGCCCATAAATGCAATGTAGGACTCCCTTGGCTGTATGCTTCCTAGATTTAGCCAATAATCTGTTGATGTGCTTACTGAAGAAACTCCGTTAAACTGGATGTTATTTATTGACAAAGTATTATGACCATTTTGCTGGTTTCCATTTCCAGCTAAAAGATACCATGCGATTAACCCAGAATTGTTTAAAGGCGAACCTGCTATGCCTTCATCGTAAAGCAGGGCTACTTTTGATGGCGAAAATACTTGATTATAGAACTGCGTATTTGTTATGTATCCATTGAAATAGAAGTTACCATTGTTTGTATTTGCCCATCCATTAGGAGCATAACCTTCGCCTATGGTCCAATAAACTGAAGGACAAGACTGAGGGGTGCCTGAGTAACTTGCTATTTCTGTCCCGTTTAGATATAAAATTTGCTGCGATGGAGTTTGTACTATTGTCACGAAATTCCACTTTCCATCGGCTACAAAATGGTTGGTGTTAAATGGCTGAGCACCTACTGAATCACCCCCTGCCAAGTTACCATTAGTATTCACATAGATTATGGGACTGTAACAACTTGCAGAAGAAACCTGCTCTGAATCACCATTCCACAGCACAACGCCATCACTGGTTGTTTTAAACCAAACGCTTATAGTGAAGGTACTACCCATGCTAAAGGGATAATTTTCTGGTAGATTTGCATAGCTGTTTGTGCCATCGAAATACGCTAAATCGCCAGATTCTAACCATGAGGGTATAACGCTTCCACCCGGAGAGAAAAATTCAACATTGCTAAGGCTCTGATTTTCAAATATGTGGTAAGCGAAAGAGTTTATTGATATGTTATCCTGAAATGGACTTGATGTAGCAGACGATTCCAGATTTGTTATGGATATTGGTACAAAATCTTTCACATTTTTAGGTATGTTAGCTACGGCTTCCCAATAAGTTTGATTGGCGAGATTTGACTGATTGGAAAATACTGTTATGTTATATAAGCCAACTGGCAGCGGCTTTTGATAGGATAGGCTTGCCGAGCCCAAAGGAATGGCTACTGAACCGTTTATCATCAAGCCTATATGACTGGCGTGTATTCCAAAAGCGCTTATATTTGTTATGTCCCCGTATGCTATGCCGTTATTTCCATCTTTAACGCCATTGACAAACACAGTAATTTGAGGCTGTATCGGACCAAACGTTACGGAAGGCATTACGCCATTTGGAGGTGCAGATGGAGAGTAATAATCAACAGGGTTATTAGACCACAATGCGGTATATGCACCACCACCATCTTCATAGTAATCCAATTCTATCCTCTGCGTTCCTATATTTGATATCGTACCTGAATAGGTAGTAAAACCTTCTGTATGCCATTCGCTTACTAAATTGTTTGGATTAGACGTTCCTCCGAGCCAGTATACCCCGTTGCCCCCGTAAGCGGAAGTCGAATAACCAAGTGCAATTCCGTCGTCTGATCCAACTGAAAAGGAGGTTGAGGAATTTACCTCTGCCCAGCCTATTGCCTTTATTATCCAAGAATTTGCTGTGTTTGAAACAGGCGGATTTGGATATGCTGAACCTCCTGAGTAACCTTCTTGATAATTCATTACAACATTTGGCTCAGTAGTTCCGGCAACATCCTGCGAACTGCCCAAAAGCGAGGTATAAAAAGAAGGAGTTGAAGAAGACATCGCCGCACATGAACTTACTGTTACGCCATTGTTTAAGGCAGCTGCATATACATTGTTCTGGTAACTACCGCTATCACAAGCTCCGCTGGAATCAAAGTATATTTGGTATTCCAACCCTTTATTCATAACGTTGCCTATATTGTCATACTCCCCATATGTTGAGGAAAGCTGTGGGGCTTCGCCGTCGTTTGTGTTGTTAAATAGATTTATTGATTTAGAGCCGAAACCCATGTAAATTGTTATGGAAGAAGAGGCAGAAATGCCGGTCAACTTAAGCCAGTAAACAGAGCTAGTAGCAGTGTTTGAATTTCCAGATTCAAGCCATGAATCTATAACTGTTCCGTTCGGGTAGAAGAATTCCACATTCTGCAGGTTTGACGCTTCATACTGCTGATAATTCGCCGAGTCAACAACGACTTCTTGTTGGAATGGAGAGGACGTTGAAACGGGTTGATTGTTTTTTATAGTCAATGGGATGAAATTTAAAACATTCTTTGGGATGATAAGCAGTTGCTGTGGAAGAAAACATGAAGGGCTTATTATATTTAATGATTGAACGTATATCTCGGCTGTTGAACTCGCCGAAAATTGACCACCGTTGCTTGGAATTACGCTGCCAGAGTAATAACCAGTTAAAGTGCTCTCATTCTGCTCTGCTACTACCTTGTTATTGTTGTATATTATAATCGTAAAATTTACATTTCCCACTAAATTACCATTCGTATCTAAAAAAGAAACGTTGTAAAAAACGCTAGACGGATTGAAAATGTAGGATGTCGAGATATAGGATATTGGGAGGTCCATCATTAATTGTACCTGCGGTTTGCCGTTCTTCTTTACAAGAGTGGCTTTTCCCAGGTAAGTACCTGAACCTATTGGAAGTTCACCCGTAGTGTACAACGACAGAGATTGTGATGCTTCTTCCCCTCCAAATGACAAGGAAATTGAAGTATTGCAGATTGAAGACACGAGATCAAGTCCTGGAGAAGAGAAGCTGAACTGCTGTGAGGAGCCTACACCTTCACCAGATAATGAATTTACAGCGTTTGCTATGCTCGTGGCCGCAAGCTGCAGATCCTGTGATGTACCTGCAGAGTTATATCCAACCTGATAGTATATTGCATATGATATTGCTGCTGCGAGTATGAATATGGCTATTCCCATTACTAATAAATATTCCAAGGAAGACTGGCTTTTTGATCCAATTTGCATAAGATTGATTATACCCGTGTATTAAAGAACTTATCAACAATCTTATTTATTCTTTGGCTTACCTCTTCAACAGTGCCTTTTGCATCCACCTTTTTAAGATGGAATTCTTTTGCTATAGACAGATAAGCCTGTCTTACTTTAGAGATCTTTTCCACGTTGTCAAAAAGCTGCAGCCCATCAACTTGTTTTTTGGACCTTGACAAAGAAGCTTTCGGATCCAGATCTAAGTATATGCCGAGATCTGGTTTTCTGAAGCTTATGTTTACGGAACGGAGCCATTTATAATTTATGTTAGAGGCAAAGCCGTATGCAAGCGTGGAAAAGAAATACCTATCGCATATGACGACAAAGCCATTTTGCATGGCGGGTTCGATTTCCGTTTCCAGATGATGCGCACGGTCAGCGCAAAAAAGGAGCTGAAGTGCCTTATTAGAGATGCTTAGTTCTTTGTTTAAAGCAGCTTTTGATATTCCTCCTAAAATGCCATTTGTTGGCTCCTTTGTCAAAAGAACCTTGAACCCTTTGGACTTTAAATGCTCTGCCAGAAGAACGGACTGTGTGCCTTTCCCAGCGTTGTCTATTCCTTCTATTACTATGAATTTCCCTTTCATAATTATTCAATGCCTTTTTTTATTAAATAAGATATCTCTTCTATGCTTTTACTCCCGTCTATCTCCTCCCATGTTTTGGCGTAGAAATTTTCATTCTTCAGCTTGTCATAGAATGTTGAAACGCTTGAAAGGAAATTTTTATCGCTTTCGAATTTATCAACGTCCATCTTTCCCTTTTGTTTTTCTTTTCTCTGCATAGAAACGGATACCGGCACGCTTATGTAAAATACCTTGTTGACAAACGGCATGTCCAGAAGTTTTACAAGCTCTTTGCCCGTTTCATATGAGAAGCCGCCTGCAGACTGATAAGCAATAGTTGAGAAGAAGAATCTGTCTATTACAACGTAATCTCCTTTTTTAACGCTCTCGATTATCCTGCTCTTGTCTTTTATCATATCTATTATATACAGCATAAAAAGTTCGTCCACTTTCAAAGTTATTTTTTTGTAGAGAAACGACTTTATCCTTTCTCCGTATACCGAGGAATAATCAGGGTAGGAATACATCGAAACCGTTTTCCCGTTCTTTTCAAGCGCGTCCTTTAAAAGCTTGGCTTGCGTTGCTTTTCCCGCACCGTCTATTCCTTCTATCACAATTATTTTACCTTCCACATTTTATACCTCCTTCAAACCCTTTTTGTATGCTTGGACTTTGTCTCCAAGAAAATCAAGTATTTGGATGCTTTTATCGCGCATGTTTACAATCGGGATCTTTGCAACATCCGGCACCATGCCGTATTTTTTCTGGTAGGATGTTTGGTATTGCCAGCACGAGGAGTTTATAAGCACCGTTCCTTTGTAAACGGACGCAAGAGTTTTATGTATGTGCCCGGTGGCGTATATGTCTGGTGTTTCTTCTATGACAAGATAATCCTTCGGCAAAGGCATAAGTTGCGTTGAACCGTGCGACGGGGCCAAATGCCTAGATTTGAGATGTATCTTCATTATGTTTTCTATATCATCCGCATCCATCTTGCTGTATTTTGGTATTTTATTCGCGTAATAGGTAATGCTGAACCCATGATACGAAAGCAGGTTTATCTTTGCTTTTCCCACAACCAAGTTTACCTGATAGGGATTCGAAAGAAAGACCGCATTTTTCAATTTATACAGACTTTCTGCAAACGTTTTATCAAGTTTTGGCTGAGGCTCTGCTATGTGAGTGGCGTCGTGATTCCCCTGCGACAATATCAGTTTTATGTTTTTTGGTATCCTGTCAAGAAAACTGTATAATTTGTCATACTGGCCTTTAAGATCGCTTATTGCAAGCTCCCTTTCCTGATCAGGATATACTCCTATACCATCTATCAAATCGCCGTTGAACACTATAAATTTAACCAGCTTTGCTATATTTGAATACTCCGGGATCTCTCCGTTTATCCATTTTATGAACCTCTCAAAAGCACTTTCCACAAAAAGCTTTGAACCTACATGTATATCGGACAGAAACAAGATGAACGTGTCATCCATTTCCTGCTTTATCTTTTCCTTCATCTGTATTTCTGGAAAAACTATGTCCTTTACAAATATGGCATCATTGTATTTTCTGCCGGTTATAGTTACAACCTGATCCTCAAGTATTTCTTGATTCGAGTTCGTTATTATGGCTTTGTAACTTCCAGTATTGTCTTCTATGTCCAGTATTGTGTATTTTTTAACAGGGCTTATGGAGACCGAAGAGACCATTACTATGGACTTGACATCTGAACTCTGTGGCATGCTCTTTATATTCGATATTGACTGCAGGCCATTTCTATCCTTACTCATCAAAATCGCCTTCAGCCTGTTGAATCTGTCATTAAAATAATTCACCCAATTCGCAGGTTTTGCTTCGGATATCTCTCCTTCGTAGTTTTTTATGACTTCTATGCTTGAATCTGTACTTGCTTCTCCATCGTATATATTGTGAAACGTGTTGATATCTAGAAAATCCACCTTGTTTTCTTTAAGCGAGTTTATAAGTCCATCTATATCAGAGATATTAACGTCCTTTATGGAAGAGTCTACAAGTATGCCATTTGAAAACAGGGTATTGAGTTGATTTTCGTCCATAATACTTTGACCACCAATCAATACTATCTCAACGTCAATAAATATATGTTTACTTTTTTACGGCCAGCTAATCAATCAAATCTTTTCCGCCAGATCCATCCCTAAAAAATACGACAGATTCTCTACTACGTTCTTGAATGCCCTCACTACCAAAAGTCTGCTGCTTTCCCTTGGATCGTCAAGTATCCTGTTTTTTTCATAAAATGCATTGAACATGTCCGATATCCTGTGCAGATATTCGCACACCAAGTTTGGTTTAAGGTTTGAAACTGCATTGTCTAGAATGTCTTCCCAGAAAAACACTTCTTTTATCAGCTTCTCTTCGTTTTCATCAAATGAAGCGGCATTAAAATCATGCGTCTTTGCCTTTTTCAATACACTCAATGCCCTTGAATAGCTGTAATTTATGTATACGGCGCTGTCCCCTTTCAACGAAGTAGCGTCATTTATGTCAAACACCACCATTTTTGACGGAGAAAACCTTAATATATAGTACCTAATAACATTTGAAGCTATCTTCTTTGCTGAACCCTCATCGATTTTTCTGCCGCTTTTCTCCGCTTCCTCGATGACTCTGCCCCGAATTTTGGCTGCTAAATCATCAAATTCAACCGTTATGCCTTTTCTTCCGCTCATCCTTATGAATTTTTCATCAGTCTTTATACCCAGGTAAGCGGCAGTATCATTCGAAATCGCAACCGGTTCATAGCCATAATGGTTGTAGGAATCCTTTCCAGAAAACCTTTCTACTATCGATTTTACGGCGGACTGTTCGGCGTTTTGCGCTGAGTCTGTCAATGTAAATGAGATGTCTATCTTTTGCAGATTGCTTTCCTTCCCGTCACTGCTGGAAATGAGTATGTCGCTTCCATCAAAATTTGACGAGAATTTTCTGTACTTTATTCTTTCATCCAGTATGCTATGCTTAATCATCGCGTATGCTATGTCTTTTGCTATGTACAAAGAAGTGCCATCTGATCTTGTAAGCGTTACCTCGTTTCCGTCTATTATGCTTACTATGCATCCTTTATTCTTTTCGCTTTCGGAAACAACTGCTATGCCCTCTGCAGTGAGTTTATCAAGGGCCGATTTTACTATGCCTTCCCCTAGAATGTACCGCTCAAGGTCCAGAAGATTGTACTTTATCTTTTCCCCGACGAGGGTAGCCAGCTGGGAAAGAAGCACTTTGTTTACTATTACATCTAAGAACTCAAGGGTTTCTTTGTCTCCTTCCTCTATTTTCAGCAAAATCTCCCTTCTTTTATCCACCAAAGACTTGTCATTTTCGTAGTCTTCATTGACTTCCTTGTATATTTTAGAACAGTAAAGATCAAACTTTTCGTTTGTTTCCATCTTTTTATTCAGATATTTGAAACCTACGATTATGTCTGCGACCTGCGCTCCCGTGTCTTCAATAAAATTTGAGGTTATAACGTTTGCAGAGCTGTATAAAAGCGATTTTCTCATGAACTCTCCTATATAAGAATTCCTCATGTGGCCTATGTGCAGGGCCTTATTAGGATTTACCGACGTATGCTCAAGCCTGATGGTTTTACCGGAAAACGAATTTTCCATGCTGCGTATTTCTATCCTACTCAGTATTTTCTCTTTTTTCTCCAGCTCCTCAAAGTTTAAGTCTATGTTTACGTAGCCGTTTAATGCGGAGGCATTCTTTACGTATTCCGACTTTATGTTTCTTGCAGTTTCTTCTGCTAACGATGCCGGATCTTTCCCGCTGCTTTTTGCATGGCCTATGCAGCTGAAAGACATGTCGGAGAATTGGCTTGGAGTTAAATCGGCCCATTCTGGTAAGCGCAGTTTTTCCTTGATTTCTTTAAATTTCATTTTATATCTAATAGTAGATGATTTTTGCTTTATTTATTTGTTATTGAGAAAGATTTATATACGTATCTAATCATATATACACTATAAATTTTGTAAGGGGTTAAATAAAAAGATAAAAAATGACAGAAGTTTGTCCGGTTTGCGGTCTTCCAAAGGACCTTTGTATCTGCGGAACCATTTCACAGGAAACGCAGAAAATAAAGATTTACACTAAAAAAGTTTCTTTCAAAAAAATGGTGACTATCATAAATGGGCTTGATCCAAAGGCCGTGAATATAAAAGACATAACAAAGACGTTAAAGACGAAAATAGCATGCGGTGGAACGTTTAAAGACGGCATGATAGAATTGCAGGGAGAGCACATTGAAAAGGCAAAGGACATACTAATAAAACTCGGATTTCCAGAATCGTCTTTTTCTTAATTTACCTTGTTAAATAGGTTTTCTCCTCTTTCTACCTTTGTGGTAAACTCCCTGAACACTGCATCATCCAATGACTGTGAATTTATCCCTAGCTTCTTTTCTATCTTTTCTGCGGTTGAAGGCATGAATGGCTTTAAAAAAACTGCAGATATCCTTATGGCTTCTAAGGAATTGTAAAGTACATTCGCTAATTCTTTGCCCTGTAATTTCCACGGCTCCTTATCATTTACGTATTTGTTTATTTTTCTTACGCCTTCGAATACAAGATTCAACGCCGAGTAAAGATCGTTTTTCTCAAAGTCTTCAATTATATCTTCTTTTTTCATAAAGTCTTCCAGCTCAACTTTACCTTCGATTCTGCCGTCAAATCTTGCTGCAATTGTCAGCACTCTTGCAACGAGATTACTTAAATTGGCCATCAGCTCTCCATTTATTCTTTCCTTTAATGCTGATTCCGAAAAGTCGCCATCTTCCCAAGTCGGTTTCTCCCTCAATAAAAAGTACCTAAATGCGTCTGCAGAGTATCTGTCGGCCATCTCTACTGGATCGACTACGTTTCCTATTGACTTGCTCATTTTTCTGCCTTCAACTGTCCACCAGCCGTGTGCCATCACGGTTTTTGGCAGGGATAAACCTGCCGACAAAAGCATCGCAGGCCATATAACAGAATGGAACCACACTATCTCCTTTCCAACCAAATGAATGTCTGCTGGCCAGAATTCCTTAAATTCGCTGCCGTCCGGCCAGTTCAAGGCGCTTAGATAATTAAGCAAAGCGTCAAACCATACATAAACTGAATGACTTTCGTCAAATGGAAACTTTATCCCCCACGAAACGCTCTTCCTCGTTATGTCTAGATCCTTTAATTCCCCATTGAGCCTGCTTAATATCTCGTTTGCATTCTTTTCCGGTATTATCAAGCCATTTTCTATAAGTTTTACTATCTGTTCTTTGTACTTGCTTAACCTAAAAAAGTAGGCCTCCTCCTTTATTTTCTGAACGTCCCTGCCACAGTCCGGACATTTCCCCCCTACTAATTCACTTTCCGTTATGTATCTTTCATCTGGCAGACAGTAAAATCCTTCATACTCCCCTTTGTATATGTCTCCATTGTCCCATACTTTTTTAATGAATGCTTTTACTGCTGATTCGTGGTATTCATCAGTAGTCCTTATAAACTTGTCATAAGATACGTTAAGTTTTTCCCACGTAATTTTGTATTTCTGGCAGTTCTCATCGACAAGCTGTTGTGGCGTTTTGTTCTTTTCTGCTGCAGCTTTTTCTATCTTACCACCATGTTCGTCCGTACCTGTTAAAAAGAACACCTTCTCACCTTTCATCCTATGCCATCTTGCAAACACGTCCGCAATTATTGTTGTGTAAGCATGGCCAATGTGTGGCTTGTCATTAACGTAGTAAATTGGCGTGGTTATGTAAAACTTTTCCATTTTCCGGTTTAACACTATGCTGCTTTAATTTATAGCGGAGGTGGGATTTGAACCACACGACCTCTGGGTTATGAGCCCAGCGAGCACTCCTGGCTGCTCTACTCCGCTTTAATTCATTTAATAGTTGCTGATTATTTAATAACTTTTACTATACTACAAAATAGTTATTTAAACTCCGTTGACCTTCTAATTATATGGCTGCAGTTATATCGCTGGGTGGCTCGTTTCTATTTGACAAGAAAAAAGATACTTCTTTGCTTTTCAAGGAATTAAAAGGAATAAAAGAAAAATCTTTGGTTATAACCGGCGGCGGTCCGATAGCAAGGGAATACATTGGTTTCGCCAAGGATTTTAATCTAAACGAAAAGGATTTGCATACAGTCGGGATAAAATGCACACATTTAAACGCATGGATAATGTCAAAGGCATTCGAGACAGATTATACCGATAAGGATCCAAGAAAGATAAAGATAAACGGTAAGATAACGCTTACAGGAGGCTATCTTCCAGGATGGACAACAGATACATGCGCCGCGTATGCTGCCGTTTCAACGCATTCAAACGTTATATTCAACATGTCAAAAGAGACGGGAGTATATGACAAAGACCCAAGAAAATTCGAAAACGTAAGACTTCTGAAGGAGATAACCTTCGAAAAACTGTATACCCTTACAAAAGGAAAAAGAGTTCCGGGCATGAATTTTATATTCGACCCGTTGGCAGCAAGGATATGCAAAAAGCACGGCATTAAGGTAGTGGTAACAAGCGACATTGAAGACATAAAACGGTATCTTGAAAACAGGGAAATAAATGGCACGATTATAGGATAGGCTTATATACTACTATATATATTATTCTAAAATGCAACTAATAATAGCAGAAAAAAGCACGGCTGCAGAAACGATAGCAAAGAATCTCGCGGAGACGAAAATAAGGACGCAAGAATTTGGTCCGGTAAAAGTGTGGTATACCGACATACTTGGAGAGGAAACGGTAGTAATGCCGCTTAAGGGCCACATAAAAAACGTAAGATACCCAGAGACTTTCAAAAAATGGAACGAAGAAACGCTGATGAAGATGATAGACGCAAAATTAATTTACATTCCGTCTGCAGAGGAAAACATAGCCGTGATAAGAAAATTCGCAAAGAAAGCCGACAAGGTGATAATAGCAACGGACTATGATACTGAAGGAGAATCGATAGGCTTCGAAGCGATTGATGTAGTAAGGGAAGAAAACAACAAAGCAAAGATATACAGAAGCGTATTTTCCTCGCTTACAGCGAAAGAACTGACGGAGGCATTTAAAAACCTGCAAAAGCCGAATAAGGATCTGTCTGACAGTGCAGACGCGAGGCGGGAAATTGACTTGATACTGGGGGCAGTCCTTACAAGATTCATATCGCTTGCGGCCGAAAGGCTTGGAAACTCCTTCTTATCCATCGGAAGAGTGCAGACCCCTACGCTTGCACTCATAGTTGACAGGGATGCGGAAAGAAGGGCATTTAAGCCGGAGAAGTACTGGAGATTTTTGGCCACGATACAGGCAAAGGATTCCGAATTCATAGCAGAGTACAAAGAGGGTAAGGTATTTGACGAAAAAATCGCGGAAAAGCTGAGAAAAATAAAAAATGAGAAAAAAGCAGTTATAAATAAAGTCGAAAAGAAAAGAAAACGGGTAGCACCTCCCAAACCATTTAATACTACGTC
The DNA here is from genome assembly GCA_021817165.1 of Nanobdellota archaeon. Lineage (GTDB taxonomy): Archaea > Nanobdellota > Nanobdellia > Parvarchaeales > Parvarchaeaceae > Parvarchaeum. Next base: position 156,241 of record JAKAVT010000001.1, read on the forward strand.
TTTTTTAAGAAGTGCTGCGGCAATCGGTTTTTCCGTACCGAACGCCATGCGCATAGTTCAAGGATTATACATGAAAGGATACGTTTCCTACCCTAGAACGGACAGCGAAGCGTATCCTCCTACGCTTGACTTAAACGAGATACTAAATGAACTTAGAAATTCAAGGTCGTACGAAAAAGCGGTGACGGAGATAATGAAAAAACCACTGAATCCCACCAGAGGCAAGGAAGCCAAAGACCACCCTCCCGTTCATCCTGTAAAAC
>JAKAVT010000002.1 GCA_021817165.1 Nanobdellota archaeon
AAACAGAGAAGTATACAAAACGGAGAACATAATCGCCTATGTGCCTTTTTCCCCGAAAAAGAACGAGCTGCTTAGGATAACTACAAGAAAACACACTGCGATAGAGGATTTGGACAGCATAGTGGCCTTTGACATAGCAAACCTGCTCATGAAAATAATCGGCAAACTTACGAAGGAGATAACGTTCGACATAAAACAATCTGGAGCGGACCACTTTGAAATAGAGGTGCTTGCGGGAGAGAACGATCCAATAGAAGCGCTTGGAATAACGCGGATAAATTACTCTCCGGAAGAAACTGCAAAGAAGGTAAGCGAAAAATTGACCGATGGAAAATGACAGGGTTATCAAAACGTTGCTGGTAGTGGTGGTATTGCTCGCAGCATTCACCGCAATATTGTACATTTATCCGTTTAAACCTGCATTCGTAAGCAGCCAGCAAAACCTTACCAACGGCATAAAACTACAGAACTTTCTTTCAAATTACAACATAAATTTAAGCAGTCTATCCGACAAAGACCTTTATTATTTTTATGGTGGCCTGTCAAACAATTCGATTGTTTTCGGCTGCAATTATGAGATGGCGCCTGCTTTTCCGTACGTACTGCTAAGTTCACCAGTGCTGCAGACAACATACGAAAGCCTAGTAAAGGACATCGGCCTTCTTTCCATGTGCAGCGTTGAGAACAATACGAACTGCACGACTGCAGAAAGCCAGCTGTATCAATTTATAAACGAGAGCATGAACTCGACGCAGATAAAACAATTGTTCAACCTCTCATATTCGCAGATAAAGAGCTATTACGCTGAGATAGTTGATTCTGGACTTCAAAATTATTCGATTGTTAATCCCTTAAAATACGATTTAAGACTGTTCAACGGCAGCACAAACACCAATGACATGATAAATGCGATACTAAAAATGAAGCAGATGACGGTGAACATTGTCTTCGGCAGAAACGGGAAGATTTTAGACTACGCAAATGAAACAGGGATTTACAGCCCATTCCAGTTCCAGGTATACAGGCTTATAAATGCAAGCTCTTGCAGCTACTCAAAAACATTCGACATAGTAGTAGATCCAGCATACTTTTCCTCCCTCACTTATTCATACCTTTACAAAGGACTTGGAAATTATACGAACATATGCATAGTTAACAGCAGAAACAGCTGCAACGCAAGCGAGATGAAAAGCCTGAACATGTCGTTTTATGCAAACTAAATTCAAATACTACGCGTATTCTGCAATGATATTTGCACTTTTGATGCTAGCCATATTTTTTTATTACCAGACTTATTCGCTGAACAGCCTATATGCATTCCATAAAACAAACTTAAACATGTCAGGGCTCTGCTCCCAAAACATGCCTTCCTTCGTTGTCTACTACGCAAACAATTGCAGGACTTGCACTTCGACCTTGGACTCGTTTGAAAACGTTACTTCGCTTTTCGGCCTTTGGGGAAATGGGACTTTTTACAGTGGTTATTTCTGCGCATGGGAGTTTAATATAAGCGCTTACAACCTGAATTTAACCTCTAATCTGCCGGATTCTGCCGTTTCAATATTCAACCAAATAGGGGCGGACAGGGTGCCTTTGATGGTGTTCAATGGGGAGTATTACAAGATAGGGGGATTCCCAAACAATCAGACTGCTTACAACGACATATTAAAATACATATGTCTTTCAATCAATGAATCGGTACCGCAGTGCAGCTGAAATGGCAAGAAAAATAGACAAGGATATGATGGAAGCAGTGCTTTCAGCGCTGTCGAGCGGGGAGAAGACCGGGTATGAGATATACAAGGAAATCAAAAAAACCGGCATGAAAGTTTCAAGCAGGATAGTCTATCATTACCTTTATCTCGCATTGAAAGAAGGGAAGGTAACTGTGGAAAACAAGAACGAGCTTGGCAATTTCAGCTGGGGCAATACTGTAAACAAAAAATACTACAGAATCAGATGATATTCAAAGTCATGCCAACCTTAACCAGGGATATCATTCCTCCGGGCCTTCTTTCCTCTATCTCCCTTAAAAATTTCAATACGGCTTCATCTTTTTCATTTCTTGTTATTGGCTGCAGGGTTATTTTCTTTAGCTTGAAAAAGCTTATTATCTCGTTTTCAGACACGTTAAACAGCGGGCTGAAACCTTCTTTTCCGTTTATATTTTTATCGGGAGGATCATGAAAAAGAAAAAAGCTCATTACACAAACGGCAAAATCCTCCAGTGTATAAGAACACAACCTTGATCCTCCGGCGCTTTCCATGTCCTTGAACATGAATTCAAGGAATGCATTGCCGCATTTGTTCTCTTTCCCCAGTCTAAATAAGGTATCCTTTAAATTATGCGAGTTCATGTTAGCTCTCACTCTCTTTATCAGCATTCTTTCAAAATGTTTTTTGCACAGGTCCTGCTTTAAGTAAGAGGAATAAAAAACCGCTTTCCTGCCGCATATTGAGCATGTTTTATCGACATCCATAAATATTAATTAGTCTACTTTTTACTATTAATATGCCAGCCAAGATCATAGTGGTCATGAGCCCTAAAGGAGGAGTAGGAAAGACGACAACCGCCGTAAACATAGCTACTGCAATCTCAAACTTGAACAAAAAAACGCTGCTTGTAGACGCAAATCTCGAAACGCCGCACGTGGCTGTCTACTACGGTTTTGTGGGATTCAAGTACTCACTGGAAGACGTACTAAACGAAAGGGCTAAAATCGAAGAAGCCGTGTATACTGGCGATAATCCAAACTTCCATCTATTGCCGTCCAGAGTCGCAAAGAGCGGAGTAGAAAGATCATCGCACAAGCTGATAAACGTAAATCTTTACATAAAAGACCTGCAGGACAAATACGATTTTATAATAATAGATTCAAAGCCGTCGTACGAGATAGAGTTTATAAAACTAATCAAAGACGCAAACGGCCTGATAATCTCTAATCCCGACATAACCTCGATAATAGAAGCGAAAAAATTAAAGGAGGAACTGGATGACGCAGGGATAAGCATACTTGGACTTGTTATAAATAAAGTAAACAGCAGAATAAAGGAGCAAATGACAGAGAAGGAAATAAAAGACCTTACAGGGATAGAAAATCTGTGGAAGGTAAGGGAGGACAACGGAGTTTATAATGCCCTTAGAATCGGCATACCGATAGTGCTATCGTCCCCGAAGAGCTTTGCAGCAAGAGACATTATGAACATAGCAAAGCAGATAATTCGCCTATGACAGTTTACAGAATTGTCAAGTGCCCCAAATGTGGCAGATACAGAAAAACTTCCTCAACGAAAGCAGTAAAGTGCTTTTACTGCGGAAAATCGTTCACAGTTATGAGTCATGTAGTAAGCGATGAAAACTACAAAAAAGACGTTAATAAAAAAATGGTCGGATTTAAAACACTTAAACCCTAGCTTTGTCGATACTCGAGATTTTGTCACCAAGGTGGTATACGTAGTAACCTTTATTTGTGTTGTTTTCTTGGTAAGGGAAATACCCGATTTCTGGCTCCTTGGCTACCTCAACTAAAAAAGCTATGTTATTTTTAAAATGTTTGTCCGGCCCGCCCCGAGAGACAAAGTATGCCTTTCCTTTAATTTCTTGAGTATTGTTTATCTTTTTGAGATTATTATCTTCAAATAAATAAACATGCGAAAGATACTTAGGGTTATACACTATGCCTGATATAAAATCTTCATATGAATTCTCGTCAATATTATGCAAGGCCTTAAGTTTAGATTGTGTAGATTTATCTAACTTATTATAGGGAGGTATAAAAACATTAAGATCAAAATTATCTACAACAATACCGTCATATCTCTTTCTTATAACCATATCATTTTGATATGTGTATTTGGACCCTTTTTCTGTTTCGAATCCGGTTATCTTCTCTAAATTTTTAGATTTCATCACTTTATGAGAATTTATCGAGTATTTATACCTTACTACTTAATAGTAAATATATAAAAATATACATTCTATTAAATAGTTTTATTACGGAGAATTAATCCTTAATATTATGCCTTGGTAGCTCAACGGTAGAGTATCTGCTTCGTAAGCAGGAGGTTGTGGGTTCGAAACCCACCCAAGGCTTTGATCGATCGCATTGGCTATAAATTTTATACTGTATTTTTAGGCTTTGAAATGCTTTTAAACGTTGAGTATACTTATATTTTAAAAATTTATAAAAAAGATATGAAAGGACAGGAATCACTTGAGATGGTCATAATTTACAGCCTGGCCATAATAGTCATAGGATCAGTATTCTACATAATATTCACGTTTTTTCCGGGATTAACGGGTGCGACGACCGCTCCAAGTTATTCCGGATTCTCTGGATTCCAGATAGTCCAGCAGGGTTATATTTCGCCAAAATCCCTTTTCTACATAAAATTCCAGAATCTCCTGAACGAGAACGTAAAGATAGACGGGCTGTCTTTAATAGTAGCAGGCGTAAACTACACCAATTTTGTATGTTCAAAAACGTATCTTCCTGCTTTGGAATATGAGGAATGTAATCTGACGTCAGTATCTTTTGGAAGCTCATTCAATGGAAATGGCTTCATATACTATACGCCGACCAACATTTCATCTTCTCCGGTGATAGCATCAAGCGGAAATATAATCAATTGAGATAGAGTTAGATATTTATACTTGCAGATTTTAATTTATCCCTTATGGGATCATATAAATACATTCACGCCAATGAGATGGCTCTGTACAAGAATAACGAAAGAAAGAAGGAAATACTGCAAGAAGTGAGAAACCAGCCGATAATAAAGAGAATAGAAAAGCCCACAAAGATAGCAAAGGCAAAGACCATAGGATACAAAGCCAAACAGGGGTACATAGTCGTAAGGGTAAGGGTAAGCAAGGGAGACTTCAGAAGGCCAAGGCAGAATCATGCAAGAAGGCCGAGCAAGAGCGGAATATACTACAAACTAGAAATCAGCAAAGAAGGCATCGCAAGGGACAGAGCTTTAAGAGTATATAAAAACATGCAGGTCGTAGGTTCATATTTTCTCATAGAAGACGGAAAGAGCAAATGGTTCGAGATAGTGCTGGCAGACGGTAAAAAGCTGTAAATCGGATATTCATTAAATATAGTGGCATTTTTGTAGAATATTACTGGCTGTTCCTCGTATTAGCATTTATAAAAACAATTTAAATTAATACCGGCTAAGAATCAAATGGACGTTGAACAGTTTCTTTTCTTTGAAGTGCTTGTCGGAATAGTTATAGCCCTTACAATGTTTTTCCTCTTCTATAACAATTATTCGTCCATTTTTCCAGTAGGATGTGATTCGTCTACGGCTCTGCTGCAGAATCAGTTCACAAGCGCTGAATACGGTTATGCAAACAGGATGGAAGGTACTCCATTATTCAGATGCTATGATGAAAATGCATGTTATAATGCAGCTACTGCACAGCAGACATGCATAAGGCACTGGTGCTACTATGACCTATGGACGAACGGTCAGGGAAGCGCATCCGCAGTCCAGTCATGTATAGCCAGCCCACCCGCAAACATAACAAATAAATGCAGTGTGGTCTCTCCCACAAATACCGCTGATTTATTCAGTTGCTCGGAAAGCACGATAGTGGCAAACAACGCTACGGACATACAGAACTGCGCGATAAACGTGACGGCATGCATATCGGGAGACGGGCCGTACTGTCCGGCATGCGTTGGTCAGTGATATGGATAAGAAAGGAAGCGTTGAATGGCGACTTATATGGATAATCCTGGTTATAATAACTGCACTTGCAGTCATAGGGTTGATAGTGATTCTCTTTTATGCCGGCTCCCACGGCAGCTCTCCATTTTCTTATTTTGGAAATCTTATTGGAGGAAGTTCTTAGATGGAAGAGGGGATACTGCTTACAATAGTTTTCGTAATATTGGTTATAATAGCAGGGGTAATACTTGCCGTTGTTTCTTTTTCCATAATAACCTCTTTCGGCACGATAAACTTCGGACTAAGCTGTTTTACTGCGTTTACCCAGTACAAGATAGTGAACAGCTTTCTTGCGCCGTTCACAGGCATAACTTCATTCTTTGGCTTTTCGAACATAGTGGTAAGTCCCACTCAGTCAGCACAGGTGCAAAAAGACTGCCTGCAAACTGCAAACATCAACGACAAAACTACGGCAGACTTTGCTTCGTCGTTTTACACTGAAGCTTCTTCCTGCTTTAGCCTGTTTTCCGGCGGAAACGCTGCCATCGGATCCCAAGTGCTTTCCGCCAGCACAATCAACCGGATATTCAACTGTTACAAAGGATCGCTCATCAGCCAGAGCAACGACGTAAATTACTCTGCATTAATAAATTACCTCGATAGCAATTACAATGGCAGCTACCCGTTGCAGATGGTCTTCATAACCAACGGCAGCAATGGAAACGCGGCGTATATACAGCCATCCGACAAACTATCAAATTCAAGCTATACCGTGACTTACTTCGGTTACCCATCCAATGGAATCAATAACTGCCAGATAAGTTTCAGAGACCAGTGCGAGTATACTGCAAGATATCAACAGCCAGCGATTAACGATTTAGCTGTATGCGCTTACTCCAACGAAACTATAAACCAAAGCAGGGAAACGGTAAGTTCTCTTAGCGATGGCAATCCGTCTTTAAATGTAGTAAATGAGACAAGCGGCTGCGATTATTACGTGCCGTTGTGCGGAAAACTGAGTAATTATATGGTTTACAGCCAAAGCAGGGTATTCGTATGCATACCCGGCCAGTAAAGCCGGATTTATTCAGAATTATAAAAGTTGGATATTAATTTATTGCATGAAAACACTACTTAACTAATGGCAGAGACACCTGGAGAGAGCTTTATATTCATAGTTTTAGCAGTTATATTCATAATAGTCATAGTGGCAATTGCTGGCTATCTTCTGTTAGTCGGAGTGAACCTTTCAAACAGCGGAATATGCTATGTAAGCTCGGAATTTACCAATTTTTATTATAATGGGCTATGCGTATCGAATTTTTTCTGCTTAAGCAGCACACTCAAAGCAGTTGGGATATCTCCTCCGCTTTTTGGATGCACTACAGCGACATCCGGCTATGGTCCGGGCTCACAACCTTCGCAGGTATTTTCAACAGTGGCTACTGACCTTACGAGCTGCTGGAATCAATATGGTGCAAACCAGGGGTTGACTGTACTGACAAACTCGCCGGCTACATGCTCTGTGGTGGATGTTAACACCAATCAGAATCTTACCATAAACAACCTTACTACATTTCTTGAAAGCAACGCTTATACTACGGAAGTCAGCTGCCTTAACCACACTGCCGTGCAGTCATGCTCTAATCCGCTGACAAGCTCAAATCTAAACGGGTATTCATGCGACTTAAGCGATCCAAGTTTATGTGAAGCGCAGTCATCTAATTATTTCGACTGTAAAAGCCAGTCTGGCTACTCTCCATTTACACAGGGCTATGAAACTAAATACATTCCATTAAATGGCTCAAAACAGCCTACAGCTGCATTGAATCTTTCCAGTTACCTTTGCGAAGCATCGCAGGGCTGCTCTTTTAACACTAAATTGGGAACTTGCTCAACTCCTGACGGAAGTACTGCTTCATGCACGGATCTGTACACTAATTTCTGCAGCGGGAACAACTGCACAGTGGGCTATGACTCAGTAACTGGTTCGTACGAAGCTCCTTCCTCATGCGTTTTGACTGAACCGGTAAAAAGTACCTCAATAATAAACGAATCGTACGCAGATTATTTAAAGCCGGGTGACAATGTCATATTCAGCTATAAAAACGTGAGTAATCAAAGCCAGAGTGGCTTTGTATTTCCGAACAGCAGCAAATCAATAAACAAGGCACAGATATACATAGTTTATCTAAATTCGCTGGTAGGAACTAGGTTTCCGCCAAGTTCAATAAGTTTGCCGAGTGAATGCGAACCAGCAACATTTCTTAACAATTATCCAACGGCTGGGATAGAATACGAATGTTCCAGGGCCGTCATATCCGGAGTAGGAGCAAAGCTACTCGCACCTTCAAACCCGGGATTGATCGCAGGCACGGCACTTGCAGGCTTCGGTGCTGCTGCATGCTTTAACAACACGCTATGCAAAGACGACATAGCGCCCAATGTTCTTACTTATACCGCAAAGCTCGCTTATTCTTCTCTGTATGCTACTGGATTAGAGCAGTGCGCGCAGTCTTTATTCTACTTCTTTGATTCTCTGCCTCAGCAGATAGGGATATCAAAGCCTAACTTTTTAGGGAGGAACCTCATTTACATATGTGCGGTGACAAAGTGAAAGGTACGAGTGCTGTAGAGTATTTCATAGTCGTTATACTCCTAATTGCTTTTTTAGTGATAGGCGTAGTGATAGCAAGCTCGGTATTCCACTTTGCAATCTTCCCGTCTGGGATAATAACCAGCGGTAGCGGTTCTCCTACGGCATGCTCTGCGAACATTACAAACGTAAGCACTCCTTCAAAGCAGAACACCTTTAAAGTAACCGTTTCCGAAGGCAGCCCGGGACTAATTTATGAGGTATTTGCAAGCAATACCATTCAAAGCAACCCATCCTCCTTATCCAAAATAGGAAATTACACCGCGGGGATAAATTCATTTTCAACGGATTTGACAATCCTAAATCCAAAAATAAACACAGTTATCATAGGCAACACTTCCGGAAGCAACGTTTCCATAGACGGAGTGAAATATTCCGCTGGGGGAACATGTGAAACTTATATATCCGGCAGTTAGATAAATGGGTGCAAAGTCCCGTCCTGCTTTATCGTATCTGGGTTTTCCTTTATGTTCTTTATTATCCTTTTCATCGTTTTCTCCCTTTTTTTGGAAAGCCAATAATAGCCTTCGTCGTTTGTTCCCCTTGTAATCAATATGAATATGCTGCCGGCGGAAAATCTTCCGACCCTGCCCCTTCTTTGTATGTTTCTTATTGCACTCGGTATGGTTTCATAAAAAACTGCAATGTCGACGCCCTTTATCGACATCCCCTCTTCGCTTACGCTTGTTGAAACAAGTACATTGTACGTTCCCGATTCAAAATCCCTTATTATGTTTATCTGTTCTTTCTGCGACAACCCTCCTTTTCCCTGCCCTATGAATTTTATGGGCCTTACTCCCGCTATCTTCGACAGGCTGTTGTAGATAACGTCAACCGTGTCCCGATATTGAGCAAAGACTATTGCTTTTTTGGAGTCATTGAAATGCTTGGTGAATATCAATTCAAGCTGTTTAAGCTTTGGATGCTCCATCCCCTTGGCCAGCAATTCCGCCGTCCTTTCCCGTATTTCAATAAACCGCTTGCTTGACGAAAGTTCTTTGTCCGTCTTTGCCTTTCCTTTCTGGATTTTTTCCAGGAAATTTAAAAACGCAGTCAAACTTTGCGTTGACAACATGTTATAGGCATGATAAAGCTTCAAAAGCTTTGAAGTCAAGATTATGCCGCGGATAAGATAGTACGTTCTTTTTCCGCTCAGCATCTGTCTCTGAAGGCTTTTCTGCAGCAGCAGTATTGTCACCCTGTTTATCCTGCTTTTCTGCACGTTTTTCAGCAGGCCCGTTTCCTGCAATTCTCCTATTGATTCGCTTATAAGCAGCTTTAAATCGTTCGCAAGTTCAAGCATTTCCTGCGGAAGGTCAACCTTTATCTCTTCTATGTCTTTTTTCTGTATGTAAGGTATAACGTCAGGATCATCGTCAGACCTTATTTCAACGTTGCTTATCTGCAGATTGCTGCAGATGGTCTTTATCTTTTCCCTGTCAGATGCTGGAGAAGCAGTAAGCCCCAATATAAGCGGATGAAAGGACTGCTCCGAGTACATCTTTGCTATCTTTACATAGGAGTAATTTCCTATTGTGTGGTGCGCTTCGTCCACTATTAACAGGCTGAAATCAGAGAAGTCTATGGTCTTTTTGTTCATGTCATTCTCTATCGTCTGCGGCGTCGCGAATATGAGCTGCGCTTCTCCATAAATTTTGCCGCGTTCGGTGCTGGAAACTGAGCCACTGGCCACTCCAAGCTTTACTGCAAGCAGGGAAGAAAACGTTTTGTAATGCTGGTTTGCAAGCGGCTTCGTCGGTGCCAGAAATAGTATCTTCGAAGAAGGATATTTTTCAAGCCTGTAATCTACAAGCATCGCACTTATTATCGTCTTGCCAAGGCCTGTTGGCAGAACTACGAGCGTATTGCCGGTTTTGGCGGTCTCAAATATCTTACTTTGATATTCTCTGTCCTCTATCTTTTCCTTAAAAAGGGTCATTTATACGCTCTCGGCTTTTCCGCTTTTTATGAGTATCTGCGCTACATCCTTGTCTATTTCTATTACGTTCGGGAAGCTGAAAGGACCGTAAGACTTGTCATTTCTCCAGACGAACTTCGGTATATCGGAAAGTATTTTTATGACCACTTTGTCTCCATCGCTGTCACTGCTCTCTACTTTCTGCAGTTTCTTTGGCTCTATGGTTCTTACTTCGTTTATGATGCTGGATTTGTGCTCCTTGGAAAGACTGAGCATGTTGTCGAAAAGAATTATCTCCTTGGAAAGCATGTTCGTCTTTGCTTGTTCGCTGTCAATATCCAATATGGACATCCCCGCAATCTTAAGCATCCTCAAGTTTATTATCTGCTCCAATGTTGATATTGCGTTTTTTATCTGCGTTGATATTTCTTCTGCCTTTTTTTCATCGTTCATTTTCTTTGCTTCTTCCAATGAGTTCTTGTTTATTGCTATGTACTCTTTCATCTCTTCCAGCATGCTGTCGGTAAATTTCGTAAGCGTCCTATTGTCTTCCTGTTCCTGCCTTCTTATTCTAAGAAATTCGCTGTAAGTAATCATAATCCCTAATAGCTGCCGAAAGTATAAAAATGTTAATACGCGTTCTTGAAACCTGTCGTTATTGATGAACTTATCCCTGAGAAAAAGCCTGATATGTCTTTAGCTAACGCGGAAGGCCCAACAAACACCAAATAGACCAAAAGCAGCGTTATCCCCAATATAACGGCTATAACATAGAACCAGACAGCTTCCATGTTAGATGTTTGGAACTCCCGGTATAAGTTTGTGTATTGTGCTTGGAGAAAAAAGAAAAAGGTAGAATATTATTATCAGTATAAGGATTATCAGCGTTATTATTATCAAAAGGATATAGCTTTCTACCCCTTTTTTATTCATATCCACCGGAACTGCTTACGTTCAAACTGATTGACTTCGATATGAACGCCTTAAAAAGATCCGTAAATTTATACGGCGTGAAAAGCTCTAGGAATATGATTATCAGCAGTATACCTATTATTATCAGGATTATGTACAAAAAAACACCGCTTACAACGCCGCTTTCATTCATATTCCCTTGCCATAAAGCCAGCTAAATGAAAAGACACTTGTCATGTCCTTTGCAATCGTTGAACCTGCCCCTGTGAATATCAACCCTATTATTATGCCCGCGAACAATACTATTATTGCTAGGATTATCGCTATTATCTCGGTTATCGGCATCTGTCCTTTTCTGTTCATAAAATCAATTCACCGAAAAAGGCGGCTTCCAATTCAGCAGCTGCACCCTCTTCTTCAATTCATCGTAAATATACGCTGAGTCCTTGTCCGAAATAAACAATCCGGTCTCTAGAGCGGTTTTTATGGTTGAACTTGAAAAATGCCTTGAGTTAACCAGCATTTCATATATCTCCGCCTGGTCCTCATTGAAGGTGGCCTTGTGCTTTTCAACCGAAGAAAAACTTGAAAACGACTTTGAAATGCCGGAGAAATCGTCCTTAAACGACCTGTATATGTCCATAAAAGCATAGTCCTTCTGTGGCTTCTTCTCTTCAATTTTTTCAGCTTCTTTAACGTATTTATCAAGATCGTCTTTTATCACGCTGAGAGAATGAAAAACTGCCTGGTCAACGGCTGCAAAGACCGTTTTCTGTATCTTTGCGGTTTGCGCCTTCTTGTAAAGATAGAACTCTTCTGGAGTAAAGCAGTATGGAAACATGTGGAAATAGACTGTTCCCTCATAAGGCGGCTGTAGCTGCTCCTTGCTCGGCTTTTCCTTAAAGTCCATCTTAAGTTTAATTGCCGGGATTACCAACGGTCCGTATTTTTTGATCCTGTTATAAATGAATGATCTCTTGTGCTCAGCATAGCCTCTTGAAATAAGGTTGCCGGCTATGCTTTTCGGTTCTACCTTTATAGGTATTTCCGGGCCCTTGCTTTTGAATAACTTGACGTATTCCACGTCGTACTCCCTTGCGTAGATGGGCTTATACGCAAAAGCGGTTACAGAAAAGCTTTCGTTTTCGAAGATGTCTGGCTTTCCTGCGCCTTTCATGTAATCTTCCGCTCTTGTCGCGGTATTCCATCCCATCTTTGACAGTAATGAAAGGTAAGTAGAACACCAATCTACGTACAAATTAAACGAGCCCATCTGGCTTTTAAGATACTGTAAAAGCATCTTTTTCCTATTTTTAAGGTCATTGCCGTTTATTTCTTTCCATTTCTCGTACTCTATGTACCTGTTCTTAAGTATATTTTTGTACTGCTCGTTTCTGTCAATCTCCTGCACTTCCTTCAGATTTTTGACCTGGTAAAAAACGGACATTATGTCTATGAACCCTGGGCCGGCCTGGCTTTGCGTGGGTGACCTTGAAAGCGCGGAAAGACTGGCTCCGCCCTTTCTTGAATCAACGTTGTCCAAGAATATCCTTTTCAATGCAAGCTCTGCCGCTTCCGCCTTCTCCTTGTCGCTGTCCTTTAATTCGTCATAGAAATAAATGTTCCTGTCAAGCTCCTTCAGTTCGTAGATTATGGCTATAAGCGATTTCAAAACGGTATTGATGTTCCCAAGAAGCTGCATCACCCTGTCTTCCAAATTCTTCCTCTTCTCAAACACCATGTTCATTAAACTTGACAAGGAGGATGGATCCACGGATTCCGCAGTCTTTAACGGTTTATACTCTATTGCCCCGAATATCTGCATTACTGAGTAGTACTCCGGCTGGAAATGAAACCTCTTGTATATGTCTTTTGTAAAATGATAACCGCTTACATTGCCTACAAACCCGGGGTCCGGTATCTCTTCGTCTGATTTATACCTGAAGTCTATCTCTCCCCTGTAATGAGCATTGCTGCTAGAAGCCCTGGCTTCCAGCTCCTTTATCCAACCGTCTATATCAGTTACCTTCATTTCAGGAGCGCTGAATTTCTTTGCTACTTCGCTTATTTCCCGTATATTCATAAATCTTATTAGATATTTCTGATTTAAATAATGTTACACAAATTATATATTCAAGAGGAAAAATTATTTTGCAAATATCCGCTAAAAATATAACTTGGGCTAAAACTCGAAAAATCTAGCAAAGGCTTATAAACAATCAAATTCATAAATTCACATAAAAGGAGGTACTATGCATCAAACAGAGAATATAAATCCGATAGAAGCGACGTTAAACAAGCTTTTTTCGACGATAGACGCACTTTCATCAAAGATAGACGAGCTCAACGAAAGAGTAGACTACATGGGTTCATTCATCGGCTTGGAAATCGGAGAAGGAGAGAACTCTGAAGCGGTAGAACCGCCTGGACAACTGGCAGGGTTATCCTTTGACGTGCTTAACAAGGTCCTCCCATCAAAGGATGCAAACTCGATAAGGGCGTATTTTCTAAGGGTATTGAGCCTTTTCAGAAGATACATAAAATCAGTCGTTATATTCGGCAGTTCAAAGACAAAAACAGGGATGACAAGCACATCAGACATAGATGTTGCATTCATAGTAGACGATACAGACATACAAAAATTCACCCTTGAGCAGTTAAGGGACAGATTATTCGCAAAGATGGCGGAGATAGCAAGGGATTTCTCCGACAAGATACACGCACAGGCTTATCCTTTATCTGAATTTTGGGGTTCGATAATAAAACCAAATCCAGTGATACTTACTCTATTGCGGGACGGCGTGGCGGTTTACGACACCGGCTTTTTCGTTCCGATACAGATGCTGTACAAAACGGGGAATATAATACCGACAATTGAATCGATTAACACTAACGTAGAGAACGCAGAGGGGCTCATAATGCTGGCAGAGAACGTATTAACCACAAAGCTGAGCTTAGATCTTTACAATTCCATAGTCGCGGCAGGACAGGCACTGCTGATGGAATACGGATATCTACCCCCAGTACCTAAGCAGGTAGCAAAGGAACTGGAAGACATAGCCGTTGCAAAGGAAAAGGTTCTTACTCACGAAGACACGGAAAAAATAGATGATGTGGTGAAATGGTTCAAGAAAATAGACCACGGAGAGGTAAAAACGGTCACTGGAGAAGAATTCGACAGGAAACTTAAGGATACAAAATACATCGTAGAGAAGATAACGTCCATAATCGACAAGATAAGGGAAAAGAAGGGAGAAACGAAACCAATAATAGACAAAGATTTATTAAAGCAGACGGACAAGGAGATAAAGGACAAATACATGCAGAAGGAGGAATAAAATGGCAAAACTTTTATCTTATAAGAGGGGAAGGAAAACGCAGAAGGTCAATCAGGCGATAGCAAGCATAGACAAAGTCAACAGCAGGGAAGAAGCCAAAAAATTCATAGGAAAAAAGGTGGAGATTGCATTTTCTAAATCGTCCATAAAAGGAGTGATAGTAAAAGCGCATGGCGGACGGGGAAGAGTAGTCATAAGATTCAGAAGGGGCCTGCCTGGCCAGGCAATGAACAGGGAAATAAAACTGTTTTGAATTAAAGTACGCTTTCCATTACGTCATGGAAATTGCCTTTGATCCTAAATCCCTTGGAAGACAGCACTGTTTTGTTTTTAAACCTGGAAATTCTCAATTCCGGCTGTTTTAAAAACGATGACAGCTCGTCTGTGGTATAATAGGAAAAAACGTTCAATTCTGCCGAAAGACCTGCTAAATAAGACGACAGCCTAGAAAGAGAACCGGACGGAAAATGCATTTTGTTTTCATTTAATGAGGAAATCATCTTGTTTATGTAGACTTTACTGCATAAATCCCCAAGCCACATCGGCCCTATCCTGTGCATTTTAGAGCCGCAGTAGCTGCATTTTTCCTCTTCTTTTGTTTCCCTTGCCGGGCATTTACTGCATTGATATGCGTATCCTATTTTATCCGTCCTTTTTGAAGCAAATGATTTAAAATAAATGCGGATGAAGTTGCCCTCAAAGTTGAAGATTATCGGCAGAACGCCAATTAGGTGGCTTGAGGCCGTTTCCACTACTTTCTTTATGAGTATCCTTATCCCTATCTCATTGCTGTACGAAGTCCTAAGTGAATTTGCGCCGTATTTTCGTAGGCATGCCTTCTGCGCGCTTCCCATAAGCGCTGCCGTGTCCGTTGCGCTGACAGCCAGCACCCCTCCTTTCTTCAGTAATTTCAATGCAGAGTCCAGATAGAAAACGGGAGAGCCAAAGGGGTCTATGTCTATGTAATCGTACTTGTTGCCTGATTCAAATGAAGCTGCATCTTTGCTTGTTACGGTTTTAGAGATCCGTGAAACCTTCTTCCTGTTTATTTCCAGGTTCCTCTCTATAACGTCCTTTGATTTTATGTCGTTAAAAGTAAACTCTGCAAATT
Organism: Nanobdellota archaeon; assembly: GCA_021817165.1. Taxonomy (GTDB): domain Archaea; phylum Nanobdellota; class Nanobdellia; order Parvarchaeales; family Parvarchaeaceae; genus Parvarchaeum. The sequence goes on from JAKAVT010000002.1 coordinate 15,615, forward strand.
TTCCGGTTTCAACGCATAATCTTAAACCGCGTACTCCGCTTCCTGAAAACAGCTCCAACCCCGCAGAATTATCATGCATCATGGAAGAAACTAGAAGCACATTGAGGTCTCTGTCAAATTCCCGTTTGGGATTAAAAAACACCTCGGCGCTTTTAAGTTGTTTGTCTTCCGCGTAGAAACTTACCCTGCCTTCGTTAAAAAAATCCATAGTAATAAAGAAGTACGCGGGTATTTAATAAGATTTTTTAGATTATCGACGTTTTTAGTCGTCTATCTTGAACCTTTCTTTCAAGTTCAAGACTCTGTACAATTCCTTGTACCTGTTTCGTATTGTGACTTCGGTTATTCCTGCGGCCTTTGCTGCGTCCCTTTGGGTCTTCTTTTCCTTGTTTATAAGGGTTGCAACGTAAAGCACTGCCGCTGCTATGCCCATCGGGCCTTTGCCACTTGTAAGCCCTTTTTCTTCCGCTTCTTTAAGTAGTTTTACTGCATCCGAAACGGTTTTGTTTGAAACGCCGAGTTCAGAGGCGAATTTGTATATGTAATCACTCGGAGATGTCGGCAATATCTTTATTCCAAGTTCCCTGCATAGCAGCCTGTAAGCTTTTCCAACTTCCTTTCTTTCGACTTCAAACGTTTCTGATATCTCATCCAATGTAATCGGTCTATTATGCTTCCTTGCAGCGGCATAAAGTGCTCCTGCTATGACGCTTTCCATCGATCTGCCCCTTACCAATCTTCTTGTTATCGCTTCTCTGTACATTTTAGCTGCTTCTTCCTGTATTATATTTGAAACGTGCAAACGATTGCTGGCATGTCTTAATTCTGTTAATGCAAACTTTAAGTTTCTTTCATACGCAGTAGATATTCTAGGCTGCCATTTTCTCAACTTATAGAACGTTCTCCTGTTGGCATTCGACAGTTTTATCGATTCACTTGCTTTTCCTATTACGGTACTTGTTCCTTTGTCGTACTTTGCGTAGCTTAACGGCGAACCCATCCTTCCTTTTCCTTCGTCTCTTTCATCTTCAAAAGAACGCCATTCCCTTCCGTAATCTATTGTATCGCTTTCTATTACGTATCCACAGTTCTGGCATACGAGTTCCCCAGTCGTCTTATCGTACGTCACGGCATTGCTGCCGCAAGAGGGGCATTTAACATTGTACTTACTTGTTACTACTTTCATAAGATTTATATAGTAAGGTGACAACTAGTATTTAAAGCTTTCGGTTTGCCGGGCTTTGTCTATAAAGTAGTCAAATAAGCTTACTTCGTAAACGCGGGCGGATGACCTGGATTTGAGTGTGATCTTTTCTTCCGTCTAATCAACATTATCAACAGCGTTATTACAAAAACCAGCGTGTACACCAATAGTGCAATAAAACCAAATGCAAACATTAATCCACCAGCAAGTGCACTGCCAAAGGAAGATGAAGAGCTATTCATAACGGACATGGAAATCAGTATCCACAAACCCAAAGACACATAGGGAATAAGCGCAAGTATCCACCACTTTTTTACTGCTGACAGCCTCATAAAGATGCCTTGCAGAGGTAGCTTAAATATCATATATTTCACAACTTCAGGACTTTTTGCACAGATTTAGACTTATTGCACAATGACGGTTTACTGGATTTTTGACAACAGCATGCAAATAAAGATGAAAATCCCCTATTTATTTCAGCCTGTAATGCAAGTAGAGGAATAATCTCCTGCTCCCGAAGGATAGACCTCCACAACGTACTCTTTTGCAGGATTAAAAGAAAAAGGAAGCGACCCAGAAACCTGGCCTGAACCTGTAGAACCAGTAACGCTTGTTAAGTAAACGCCCCCTGTGGAGAAAATGCTTATGTTGAACGCTGTTCCCGTCAAATAATTTGAGGAATTATAAAAAGACAAGATATAAAATAGAGTACTGGAAGAAATGGAATAAGACTGCTTGATCAACGCTACAGAGAAATCTAGGCCAATCAAAACGCTGCCGTTTTCGTTCCTTGCAAACGCATCAAATGTGCCTCCGGACAAAGGTAGCATTCCCGATACGTTTTGCGCTGGCTTAGACACTCCAAGTTCCGTGGTAGTCTGCAGTTTTATAAGATTACCACAGAAAAAAGAGTACTGAGACTGTAGTAATGGTATGGTGATTGGAAAAGTCTGCATTGAGCCCGGGCCCTGCGAAGCCACATAATTGACTTCTTTCGCAAGATTGTTTACTACGGTCGTTATCTGGCTTGCAGATGAACTTGAGGCAAATGAACCGTAAAAAAAGGTGACGTATACTAGAAAAGATGCAATGATGCCTACACCAATGCCTATTATTATGACGTACTCCGTAGAGTACTGCCCTTTTTTAATATCCAACATAAATATTAATATTGGTCGTTTAAGTATTAAATATTGAATGGTATCAGATGACAAAATAAAAATCGCAGTATTTGTGCCGTGGATAAAAAGCAAAGGCGGCGTTGAAAGGGCAATCCTTAAGGTCTTAGAAGACAAAAAATACAAAACCGATGTTTTCACCTTTTTTTACGACAGGAAAAACACGTTTGAAGAATTCGAGAAATACAACGTTAAGGTACTTGGAAACGCAGAACCGAAAGGATTTATAGGAAAGGGAATCGGTCTTTTCAAGGCACTCATACTTACTAAGATACCGGATTTAAAGGGCTATGATGTGTTTATGATCTCAACTGCTGGGATAGCAGAATTCATAGCCTTCAGAAACAAGCATAAGAACACCGTGGCTATGTGCCATACCCCATTAAGAGTGGCGCACACAATGTATGATTATTACAAAGGAGAAAACCTAAAGAACAGGATAGCACTGCCGGTAATGGTAGCAGTCTACAAAATACTGGAAAAATTGGCATGGAGAAGAATAGATTATGCAGTGGTTTTCAGCAATGAGGTAAAAGAAAGGCTCATAAATTACGGATTAATGGACAATGAACGGATATTTAATTTGGGCCCATATGCGAATTACCCAAAAACAAAGAAGAAGGGCCGGACGGAAAAAATGATGTTTTACCCCAGCAGATTCATAAGATACAAACGGCAGGACCTTGCAGTAAGGGCATTCAACCTATCAAAAATGCCTAAAATTGGCTTTAAATTGGTGTTGGGCGGATTTGCAGAAGACAAGGAATACTTCCAAAGCATAAAGAGACTTGAAAGCAAGAATATACTGGTAAAGGAAAACCTTTCCGAAAAAGAACTTGTCCAGTTTTATAGAAAATGCTACGCAACTTTGTTCCTGGCAATAAATGAGGATACGGGCTTTACCCCCCTGGAATCGCTTGCATATTGGAAACCTGTTATTGCTGTAAACGAAGGCGGACCGCGGGAGTTTATAAAGAACGAAGAGAATGGGCTGCTTGTAAATGCCGATGAAAAAAGCATTGCCGCTGCGCTTGACAGCATACTGGATAAAAAGCTGTATATGAAACTGGTCAGTGGAGCAAGAAATTCAACAAGATACGATGAAAAAAGGTTCCTGAAAAACCTGGAAAATGCAGTGTACAAAATCACAAAAAAGGCTTATAAATAATATAAAGTAATACTTTATATGAAAAAAAGAATAACGATTACTATAAACGAAAAGACACTTGAAAAAATCGACAAAACTATAGACGGAATAAACGTACCGAACAGATCAATAGCCATAGAAAGACTTATCAAGGAACATTTTGAGCCGAATAAAAACAAGATGGCCTTGATATTGGCGGGTGGCTCAGGTACGAGATTAAGGCCACTTACATATGAAATACCAAAACCCATGATGCCTGTGAATGGCAGGCCAATATTAGAGCACATCCTGGAACAACTCAAAAAGGCAGAATTCATAGACGTAATAATATCCATCGGTTACCTCGGAAGCAAGATCAAGGAATACTTTGGGGATGGAAGCAAATTCGGAGTAAGGATAAGATACTCTGAAGAAACTGTTCCGATGGGCACTGGCGGTGCGATAAAAAAGAACCAGAATATATTCCATGACGACTTTATCGTGCTGAACGGCGATAACCTGTTCGACTTTGACCTGAACAAAATATATGAGTTCCATAAAAAGGAAAAGGCACTTGCAACCATAGCGTTGGTATCGCAGGATGACGTTTCGCAGTTCGGCGTAGTTGAACTTGAAGGCAACAAAGTGGTGAAATTCATAGAAAAACCGAAAACGGAGCAGGTATCCCACCTAGTCAATGCCGGGATATACGTTATAAACCCAGCATTCTTCAGTTTTATACCGCAAGGAGAATCAAACATATCGAAAATATTTGAACAGGTTGCAGAAAAGAGGGTTGTAGATGGGTTTATTTATGCCGGAAAATGGCTGCCATGTGACAACATGGACTTATATGAAAAAGCGATAAAGAATTGGCCCTAAATCTTTTTTATCTGCCTTATCTCTGACAACGCTTCTTTGTAATCTTCCGTAAGCTCAGCAGAAACGTCATCAAATTTCATCACATCTGGCATGCTCATGTCAGTATAGAGCATGTCTCCTTCCAGTATATTCCTGCCATAGACTGCATCGTCTATGCTTATGGCCACTTTGTCCCCCTTTACTGCCCTGCCCAGCTTCGTCTTATCGGATTCTATGTCCAAAATCCTTCCTATTCGTTCTCCTTTGGAATTAATAACGGGATAATTCTGGCGTATCTCTCCAGCCAATACCTCCACGCCGAATACGCAAGGGTTTGACCTGCGGAATATATTTCCTTTTATAAACACAAACTTGGAAGGCAATTTAAGCCTTTCTAGCTTCTTTTCAAGATTCATGTTTTTTAATCCCCTTTCAAACTCGTTGTAACTGTCAAACAAGGTGTATATAGAATTCGCGCTTATTATCTTGACGTCATATTCATCGGCTATGCTTTCAGTCTGCCTAGAAATTGGGACGTTAAAGCACATTATGGCACCGCCGTTTATGCTGGCAGTCGTTATGTCGGTCTTTGAAGGCTCACCCAGCTTTGTCTTGCCCACTTCTATGCCAAACGATTTTGCTATGTTTCTTATCGCGTCTATGCTTCCTATGGAATCGGCGCATATAACCAGTCCTTTTGTCTCATCGTTGTTGTATCCGGTATTTTCCGCAGTTATATCCTCTATTATTTTCTTCTTTTCCTCTTCGGAAGAAAACACGGTAATTGACGCCCCTATCATTGCATTTGGCTCCCTCAGAATCAGTCTTATAGGTGCAGTTGCCTCGATCGATGAAAGGCTTTCGTATTTGCCGAAATTCTCCCTGCTCTCCTCCAGAGGGATAAGGCGCATGATCCCTTTTATCTTGTTTTCGGTTACTCCCTCCGGCGTCTGTACTATTACCATATCACCTACGGAAACCTTTCCTGAATAAACTATGGCATCGTATACTTTTCCCAGTCCCTTGACGTTCTTTTCCTCCAATATTGCCGCACTGTTTAGTTCCTGTTTTTCTAACTCAAGGTATCTTTGGCTTAGCCCTATTATCATTACGACTAAGTCTTTTATGCCGATCCCGTTAACTGACGACAAAGGTATCACCGCTATTTCCTTTGTAAAGTCCTTTACCCTATCATACCTCTCTGCCTGAAACCCATATACTGAAAAATCAGAAATCAGATTGTACACCTTTTCATCCAGTTTCTGCACGTAATCCTGGTTCTGTTTTGCTATGAAATCCAGAAAAGAGCTGTTCTCTAACTTATAAAATCCCCTGACGGTGTCTATCTTTGTAAGCGCTATGAGAAAAGGCGTTTTATATGATTTCAATATCTCAATGGACTCTACGGTCTGATTTTGGATGCCTTCTGTTACATCTACAGTTAGTATTGCTATGTCTGCAATCGATGCTCCCCTTTTTCTTAAGGTAACAAAGGCTTCGTGCCCTGGAGAATCTATGAATATTATGCTGGGGACTTTTATGTTTATATTAAATTTTGAAAGCAGATCGCTGGCTATTTCCTTTATTCTGTCGGTTGGAACTTCCGTTGAACCGATGTTTTGTGTAAGACCGCCGCTTTCCTTGTATGCGTTCATCGTATTCCTTATAGCATCCATTATGCTGGTTTTGCCTGCATCTACGTGTCCTAAAAAAGCGCATATTGGTGATCTCATAGTTTAAACCTCTAGTTAATTGTATTAAATATGTTGTTATCACTAATAAAGTTATCTGATTTTTTAAAATTATGCCGTTATTATATTCCGAAAACGGAGCCGTATAAGATATTTATATTATAATCATTTAATAAAAAAATGGAAGAGATGTTGATACTACTTAAACCTGACGGGATGGTAAGAAGGTATTCCGGCGCGAGGGCATTGAAGAGCATACTTGGATTAGGGGTAAACATAAACTTTTTTGGCATACTAAAACCGAAAAGAGAATTTCTTGCGGACAGGCATTACGGGGAGCACAAAGGGAAATTCTTTTATAATAACCTGGTAAACTTCATGTCGGCTACTGAATTGGCAGTGATAATCGCAAGCGGCGACAACGTAGTGGAAAACGTAAGAGCCCTCCTTGGAAAGACGATATGCGAAAAGGCCGATCCGCTTTCAATAAGGGGAAGATACGGCACTACAAAGGGAATCAATTTAGTGCATGCTTCAGACAGCAACGAGACTGCTGAAAGGGAAGTTAAATTATGGAAGGAAATTATAAACATTGAGGAAGGAAAGGATTACAATAAAGAGATGCTGGCTTACATAAAAACCTACGAGAACTTTCCGATGATAGACTCAGTAAGATACAGGGAGATAAGCAAAGATTTAAGCGACAAAAGGCTGTCAAAAGAAGAAGCTGAAAAGATCATAAACGAGCTATTGACAAAAGAAACTGATTTCGAAGAGGAAAAGACAAATAAACTGCCGGCTTTGATAACAGAAAACATACTTTTTGGCTGAAAAGCGCCTAAGTTGAAAAAAGCTAAGTATTAATATAAGTTTGTTTCATTTAGAGTTTATATTATGTCGGGTGAAGAAATCGACAAAGCTGTGATTTTAGCAGCCGGAAACGGCAGTCATCTTCGCCCATTCAGCAACTACGTTCCCAAGCCTTTTCTCCCGTATAAGGATAAGCCCATAATATACCACCACATAAAAACCCTGTCTGAATGCGGTATAAAAGACATCGTGATAATAACCAGAAAAGACGAGGACAACAACGGTGCTTTCAAGCTTCAGAATGAATATCTGAAGAATTTAAGCAAGGATCCTGAACTAAAGGAGATAAAAATAGGCATAGCATACCAGGAAGTAGACCCCATTACAAAAAAACCAAGAGGCACCGCCGATGCAATAGTTGCTGCAGAAGAGCAATTAAAAGGCCATAATTACATCGTTCTACTTGGAGATTTAATCATAGAAGGCAGGAACGAAGCCAGTTATATCAAAGAATTAATAGGCCATTTTAAGGGAAACCCAATGTTCTCCATGGATTCTGTTGCAAGGGATGACGCAAAGAGAGGTGGGCTCGTAAAAGGCAAAACACTGGAGAATATTTTGGAGATGGAAGAAGCCATAGAAAAACCTGATGATTACATTTTAGACGCAATGAACAGCGCTGATGGAAGATACAACGTGATGTGGGGAGGAGTATACATACTGAACAAAAACAGCATGCCATATCTAAAAAACGTCAAACAGGGAAAGGATGGTGAACTGAATATAACGGACGCCATATCATTGCAATGCAAAATGGAAAACTCGAGGGCATACGGTTTGCTGATAAACAGGGATAGATACGTATGTAAGGACTTTGGAACTACAGACCATTGGTTAGAGAATAACCTTGAAAAGGAAAACTTTGAGAAGTTTATTAACGGCATAAAATTGTACCCGGAAGAGTTCGCCAGAATGGTGCACGAATCTGTACGGAATAAATACGGCATAAGCTTGCTGTAAATATCATTCTGTCTTCAAAGTGCAGCCTTGAACATATCCGCATATTTTTCTGGATAAAGCTGATTTGTGGAGAAACCTGCAAATTCTACGCCCGCAAAAGTAATGACTCTGGGATAGATCTCTATATGAAAATGAAATCTCTCGTCCGATTTTATCTCATGAAATACCATGTTGTATGAAGTCCTTCCGAAAAGCTTTACGTTCGTTTTAAGTACCTTGCCGAGCAGATTTGCTAGATCCATTTTCTCTTCATTGGACATCTTACCAGCATAGTTTATATGCCGTTTCGGCAGGATTAAAGCCTCGCCCATAAACCTTGAACCAAACGGAGCAAAGGCCATGAAAGTACTGTTTTCTGCCAGTATCCTGTCTTTTTCGCGCTGCATCGCCTCTTCATAAAGACATTTTCCGCCATCAGACAAATTTGCATTTATTCTAGCACTCTCTTTCAGAATCGTCTCCGGTGGCTCTGGAAAAGCCATTATCTGCGTGTGGGTATGCGATAGACTTGCACCGCTTTTTGGCCCTTCATTCTTGAACACATAAACGTGCTTTATGCCTGCGTTTGCGTAAAGGTTTTCTTCCCTTAAGACAACTACATCTATCCACATTTTCAATTCCCCATCATCGAACTCGTCAAACGGGAAATTGTGTTTTGGAGTGTCTAGGATTATTTCTGAATAGCCAAACGCGGATTTTTCGTTAAAGAACCCAGTCTGGCCATCGTGATTAAAAGAAGGCGAAATAAACGGGAATTTGTTCTCTATGACGCGTAACTTCCAAGAATGTTCATCCCCGCCAATTAACATCAGCGTTTTATTCAGCTCAGCTTTTTCATATTCAAAGGGACATTTCGATATGTCCGTAGACCAATCCGTCTCTTTTGAATGAAAATCCATGGGCTTGTTGTCCCTGACAGGAGAAAAGATGATTTCGCTGCCAGTCCTGTAATCTATTCTTATCCTGCCAACCTTATCATCGGACATAGAATCTATAGACCAGTAAAGGTGTGACATCCTCTGCTGTTAGGGAAACGAAGTATTTACCTGTTGGTGTTTTTGTTATGGTCAATTGCCTTACTTTGTCCCTTGGGAATTCCCTGTGAACTTCCATCTTTATGCCTTTTCCCATTTTAGGGAGATACAACACATTGTCATCAAAGTTAAAGAACTGTGGAACTCTAAAGGACTGCCTATTTGTTTTCTTCTTATATTTTGGATATTTTGATATGCTCTTGAAGAACGCCTTGAATGCTTTATCCAAGTCCATCAATGTCTGTTGAAGAGACTGTGAGTTGGCTTCCTTGAGCCATTTATATTCATCCTTCTGCTTTAATTCCCTTAAAAATCTTGCGGTATCATAGTAGTTCAATCCCTTCTTTTGCTTATCGTTTTTGTGCTCTTTGTAATACTCTTCCCTTAACTCTAACGCTTTGTTCCACACTACCCTGCTGCAGCCAAAGTATTTCGAGAAGAGGCTCTGCTGTTTTTCATTTGGGTACAACCTGAATTTGTATGCTGTCAGCATATTGTTATTTTACCTCTTCTGCTATTTATGTTTTCCATTTTTGAGTTCGCTTTCATCCCACCTCTAAAGAGCGTGGGTTTTCCCGCTCACATTTGATAAAAATATTACAGGCTCACTTTAAAGAAACGCTGCCTACAACCCTTAAGAATCTTATTGGCAAGTCTTTGTTTATCAAAAGTATCCTGTCGTTTTCATCAAAGCAAAAATTCTTGTCGGCAACGAAGTTAGCCGTAACCGTATTTCCATCCCTTTTGACGTTTTTCAGCGTTACAACGACATTCTGCCAGTTGGATATGAGGTTTAGTTTTACGTCGTCTTTTATCTCCTGCTTGTACAACGGAATTACCTTCACTGTAAACTCTCCTTCATTTATGTCCCTAAAACTGTCTTTCTTTCTTATTTCGACTCCCCTCGGCAAATCCCACGGCCATACGCCTTTTATCGAAACACCTACCCTGTCGCCAGCTTCCGCAACCGATACGTCTTCTTGATTTATCTGAATGGAATTTATGGATATGTCCTTTGTAAATGGAGCAGGTGCAATGACTCCTTCGGAATGTATGCCTATTTTACCGGTAGGCATCGTGCCAACTGCAACTGACATTCCCTTTGATTCGAATGCATGGTCTATGAGGATTTTGAACGGCTTTTTTATGTTTTCGGGATCGTATGAGAAATTTGAAACCTTTACCCTTATGTCCGCCATGCTCTGATCGTTGTTTATGTCCACGACGGTTATCTCAAAGTTTTCCATGGAAGTTCCCTTTATTATGGCAGAAATCTGTTTTTGGAGCTTTTCTATCTCTTCGGCCGTTGATATGTCCGCTTTTGTTATGCATATCAGACCCTGCTTTATACCTACAGACCCGGCCATTATTATCTGCTCCCCTACCTGTAGATTCACGCCGTTCTCGGGAGAGACGCAGAATATTATTGCGTCTGACAGAGTAAGGACAGAAGCCAATGTCGTAGGGTTGTCCATATCACCAGGGGTATCTATCAACGTAACATTCTTCCCTGCGTATTTGAAGAAGAAAAATGAAACGTCTTCCTCTGCCCCTTTCCTCTGCTGGAGCTTGTTGACAAGGGTTGACTTTCCAGATCTATACGGGCCTATAACGCTTACTGTTAGTGAATTCATATCTTTTGTATAAAGACTGATAAATTTAAATAAGTTTCTGTTCCATTGTACAAAAACGGCTCATAAGACAAATTTGTCAAAGTCATTTGGAAAAGAGTATTTGAAACTGCATTTCATCCTTGAATAAAGCGCTTCTGCGCTCTTTGCAAGCATATCGTCATTCTCGTATCTTTGACTTGTATGGACAAAATACACGTTTTTCGCGCCGGACCCCTTTGCAAGACGCATTGCTTCCTTGATGTTAAGGTGGAAGAACTCTGCCGATTTTTCGAATTCCTCTCCGAAAGTACTTTCTATTATAAGGCTGTCTACCCCCTTTATGAAAGGGATAATGCCAGGTTCATACCTTAGATCCGTAACATACGCAAGCGACTTTCCTTTTTTAATGTACGTAAGCTCTTTGTACTTTAATTTAATGCCGTTGTAAACAACGTCCTTTCCGTCTTTAAGCTTGCTTAAAAACTTGCCCGGTTTTATTCCTTTTTCAGCTAGTTTTTCGGAGTATATGTTCCGCACGTCTTTTTCCTTTATCTTATACGCAAGACACCTGACGGAATGCTTTACATTTATTGCAGATACCTGATAATCACCCGTATTTATCAGTAATTTTTCTTTCGGGGCATTTACTGATGTTGACTTTATGTCGAGCCTGTTGTAGAATTTATACGCTAGCAGTATGTTTTTTATGCTCTGATTTGTCCCGCTTGGGCCAAATACCTGCAGTCTCTTGCTGCTTTTCATCATGTTGAGGCTTTGTATTATGCCTCCTAATCCAAGGGAATGATCACCGTGCCAGTGCGTTATAAATACATAGTCTAAAGACGGACTTAGCCCTGCTTTCCTTATCTGCCTCTGCGTTCCTTCTCCGCAGTCCAAAAGGATTCTGTCCCCTTCCACCGTGACATAAACGGCAGGATGATTTCTTTTTATGGTTGGAAAAGCAGAGCTTGTGCCAAGAAAAGTGCATTCAATCATAGAAAACTCTCATAAAATTTTGGTACACTACAGATTTAAGGTCGTTTGCTTCCATATTTTTTATACTAGATATGTAATTTAATAGTTTAGGTATGTTTAATGGAGTATTTATGCCATCATCCGGACTCAGCGCGGGCGAATCCGTCTCAGTAAACAGTCTACTCAAGTCCACATTCTTTATTATATTGTCCTTTTTAAATTTCATAAAGCCAGTTGATATGCTTATGCCTATGCCCAGCTCATAAGCTCTGTCCAGATTTCTCAAGTTGCCCTCAAAATTATGTATTATTGCTTTTACTTTAAAACTTGAAACGGCATCAAAAACGTCATCGATAGCCTTTCTACTGTGAATAATGCACACTTTTCCATTTCTTTCCGCAATTTCCAGTATGCTGTAAAAAAATTCCTTCTCCTGCTCAATTTGGTATATGTCCTTTCCTCTATAATCTAAACCAACTTCAGAAACGGCGAAAAACCTGCTTATATTATCGGAGAAGAAATTAAATTCCCCTTGTATCTCTTCATACTTCTTTGCAGCTATTTCATTTGGATGTAAACCTATACAGGGCAGAAGGAATTTGTATTCTTCGCTGTCCTTTAGTATGTTCTCGTTATCATTTTTATTCTCTCCCGAATTCAATATTATGTAAGAATTGGATATCCTTGAAAGAAACTCGCCCCTTAAACCTTTCAATGAAGCGTCGCTTATGTGAGCATGAACGTCGATAAATCTTTCCTCCATCTAAAAATTAGAAAAGAGTGATATTAATGCTTTGGCCGCAACGTTTTCAAGGCAATGATTTACTGCTTAGTTTCCCTTATCTCCTTCAACGCCTTTTCATCCTTTGAATAGAAATAAGGTGCAAGGTCTAAATCAGAGGGGGTTTTCTCTGCTTTGGCCATGTAGACATCATGCAGATTCTTATTGACTTCCTTGCAGTAATCGTCCCAGTTAACGCCCAATGACTCAATGTATTCCCGTTCTATTTTAGTCGCGACTTCGTGGGCATACGCATACTCGTATGCATCGTCTATAAGCCACTTCTCCGTAACTTCATGATGCCTGTCAATGCTTTCTACCGTGTCGATGGTCTTGCCGTCTACTGTTATGGTTTTTGGAAAATGCTCGTCAAGGTACACCTTTTTGCCGTCAACTGAATATCCGCCGGTATATTTTATATCATATCTCGTATCTATCTTTATATCATTTGCTTTTTTAATTTCCTTTATCTTTCCGATCTTCTTCTGCTCAAAAAAAACATCGTTGTTGTCTATATTCACTTTGTCTCCGACCTTAAAATCCATTTCGCTCTCGAACTTTACGTACACGGGCTCTTTATAATTCAAAGCAACGATTAAAAAACTGTTGTCTGCAATTTTTGAACCTGACTTAAGATGCTCTATCACTTCATATTCTTCCATGCATTAACATAGATTAGAAGTTAAACGTAAAATATATAAGTTTACTTTAATGTAATAGACTATCAACGCCTGCACTAAGCCTCCGTAGCTCAGCGGTAGAGCGTCTGCCTTGTAAGCAGAAGGTCGCGGGGCCAGCACCCGTCGGAGGCTTATTAAATAATATGAAAATAAAAGGAATAATATTCGACTTCGACAATACCCTAATAAATTCTTCAAAAACAGTAAATGACGCCAATAGATTAATTCTAAAGAAGATGCAGGAGGACTTCAACACCATGGATTTGAAGACTTTTGATAGCATTCTGGAAAAAGTCCAAAAAAAGTTTGATAGCTTAGACCCTATGAAAAGATATAAAAGGCTTTTCTATGAACTTTTTGCAGAAGAAAGCAGTCTAAACATCGACACGGAAAAGATAGATACATACTCAGAAATTTTCGAAAGTCATCTGCTCAATAGGATGGAATTTACAGAAGGCGTGGAGGAAACGTTAGATGAACTTAAAAGAATGAATTTGAAGATAGGGCTGCTAACCGGAGAAGGGCTTTACCCTGGCCTAAAAAAAAGAGCACTGGATAAATTCGATTATAATGGAAAGTTCGATGTAAAAATTATCGCAAGAGGTAACATCCCAGAAAGCAAACGCAATCCAGATGCATTTAAAAAAACGGCTGCGATGCTAAAACTTAAAACAAATGAAGTAATGTTCGTCGGAGACACTCCTGATATAGACATAGACAATGCAAAAGAAGCGGGTATGAAAACGGTACTTTTTGACAGATACAACGAAGATAAGGGTAGAATATCTAAAAGCAGACCAGATTTCATAATAGAGGACATGCGGGATATCTACAAGATATTAGACTGTTTAAATCAAGAAGCAGTCTGAGATATCTTTTCTTTTATCTTGTCTATAACGTTCTGAACGTTTTCCTGTCCGCCAAGCGAAGCCAAAGCAGTCGTAGAAAGACCTGCCATACCGCCGAGCATGCTCCCGGCATTTTGCATAAACTGCATTGGAAGTACTATCTTAGAAGAGCTTGATTCACCTATCTGCTTCAATGCCTGAAGATAAAGATACATTATGGACCTGTCGTCAAGAGACTTGCTTCCCTCTCCTATTGCTTCCATCACTATTTTCTGCGCTTCAGCCTTGAACCTCTGCGCCTGCAATAGATTTGCGGCTATTTCCGGCTGCTGCATGGCCTGTATAACCTCATTTGAAGGAGAAACTGTCCTTATCTGAACTGAAGGCACGTCTATGCCCCACTTCCACGTCATGTGCCTTATTGCATCTGCCAGTATATCATTTAGCCTGTCCAGGCTTCCGAAGACCTGTCTCATAGTCAAAGAAGCTATTGAATTCCTTACTGCGGATTGCACCAGATTTGACAGGCCCTGCCCGTAATTGTCTATTTGCAGGGTCGCTTTTTCTGGGTCTATGATCTGGTAATAGATTGTACCATCAATTGAAAGTTTCAGATCATCAGCAGTGAATATCTCGGGGGAATTTATGTCCATCATCTTAACGCGGACGTCCACTTTCTTGTATTCTTCTTCGAAAAACGGCACGACTATCGCCCAGCCGGGGCCTGCTATGCGGTTGAATTTACCCAGTCTGAATATTATGCCTCTTTCGAACTGGCTGTATTTCTTTACAAACGTTATAAAAAAGATCACTGCTAGGAGTATAACGAATATTATTATAAATACGTAAAATAAGCTTGGTATAAACACACTAAGTAGAAAGAGAAGAACCAATGCTATTACCCCTCCTGCAAAAACCCAAAATTCTCCTGGACTCATACCATTTATAAGAATAGTTTTAATTTATAACCATTCCTTTGTGAACTTCTCCAATTTCCGCCACCTTTTTCCTTTGCTTTATTCAATTCTTCCAAAGGTTTGCTGTAACATCTGCATAATTCCAATTGCCTGGTCAGCTCTGCTTCGATGACTTTGTTTTGATACAACCTAACTTTGTAATTTCTCATATTGTGTTTATACTTTCCAGGATTTTATATCTTACTACCTTTCATTCTCTATCTTGTGAAAGAGGAATTCCCGGCGGAAGCGTTAAAATACTGCCAAATCCAGAGTCATCCTTGCCTCTATTTTTGCGTATCTCATTATGCCCCTGCGGCTTATATCGGCCGAGCTTCCTATATATGGATTGAACTTTGGAAGTATGATCCCTTTTTTTAGGCCGGAACCGGCATACTTCTTTTTCGGCAGGTCTATTTTAAGCATGAAAAAGCAGTCTTGCTTGTATGCTATCCCATTTGAATCCCTAAACGTAACTGACGGGTGAAGATGGCTCATGCACAGCATTTCCGCTTCTCTGGACATTTCAATCGAAGGAAGCGCATGTCCATGCATAAAACCGATTTTTTCGTGTACAAACTCGCTTTTAACCGCTATGTTGCCGAATCTACTGGTTATTTTTTCTATTCCGCCGTCATGATTACCCTTTGTCAGTATTATCTCATCAAAACTGTTGGATAATCTGGAAAAAAACTTTATCAGTGCACCCCCTTCCTTTGGCCTTATCTCCGTGTACTCTTTTCGTATGTCCCCCAATAAAATAAGCTTTTTAGAACCGAGCGCTGTTATCCTGTCCGTAATTTCATCGGTCTTTTCCCAGATATTGTAACCATTGCTGTTTAAGTCCTCTTCAAATCCAAGGTGGATATCTCCTACCACTGCGTATCCTCCAGTAAAAACGGCTCTGGAACCTTTTCTGAACTTAAAATTAAAATCGTCTATGTCCATAAGAGCGTGTAAAGTCCTTTGCTTTCTGGTTTGTTGTTACATGTGTTCCTTGCAGAAAAACACTTTGCCGGCATATTTAATTTAATTCATCGTTGCTTATATTGCTTGATTTTCGTCTTTTAACGAAGCCAAGCTACATTAATATGTGTTATTATGCGAATATCACGCCGACAAACAACGACAAAGTAAGCACTATTAATATTGCTTCCTTTACCCTCTGCTCTTTTTTAATCGGACTACGGTTTTTGTTTTTCATTATTTTATCTACAACATGCATCTCCGATAGTATGCTGAAATAATAAAACGTCGACACTAAAAGCGCGAAAAACACGAGTATGACAAGTGCAAAGTATCCACTGCTGAATAAGGCGTAGAATATAAGGAGCTTCCCGAAGAACCCTATCGTGGGAGGAAAACCTGCAAGAGAAAGTATGCCGATGAAGAAACTTATTGCGCCTATCCTTGAAATAGCGGCAATTTCACCGCTTTCCTTCTTGTATATTACATTCTTGTCCTCAAACATGTCATACGCAAGGAATACTATGGCGTCCGCCACAGCAAATGCGAATATATAGAATACTGCTGCATTTATCCCCCTTGTAGTAAGTACGGCTATGCTTATGAATGCAAATCCGGCCTGCGAAATGCTTGAGTAAGCAAGTATTCTCTTTATTCTCTCCTGAACAGAAGCGAGAAACGCGCTCAAGAAGATAGTTATGAGGGCTATTGAAAGGAAGAGCGCAGTTACAAAAGACGAAGATACTGGTAAAGCAAAAAAGAATATCCTTATCATTGCAATCAATCCGGCAGCCTTGGATACGGAGGATATGAATGCCGTAACGGAGCTTTTTGACGATTCATATGTGTCTGGTGCCCACATGTGAAACGGAACCAACGTTGATTTAAAGCCGAGTCCGGCTATCACTATCGCAACGCCTGCAATAAACGGAAGATAGGAAACGACATGCAAAGAAGAAAACGAAAGAGTACCTGCTCCTGCATATATGAGCGAGATGCCGAATATCAGAATAACCATCGAGATTATTCCCGTCGAAAGATATTTTACCGCTCCTTCAAGCGCATTGCCTGACTTGTACATGTAAACAAGAGCGTATGACGATATGGAAAGAAGCTCTATGGAAAGAAACAAAGAAAGCAGATTGCTTGAAAGCACGACAAGCGTTGAACCTAGAACCGCGAAGAGATACGAGATGTCGATTGCAACGCTATGCTCATTTTTATCGGATATTATAAACAAGTATATAAAAAACGAGATAAACAACATGAAACCCACTGCAAACTGCGAGTACGGCACCTCTGAAAATAAATGTATGTCCATGTTTCCGTAGAGCGCATCAAAAACAATGGCAAGTCCGAGAACGGCAGCCGTAATGTAATGCATAAATGTCTTTTTATTTATCTTCATGCTATGTCTTAAAAAATCGACGAGTATGAGCAACAGTATCCCTGCAAACAAAACGTACTGTGGATTTAGATATTCCATGTCACAGTCCTCCTATCGTGTTTAATATCAACGAAGGAAACAGGCCTATCAACAGTATAAAGAACGAAAGAAAACACATTGCTATTGTTTCCTGCTTCGACAGGTCTTTTAAGCCTGCGAACGCCTTTTTTATCTGGCCGAATAGGACCTGCTTGATGACTCTGAGATAGTAATTCGTTGACAGCATTACTCCGAATATTGCAAAAAGGGATATGCCTGCAATGGCATACGACCCTATAAATATAAGAAGCTCACCTGGAAAATTCGAAAGGCCTGGCACCCCCAAACTTGCAAATATGCCGAAAATCAAAAAGAAGGAAAGCGCCGGCATCTTTGACATAAGACCGCCCATGTTTGCAGTTTCGTTTGTACCGGTTCTCTGCATTAGGATGTAAGAAATACCGAACAGCAGAGTTATTATGAAACCATGACTTATCATAAGTATAACCGATCCTGCGACCGCAAGATTTACGCCTGAGGATATGCCTATAAACACCAGAGACATGTAAAACATGCTCGAATACGAAAGAAGTTTTTTAAAGTCTGTTTGGCCTGAGGCAGTGAACGCAATGTAAATTGCAGTGAAAACACCTAGTGCTATAAGCGGCAGCCTGAAGTTCAAAAGTACGTTTCTAAAAAGACCAAAGCCAAACAGTATAAATGCAAAACCTCCTAGCTTTGAAAGCATGCTGGA
This sequence comes from Nanobdellota archaeon, assembly GCA_021817165.1. Taxonomy (GTDB): domain Archaea; phylum Nanobdellota; class Nanobdellia; order Parvarchaeales; family Parvarchaeaceae; genus Parvarchaeum. The sequence continues at coordinate 33,538 of JAKAVT010000002.1, forward strand.
AAGGAACATGGTCCCGGAAGAAGGCGAATAATAATATGAATCAAGAAGCCAGCCGTGCAGGGGAAAAATCGGCATTTTTATCATGACCGTTATAAGCAGCAGGAAAAATGAGATGTATTCAATGTACGAAGGCAAAAGCGACATTCTTGATGCGATCACAGAAAAATTGAAGCTTCCAGTATACAAGAAAAGAAGTATGAAGACTGCGAGAAGAGTAAGGCTCCCGAATTGAGTAAACACAAGAAACTTCATTGCCGCTCTTTTCCCCTTTTCCCTGTCCCCCCATAATCCTGTAATGAAGAAAAGGGACAAAACTGCTATTTCCCAGAAAACGAAGAATATTATGAGATTAGACGACACAAAAACGGATATTACGGAAACATATACAAGAAGATAAAAAAGATAAAAAACGTTTTTACTTTCCTTCACTTCTTTAACTGCGAAAAGAAGGATGGCAAGCGGCAGAACGGTTGCAAGAAGAAGAAACGGAATGGTTATAAAATTCTCCTGTAAGGAAAACGAAAAGCTTATGCTGGGGTTTATGTTCGCGCTGAAACTACCAAAGCCGAAAAGCAGGCCGAGGCCGAACAAAACGGCATCTACGGCCATTACGGACAAGGATATTACTTCGGGAGAAGGCAACTTGTTAGAGAACCACCTTAGCATTATCAACAGCATGCCTATTGCCGGAACGATCAAAAGAAAGATTAGATTTATCATATGAAAATCACCGCAACCAATATGACGGCAGTCAGCCCTACAATGACTGCAGTTAAGTACCTGAATGCATCCCCGTTTTCAATCTCCCTCGTCTTCGATGACAGTATGAAAGTCGATTCCGCCGCCCTAGACATTGCATTTGAAAACATAAAATCGAATTTTCCCACGTAGAAGCCAAAGGCTGAGATGGCATTGCCGATGGCTATTATAAATCTCTCATAGTTGTAGCCTGATAGCTTTTCTGCGAAACCATTCATTTTAGCTGCAAATGACTGCGTTTTCCTTAAATAAAAGATTTCGTATGAAATGAAAACGCCTAGCAAAGAAGCTGCAAGGGCTATAAATGAAAAGGCATCGAAAGAATACGCGATGTTTATTATGCCTTTGAAGAAGAATAGGAAAACCCCGCCTACGGCAGAGATGACTGAAAGAAATATTATCGGAAAGAAAATATTGAATTCCTTCTTGAGTCTTTTGTTTGCTTTTCCCTTGAATATCGCGAAAAACGCCCTGAAAGAGAAAAGGGCCGTAAGAAATGCAACAAAAACAAATGCCGTGTTTTCAAATATGTTGAAGTTATGAGTAAGTGCAGAATGCGCGAAAAAGCTCATGAATGGAGGAATGGCGGAGATTGATGCAAAGCCTATGAATGCAGGTATGGTAAGCCACGTTCCCATTAACTTCTTTTTGTTAAGCTCGTATACGTCATACGTGCCGAAAACAAGCGCAAGGCCTCCGCTTATGAAGAAAAGCATCGATTTGAAAACTGCATGAGTGAACAGATAGAAGATGGCCCCGCCCGCATTTAAAGTGCCGATGGCCATGAACATGAATGCAAGGCTTTCTATGGTAGAATAAGCAAGTATCTTTTTAAAATGCCTCTCCCTCAAACCAAGCAATGCTCCGGTAAACGCGGTGATAAACCCGAAGACTACTATGAGGTTCAGCAGCCCGGCGGCAGAGATAAGCGGAAGAAGCCTTACAAGAAGATAGGCACCCGCTGCAACCATCGTAGCTGAATGCAGGAGGGCGCTTACAGGCGTCGGACCTTCCATTGCGTCTATCAGCCAGGTATAAAATGGAAACTGCGCAGCTTTTGAAAGCGCAGCGATTGTAAAGAGTGAGCCGGCTATCAATATCACATTCGCTGGCAAGGAATAAGCTGCACTCAAAAGCGTTGATATTGAAAAGGTCTTAAGCGACGAGAACACTACCACCAATGCAGCAAGAAAGGCAAGATCCCCGATCCTCGTTATTATAAGCGCCTTCTTGCTGGAAACTGCAGGACCTTCTCTGTCATACCAAAACCCTATCAGAAGATAGGAGGTTATGCCTACGAACTCCCAGAATATGAAAAACAAAAGCAGGCTGTTTGACATGACCAAGCCGAGCATGGAAAATATGAAGAAAGACATTTCGGAATAAAATCTTGCGTGTTTTTCTTCTCGCATGTAAGCGCCGGCAAACATCAATACCATTATAGATATGAATGATACAAGCAAAGCCATGAAAAGCGTAAGATTGTTTCCTATGAAAGAAAGGGAAAAAGACAAACCTGCAAACGAAAACCAGTTGTAGCTTTCTACGATGTTTTTATTGAAATACGAAATGAAGAAGAAAACGGATAACAGAAAAGACATAACTGCTGCAGACAATGATATTAACCATCCTGCGTTCTTTCTCTCCCCTAAAAACGGAATCAAAACCGCGGAGACCAGCAAAGGAAGAATAATCAAGTACAGCATATCAACCTTTGTACCTCCTCAACTTTGATATTGAGAGCGAGCCCGTTTTCCTGGAAAAAACCACCATCAACGCTATGAAAACTACCGTTTCAAATACTATCATTATCAGCGTTATCAACGCGTAGCTTACTCCGTTCAAAGCTGAGTAAAAATTGGCCGCCGACACGAAATTTATTATAGCTGCATTGACTATTATCTCAGACGAGATTATTATTGAGATACCTTCCCTTCTTGACAGTATCCCGTATATGCCTATTGCAAAGAGCACGCTTGTAAGCAGTAGAAAATATCCTTCCTGTATCATAGCTTTTCACCCCTGCTTATTATGTATATGGTTGAGAATATGCTTGCTATGGCCGTAAAAGCAAGAACCAGAAGAAGACCTGCATAATTTTGGAACAAGTAAACCCCGAAATCGGAGTAATTCAAACTGCTCGCATACTGGTTAGAAGGCATTTTAAGCAACAGAAAAGAAGTTACTGCAAGTATTATCAATGGAAGGGCAAAGGATAGCTTCGAATTTATCCTTTTCACTGCACCTTCTGGCATGGAGCTTATGCCTATTGCAAGCAGAAGGACTATTCCCCCATTATATATTATAAGCTCTGCTATGCCTAAGAAAACTGCATTCAAGTACAGTATCATTGCCGTTACGGATATAACAAACATGAACATGTACAAAAGGGAGTGTATAAGGTTCTTTGTAGCCACCATCATTATGGCCGTCGCTATAAGCAGTGCAGATATGATTAAAAACCCTATACCGCCTATATCCATTATTGTAAATATAATTTTTATAAATAAATAAGTGGTTTTTTCGTTATTGGCTAAAATAAGCCGAAAACCGCAAATAATACTTATTTATTTAAACGAAATCATATATTTTTATGATTGGTTTCAGCATAAAGAATTATGAGAAGGAGTTCGACACGCAGGAGATGGAGAAAAGGCACGTTTTCTACGATCTTTACATAAAAAGCGACGATCCTCAAGTATTGAGGAACCAGATATCAGAATACATGACGGATATGGACTACAAGATACTGCTCAACGAGCTCGCAAAGTTTGATGACAACGAATTGGAAGAAACGTTCCGCGGCGGAAACGTGAAACCAATAAGATCGCTCTTGAAAAGCGCAAAGGACAACAAAAAGGGCTCAAAATACCCGATAGCATGGAAAACCTGCCTTATCTTGGGCATAATCCTGCTGGCCTTCCTTTTGATTTCATACAGATCCAACATATACACCAACATAACGCATTTTAGCTATTCTTCGTCTGCGCTTGTACTTTACGGGATGATAGCCTTCTTCGTCTTATCGCTTGTATTTCTTGAAATAAAGAAGATAGTGCCTATGTTTCTATGGGCGAAGATAATAGGCGTTTACGATCCGACTGAGGGGTCCGCAAACGTGAGGGTTGTTTTGGCAGGTGACTGCAAATTCAAGGACAAGGACTCGTATTCAAAGCTGGAGGGAGACATGACAGAGATGTACAGCGACCTTTCAAGAAAATACGGCAACAAACTGGATAAAAGGCAGTTGGCGAACAGCGTTTCAAGCAGCCTTTCTATGGGGCCCCAGGGTTCCATTAAGCTGAATAACAAATTAAGGGATATAGAAAAGGAATCCGCAGATTTGGAAAGAAGCTTCGTTTCTGGTAAAATAAACGAAGATGACTACAAAAAAATGAAGGCGCAGATAGAAGCAAAAAGGGCCCAGCTTGACACTTTATTCGATCTTATAAGCGGATAAGAACGATTTATTCTTTGGCGTTCGTTAACCGGCCGTTTTATTAATAGCTTCGTAGAAAAAACTGCCTTAATAAAAAATTAAGCCTCTTTAGACTTTGATTTATCTAAATCTTTCTTTCTAAGCTCATTCTTCAGCTGAGCTATTTTCTTCTTCAAATGCCTGTACTTACCAGCGTCAGCTGGCTGGAGCCCCTGCGTCTTCTTTATGTTCATTTTCAGAAGTTCCATTTCCAGATCCTTCAGATTCTCTTCCATCATTTATTTTCACTCCTCCTATATCTTCAGTCGGCACGACTATCGTGACTTTTATGCCTATCGAACCTCTTTTAAGCACCAACTGTTTTTTGGCGGTCCTTACGCCGAAAAGTTCCACCTGTCCAGTCTTTGGCATTACACTGCCAGTGGGCCTGAACTTAAAGTGAGCAGCTCTTTCCTTTATAACTCCGCCTATCTCTATTTCAACTCCTCTTGCACCGGCATCCATTATGCTGTCCATAGCCTTGTGAGCTACAACCTTGTATTTCATCGGCCCGTATTTAGCTATTTTAAAAGCTATGGAGTCCGCAACTATCGCAGGATCAAGGTTGGGATTCTGGGAACCTTCCACTTCTATCCTCGGAGATTCCTGCTTGAAATATTCCCCCAGCTCTCTTGAACTGTCCCTCAATATCTGATTTGCCCTTGTGATTATAGCTCCTGGTTTCGGCGCCTTTATGACTATTTTCATTCCTAGAGGCGTTTTTTCTATCCTTATGTCGCTTATTCCGAACCTGCTGAACTTCTTGAACAGATATTCCCTTGCAGTTTCATCGTTAACTTTGTTTGTGATTATTTTTTTCGGTAACATTTCATTTCTCCGCCTTTAACTCATCGCTTTCCGTGCTTTTATTGCTTTGCTGCTCTTCGACCTCTGCCGGCTTTTCTTCTGTCGCTTTCGGACTCTCTTTTTTTGTCTCTTCCTCATTTGCCTTTTCGTCAGCAGCATTTTCCTTTGCTTCGTCCGCAATCTGCTTCTTTTGTGGCGCTTTTCTTTCCTGATCCACCAAAGAATAAACAGTAAGATTAGTCCGCTTTCCGTGCCTGTAGACAGCACCGCTTGAAAACCTGGGATAAGCCCCTCTTCCGAGTGCATAGCTGCTTATGACTATCTTTGACTCATCGAAGCCCATGTTCTTTGCGTTGGCCTTTAATTCCTCTAATATAGCAATGACCTGTTTAGTGGCTTTCTGGGGATAACCGGCAGGTACGCCGTGCTTGTGCCCCTTGCTTGAATACTTTTTAAACGGTATGTATTCCTGCTTTGACAGCACCTTTTTTAAGAGGGCGTTTGCTTTGGTTATCTGCTTGCCCTTCACCGCTTCCATAATCTCATGAGTATGCTTTATAGATATGGGCATACCCTCTCTTTTGGCTTGTATTTTCGTTGTCATATTCACTTAATCGGCACGAACCCGCTTGAACGCGTAGCTTTCATACCTGGGGAACCGTGCTTTACCTGTTTCGTAGTAAGCGCAAACTCGCCAAGTCGGTGAAACACCATCGAAGGCTTTATCTCCAGCGGTACAAACTCCTTCCCATTGTGTACGTGTATTGTCAGTCCGACAAAATCTGGCAGTATAAACATCTCCCTCATGTGCGTCTTAATGGCTTTTGACTTCGCTGCTTTTTTCTTCATGTTAATGAGAAACGTCTTTTCTTCCGGAGAGAACCCTCTCTTCAATGCCCTTCTAAAATCGGCATTTGCTATCTTCATCAGTTCCTCGTTTGACATCTTTTTAAGCTCGTCTATGCTTTTGCCCCTGAATTTATATTCTTCCATTACCTAATCCCCGTCCTCTTTGGAGCAATTGATCCGACTTTTGCCCCTGGTGGCGAATTCCTTGCAGAGCTCTTGGATTTGTGCTGCGTGCTTCTTCTTTTTCCTCCAAACTTGTGTTCGTAAGCGTTCATTGCAACTGCGGCATTCATAGGCCAGTACCTGCTTCTTGCCTTTATAAGATGATACTTGTTTCCGGCTTTGTAAAACGGCTTTTCCTTTCTTCCCGCATTTGCTATCCTTCCGACAACGGCTCTGCAATCCTGCTCAAGTCTGAGCACCCTTCCGCTTGAAAGGGAAATAGCGACCTCTTTACCGGTGTTTTCCATTATCTTTGCGCTGTTTCCACCTGCTCTTATCAATTTTCCGCCGTCCCCGGCCTTCAATTCTACGTTGTAAACGTTCGTTCCGGTTGGTATGTCCCCTAGCCTTAGAACGGATCCGTCCTTTATGCTGTCAACTTTCATATATTGTATTATCATGCCTTCATATGCTCCTGCAAACGCGGGCAAAAACGATTTAGAACCATTTTCGAATTTCAATTCCATAAGGGGCGCAGTCCTGTAAGGATCGTGTATGAGCTTTATGACCCTTGCATTCATTGGGTCCATCAAGTTAGGAAGCTTTACCTTTCCTATTGCCTTGAAATCATTGACTCTGAAAACCCTGCTCTTTCCCCTTCTTCTTGACCTTGGTACTTTCATAATTATTGAAATTATACTCTACTTATGTTTTTTACCTTTATATATATTTTTACCTTCTGGAAAAACAAATTATAATAAATACAGAGGCATTTTATTCTTTAATAATGAAAAATAATGCATTAAAGCTTTTCGGAAGCGAAATAAGCAATGAATCCGCAGGGTTTGCTAGGCTATGCCGTTCCGGAAAAAGATGGGGTGGGAAGGCGATTTTGATTGTTCTTGACTCATGCTTGGATAGTACGGGCTTGAACTATTTCACTGTAATAGTCCCTAAAGTGAATTACTTTCGCGAAAAATATGTAGACAGCGGAATTGCATCAAAATGCGCAGATTTCAATAATATAAAACATGAAGAGCTGTTGTCTTTGTTCGGAAATAAAAGGGTATGGGCAGTCATGAAGGAGATATGTTCGTTTGTATCCGAGAAAAGCGAGGGAGGAAATGAAATGAAGGTATTGAAGGGCTGGGCTGAAAATGCAGACCCATTCAACTTTAGAAAAGACAGGATTGGAAGGATAAAAGGAATAGGGATAAGCACTTTCCAGTACCTTAGGATCCAAAGCGGGATAGACACTATAATGCCTGACAAAGTTATAATGAACTGGATGAACGATAATTTCGGGAAAGTTAAAACGAAGTATGAATGCATATCAAAGGGGAAGGAAATTAGCCAAACATACGGCATAAGTCAGACGGAGCTCTGCTGGTCGATATGGATAAAGGAAAGCGGCGAATTAAACCGCATAAAGGTTGAATAAAAACGTATATAAAACAGCAAAAACTTTTTCTCTTATGGACATAAACAAGATTAATTTCATAAAAAAATCATTCATAAGTTTTGATGGAAAAACGGAAAAACTGATGATATACAGGGAAACGGGCGAAAACAATTTCCACTTCGTATTCAAGTGTCCTAAATGCGGAAAGGAAAACGGCTTTGAATCCGGACTAAACGTTGAAAAGATAAAAGAAGACGGAAAAATGAAGGAGAAATACATTTTTAAATGCAGCGCCTGCGGACAAGTTTATTCCGTTGAAAGATTGAAACCTCCACGCGGACGCTCGAAATAGTATGGGCCAGTTGAAGGACATAACGATGAAGCTAGTTGATGACTACAAAATAAAGAGCAGCAACGAGAACGGGCAGAATTTTTTAGTAGACGAAGAAGTGTTAGCAAGGGAAATAAACCAGGCTGAATTAAAACCCTCAGATGTAGTATTGGACATCGGAGCCGGATTCGGAAGCATAGAAAGCATTGTAAGCAAAAAGTGCCGGATAATCGCAATTGAAAAGGAGATAAAATGCTATTCGTATCTGCTTGACAAGTATGAAATAGATCCGAATGTACAGCTCATAAACGCAGATGCCATGGAAGTCATATACCCAAAATTTAACAAGATAATAGCCAACCCGCCTTACAGCATCACGGATAAAATAATAGACAAGCTTTCATTCTACGATTTCGAGTTAGGGGTGATGATACTTCCAAACACGATAGCAAAACAGCTTTTATCGAAAATTGCTGAAACAAGGTTCTCGGCGGTGCAGAAGATATTCTTCAAATTTGAGGAGGTAGGAGAGGTGAAAAATGACTCATTCTACCCGGCACCTCGGGTTACCAGCAGGATGATAAAGATAATAAAAAAGGCAAACGACATTAAACAGGAGATATTCAGAAGGAGGGAGATGCTGCTGAAAAACGCGACAATTAATGGATTCATTGCGCTTAATTACAAAACGAAAAGAGAAGGCAAGCTAGCATTTGAAGACCTGCCTAACAGGATAAAATCGCTTGGCAACAGGCAGGTTAAAGACCTCACATTGAACGAAGTAATGGAAGTAATAAAGTACGTGAAATGATCAGCTTTTTTGCTCCGGCATCTTTACGCTTACGACCCGGCTTATGCCCGCATCATTCATTGTCACGCCGTATATTACGTCCGCGTTTATTAGTGTAGTCTCATTGTGCGAGATTATTATAAACTGGGATGACGTTGAATAGGCCTTGACAAGAGCGGAAAAATTGCCGGCGTTTATGGCGTCCAGAGCGGCATCCACCTCATCAAGGACGTAAAACACTGCGTCAGTGTACTTCGACAGCGCCATTATAAGCGAGATTGCAAGAACGGAGAGCTCGCCCCCGCTTAATCCCATTATGTTCCTTACCTTTTTGTTCGGAAGTTCTATGGCTATGTCCAGGCCAGACGAAAACACGTCGTTTGGGTCTTCTGGAACCAGCTCCGCCTTTCCGTGAGTAATGGAATTAAAAACTTTGGTGAAAATGGAATTTATCTCCGATAATGTCTTCATAAACGATTCTAGCTTTTTCTGCTCTATTTCGGAAATTACCGACAGTATCCTGCCCTTCTCATCGTTCAATTTTCCTAGCTTAACGTTAAATTCCTCGTACTGCTGCTGCGTTTCCATGAATGTTTTCAGGGCAAGTTCGTTTATAGGGCCAAATGAATTTATCTTTGAATTAAGGGAATTGATTTCCTTGTTTATCTTCTCGATGGTTTCCCCTTCTTCTATCTTTACGCCTTCCACTTTGTATTTATTGTATTCCTCCTCCGCGGTTTCAAATTTAACCTTCAATTCGGCTTCTTTTACCTTTAAAGCATTTAATTCCGCCGCGACCTTCTGCGAATTGCCGTATATCTCCTCTCTGTGTTTCTGAAGACTGCCAAGTTCACCTAAAAGTTCATTTCTTCTTTTTCTCAGCATGCTTAGGTTATTGGATTTATTGGAAAGCTCCTTTCTTGCCCTGTCATATCTTTCCTGCGTGTCCTTTATTGCGTTCTCTACGTTTTCTATCTCCCCCTCAAACTTTTCCCTTTCTTTATCAAGCTGCGAAAACCTTTTTTGCAGGTTGGCTATCTCCGACATCAAAACGGCGGAAAGCTTATTGCCGGAAGTCGCGGCTTTTACCTGAAGATCGTTGACCTCCCTTTCAAGCGCTTCCAGTTCCTTCTTGTGGTCTATTATGTCCGGTTTATTCTTTTCAGTATCACCAAGTTTCGACGTTAAATTCATCTTTTCATTCTCAAGAGCACGTATGCTGTCGGATATCTCCGATTCCGTGCCGGTGAACTTTGATCTTTCCTGCAAAAGCCTGGCAATCTTGCCCTTGCTTTCCTCCAGCGTTTTCTGCCTGACCTTTATCTCAGTCATAAGCGAATTCAGGGTAGACTCCTTTTCCACCAGATCCTCGTCGTATTTTTCCTTGAGATTTGAATGTTCGCTTATTTCGGCGTTTATCTCCGCAATCTTTTTGTTCACGTTCAGTATGTTCGGTACATCAAAGTGCCCTCCAGATACTGTTCCAGTCCTTTCAAATACCGTTCCATCCGGCAGGACCATCCTGTATTTGTTTATAAGTTCCTTCGCAGAATCGAAATCCTTGACCAGCACCGTGTCTCCGAATACGAATTTCATCGCCTGCAAAAAGGCATCGTCAAAATCGACAAGGTTTATTATGTAATCGACTATCCTTGTGTCATCGATCTTTTCAAGATTATAGCTGCTCTTTACAGTGGTTAAAGGTACGAAGGTGTAAAAGCCAAGCTTTTCCTTTTTGAGTTTGTCTATGCACTGTCTGGCGGTTTCCTCGTTGTCTATAACTATGAAATCTCCCCTGCGGCCTATAGACCTAAGAACCGGTATGGAATACCCCTCATTCTTCAGCGAAAAAAGTTCAGACACTGTACCGTGTATTCCGTTTATTTCCTTCTTGAGCCTGTTAACGATGTCTATTACCCTATTCTGAGAGGACAGAGCATTTCTCTGGTTAAGCAGGTTTTCTCTCAGCAGATATATGGAATCGGCCTCCCGCTTTGCCTGTGTTTTCAGCCTGTCAATTTCCGGCTTTAACGCGGAGAAAGACAGCGTCATCTCCTTTATCTCTTTTTCAACCTCGTTCCTACTTGATTCTAACTTGGTAAGATCTTCCTGCATTTCTGCGATCTTTGGATAGTTTGCCAGCGCAATCTTCTGTTCATATATCTTTTTGTCTGTATCATAGATCTTTTTTTCAAGCGTTTCCCTGGTTTTAATGTAATTCTGCGTCTTTGATTCGCTTTCTATCAATGAAATCTTCTTAGAATTCAATGCGGAGATCCGCTCTTCCAGTCTTTTCTTTTCCGCCTCTTCGGTTTTTATCTGCTGCTTCATGTCCTCCTGGGATCTTGAAAGTTCCTCTATGGACAGAAGGATATTGTTAAGCTGCTCATTGTCGTTTTTAAGCACAGCATTCAGCCTTGCAAGTTCAGAATCGAACTCCTTTGTCTTGTTTTCTGCTTCTAGTATCTCCTTTTCGCCTTCGGCTTCTGCTTTTGTGTTTATAGTGTTTACTTCGTCGTTTATCTTTTTTGCTTTTTCGTTTAATGCCTCTATTTCTGACGAAAGGCTTTCATTTCCCTTCTCCGCTTCCTTAAGTTTTTCCAGGATGGCCTGCAATTCCAAATGTGCCTTGTCCCTTTTTATCATCGACTGCTTTGAGAGGAGAGAGGCCTGCCTGCCCTTAAGCTCCTGAAATTCTATGGCCCGCGTTTTCTCTTTTTCGAGCTGCGCCATTAATTTCTGCTTTTCATTAAGCACGGTACCTATCTTTGAGATGTTTTCTTCTACCTTTTTCATCTCGTTCATTGCCTTGCTTTTTTTATCCTCGAATACGCTTATTCCAGAGATGTCGTTTATCAAACTGAGCCTGTCTTCATTGGAAGTGCCGACTACCTCCAGTATTCTGCCCTGTGAAATTATGTTGAACCCGTCCTGCCTGAATTTTACCAGCGACAGAACGTTCAAAACCTCCTCTCTGGTAGAAGCCTTTCCGTTTATTCTGTAAACGCTCTTTCCATTTTTGTCCACCTTCCTGCTTAAGGAAACCTCTTTTTCTTCGATTCCGTGGAAATCTCCCTTTGAATTGTCAAGAACAACGTTCACTTTTGCATTTTCTGCCTGCCTGCCGCTTTTTCCGCCGTTGAATATAAGATCCGTAAGGACGTCAGACCGCATCTCTTTTTTTGACGATCCGCCAAAAACAAAAAGAAGCGCGTCGATTATGTTGCTTTTTCCGGAGCCGTTTGCACCGGCTATGGCGTTGAAACCGTTTATAAAATCAAATTTCACGTGGCCTGCGAAGGATTTGAAATTATCGAGTTCTACTTGTTTTATATAAGTCATAATTAACTATCTAAAAAAATTTTTAATATTAAATGCTAACTATTCTGCGGCTTTCTACAGGATCAGTCAACCACGTGCGAAGATATGAGTTTTTTGATCCTTTCCGGAAGGTATTTTCCCTTTATGTGCAGCACCACTTCATTGCTTGGATGCGTTTCGCTTTCGTTTTCAGTAAATATGAATATTTCGTTGCCGTCCACTATTACGAACCTTCCTATGTCTAGGTCTGTTTTGTTGAGCTTACCAAACTGTTTTATCTCGTTCATCAACGTCTCGTTAACGTCTTTTACCGGTGCATAAACGTGTACGGTCACATTGTTGGCTTTGGCCTTTTTAAGCGCCCTTCCGAGAGCACTTATCTTCTTTTCCAATGACTGTTCGGTTGTAATCAAAACTATCTCCCCTTTCGCTGAGCCTATGCTTTTCTTTATCCTAAAATATATATTGTCCAGGCCCTGATAGGAGTTCGCCACCTTCCCTTCATCTACATATTTTATCCCTTTGTTATACAGATTTTGAAGATCGCTAAGCATTGCGCTATCCTTTAGCTTGCTCAGCTTTTCCACTCTCTGCTCAAGGGATTCCTTTGCCTTTTCTTCAAGCTTTTCTATTAGCTCCTGTGGCGGTATCGCCCTGTAGCTTATCGGTTTGCTTAAATCCCTGACTATGAAACCGCCGTTTTCCAATGAAACTAGTATGTCGTAGGCTCTTGATTTTGGTATGTTCGCTATCTCGCTCAATTTACCGGAAGTGGATTTTCCCTGTGAAAGCAAGGCCAGCCATACTTTTGCTTCGTATAGGTTCAAGCCGAACATCCTTCTTATTTTAGCTATATAATCTTCACTAAACGACAATGCCATAATGAATCACCTACACAGTATTTAGCAATAAACAAGTATATAAATCTTTCTTTTTCACCGAAAATAAAAGTAAAAAAATAAAAAAATTAAAGTAATCTTTATACTTTTGCCTTAAATACCCACATCGCAAAGGAAAACACGATTATTCCTATTATTACCTCGAATAATGGGTAGATATAAGACGATGGTGCCGTCGTGACGGTCTTGTAGAAATACCCGCTAAGAACCGCTGACGAAAGGATAGAAGTCAAGCCAAACACTATAAGGACTACTCCCAATCCGAATAGGATTAAGCCAATTACTGCATCGACTATCCTTTTTTCCTCGTCGACAAACTTTAAACTGTCTTTCGCTTTCATAATACGTTTAAGTTTTTGTTATTTAAAAGCTTTTTTACGCTTTAGAATCCAAAAGTATTACTTAACAATAAATACTTTAAAAGCATAATAAGGATATGGAAGAAGAGAAGTGCGTCTTCTGCATGATAGCCAGCAAGAAAGTGCCTGCAAAAGAGGTGTACGAAGACCAGATGATAATGGGAGTACTGGACATCAATCCGGCTTCCAAAGGCCACGTGATAATGATACCTAAAAAGCACTACAACAACATCTACGAAATACCCCAGGATGAGTTTCTGCAGTATGTAAGCGTCGCGAGAGCCGTAGGCTATGCAATATTGCTGTCACTCGCTCCCAACAACGTGGAAATGCTCTATACAAAGGAGCTTACCAAGGGCAGCATAACACCGCATGCCTTGATACATCTCATACCTAGATACAACGATGACACGATAAACCACGTATGGCAGCCGCAGAAAATGGAGGAAAGCGACTTTGTTGCGATTGAAAATGCGATAAAATCGGCCATAGAGAAGGTTAAGGCGGCGGAAACGCAGAAACCTGCAAAGCCTGCAGTGGAGGAGCAGAAAAAACCGGAAAACGGGGTAAAAGAGGTCAAGCCGCAGATAAACATATCAAGAAAAGTGGTAGTATTCTAGTTTCCCTGATATTCTACAGTCTTTGTGTCTTCCTTCTTTATTTCTTCCTGTATGGTGTCTTTTATTTCCTTAAACTCTTTCTTATCCACGTCGAAATAATCGTAGAACGAAGGGGTTATCCGTATTACCTTTCTTCCGTCCTCTACTGCCGTTGAGACCAGTCCCCTGGACTGAAGTTCTTTGATGTGCTGGTATGAAACGCTGCCCCTCTTTTTCACAAGATCGCTTTGCTTTATTTTACCGTTCAGCACTATCAAACTCAGAGTCATCAACACTCCCTTGCTCATGTCGGTTCTCAGCGTGTCCTGCACCAGATGAAGAAGATCGCTTCTCAGCCTCATCCTGTACAAATTGCCCTCCGTCAATATGTAGAAGGCGCTTTTTCTTTCATCGTAGGATTTATTAAGCGAATTGATTGCTTTTTTGATTATTATCGGGTCGGACTTGGTCCTTTTCACGATTTCTTCAAGGCTTATGCCGTCTCCGAAAGAAAATACGAGTGCTTCAACATATTCGTTTATCTTTACCATGGTATATAATAATAATTGCAGTTGGTTATTTTAAATGTTCGCAGCAGAATATGCTTTTAACCCTTCACCCTGCTCCTTATGTATATCTCTTTGAACGGCTCCTCCTGTGATATCTCCACCTTGTTCATGTTTGATATGAATAGAAGCGGAAGCAAAGTATATATCACTTCTTTTCTGTCGTTCTTTTTTGATATTAACTCAGAAAAAAGAACTATCTCCTTTGCCCCAAAAAGCTTGGCCAACTTTTCAACGAGCAGCCTTATTCTGTCCTCTATTTTTACTTCCTTTAATTTTAAGTCAAAGTTTATCTTCTGCTTCGTACTATAGCGCATGGCGTCTCTTATCGTGTTTATCAGTTCCGTCAGCGTTATCTTCCTGCTCCTGAAAAGCGGCAGCTTTGACGTAACGGCTATGTCAAAAGGCACCGCTTTTATGTACCTCTGCTGGCTTTCCTTTTCTTTCTTACGATTGAGTTCGAGCATTTCCTCCACCACAGTGTCGGATTTCATCTTCAGCAATATCGCCGCCGTGTATACGAATTTCCCGCCGAACCTGAAATCTATCTGGCTTATTTTTGATATCAAAGCGGCGAACCTGTCCGCTATTTTTATGAGGTCTATGTCCATCGGATCCATCCCCTCATCTCTTATTATCGTCGTTATAAGATGCTCCCATCCGAGCTCGTCGTTCAGAATAAGCCGGTATATTTCTTCGTGATCCATCTCAACCGAAATAATTCAGCTCCTTTGCCTTTTCTTTTCTACTGTAAAGTTTCTTCGCCATTTCTTCGTATTTCTTCGTGTCTTCCGGCGTCAAGCTCGGTCTTACCAAGTCCAGAGCTTTTTCAAAGTCGTCTCTAGTTACCTTGCTTGCAGAGATGTTGTTTCTAAGAGCATTCATCCCCGCTTCCTTCGCAAGCCTTTCTATGTCTGACCCAACGTAGCCTTCCGTTTTTTTCACAAGGAACTCTATAAGCTCTTCTTTGCCTTCCTCTATCGGCATTTTGTTTAAATATACTTTGAGTATCTCCCTCCTTCCATTTTCATCAGGAGGAGGAACGAACACTATATTGTCAAACCTTCCGGTCCTTAATATCGCCGAATCCACCTTGTCTACTCTGTTTGTCGCTCCTATTACGATCACATTTTTAAGAGGCTCTATGCCGTCCAATTCGGTAAGCAATTGGTTTACGACCTGCTCGGTCGCGTTGTTTCCTTCGTAGTTGGACCTTGAAGAGGCTATGCTGTCCAATTCATCTATGAATATTATTGACGGAGAAACCTGCCTTGCCTTGTCAAATATCTCCCTTACCCTCTTCTCGCTTTCTCCTACGTACTTGTTGTATATTTCCGGCCCCTTTATCGCAATGAAATTCGATTCGGTTTCATGCGCTACGGCTCTTGCAAGCAATGTCTTTCCCGTACCCGGCGGACCGTAAAGCAGTATCCCTTTTGGAGGGGTTATGCCTATCTTTCTAAATGAATCGGGGTGCTTCAAAGGCCATTCTATCGCTTCTTTAAGTTGGGCTTTGACCTGATCCAAACCTCCCACATCCTCCCATCCAACGCTGGGCCTTTCAACCAGAACCTCACGCATTGCGCTTGGCCTGACGAACCTTAACGCTTCCCTGAAATCATCCATCGTTACTATCAATTTTTCAAGTACGGTCTTTGGTATGTTTTCCCCTTCCTTTACGTTCAACTCGTTTATATTTCTCCTTATGACGTTCATCGCCGCTTCCTTTATCAGCGACTCTATGTCCGCTCCGACGAAGCCGTGCGTTATCTTCGATATGTAGTTAAGATCAACGTTTTTGTCCAAAGGCATGTTTCTTGTGTGGATGTTCAGTATCTCCAGCCTTCCTTTCTCGTTTGGCACGCCGAACATTATCTCCCTGTCAAACCTTCCAGGTCTACGCAGTGCAGGATCTATCGCGTTAGGTCTGTTTGTAGCAGCTATTACTATCACTTTGCCCCTGCTCTTGAGACCATCCATCAAGGTAAGAAGCTGCGAAACGACCCTATGCTCGACTTCTCCAATGCTTTCCTCCCTCTTTGTCGCTATCGCATCTATCTCGTCTATGAATATTATTGAAGGGGCATTCTTCTCCGCTTCATCGAATATCTCCCTTAATTTCTTTTCGGCGTCACCGACCCACTTGCTCATTACTTCCGGGCCGTTTATCGTTATAAAATGCGCATCGCTTTCATCCGCTACGGCTCTTGCAAGCAATGTCTTTCCCGTACCTGGCGGACCGTAAAGCAAAACGCCCCTTGGCGGAGTTATCCCCAGCCTCATAAATATCTCTGGGTGCTTCAACGGCATCTCAACCATCTCTCTTATCTTTGAAACTTCGTCCGACAATCCGCCGACATCTTCGTAGCTTACGTGCTTTACTCTTGACTCCTCGGAAAGTTTGACCGGTTCCGGAGAAATGTTTATATCAGTGTTTTCAGTTATTACAACGAAGCCCTTAGGTGAAGTCGAAGTAACCAGAAAGCGAAGCTCCGAGAAACCGAACTGGAAGGACGGAAAGGCAGTGTTCTCAAATATACCCATTATATCATCTCCGAAAAACGAGGCAAATGAGCTCCTGCCTCCGCTGCCAAGCGTTATTATATCCCCTTTTGAGACTGCCCTGTCAAGCAGCAATCTCCCTATTACATTTTCCGCACCGCGTATCGATATAGTAGACAAAGGGGAAAGATTAACGACATCCGCTTCGTAAATTTCGGCTTTCCTTACTATCACGTTCTCTCCTATGGCCGCCTTTGCATTCTTTCTGGTAGTACCGTCCATTCTTATTATGTTCAAACCTAAATCACCCGGGTGCGCCCTGTCCACTTTCGCGACTGTCTTTCTATTCCCCTCTATCTCTACGAAATCTCCAGGCCTCACTCCTATCTGTTTCATCCATGCCGTGCCCACTCTTACGGAATTCTGCCCTATGTCGTCCTGCTGCGCTTCCGCAACCTTTAAGCTTATTTCTATCTTGTTATCCTCTTCCATTTTATCAACCTCCTAAGACGAATACTCTCTTTTTCAGGTATTCAACGTTCCATTTCTTTATGAAATTCTCTGCATTCCTCTCATTAGCCGAAGGCACAAATATGGCACTTTTAGTAAGCCTGCCTCCTCCTAATGTCTGCAATAAGCCTTCTTTTCCCCTTCTTCCAAGCAATGCATAATTAAAAAGCATCTTTCTGCTCTGCTCTAATTTTGTAAGATCGTAGAATATTTCGGTTATCTCGTTAAAGCCCAATTTATTGAAGAACGGCTCGTTGTCAAAAACGCTCACTGCGTCCATTAGCTGCGAAAACATCTTCCTCTGCATCATTTCCATTACGTCCAGGAATTCAACGTCTTTTCCGAAAACCTTTTCCACCTTCTCTTCATTGCCTTTGCTGTCATCTTTAAGTATAATATAAAGTTTGTTATCTTTCTTTATGGCATCAAAAAGGCAGTCAATTATGTCATCCGGGATAGAGTCTATTTCCATATGTTTACGATAAACCATATGAATGAACTAATATAAATAACTTTCTATTTTACAGCCCTTTTTAAATCTTTCCTTTTTAAAAAATCCAAAAAAAACAAATTTTTGTTTTGGATCAATTACCAAAAAACAGCAAAGCTTAAAAATAGAAAAAAACGTAAAATGCTATGGTAATTGCAACAGATGCAGGCGCTCTATATGCGATAGCCGCAGCAATAGCAATAGCAGGGGGTTTAGTAGGTACTGGAATGGCACAGCAAGGGATAGGTGCTGCTGGTATGGGAATAATCGCTGAAAAGCCGGAGAAATTCGGACAGGTACTTTTCTTCTTCGTAATCCCTGAAACACTGTGGATAATAGGTTTCGTGCTGGGATTGATATTGCTGTTACAGATACTGTGAGGCATAGCATTATTATATGAGTCTTGAGAAGATAGCGGAACACATAGAGAAAGAAACAGATACTAAGGTAAAAAAAATAGTCATAGAAGCGCAGCTCAAGGCAAATGAATCGGCAAAGGAAGCTGACAAAAAAGCCGGAGAAATCATAAAAGAAGCCAAAGAAAAAACAAAAGAACTTGCCGCTGAAAAAGAAGCTATAGAAAACGCAAAGACGCACGTGGAAAAGAACCAGGTGATAAAGAAGGCGGTCAGCGATGCATTTAAGGAAAGCATGAACAACCTTTATCTGGCGGAGGAAAAATTCAGCAAAAGCGCAGAATATGAAAAATTGATGTCAATACTCATAAAAGAAGCAAAAAAAAGGATGGGAGAAAACGCGGTGCTTTTCATGAACAAAGAAGACCTGCAGACTTTCGGCAAAAAGGAAAAAAACGCAAAGCAAATGAAAAAAAAGGCGTTTGGAGTTTATGCAGAATCTCCTGACGGAAAGTTCTCCATAGACTTGTCACTAGACAAAGTAATACAATCGCTTGAAGAAAAAATCGCAAAAAGAGTAATTGAAAAGCTGGAGAAATAAAATGGATTCTACATATGCTGGCGCTTACGGACACGTTAAAGCATTGTATCTTAATCTTCTAAAAAAAGACGAGATAGACCGAATAAAGGAAACAAAGAAGGAGGAATTTCTAAACGTGCTTTCTTCTACTTCCTACAAAAACGAAATTGATCAGTTCTACAACCAGTTCAAGGAGCCAGACATAATAGACGTTGTAGTAAACACGCATTTTTTAAACAACTGCAATTCTGCGATGGGAGTACTGCCAAGCATTGGAAAGCCGCTGATAAGAAGCTATCTTTCAAAAATAGATATACAGAACATAAAACTTATACTTGCGGCAAAGCTCATAGGAAGAAACGTGGAAATGACTGAGAACCTGCTTACAATAGGTAGAAGCTTTCCGCTTGGGTTCTCAAGTCCATTGATAAGCAAGGAAGAATACAGAAACATAATAGAGCAGAAGGATACGGTGGAAGTCATAAATTACCTTACTAGATACAGTTACGGCAGGGTTTTGCTTCCTTTTTCAGTGTCGGCGGAATTAAGCAGGGACGTTTCCGGGATGGCATTAGCATTGGACGTAGACTATTACAATGAACTTCTGAGAAACTTTAAGTTCTACAATGGAAACGAGGGCCCAGTCCTGAGATTCATACAGGGGCTGATAGACTTAAGGAATATAATAACGGTTATAAAGGAGATAGAGCTCAGAAAGCCGGCAAAGGAGCTTTTGATTAACGGAGGTTCTATAAGCGTTGACAAGCTAAGCGACATGACAAAGATGAGCATAGAAGATTTTATAAAAGACCTGCCTTACGATTTAAACGAAGCCCTGCAGCTTTATAAGGAAGACGGACTCATCGCCAACTTCGAAGTTGAATTAAAGAGAATAGTACACGACAAATACCTTCCAATATTCAGGGCAAACGCGCTTTCGGTGGCAGCCGTGCTTTCGTTCATAATAAGCGCTGAGATAGAAAAAGACACGATAAGACTGAGTTGGTTTAAAAAATATTACGATATAGAAAAGAAAATTGTAGATATAGGATATGGAATTTAAACGAATAGTTTTTATAGGAGACAGGAGAGATTCACTTGGATTAAAGCTTGCGGGCATTGATAACTCGATGTATTTAACCGGAAAGGAAGCGCTGAATGAAGTAATTAAATTAATAAAAAGCAAGGAATATAACCTTATAATAGCCGAGGAGAGTATAAAGGACTATGCGGATCAGAATGAGCTGAATACGATAAATTTAAGCGTAGATCCGCTGGTATTGCTTATACCCTCGCATGAAATCGAGGAAAGCAAAGAATCACTGGAAAGCTTGGCAAAAAGAGTACTGGGGGTGGACATAACAAAATTAAAATAAAATGGAAGGAAAAATAATAGGGATTTCTGGTTCCGTAGTAACTGTTTCTGGTCTTGAGGACCCGATGATGAACAACATAGTCTTTATAGGAGAGAAGGAACTAGTGGGCGAGATTGTAAAGATAGAGGGCAGAAACGCAATAATCCAGGTATATGAGGATACAAGCGGGCTTAAGGTAGGAGAAAAGGCAGTTGACAGCAAAGAACCCTTGTCTGTAGAGCTTGGCCCCGGATTAATAGGCTCCATATTTGACGGTATTCAAAGGCCATTGGACAAAATACTCAGCAAAGAAGGCACGTTCATAAGCAGTGGAATAAAAATTAATTCATTGGACCGCGAAAAGAAATGGCATTTCAAGCCGAAGGCGGAAGAAGGAAAGGCAGTAGAACCAGGCGAAGAGATTGGGGAGGTAAAAGAGACCTCTTTGATAAAACACAAAGTCATTGTTCCAATAAACAAGAAAGGAATAATAAAGAAGATTGCAGAAGAAGGAGATTACACTGTAGAAGACACTATTGCAGTATTGGAGGACGATAAAAAAACTGAAGAAATAAAGCTTATGACAAAATGGCCGGTAAGAACTGCGAGGCCTGTAAAGGAAAAGCTTTCTCCAACCGTTCCTCTTTTAACAGGACAAAGAGCAATAGATACAATGTTCCCGGTTGCAATGGGAGGGACTGCGGCAGTACCCGGTCCATTTGGGTCGGGAAAGACCGTAATTCAGCACCAGCTTGCAAAGTGGTCCGATGCCGACGTTATAGTATATGTGGGCTGCGGTGAAAGGGGAAACGAGATGACGGAAATACTTACAACCTTCCCAGAATTAAAGGACCCAAAAAGCGGCAAGCCGTTGATGGACAGGACAATACTTATAGCAAACACTTCAAATATGCCGGTAGCTGCAAGAGAAGCAAGCATTTACACGGGGATAACGCTTGCAGAGTATTACAGAGACATGGGTTACAGCGTTGCGGTAATGGCAGACAGTACTTCAAGATGGGCGGAAGCCTTGAGGGAACTGTCCGGAAGATTGGAGGAGATGCCTGGAGAAGAAGGCTATCCCGCATATCTCGGAAGAAGAGTCGGTGAATTTTATGAAAGGGCCGGAAGAGCAAGGATACTAAGCGGAAAGATAGGCGCGGCAACCATAATAGGTGCGGTTTCTCCACCAGGCGGTGACATATCCGAACCGGTCTCGCAGAATACTCTTAGGGTGACAAGGGTCTTTTGGGCATTGGATGCATCCCTTGCAAATGCAAGGCATTTTCCTTCCATAAACTGGCTTAACAGCTATTCATTGTATACGGATGAACTAGACCAATGGTACAGAAAGAACATTGCAGAAGATTGGCCGGAACTTAGGGACAAATCAATGGCTACTCTGCAGAAAGAAGCGGAGATAAATGAGATTGTACAACTTGTAGGGTATGATGCGC
Source organism: Nanobdellota archaeon (assembly GCA_021817165.1). GTDB lineage: Archaea > Nanobdellota > Nanobdellia > Parvarchaeales > Parvarchaeaceae > Parvarchaeum. Next base: position 55,110 of record JAKAVT010000002.1, read on the forward strand.
TTCCGGAATCAGACAAGCTTATACTTGACGTTGCCAGAATGCTGAGAGAGGATTACCTTCAGCAGAATGCTTTCGATGAAATAGACACCTATGCATCGGTAAGCAAGCAATACAGGATGCTGAAGATAATAAACCAGGTATTTGATGCGGAGAAGGCTGCGCTTGAAAGGAACGTTCCGATAGAAAAGATACAGTCTGTACAGGTAAAACCTAAGATAGCAAGGTTGAGATACACAAAAGAAGAAGAGATTGACGCTAAGATAAAAGAAATAGAAAAAGACATAGAAGAAATAAAAAAGACAAACGTGGAGAAATAACATGGAAGAAATAGAATACAGGACAATTGAAAGAGTAACGAACGTTTTGCTCTTTGTAAAGGACGTAAAGAACGCAGGCTACAATGAACAGGTTGAGATAGAGCTTGAAACCGGTAAAAAGGTAAGCGGGCAGGTTCTTGCGACGAATGAAGACGTAACTATAATACAGGTATTCGGTGAAACCACGGGAATGAACACGCAGACTACAAAAGTAAGGTTCAAAGGCACGACTTTCAAGATGCCAGTAAGTATGGATATGGTCGGTAGAGTATTTGATGGATTGGGAAGACCAAGAGACGGCGGCATACCTATTTTCAGCGACGAAAAAATGGACATAAACGGAAGCCCGATAAATCCCTACGCGAGGGAAGAGCCTTCGGAATTCGTACAGACAGGAATATCCTCTATAGACTGCATGAATACGCTTGTAAGAGGGCAGAAACTGCCAATATTCTCTGGCTCAGGACTTGCGCACAACAAGCTTGCAGCTCAGATAGTGAAGCAGGCAAAGATACTTGCGGAAAAGCAGAATTTCTATGTCGTTTTCGGAGGGATAGGGATAAACAGCGAGGATGCCAACTTTTTCGTAAATGAATTCCAGAACAGCGGTGCGCTTGAAAGATCGGTGATATTCCTTAATCTTGCTGCAGAGCCTTCTATGGAGAGAGTCATCCTTCCAAGGCTTGCATTGACGGCTGCAGAATATCTTGCATATGAAAAAAATGCACACGTAATGGTTATACTTACTGACATGACAAACTACGCAGAAGCGCTGCGTGAAATATCCGCAGCCAGGGACGAAGTACCTGGAAGAAGAGGCTATCCTGGCTACATGTACACGGACCTTGCCGGGCTTTTTGAGAGAGCCGGAAAAGTAAAAGGCAAAGAAGGGTCAGTAACGCAGCTGCCAATACTTACAATGCCAAGCGACGACATAACGCACCCGATACCGGATTTAACCGGCTATATTACCGAAGGACAGGTGGTACTAAGCAGGGCTCTTGATAAGAGCGGAATCTATCCCGGAGTGGATGTTCTTCTTTCATTGTCAAGGCTTATGAACCAGGGAATAGGAAAGGACTCTACAAGAGAGGACCACAGAAGCGTTTCGGACCAGCTTTATGCCGCATACGCAAAGGGAAAAGAACTGAGAAGCTTGACCGAAATAGTGGGAGAAGACGCATTAAGCAAAATCGACAAGCAGTATCTTCACTTTGCTGAAGAGTTCGAAACCCGGTTCATAAAACAGGGATTCAATGAAGACAGGAGCATAAATGAGACGCTGGATTTGGGCTGGGAACTTTTAAGCAGCATAGACAAAAGCGAGATGAAAAGAATAAAACCAGAATTCATAGAAAAATACGGCAAATGGAAACAAATATAAGGGTAACGAGAAGGGAACTGATAGAGACCAAGAGGAAAATAAAGACCGCAGGCAGAGGTTTGCAGCTGCTGAAGATGAAAAGATCCTCTCTTATACTTGAATTTTTTGAGCTTGCAAAAAAAGTGCAGAGCATGAAAACGGACCTTAAAAAATTCATGGACAGGAGCAGGGAAAGCCTGGAGATAGCAGAGGCGCTGAGCGGCCGCATAACGATAGAAAGGGTAGCACAGGAACAGAGTGAGAAGCTTGCGAGCCTGAAAGCCAGGAACGTCATGGGATTGGTTATACCAAACATAAACGTAAATGAAACTCTTGATGTTCTAAGCAAAAGCGACAGTTTGACCATACCGACTCCGGTTTACGACGCAAAGAACATGTATTCTTCTTTTCTTTCTATGCTTATAGAGATAGCTGAAAAAGAAACGGCGATGAGGAATTTACTAAACGAGATATACAAACTTAACAGAAGGACAAATTCGATAGAGAACGTGATAATACCGAGATGGGAAGCGAAGATAAAATACATAAAACAAAGTTTGGACGACATGGAAAGAGACAGGCTGGTGTCCATCAAATTTATAAAAAGGCTGCATGGTTGAAATGGAATCTCTTGAAATTCTGCAGAAGATACGGGACATAGAGGATTTATCGGCTAAGAAAATAGAACAGGCACAGGAAAAAGCAAAAAATCTAGTTGAAGAAACGGAAAAGAAAAACGAAGAAAAAACAAAAAAGGCCGAAAAGGAAGCACATGACATGATAAATGCGGCGCTTGAAAACGTTGGGAAAGAAACGGCAAAAACCAGAGAAGACGCGTTAAAGGAGGCAGATAAGAAGGCTGCCATCATAAAGCCGCTTGACGAAAAGGAGATGCTGAAGATATTTGACGAAACTTTAAGGGAGGAATTCAAACTGTAATGTTTCTGCCAAGTAAAATAGAGAAGATAAGATTGATAATGCCGAAGATTTACTATGACAAGGCTGTTACTTTGCTTGGAGAACTGGGCTTTCTTCAGATAGAGGTGCTGGAAAGCGAAAGCAAAAAGATCCTAAACGACTTTAAGGAGATTGAATACGATAAGATAAACAAGTACAGCCAAAAAATAAGAAGTCTGGAAAGCAGCCTGGTAAAGCAGAAGACGGTCAATCTTAACATAAACAACCTGAAGCAGGTATTCCATGAAGTAGACAAGATAAAGATATACGAGGAAGTAAACGACATTAAAAAAGAGGAGGAAAAGGCAAAAGCAAGCATAAAAGAAAGCGCTTCGCTAATGGAAATACTCAACCTGATGAAAGGGTTCAAACGTGACCTTAGGATATTGAACGGCATGAGGGTAGAATCGTTCATAATGAAAAAAACGAAGGAAAAGGCCCAATTTGCGGGAATAGTCAAAAAAGAGATAGATTGCGAATTCAACGAACTTGAAAACTCGTACATATTCACGATAGAAAAATACAACAAGGAAAAGCTTGCCAACCTTGCAAACAAAGAAGCGGTGAACCTGATAAAGGTTCCTGAAATGAAGGGCAGAGTGGCAGAAACGATTGAATTACAGCAGGCCAACATTAAAAAAGAGGAGGAAAAGCTCGCAAGCCTTAATAAAAGACTGGAAAAATTGTCCAAAAAGTACTATGGGCTTGTGTCTAACCTTAAGGAATATCTTGACATAGAGATAAAAAAGGCCTCCATAATACCAAAAGTCGGTTCTACAGATTACATCACGGTAATTGAGGGCTGGATGGAAACAAAGAAGATACAGTCATTGGAAGAAAGCCTTGACAAGTTAACCGAAGGACAATTTGTGCTGGAAAAGATAAAAACGAATGAAGAACCGCCTACAAAGATGGAGAATCCCGTTTCTTTCAAGCTCTATGAGTTCTTCATAAAGTTCTACTCGATACCAAAGAGCAGCGAAATTGATCCTACCATCTTTTTTGGGATAGCCTTTCCGATATTCTTTGGATTGATGGTAGGGGATGCAGGTTATGGCGCAACTTTCCTTCTGCTTAGCTTTTGGCTTGTGCACAGAATAAAACACCCTCCTAAAAAAAGTCACATACCGAGAAAACTTGCAAAATTCGTAAAGACGATAATAAGCAAGAACAGCCTTGTAATGATAATGAAGGCTATAGTCCCAGGATCCGCGATAGCAGTTGTCCTTGGGATAATATTCAACGAATACTTCGGATTTTCACTTCCGTATACGCCACTCTTTGACGTTACCAAAAGCGTTTCTACTTTGCTATTGATTTCCGGGTGGATTGGGGTGGCAATGGTGTCATTTGGCTTCGTGCTTGGCGCGCTCAACGCGCTATACAATAAAAAAGTCAAGAAGGCCGTCGGAAGAATAGGCTGGCTTTTAGTTGCATGGGGGATTGTAATAGTAGGTTTAGCAGTACTGCATAAAGAAAGCATAGGTTTATCTAACTTAGAGGCAATCGGCAGCTATGTGGCAATAATAATAGGCATACTCTTAGTCCTTAAATCGGAAGGAACGCAGTCTTTGATGGAAATTCCGTCAGTTATAAGCCACATACTTTCATACACAAGGCTTGTCGGCATACTTCTTGCTTCTGTCATTCTTGCGCAGGTGATAAACCTCATTTTCGTTTCAAGTCTAAGCGGCTCTATACCATTCATCATAGGGGGGGTCGTAATCTTAGTATTCGGCCAGCTTTTCAACATAGTAATAGCATTGTTTGAAGGCGGGATACAGGGGGCAAGGCTTATCTACGTTGAGTTCTTTTCCAAGTTCTTTGAAGGAAATGGAAACATGTTCAAGCCGTTCAAGATAGAGAGACGGAATACGGCAAATGTCTATGTTAAAAACGTCAAGAGGAATTGAGCCTTTTTTTAATTTTATAATTAAGATTTTTATTTACTATTAAAGGCAATGGCCTTTAATTGACTTTTATACAATAACTCTGCAAAAATATTAGCCCTGACCGGATTTGAACCGGTGTCTAGGGCTCCAAAGGCCCTCGTGCTTGGCCGCTACACTACAGGGCTATAACATAAGCTTATGAAAGCCTCAAATATAAAACTTAAATATACTGAAACATAGAGATTTAAATGTTGTTAGAAATATTGCTGTCTGCGATAATTGCGGCGATTGCCACATTTATAAGCGGTAAGTTCATAATTCCTTTACTTGTAAGAGCCGGGTTGGTAGCACAGGACATAAACAAGGAAAAACGGCCAATACTGCCCTCAAGCGGTGGTTTCCTTTTGATTATAGGGTTGTTCGCGGGGATAATGTCGCTTATAGCGGCATATAATTACGTAATAAAGGCGGATTTAAATCCAGAAGCACTTTTGCTTGGATTGTCGGCCATAATAATAATAGCATTAATTGGATTTATAGATGACCTATCGGGCGGAAAAGTAAGGACTTCTACGGCTGACATAAAAAGAATGGCAAAAAACTATCTGATGTTCAATGGAGGGATAAGGCAGTGGCAGAAGCCAATTCTTACCTTAATAGGCGCGGTTCCATTAATGGTCTTCTTCTTCGGAAGCACTGTTTACTTCCCTGGGATAGGAAACGTTGTCATTAATCCTACAATATATATAATCATTTTGATCCCGCTTGGGATTGTATTCGCATCCAATGCTTACAACATGCTGGAAGGCCTAAACGGGATAGCCATTCAGATGGGCCTGGTTTTATTTGCAGCTTTTTCCATACTTGCTTTCCATCTTCAAAATTACAACGGGCTTGCGCTTTCTGCCATAATGTTCTCGGTATTGCTAGGCTACCTATATTACGGCAAATACCCCGCAAAAATCATACCTGGAGACAGTTTAACGTATCTAATAGGGGGAGCAGTGGCAGTGGTTGCAATAGTGGGAAACATGCAGTTGTTTGCAGTATTTATCATGATACCCTGGATAATAGAATTTGTTTTAAAGGCCAGAAAAAGGTTTCACGCAAGTTCCTGGGGCATAATACACAAAGATGGAACGCTTTCTTCTCCTTATGGAAACAAGATATACTCACTTACGCACGTATTTTTAAGGAGGGAAAAATACAAGGAATGGCAGATAGCGCTGATGCTAACGTTTATTGAGGTAGGAATATCTGCAGTAGGTTTAGCCATATTCTGGTAAGAAAAATACTGGAAAGAGTTAAATTTAAATAAAATCTAATTAAAATATGGAAATAATACCGATGGGAAACACCGCTGTACAGTACGAAGGAGTGCTGGATGACCAGAAATTTTACAACTTTTTAAGAGACCTGTTGGTTTCCGCAGGATATTCTGTGAAAGAGACAAATTACATACAATTCTCGGGCGCAAACTACGTAATAAAGTGGACTGCCCTTAAGGTAATAGACGATTACATGGCCTACCGCATTACTGTAAACCTTGATTACAGAAACATACAGGAAACTATGGCAGTAAAGGAGGGAAAACAGGTAAAGGCGAAAACTGGCACCGTGCAGGTGCAGCTGGTTTCTGATATACTGGTGGATTACCTTAACAAATGGACGAAAGGCATTTCAAAACTGGTGAGGCCTATATACGACAAAATGAACGAAGAAGTGGTCAACCAGAGGAAAACCGCCTTTGAAAGCGACGTGGAAAGCATTAAAACGGCAATCCAATCCAACTTCAACCAGTGATCATGCAAAGTTTAACATCCCTAGACATATACAAATTACTCGATGAACTTGATTTTATAAACGGCGGGTTTATAAGGAACATAAAAAGCAGAAGAAACGAGTTTTATTTTCTCATTTACAAGGGGAAAGAGTACTGGCTCAAGATAGTTCCGGGGCATTATTTCTGCATAGCAGACGAAAAACCGGAAGACAGCATAGATTTCGGCTTTACAGTACTGGTAAAAAATGCGCTTAAAGGAAAAAGATTTTCGATTAGCATGCACAATTCAGACAGGATACTGGAAATAAAAACTGACAGCAATAAATTGGTAATAGAGATGTTTTCCAAGGGAAACGTTATACTTCTAAAGGATGAAAAGATAGAGAGGGCGCTTTTCCAGAGGAAATTTGAAAGCAGGGAGATATCCAGCGGCGGAGATTACGCATATCCTCCAGGAAACAAGAAATCGTTCAATGACATGTACGGTGGTTTCTATTCCATGTTGAAATCGTCTGATAGGGAAAGCACCGTAAAAAGCCTTGCAATGGACTTTTCAATGGGTGGATACTATGCTGAAGAAGCATGTTTCCGTGCTGGAATCGACAAGTCCAAAAAGCCGCTAGAACTCAGCATTGGAGAATCCAAAATGCTCAGGGAAAAATTCCTCGAGATACTGAAAGAAAAGAAGCCGAACGTGATCGATAAAAAGATATTTTCAGCAATCGAATTAAAGCACATGGCTGGGGAAAGAGAATACTTTGAAAATATGAACTCGGCAGTGGCAAGCTTCTTTGAGAAAGCCGAAGAACCGGAGAGGAAAAACCCGGTAAAACTGGAACTTAACAAGGCGCAGGACCGGCTGAAAGAATACGAAAATGACATAGAATTTATAAACGCGAATTACGAGCGGATAGAAAACGCGATAAAAATCATAAGATCGTCGGACAAAAGCATAAACGACAGGGAGAAAGAGCTGAATAACCTGGGATTCGTTATAAGCGGAAAAAACATAATCCCGAAGGAAAGGCAGCAGGTTAACATAGACATGACGCAAAGCCTCAATTACAATCTGTCCCTTTTGTACCAAAAGGCGAAAAGACTTAAGAACATTGATGCCGAAGCAATAACCTCAAAAACCAGGATGATAAAAAGAATAAAAACAAAGAACGAAAACCAGTGGTACTCCAAGTTCAGGCATTTCATCACATCGGAAGGCAAGCTGGTGGTAATAGGCAAAGACGTCAACCAAAACAATTCGTTGATAGAAAAACACCTAGAAAAAAATGATTTAGTTGGGCATGCTGACGTGTTTGGAAGCCCGTTTGGTGTCATAAAAGCCGGGGAAAATGGAGAAATAAGCAGAAAAGAAATGGAGGAAACTGCGGCAATGATAGCATCGTACTCTTCTGCATGGAGGGCCGGTGCAGCAAATCTCGACGTTTATTTTGTAAAGCCGGAGCAGGTAACAAAAACCCCCCCTTCAGGAGAGTCACTTAAAAAGGGAGCATTTTACATAGAAGGGAAAAGAGATTACGTCAAAAACGTTCAACTGGGAATTTATATATCCATAGAAATAAAGGAAGAGATGGCAGACTTGAAAGCCACTCCGTATGAACCGGCATCGACGTTCTTCTTGATAAAACCCGGAAGCAAAAAGAGGGATGAAGTGATAAGAAAAATAAACAGAGCTATTGCGCAAAAGTACTCCGTGCAGGTGAACGAGGATTATATAGATAAACTCCTGCCGCAGGGCAGATCTTCGGTAGAAAAAATAAAATTGCTTTGATCACTTTGAGGAATGCTCTATTATGAATTCCTCTATTGCCTTGCTTTTCGCCAGCTTCGTAATGAAACCGGCTATCTTGTTTCTGTTCCTTTTCTGGGCAGTTACGACCTTGTTCAATGCTTCCTTGTTGTTCTCGAAATTGTCATTGAAAAGGCCTTTGTATCTCTTTAGAACTTCTATCGTTGCGTTCCTTATCTCTTTTCCTCTTATCCTTCCCATCCGTTATTATAGCTGCAGGAGGTATTTAAATATTCTTGTTTTTGAGTTATTAGCTTAGACATTAATCTGCAACCTGAAGATTGTTCAGATACTCGTCAACACTTATGTAGGTGGGCACTCTTCTGAGCCCTTTTATCTTAATCTCCTTCCTAAGGAAATAATCCAGATACGAATCCCAAGGCATACAATTCCCTGCTACACATGTATAAAAATGTAATCTGATTCTTCCGTTGTCCTGCCTTTTTAGCTCTACAACATCTTTTTCTCTTTCATCGAAAAAGTCGTAAATATTATTTTTCGTTCTTTCAAACTCGCTGATAGGCATGGTATAATCCACATCATCCAGCACGTGTTTATCCGGCAGAATAATCTTCGAAAGTTTATCCATATTACTTGTTATTTTCTACCATTGGTTATATCGCTTAATAATGTATTTGTTCTCTTTGTATTTATATTTTCATTTTTTTTGAGTTCGCTTCCCTCTCATGATTAAAACAACGGCTTTTCTGACAACGCATAATAAAATTTAATGTAAGAATAAGTGTTGTCTTATTAAAGTAATTTGATTTACTAAAAAGAGATATACAACAAAGTTAAATATAAGACACTATTTAAAATTAATTGAAACATTGCCTAGGTGGCTCAGTGGCAAAGCGTCTCCTTGGTAAGGAGAAGATCGCGAGTCCGATTCTCGCCCTAGGCTTGTCTTTTCATATTATTTATATTGGCAGCTGTTCTGCAGTGAATAATATACATTTTGCTGGCTGCCGGCCGGCAGGGTCCCATTTCCCATGCACGGATAATAGGTATTGCCGTTGTATATCACCGCAGAGCTGTTAAAATACACGTTTTCGTCGGTGGTGCTGAAGTTTATGGTATTTGAAGAAGACGACTTTAATGTGCCTGCGTACTTTACTGACCATAAAGCACCCGAAGGCAGGCCGTGTTCTACGAAACTGCTTGTACAATTGTATACTGCGGAGAATGATATTGCCTGGCTGCTGCCGGTAGAAAGCGTGCCGCTGACTACACTTGGGGTGTAATTTATCAGGCAACCGGTATGAAGATATTCCAGTGTCGGGTAAAGAACTGTAAAGCTGTTGGAGCCTGCTGTAGAAAGAAATGTGATGGCGGATGAATTTGAGCCCTTTAATTGACCATTGTAATCAACGCTCCAGTTCAACCCATAAGGTATCCCTGTTGCATGAAACGTAGCAAAACCTAATCCACACGATGAGCTTGTAGAATACTGTATTTTAAATCTTGAACCTGCGGCAACATAGCCGGATGAGGGACATGGATAGTATGTGCTGCCACCGTAACTTACAGAATTGGCGGAGAAAGAATATTGACCTGGAGGATTAGTAAATGTTATGTTCAAACTGTACGGTTCTGTTTCTTGTACTCCGTTTAATAAAACCGACCATGATGAGCCGGAAGGGAGACCTGTTTCCTCAAATGCAGTATAACACGTTTCAGACTCTCCATAGAACAGCGGCAGCGACGAGCCTGACGAAAGAGTGCCTGAAGACTGAATAGAATACTTGTCGACGCAGCCACTTGAATTTACGGATGGCTGCGCTACCGTATACGTATAACTGCCAGTAGCAGTTGTAAACGATATGAAACTTGACGTTGATGACACGTTTGAACCGTCAAAATCGACCCACCATTTTGTTCCCGAAGGTAAATCAAAAGCATCAAATATGGTCGTGCATATGTTATTTGAATTGCAGCTGTCTTCCGTAAGGGCGCTGCTCCAGTTCCCTATCTGTTCCACGGAGACATTTGCAGGATTTGCTGGATCATAGGTAACATTGCCATAGGGAAGTATGTTCTCTGAGCTGTTCTCCGGGGTCCATGCCGTAACGTTCCAATAGCTGGAGGCCGGAAGCGCACCTTTAACGTCCAAAGCGCTTATCCCACCAGAACATATGTTTACCCAGTCCACTGCCAACTGGTATTCCCCAGAAGGGACATTTATAGATATGGGACCGAAATGGCCGGCAGAGTTGCCTTCCCACGCAGTGCTGCCAAATACGCTAGTCCATGCACCTCCTGACAACGGTCTGTAAAAAACGGTCGTTCCGTCATTCGTCAGGATTTCAAAGCTTGTACTGCTGGAAAAATATGCGTCGGTAACTGCAGTATATCCCTGCGTGTTATAAGGCTTTCCGCAGTCTATCAGCCCATTATTCAGATCACTCAACGAATTTGGAAACGGCAATGCAACTTTTCCTATAAAAACCCCGTTTGCGTAGTATTCCTGCGTTTGAAAGTCAACCCCTATGTATGGGGTGGCAAAGGCGTACGCTACCGAAAACAAGTTTCTCACCTCCGTTGGGGCAGAACTGAGGCTTTGCGTAAAAATACCGTAAAGAGTGCCCTGGGCTACGCCAGGCTGTTGTAATGCATTGTCCGGCAGGTAATAATTTATCACCATTTTTACGCTGTACGTTGAGCCGCCGGTATAAGGACATGCGTTTAACAGCGGGATAAGAAGCTGCCCTCCATCGCTGACGGTTAAATCTACGTTCCTATAAAGCGTAGAGCCGTTTTGCAGTGTCATGTTTATGCTTGTTATGGTTATCAAATTGCCTTCGGAATTGCCTATTACTACGAACAGACCTATGTTTTCAAGGCATGTTTGACTCAGGATTGGCATGCCTGCGAACCCGGAATAGCCGACAGTGATGTTTGCCGACGGGTTGAATATTCCTAGATAGTACAAGGTGATTACCACAATTACGATTATAAAGATGGCCCAGCCATAGGTCATCATGTACTCCAGAGCAGACTGCGATTTAGATGAACCCATAACCTAGTTACAATAATACATATATAAATTAAATTACTTTACTGCCGGCTCAACCGTAGAAAATGGCGGCACTTATACTAAGCCTGTTTAAACAGACGCAGTGCCTTTAAATTATGTCTTCTTCTGCAACTACTACGAAATCCCCTATGGATATGACTGCACTGTACGGTATTTCCTCAAAGCCTTTTTCATCTTTTTCGAATTGAAACGTATTCGCATAAGAGGTAGGGCTTTTTACCGACAAGTAAACCAATTCACCCGTTCTAACCTCATATATAAGGTCCTGCACGATTCCTATCTTCTTTCCGCTTTTTCCCACTATCGTTTTACCAACTATAGTTTTTGCATCTATTTTTTCTCCCTTTGTTACGCCTGCCATAATCAACCTCCTTGATGATTTTACTAATAATTTTATATTAATATAATTAACTGGTTCTTAACTTAAAAAGCTTTTACCATCGTTTAGGAATATAAAGTACCTGTCATTTTCAATATAGCCACTTTCGAAGGGATTTAAACCGCTAAGATCTATCTTTGATACTTTCAATACTGATATTACAAGCTGGCCGTTCTTGGCGGTGAGACCGAACAGCTTTTTTATTACGCCGCTTCTTTCCGTTTCTGCTATGTCCTGCAGGACGGTAACGCAGAAAACGACGTCGAACTTTCCGTCGTAATCAAAATCCTGTATCCTTTTCTTTTCCACTGAAACGTTCCTTAACCTCTTCTTTAGTATAATGTCCGCCATGTCAGACGGCTCAACAGCAATTATCTTGTTTTCCGGCAGAAGCGATTCAAGTATGCCTGAACCTGCTCCGACATCAAGTATCCTGCTGCCTTCCTTTATTTCTATCCTCGACAGAAGAAAGCGGATCTTATTTTCCTGCTCCCTTTCGTAGAGCCGTTCATAGCTTTTACTTATGGCACTGTAATACGGTATAGAATCCATTTTAATACGACTTTGCAAAATATGCGTTAACTTTTGCATCCTTGCCGCAGAATATGCACTTGTCATTTATCAACTTTTCAACTTCCAACGGTATCAGCCTCGACGTGGCCCCTGTTTCGTTTTTTATCTTTTCTTCGCATTCCGGAGAACCGCACCAAGAAGCTTTTGCTATGTATAAGCTTTCTTTAAGCGCTTTTACGAACCTTTCCTTTGAATCTTCTTCCTTTATCCTTTTTTTACTGTCTTCTTTGGCATTTTGAAGCATTTCTGCGTGTATGCTCTCAAGTTTTTCCTTTGTTTTTTCTATCTCATCGAATGACAGCAGTGACTGTTCGTTATTTAGCCTCGTCTTCAGGGACAGGTTTTTTGAATCTAACTCCCTTTTACCAACCTGTATTTTCAATGGCACTCCCTTTAAGTCGTACTCATTAAGCTTCCAGCCTGGGGAGTATTCTTCCCTGCCATCAAGAATCACTCGTATTCCCATTTCTTTTAGCTTCGATTCTATCTTCTTGCAGTACTCCATGATCTTATCCTTTTCGTCCTTTAGTATTGGTATTATAACACACTGGTATGGAGCTATGTGCGGAGAAAGGACGAGTCCTTTGTTGTCTCCATGTACAAGCAGCATTATGCCTATGGAACGCATTGAAATGCCCCAGGAAGTTTGAAAAGGATACTGCAATTCGTTCTTTTCGTCCAAAAACTTTATGTCAAAAGGCTTGGAAAAGTTCTGTCCAAGATAGTGAGAAGTAGCTGCCTGCGACATAAAATTATTGGGCAGTACTGCTTCTACGGTATACGTAGTAACTGCGCCGGCAAACTTTTCACCCTCGCTTTTTCTGCCAGTTAATACCGGAACTGCAAGCATTTCTTCAAGGAACTGTTTGTAAAAATTCAATATATCTCTGGCATTTTTATCTGCTTCTTCTGCGGTCTTAAAAACGCAATGACCCTCTTGCCATAGATTTTCTCTTCCTCTTAAGAATAGCCTAGTTTCCTTTGTTTCCCACCTAACCATAGTATTCCACTGATTTATCAGCAACGGAAGGTCTCTATAGCTTTTTATCCACTTAGAATAGCTGTCATACATTATAGTTTCAGAGGTAGGCCGTATCGCAAGCCTCTCTTCCAGTTTAGTGTCTCCGCCCATGGTAACCCATGCTACTTCTGGATTAAAGCCGGCTATGTGCTCCTTTTCTTTTGATAGTATGCTTTCCGGTATTAAAAGCGGAAAATATGCGTTTTTTACTCCTACGGACTTAAATTTGCTGTCTAGATAGTCAACGGTCCTCTCCCACATTTCATAGCCGTATGGACGGTAGACCGCGAAGCCCTTCACCGCCGAGAAATCCGCCATCTCAGATTTAATGACGACCTGATTATACCACGATATCAAATCTTGTTCTTTCTTTATTTCTATTCCTTCTGCCATTAGTTTTTAATGGCATTTTAATTAATAAAGCTTACCCGCTGTTGTTTATACAAAATACCCTATGCTGTCGATAAAGTATAAAAACAAGCAGTTATTTCCTTTATCTATATGCCAAGATATCAGCCTGAAGAGATAGAAAAAAAATGGAGAAACGCATACGAAGAGAAGAAGCTTTATGAGGCGGATGCCGATGAGAAAAGGGAAAAGTTCTTTGTAACTGTTCCGGTCATGTATCCAGATGGAAGATTACATACTGGGCACATGTACACCTGGACTAGGGCGGACATATTCGCAAGGTTCCAGAGAATGAAGGGAAAAAACGTTTTGTTTCCGCAGGGCTTTCACATGACTGGCGGGCCGATGGCGGGAATGTCTCTGCGTTTAAAAAGCGGGGACGAAAAGGCAATAAAGATAATGAAGGACCAGGGAGCAACCGAAGACGATATAAAAAGGTTCGCTGGCAATCCATTGGAATTAGGGTTGTTCTTTGGAAAAACCTATAAAAGCGATTTTGATTTGGTCGGAACGTCTATAGACTGGAGAAGAAATTTCATACTGTCGTATACTGAGCAGTATTCAAAATTCGTAGAGTGGCAGTTCAGAACACTCAGGGAAATGGGATATATAACGCAGGGCAGCCATCCGGTAGTGTGGTGCCCGAGAGAGAACACCTCTTTGGGGGATCATGACCGGGCAGAAGGGGAAGGGGAGAGCCCTCTTGAATTTACCATAATCAAATTTAAAATCGACGGCCTTATACTGCCAGCTGCGACATTGAGGCCTGAGACTATATACGGCGTAAGCAACCTATGGATAAATGAACAGGGAGAATACAAAAAAGTGAGGTTTTCAAATGGAGAAGAGTGGATAGTTTCAAAGGAGTTCACTGAAAAATTACCGTTTCAAAAAAACGTGGCGGAGAAAATAGAGGACTTCGGAATATCCGAACTAGTGGGCAAAACCGCCATAAACCCTGTAAATAAAGAGGAAGTGCCGATACTAAATGCAGAGTTTGTAAAAACCGACAGAAACACCGGCATAGTGATGAGCGTGCCTATGCACGCTCCATTTGATTATGATTACTACAATAAGAAAAAAGCGGATGTTAAGTTGAAGGAACCGCTTAAGGTAATAGACGTAAAAACGAATCCAAACTTGATGGAAGAAGCGATTAAGCGCTTTGGAGCGGGTGAAAAAGAGCTTGAAAACGCCACAAAATACGTTTATAAAACTGAGTTCAACTATGGGATAATGAATGAAAACAATGGGCCTTTAAGCGGCAGACCGGTCAAAGAAGCAAAAGAGTACGCCATTGAACTGATAAAAGAAAAAGGTGCGTATGACAATTTCTATGAAACGTCCGGAGAGGTTATATGCAGATGCGGCGCAAGGGGGCTGATAAAACTGGTGGAGAACCAGTGGTTTATACGCTATTCCGACAAGAAACTGAAGGAAAAGACGATAGACTGGCTGCAAAATATGGACGTAAGGCCGGAGGAAGCAAAGGCCCAGATAATAAACGCTGTATACAACATGGAAGACAAAGCTGCAACTAGAAATGGTGGCTTAGGCACTCCATTGCCTTGGGACAAAACTTGGCTTATAGAACCTTTAAGTGACTCCACTATATATATGGCCTATTACACGTTTGCGCACCTCATAAAGGAGATGAAACCTGAAGAGATAAGCGACTCGATGTTTGATTACATACTTTTGGACAAAAAACCGGACAAAAAATTCCCAGAAATTGTGGAAAAAATGAAAAGGGAATTTGAGTACTGGTACCCTCTTGACTTGAGAGTAACTGCAAAGGAGCTGATAACAAACCACATAGCTTTCTTCATAATGACACACGTAGCGATGTTCAACAAAGACAAATGGCCAAGGGGTCTGGGAATAAACGGCTGGCTTACGGTAAACGGAAAGAAGATGAGCAAATCAAAGGGGAATACTATGACTATAGATTACGTGGTTAACAATTACGGAGCGGATTCTGCCAGGTTGATATCGTCTGCATCCAATGGCATGGATGATGCTGCTTGGGATCTAAACAACATAAATGGCTTCAAGCAGAAAATAGAGTTCATGCTGGAGCTTACAGAGGTTATAGAAAGCTTTTCCGAGGATAAAAGACTGGTTGATGAATTTCTTCTGTCCAGAATAAATTACCTTATAGAAAACAGCGAGAAGGCCTACAACTCCATGAAATATAAGAATTCCCTCAACTATTCCTTCTTCGAATTCATAGAAAACGTCAAGGATTACATTGATTATGGAGGAAACAACAAGGATACACTAAAGTATGCAATAACCGTATTCTCAAAACTTAACCACCCCTTGTTTCCGTTTGTGACGGAAGAGATAAACAATGCCTTAAACAAAGGAGATCTTCTGGAAAGATATAGGAGCTGGCCTGAAATAAATGAAGAATACAAAAATGAATTGGTTGAAAATGAATTTGAAGTATTGAAGCAGACTATAAACGATATAAACAACCTCATAAACATAATAGACAAAGACCCAAAGGAGATAATAATAGGGATAGCCGGAAAAGAGAAGTTCGGCATATACAACAAAATAGAAGAGATAACACATAGGAGCAGGGACATAAAAGAGATAAGAAAGGCGGTTCAAATAAACGACTTTGTAAACAAACTTCTTAAAAACCCGAAGAGGCTGCCGAACAAAAAACTTGACTATGAACTTGAAATGAAGGTATTCACTGAATCAAAAAGCAAATTAAAAGAGATGTACAATGCGGAGATAAAAATAGAGGAAAGCAATGAAGACAGGGCATTTCCAGGAAAACCGATGCTTGTAATAAAATGAAAGGAACTTATCTAACGGTTATAAGCATTTTTACGTTGTTGGCAAGCATTATACTCATTTTTGTCTTTCACATATTCATTTTCATACTGTTTTTATTCTTTCCCTTCTTTAATCTATTCAGGAGAAAAAATGGAAAAAGGAAGACTGGACAAGGGCTTTGATATTATAGGGGACATAGCCATAGTAAAATTTGATGGGAAGCTTTCAAAAAAGCAGAAGCTGCTGGCAGTAAAAAACATCCTAAGTAAAAACAAAAACGTAAAAAGGATAATTGAAAAGACAGGAATGACGCATGGAGAAGAAAGGATACCAAAATTAAAGCAGTTGATAGGAAAAGGCAGCACCGCACTGCACAAGGAAAACGGCTGCCGTTTTTACGTCGACGTAAAAAAAGTATATTTTTCTCCAAGAATGTCAAATGAAAGGTTAAGGGTCATAAAACAAGTCAAAAAGGAGGAAACTGTGCTGGACATGTTCTGCGGCGTCGGCCCATTTGCAATACCTATTGCGAAAAAAGCAGATAAAGTGACTGCGATAGACATAAACAGGAATGCCATAAAATTACTCGAGAAAAACATTGAACTGAACAAAGTCTCAAACATAGATTATTACTGCGGAGATTCAGGCAAAATAGCCAAAAAATTGCGCGGGAAATTTGACAGGATAATAATGAACTTCCCGCTTTACGCATATAAATTCCTTGGAACTGCTGTAAAAAAATGCAACGACAATGCAGTGATACACC
This sequence comes from Nanobdellota archaeon, assembly GCA_021817165.1. Classification (GTDB taxonomy): domain Archaea; phylum Nanobdellota; class Nanobdellia; order Parvarchaeales; family Parvarchaeaceae; genus Parvarchaeum. Next base: position 72,203 of record JAKAVT010000002.1, read on the forward strand.
TATATTCGTTCATAAAGGACGGAAACGCAGAAGTTATAAGAAACGAAATAATAAAAGCGTGCGGCAAGCATTTCAAGGATGTAAAAATAAGCGAATACAGGGCCGGAGAAGTGGCTCCTTTCCTCGAAAGGCGCTGCTTCGACATTTCATTAACAGATAAGATTACCAGAAGGCGCTAATTTGTTGCTTGCATCATCTGTAATAAGAATCCCATTTTGGAGCGTAGAAATCTACTCTTGGAAAACTCACCTTAAACCCGTAACAGCTGTATACCATTATGTTCTTTACGTACTTTAGAAGGGCCCAGTTTTGCTTTTTTATTTTGTTGAGGACGATGTCCGCTGTGGAAAGAGACTCAAAAAAATGGTAAAGCTCCTCCTTTTTAAGGACCTGCGGAGCCTTTTCTGCAAGCCATATCTCGAAGTTCTTTGCTTCCATGTCGGATGCAAAATATATCTCAGTGTTTTCTACTTTGCCGGCAAATACAGAGGTTATCTTATCAAAAATGGAGTCATCTGAATTCCTGAAAGTGTCCATATGGGCTGCATTGGTTATGGACACGGTGTCCAAATCCGTTATTATACTTGAGAGGTTCCCCTTGGCTCCCATTACTATACTGTCAATAAGGCTCTCATTTATCCTCATTTTGTTGTACAAAACAAGCTTAACTGCAAATGCCTTTAATACCCGGTTGTTCAGCTTATAAAATCTTATCATTTCATAACCTGAAAGATATTTTTTGTATTTGCCGCGGAATATCTCGCCAGTCTCCGACTCGAATATTATTATAGAATTGCCTCCGATTGAATTAATCTTCTGCGCTATGGAAGGGTCTACTGACAATAATTTTTCCATGTCCTCAATGTATATAACCTTCCTATCAGGCTGAAATAGCGATTTTGAGACGGCCGATCTTTTTATGCTTTCCAGTATTAAAGAAGAGACGCTCTGGGTATCATCAGATAATTCATATAAATTTATGACCTCGAAAGCGGCCTTTAGCTCGTTTGCAATCGCCTCTGCAAGGAAGTTCTTGCCTGTTCCTGCAGGGCCGTTGAATATAAACTTGGATTTTCCGCTTTTGACCGCTGATAATGCCTTTGCAGAAATGCTGTTGGAATAATTCTCTACAAACATCTTTATTTCCGGTTTGAATAAAGATATCATACCTGTTTAAGGCTGGCCAAAAAAGCAAGAAAGGCCTGGAACTGTATAAATGGCGTTGCTCCTTCTACTATCCTGTAATCCGTCTCTGCAAGTTTCTCGAAAACGTAATTCTTTACCTTGTCATTTACTATGTCGGTGGTTGAGATTATATTAAAAATAGATATCAAAAGCTCCTTCATGTTTATTCCATTGTCTATTATTTCCGAGAATATCTCCCTTGATTTCTTGAAATCTCCTGACAATGCCGTCTTCAATCCATCCATCGTCTTCGAAACGTCCATCAATCCGCTGCTTTGCAAAACGGCTTTGGCATCTATCTTTTTGGAAACGTTTGAAAGCGACTGCATGAGATTTACGAGAGTTCTTAAATCTCCCCTGGAAACGTAGTCCAATGCATCCATTGCTTCTTTGTCCACGTCCAATTTCTCGCTATCCGCAATCCTTTCTATAAACTTATGCACGTCCTCTTTCGAAAGCGGCTGGAACCTTAAAATTGCACATCTTGATTGTAAAGGTTCTATTATGTTACTTTGATAATTAACGCTGAATACAAACCGGCACGTTGCACTGTACTCTTCCATCATCCTACGCAATGCCTGCTGTGCTTCCTGCGTCAATGAATCGGCTTCATCGAAAAGGATTATCTTAAAAGGAGCGTCTATAGGCTTTGTCCGTGCAAACTCTTTCACCTTGCCCTGTATAACGCTTAATTTTCTGTCATCAGACGCATTTAACTCGATGAAATTCTGATTCCATACCGGACCGAATACTGCTTTTGCTAACACTACGGCCGAAGTCGTTTTGCCGACGCCCGGTGGTCCAGAGAGAATCATGTGCTGTATGTCTTTTTTCCCGGCCATGGCCTTTAATTTCTCTACTATCTCCTTCTGCCCTATTATCTCATCGAAGGATTGCGGCCTATATTTTTCTATCCAGAGCGCCATAATTATATATCTGCAAAAAGCTCTGCAGAAGGATAGACTACTATTCCAGTATCCTTTATGTCTAGAGGGATATACTTAGTCAAATGATTCGTAGACCTCATCTTTATTATTCTTAGCGCCCTTATAAAAGTGCCCTGCCTTTCTACCATATAAAGAGCTACCACCCCGTCTGCTGCAAACTCTTCTACTCCAAATGAAGAAAGTTTATTTTCCCCGTAAGGCATCTCACCTATGAAAATGGCTGTGCAGTTTCTAGCCTTTATTATGCTAGAAAGCTCTATTACCGCTTTCCTTATCGACATTATATCGGAGAAGAACATCTGCAGATAAGTTACAGAGTCTATTATCAAACGCTGTGCACCCATGGCATCAAGTTCAGAGGAGATAACTTCCTTCATTGAATCGTAATCAACCAAAGGTATCGTTACAATCTTTATTATACCGTTATCAACGTATTCCTTCAATTTTGGATCGAATAATACGAACTGTTTTACCAGCTCATCCGGGCTTTCCTCAAGCGTAAAGTAGAGTCCCTTTTCCCCCTTTTTCGCGCCATCCGACAAGAATTGAAATGAAAACGTGGTCTTACCTGCACCAGGCGTTCCTGTAAGAAATACGACGCTGTCCTTGGGAAATCCACCCTTTAAGGCTTCATCAAGCCCCGGTACTCCGGTAGATTCTCGTTCAATTTTGTTTGCGTCTTGTTTTTCCATTAAGCCTCAAGTATCGTATCTCCCATTAACTGATATTTTATTCTTATAAGGGAATTCTGACTCAGGATCTTAGCCCATCTATCGATTAGATCCTTGCTTACATTTAAAGATTGCGCTGCCTGCGAAGTTGTGATGGAATGCCTTTCCTTGATTAACGCAAGCAGTTTATTCAATGGATTATTTGCGATTTCATTTACCTCTTCCTCCTGGACTTTTCCCTGAGACTTTCCAAAATTAGTGGTTTCAAATATCTTTTTCTGCAATTCCGATTGCGAAGTAGCTTTGTTTACGTGGGAGATTGCTTCGAATGGTGAAAGCTGTGGTTCTTCCGGTTTATTGACAACGTTTACTTTAGTAGGCATTCCAGCCTGCAACTTATCCAACTTAGCCTCCTTTTCTTCCATGGAAACTTTCGTTTCCTGCGGCTTTTCAGTCGCTGCTACCATTGGCCTGTTTTCTTCCAGATTGCCTGGTTTGTAGTTGGGACTTGGGGGAAGTTCATTTGCTATCTTATTAATTTTCTCTTCGTACGCATTAGCTTCTTTTGAAGTTTCCCTTAAAATCGGCTGCGGCGTCCTCTGCTTTTCAGTGCTAATCTGCTCCTTTTCAGTTTTTTTATCTACACCAAATAAAGGTATTTTTTTGCCGGCAGAAAGTTTCTCCATTGTATTTGCCTTCAGGTTTACCGTGCTCCCAGTGAGCTTTTCCCTTGTTTCTGCTAGGCTTATCTGCGGTATTTCCGGCAATTCAACGCCTAAAGAGGAAGCTGCCCTGAATAAAGAGCTATTTATTAAAGAAACATCAGAATAAATTTTATAAGACGTGTCTAGGATATTTTGTGCTACCTGCTTTAAACTACTGCTATTGTCCATAATAAACTAACAATTTTAACGTTTAAATAATATTATAAAGTTAAATTTTTACAGTGTTCAATTTATTCTCCAATCCGGATATGTAGGATAAACTGCAAACTGGAGCAGTATTGTTCAATGTTTCACAGATCTGCGCCGTAAGGATGTTTGCCGCTCCTAAAACGGTCTGGCCAAAAGATCCACTTGCGGGATTTTCAATTGAATTCAACATGTCTTGATGCGTGCTGTACGCAGGATTTAACCCGCTAGAACTAATGTATGTTCCAGCGTTTATACTCGCTCCGTCAAATACATATTGGTTGTTTATATCAAAGATTGGCACGCCGCCGGCTAAAAAGTTGTAAATTCCGAACCCATGGTAAGATAGAAATGCTTGACTAGCAAGTACTACATTGTTGAAAACAAATGGAGAAACATCGGCAATTCCCGTTACGTTAACTAAAAATGAAGAGCCGGTTTCATCCAATGGAATGAAATTTATGTAGCTGGAATTGTAATAAGCACCGACAAAGAAGGGCGTAGGATTACTGTCTCCATACGGTCCGCCATTAGAGGAAGGCTTTGAAACCGCGCCATAAAACAAGGCAGCGTTATAATCAAATGTAAACGTCGGTACGTTTCCATCATTTGTAGCAGACTTGTCATAGAATAAATTCGAAAAGTTGCCGAACCTTGACAATGCAATTATAATCGCCCACCTCATACCTGCACAGAATGGGCAGCCCTGCGCCCCTATATAAACAAACGTAGGTTTGCCATTATAAGTCAGAAGAGGCAGCTTGAATTCAGAGCTTCCATTGACTTTTACAGTTGAATTGCCGCCAACCGTTATAGGAATTATATCATAATTGTTACTGCCTATTAACAAAACACAGTAAGCTGGATTTGGCCCATTTGAGCTGTTTCCTGCAGGCACACATTCTATATTGCCACTTAATTGAGACTGCCCAACACCTTCCAATTGAGCACTCAAATTTGACAGTGCATTCGCATAACTTGGTTCTGATTGGCCTATAGGCCCTTTGAAAAACTGAAAGGATGTGGCGGAGTTATTTATAGCAGAAAAGTTTGGAGATACCAATGAGTTTGGTATCGGCGTATTGCCAAGATTTGAATTCGAAACGCCGGATAAATTTGCAGAAGTAAACACTACTTTCCCTCCAAATGCTACTGCAGTTGATTTAGACGGTGCATGAAGGACAAATATTAAAGCTATTACGATTATCGCAACAGCTACTACGCCGACAATCAAAGGAAGTATTACCCTGTTTTTATCGCTCTTACTCCGCTGCAATCCAGACGAAGTGGCATAGTCGGTTGAAAGTTTGGCATTTTCTTCCCTCAACCTTTGTAGCTCTTTCAGCCTTTCATTTTCTTTTCTCAATTTTTCAAGTTCATCGTCATTAGGATTACTAGTAAGTTCTGCTTTCTTTTCCTCAGTTTTATTTTGAATATTCTGCTGAGGATTAGCTGCATTTTCACTGCTTTTTTCCGCAGCTACAGCTTTTTCAGGATGTAATTCTTTAGGAACGTTCTCATTTTCCACACCGTTAACATTAGGTTCTTTGTCTTCGTCTGGCATTTTTATGTTAATACCTATCTGCTTAAATAAATTGCGGTATTGAATAGCCCGTTTTTTGTCATCCCTCTGCCTTAGTTCAAAGGCTTCTCAGTTGGATGCAACAACATTCGACTAAGCGCCGGAATACCGGTTTGCACCCTGAAGGTCTGCCGTTTCATCCTATTTTCAGCAATCAGCTTTCGCATCATCTCTTTGCACCGAAAACAGGTATCGTTTCTGCTCAGTTGCCTGCCTTTTACAGCAATGCATTACTGCACTTCAGTTTTAAAGGTGAACGGACTTCCTCCTTTAATGGTCTGTTGCATACAATACCGCTATTATATATAGCAATCTGCATTTAATAATTTGTTATGGAAGTAAAAACCTTGGATGATAAGGACCTTAAGAAGGACGAAAGGCTTTACATAAAAGGAATAAGATTAATTAGCTCCGTAAAAATAGATTATAAAACGCAGAAGCATGTTTCTTTTCTTGTCCAGGGGGACAATGAGCTGCACAACGTAATGTATTTTGACGAAAAACCGCAGGATAAAAGATGGCAATGCGATTGCAAGTGGTATACCCTTCAGAATAAACTATGCTCTCATATAATTGCAGTGAATCTGGCAATAAAGAACGGAAAATTGAAAATAGATCAGTAATAAAGAGACATGTAGGAAGGTACATTTAAGCCGGTACCTAATTTCTCCAATTTTACATTTCCTTCCTTTAACTCGTTGTCATGCCAGAAATCAACCGCTCTCATGAATGCCGTCAATCTTTCATTTTTTATCTTGTCAATGTTTTTCAGTTCTCCCCCATCAAAAAGATATATCCTTGAGCCTATTATGCTGTTTTTATGCAGGGTTTGCCTGTAAACAATCGTCATGCCTTTTCCTTCTTTCTCACTGTAAAATCTTGCCTTTACAGTTTTGTTTAGGTTTTCCGTTCCTTCTTTTGCATTTGGATATTCAAAATACCTCTCGGATTTTATGAGGGAATAACTGTCAAGGCTTTTGTTATGTGGCCCGTCATAAACTGAAACATTAAGCATGGCTAAATTTGGTATGGAATCCTTCTTAGAAAAGTTGTCCATGTAAAGCTCCGATGAAACAAGATATGAGTTGTTTGTTTCTTTCAATTTTTCCATGTTCACGAGGAATAAATCCAGGCCTTTATCCAAATAAGTAAGGTTTTTGCTTCCCTTTTTTGCTATTACGTGCTTGCTTTCTCCCTTATTGTTATACCAATTAAACGCGTCCATAGACTGCAAAACCGTTAAATCCTCATTGTCGGAAACGAGATTCAGTATCTCTTCATCGGAAGCCGTTATGTAATTTTGCTTTAGAAGGTCGTCCAAAATATCTCTTTCGTTTTTCGGCATCATTACTAAATTTAAGAATAAACCCCCTATAAATACTTATTTTAACGAACCCGTGCGCAATACTCTGCATGTCCATCCTTTTGGGGCAGAAGCATGCTCCACTTCCTTAAGAATAAGACCTGCCTGTTTTTTACTTTCCAATTTGTCAAGCTCAAGGTATATGTAACCTTCTTCCGCTTCATTGTGACCTTTTAAGACACGCATAACGCCCTGCGTTTTCTTTTTTGCATCTTCAATTTCATTTACGGATATGAGCTTTTTAACTTCCTCTAACAATTTCAGTATAGCGCCGTGCTCTGCTTCTAAACCCTGTATTCTCAGTCTGTTCTCTTCGAATATTTCGGGAAAAAGGTATTCTTCCTCCCAAAACATGTGGTTTCTAAGCGAAGAGACTATCAAATCAAGCTTGTCTACATCGGGCTTTGAACTCAACGAAAGCAAGAAATCATTAAAATACGCGTCAATTCTTTCATGGTCTTTTGTCAAAACGCTATCTAACATAATATAATTTAACATGCTAATAATTTAAAGTTTAATACAAAATTTGCAGAATTCAATCCGGTTTACAAAGTCAATGCTTATGTAACAATCGTGAATGAGAAGACTTATCTATGAATATAATCATATCAAAATCATTTAAAAGCTGTTCTTTGAAGAACTCTGCCGATGGAGAAAAACCGGCACCTGTCACTCTAAAGTAATGTTTCTTTCTGAGCCATTGACTTTCTTTGTTTTCAAGATCCACTTGCCTGAAATCCAGTAAAAAGATTGGAATGCTGGCCAGATGAAAATAATACTCATAAGTTCCCGGATATGAAGGCCTTAATTTATAAGCAGCAAGTTTCATGGTTTTCCAATAAATTGCAGTGTATGTGCCGGTATTAAGACTGAATCCAATTGTTAAATAACCTTGTTTTAACTTCTTTGAAAGATAGTAGCCCATAGTACCGCCGGTCTTTTGTATATGTCCGTTATGTGCCCAAACAATTACTTTAGAGCTTTTTCTGTTTGTTTTTATTATCCAAAGAAGATTTTCTGCCATGCATTTGTCCCTGTAATAATTTCTACGGTAACCATGAAGGCCTTGGTTGTATTTTACAGATTGCTCTATGATTTTTATGCACTGAAAAAACCAGATTTTTTCAGATTTAGATTTAATACTTTTGTCCCCGAATCTTTTTATATACACAAGTTCCCTTTTGAAAGATCCTTCTTTTATCTTATAGAAAATACCATTTCTAAGTGTATTTTGAACTTTTCCCAGTGTATTTTCCAGATTATCTAAGCTGAAAGATAAATTTTTATAGTTATACTTATTTAGCAGTCTTTTTACTTCTGATAAAGCGCTGTTTGGATACTGCATATCAAAGCCCGTAAAAATCACTTTTTTTGTATGCGTGCTGTTATAATCTCGCATCCAATTTACAAGATCCAATACTTCTTCTGTGTCCCAGGTCCAGAATATCATGCCTTTTATAAGTTCTTTTGGGTCGCCTTTCCCTTCGATTATGTATTCATTTAATTTATAAGCCTCTGGCATGTTGGCCTCAATGGCAAAAATGTTGAATTTTTTGCTTTCGACTAGGTATTTTATAATTTTGCTCTTCATCTTAAATATCTCGCTAGAACCATGAGTTACTTCCCCAAGCGCTACAACTTTTGCGTTTTTTATATTTTCTCCCAGATATTCTAAATCGCTATTATCACTACGAATTTCAACAGACTTTATGGGAATAACTGCAGAACGCAGCCATTCTATTTCCTTAGCACTTGGTTTTCTTGTATGTCTCATATATTTTATAAACAACCTTTATATTAGAATTTCTTTGTGTAAACCCTTAGTGGGTTTGAACATTTTACTAAGAAGCCATATGTAATAACTGCAATAAAAAATTGGAGTTATTTTAATATCCGTTTTTAAATATAAATACTAAAAAACCTAGTTAATTTTGTGGTAAATTATACTATAGTCGGAAACGAAGTACAGTACGTGCAGGCAGAGATTAATAGTGGAGAGTCTGTCCTATGCGAAGCCGGCCATCTTATATTCAAATCGCCGGATGCAACGGTGGAAACAAAGACTGGTGGCTTAAAAGGCGCATTTTCGCATCTTTTGGCAGGGTCTGATGTCTTTCTTCTTAAATTGAACGGGCCTGGAGTAATAGGCTTTTCAGGTTTCCTTCCAGGCAGGATATTAGAAATTTCTTTGAATGAGACAGGTATACTTGCGGAATTCAACTCTTTTCTATGCATGGATTCGTCTATTACATATTCTACAAAATTCGCTGGCATTTGGAAAGGCTTATTAGGAGGAGAAGGTCTTTTCTTAGAGAAATTTTCCGGAAATGGAAAAATTTTCCTCCATGGCCATGGACAAGTGATAGAGATTAGTTTAGGAGAAGGTGAAAGCATAGATGCTGAAGCAGGTCACGTGCTTGCCTTCGAAGCGAATATGCAGTACTCAATAAACAGAATAGGCGGAGTAAAAACAATGATCCTTGGAGGACTGGAAGGAGAAGGTCTTTTCTTTGCTAGGATAACCGGCCCTGGAAAAGTATGGCTTCATTCAATATCACTTGCACAGCTTGCGGCAAAGATGGGTGGCGGCAATACAGGCGACAGAAATGCAGCTCTAATGGGTGGTTTAGCGGGCATTGCACTTAAAGCGGCGAAAAAATAGGCTTTGAAAGGACAGAGTCGGCATCTAAGTAATTCTATTTATCGGAGAACTAAATGCCCTCGCCAGGATTTGAACCTGGGTGCCCGGTTTAGGAAACCGGTATTCTGTCCAAGCTAAACTACGAGGGCTATTCAAAAACTAACGCATTTTTCGTTTAAATCATTTGATTTTAAAACTATTAATATTATCCTTTGTCATATCTTTTTATTGTTTATGACAGGAAATAATCCTTTTATAAGTATAACGTACTCTGAGAATGACACGGTGGTAGACAGAGTAAACGAACGGATAGAATTACTATTGCTTATAAACGAATCCATGGACCATGGTGGCGTAGTAGTGCTGAAAGGTGCGCCTGGCATGGGAAAAAGCACACTGCTTAATGCAGTAGAGAAGGAGCTCAAAAAATCAAAGAGCATAGACATGCTGAGAGAGGAATTCACTCCTGCAGTTTACAATAAGATACGGAATCTGAACTTAAATCAAGCTAAAAAGCTGCTTATAGAGCTTGATGATTTCAACAACATAGAGATGCTTGACAAATTAAGCCAGCAGAGAGTCATCGATTTATTGTATAACCTTAGCCAGAAAGCCGCTGTGTTAATAATCGAAAACCGGGAAGAGGGCGTTGAAAAAGAGCTTAAGATGCAGAGCAAACAATTCAAAAAATATCAATTGGAAGGGCTTTCAAAGGAGGACTTAAAACAGATAATAATAAACAGGTTAAATTCGATTAGAACTACAAAATCAGACTCTCTTGAACCATTCACTGAAGTAGAGTATGAAAAAATATACAGAAAATCCAGGGGGAATCCACGGATTGCATTGCTCATCTGTTCTGCATTGTATGATCAGAAAACAAACAGTATAATATAAAGAAGAATTAAGAAGGATATGAAGACTAACATTAAACTCACTGTGCTTCTCTTAGCGATATTTACGGTAGTGCTTATAGCGAGCGGGCTTTTTGCAGGCGTAAACCTAAGGTTGTTATCCGTCATTTCGCTGCAGACCGGAATAAACTACAACGTTACTTCTCCGTTTTATTATCTTCTTTACATAATAATCGCAGGTTTGTTGATACCGACCGCAATAATTCTTTTGCTTGTCAGATACAAGAAGATAAACATAATAAACATAGTGCTCATAATTCTGTTCTTGTTCGTAATGTACGCCTTTTCAGACGTGTTTTTGCTTGACTTGTACGTATTCCCGCTCCACGGCAACCTTAATTCTAGCGGCAGTCTACTTGCCGTCTTTTCGCTTCTGGTTTACATCCTTCCGGTAATAATTACAGTTTATTACTTCAAGTTCGCCGGAAAATACGGAAAAGATGTTCTGAACGTAATTTTATTCGTATCCATCTCGGCTATAATATCATTGTATCTAAGCATAATAACAGCATTGATACTTATTGCTATCATAAGCGTATATGATTACATCTCTGTGTTCATAACAAAACACATGCTGACGCTTGCAAAGGCATTCTCCGGCAATTCATTCGGAGGAATATCGCTCATGGCAAAGAAGGCAAAGAGAAGGGAGATCTTCCTTGGCGGCGGCGACATGGCGTTTCCTGCCATTCTTGCAGATGAATTCTTCCTTCATTATAATCTTTTATCCGGAGTATTTGCAATAATCGGCGCAGTAATTGGATTATCAATAATATTGTTTTTAGGAAAGAAAGGAAAGGCTTACCCTGCGATGGCTGCGATAGGACCGATGCAGTTTGCTTTTCTTGGATTGTATTTTCTTATAAGATTCATATGATATAACAGCGTTATATATTTAAACTATCATGAATTAAAAACAAAATGGAAGTCAACGTAAAGGAAGAGGATGTCATAAAAGGGCTAAAGCAGTGCTTTGATCCTGAGATACCAGCAAACATCTATGATTTGGGATTAATTTACAAAATAGAGATAAACGGAACGGAAGTAAAGATACTAATGACTTTAACCTCCCCTTTCTGCCCAGTTACGGACTATTTGGTTGAGGACATAAAAGGCAAGGTAATGGATTTCTCAGGTGCTACAAAGGTAGACCTGGACATAACGTTTGACCCTCCATGGACCAAAGACAAAATGACGGATGAAGCAAGAGCAGATCTAGGGGTATAAAATAGCCTTGCTTTTGAGTAAAACCTGTTTTAAAAGTCAATCTAGAAAATTCTTATCCTTTAACTTTTCAGGCAGATAAGTCTCAGTCATAAACGAAAGCCCCTTTGCAGTAAATGCATCTAACTCCACCTTAGCCCCCAATTTTTCCATCTTGTCAAGTTCCTCCATCCATTTCTTATTGTTTTTGAACCAGTCATAATTCTTGATCTGTTTTATCCTCGCTATATCCACATCTTTAAATTTGATAAGGTGCCTTCTCAATCCGTACTTGTCTATGTCCTCCATTGTCAGGCCCATAAACTTTGATTCTGGTAAAGAAAGCTTGTCTGAAACGTGTGCCAAAGCAATCGAGCCGAATTTAATGGCAGAATAAATGTAAACCCCCCAGATGTCCCCGTCGGTTAAAACATAAACCGGAAGATTATGCTCTCTGCTAAGCCTTTGAAGCAGCCTTCTTATCCCTCTCGTTGCCTGGCCCTGGCTTGCTATTATGACACAGTGCAGTTTCTTCCATGCCTTGTCTTCATTAAGTCGGTCCCAGATAGTCGCCTTCTCCATGTATATCACGAATTTCGCATCAACTTTTTTGAATATAATATCCTCTACATTGCTTGGCACGGCCCAGCCACCGCTTCCCATCTTTGACCAATCTATTACGTCCCCCCGGTCTTCTACTATTACTTCCCCAGCAACAGCACCATTTTTGTTTGCATTGATATTCAGCTGCTCTCTTGTTAAATCAGTTATCAGTTCTAAATCTTCTATTGCCTTGTTTGTCTCTATCTGATCATCAACTACATCTATCTTTGTCCCGGGTATTGTCCTTCTTACCTGGTAAAAGGCTGACCTTAAGCTTGTGTGCTTATCGCTCTTTATAAGTTCCCTGCTGACTGCTGCCATGGCCATCGTCTGTATGAACTTTCTTACATGACCAACGTTTAAAAAATATCTTCTTGACAAACCGCTGCCTAATGTGATCATCCTGCTTTCTGTATCGTATTTTACATTTGACAGACCTCTTACAGGCAGGGTCAAATAAGGATTTTCTCCTTTTTCTATCTGTTGATAAACATCCTTTCCAAGCTTCTCAAGTACGCTTAATCTCTTTTTCCTTGATTCTTCGATTTCCTTATTATCCATATTTATTCCTCCTCTCCTGTAGACGTATCGGATTCTATCTTGCTTGATATAACATCTCCTTTGCTAAGGCTTTCCTCCACGTTTGCTTTGACCTCTTCCTTCTTCTTTTCAAGAAGGCCCTCTATCTTTGTCTTTATCTTTTTCTCTTCTATGTCTGTCAACTTTGAAAGTGAATATGCCAGTTCTATGCCGTACTTGTCAAACAGACTTATCCTCTCCTGGAACAGACTGCTTTTATGCTTTCTGTTGAGAAACACTGAAAGCGTTCTGACAAGCTCCTGCAATGCAAGCTTTATCTCTTTTATTATAACTGGATAGCTGGCGACAGAATTCTTGCTCTCATTCGTATAAGGAACCCATACCGATGCTATGTGGATTATAAACACCAATTGACCTATCGGCACCTTATTTTCGACTTTTAAGCCGTAACGTGCATAATCCACTCCAAAAAAGCTTTGAGTCAACGCGCATGAGGAAGAATCGAATAGCAAAGGTATCTTGTTTGCGAACCTCATTAAAATTGCTTTATCGGTCTGTATCTTTCCGCCATAAGCTGCGGCTACCTCTATTTGAAACGGCATTCCCCGATAAACTTCCGGTTTCCTAGTAACTGATTTGACAAACTCTGGCGAGTATTCCTTCTTCAGACTCTTTTCCAGTTCTTCTCCTCCGATAGGTGACAAACAATCGGTCTGTGGCCGCATTAAATCAAGGGACTGCAATGCCTTCAATATCGAATTTGCCTGCACCCTGTCAATCTCTTGTGGTTTTGTTTTTGTGTCTATGCCCGCACTTTTCAATGTCTGCTCTGCCACTGCCCTACTTACTCTCGATAATTCATTCTCTAAAACTGATGCCACTGTTCGTTCAGTGGAATTTTTAAGTATACGCATGAATATGCCTATCTCCAGTCCTTCAGGATGCGGCTTGATGGACAAAGGCTCTTTTGGCAGCGAGTCTATTACTCTTTTGTACGTGACCTTTTCGCCATTTGGATTAATGTAAATCAAGGTTGCATGCGGGTTTACCAAAGCCGTCCTCCTTATGTATTCATCCAGACCCTTGTTCCCGCTGATGTATAATCCCTCTATCTCCAATTCAATACTTGTGCCGGATTCGTACGGATAGTCTTCGTCGCTTTCCTCAATGACTTCCGGCTCGTTTTTTAGGATGTTTATCTGAACCTTCATCATCTTTGCCTTCTTTGCACTTTTTATCTTAGAAATTATCTTTGCCGGTTTCCCAGTTGTAAGCTGCGAATAAAGAACCGCGGAGTGTATCCCTATACCCTGCTGTCCTCTGCTCTGTTTCATCGATTGGAACTTGCTGCCGTAAAGCATCCTTCCGAATATGTCAGGTATTTTTGATGAAAGTATACCTGGTCCGTTATCGGTAATCTTTATGAGGAATATCGGCGCGTTTTTCTTCAGTCTTAACTGTTTACCGTTCATCAACACTAAAAGCTTGTCGTTGCTTTCGGATACGTCAAATGTAATGTCTTCGAATGAAAGGGATAATTTGCCATTCCTTATCTGCTTTGATTGGCTTTTTCCCTTGTAAAGAACGGTAAACTCGTTTTTTCTTACTATCAATTGGCCGATGTTCTGCTTCTCGTCAAGCATTTGGTAGTTATCGCTCAATGCCTTTACGTCTACAGTTATCTCGGGCAGAGTTACCTTTTCCTTGTTCTTTTCCTGCATGTGCCCAAGTTCCTCACACGCATCCAATGAATTATCAACAGCTTCTTTTACGCATGTAAGCAGAGCTTTTTGCTTATTGTCAAAACCAAGCAAATGCCTGTTTTTTTCAAAGAATTCGGTTACGCTTATTGCTCTTTGTCCTTTTGCAAGTTCCTCAGCGATTTCCATTTAAATACACCTCTACCTTCTTTTTGTTTATCATTGAAAACACATTATCATGTTTCGCACCATTTAAAATCATTTCTATTGCGGACTGCGCAATAGACAGATTCTGTATCTGCCCAATAATACTTATAGTTTTCCCATAGACATTTATATAACAAGCCGTTTCCTTCATCAATCTCTGTTTTATCATCCCTCTCGTGCCTATAACCCTTCCTTTTAGCTGCATGGCCCTCTTTTCCGAATTGCTGTATTCCCTTAAGCTGATTATGACTAGATCGTAATCGTCGTCAAGCAGCAAGGTCGAAATCGCTGCATCGAAACCCCTGTTAAACGCATTTATCACGTTTTTAACGGATAAAACTTCGAGTGCGCTGCTTCCGTTTATATAGACCGTATTGCCTTCAAATTTCAGAGTAACGCCGTGCTGCTTTATCTTTTCCAACAGCTTTTTCTGGATCAGCAGCTCCTTTGCCTTTCTCCCGTTCATTAATATCTCATCTTCCATTCACAACTCCTTCGACATGTACCATTTATACCTTTTGTATCCAATATTCCTGTAATATTCCCGCACTCCCACTCCTGATATGACATTTATCTTATTTATGGCATACTCTTCTTTTGTTATCCTTTCCGCTTCTGCAAGCAGCGCTTTTCCAAAACCCTTGTGCTGGAAAGAGTCCTGCTTATTTTCATTTATGTTCAGATGCTCGCCGTAAACATGCAATTCCCTTACGAATCCTTCCTTTGAATTGTCCGCTATTCTAAGCCGCAGGAAAGCGATGATTGCGTTGTTGTTCATATCGTCTATGCTTAGGAATATCTCATTTCCGTTTACAGATCTGTAATTTTCCCGGTTAAGCGCTACCCTTACAGGCTTTGAAAGCTTTACGTGCCCTATTTCCCTGCTCCTTATGTCATTCGCTCTCTTTCCCATTTCCGCTATTCTCTGGTCGATGAGCTGCCTCAGATTTGTTACTTTTATTCCGTTCTCTATGAATGTTGATGGTATGTCCCTTTCGATTCTCATTATTCTCAGCCATTTCGGGGCGTTTATCTCAGATTCTGCTATTACATCAACAACCTCCTCAACAGGATATGGATTGTAATTCCCTCTTTTCCACATCTCATACAACCCTGTTCCGCGGATTACCAACGTCGGATATATCTTTATGGCATCGGGTTTGAAATCTTCATTGTTGTATATCTGTCTGATTGTTTCCCTATCTTTTTCCTTATCCGAAAAAGGCAGATTGAGCATTATATGATAGTCCACCTTATACCCGTAGTTTTTCAGCCTTCTGCTAGCATCTATGACATCGTTTATTGTATGTCCCCTGTTGTTTTTTAGTAACACATCATCGTAAATGCTTTGTACTCCCAGTTCTATTCTTGTTATCCCAAAATCCAACATCCTTTCTATATCTTCGTCGGCACATCTTTCCGGTTTCGTCTCTGCGGCAAACGCAACGCACCTTACCTTTGCGGTCTCATTGAATCCCTTCTGCGTTTCCAGATCGCCGTCTACCTTGTCACCGTGAAACTCATTCATTGCTTTGTAAACATTAGTAACATATTCTTTGACGTAATCTTTTGGTAAAGTCGTAAATGTTCCGCCTATTACTATGACTTCTATTTTCTGCGGGTTATAACCCATAAAAAGATAATGTTTTAGTCTGGCAGTAACCTGCTTGTAGGGATCATAATTATTCATCAATGCCCTCCTGGCAGCGGGCTCAAAGCCGGTATAGCTTTGCGGCGTGTTGAACTTTGTGCCTCCTGGACAGAATATGCATGTGCCATGCGGACAGTCATAAGGCTTTGTCATTACGGCCACAACATTCACTCCAGAAAGTATCCTTACCGGCTTGGAAACCATAAAACTTGCATATTTTTCCCTTTCGTCCTGCGAGAAGTAATTCAGTATCTCGCCGTTCTTCGGTATGTTGTGCATGCCGAGCTCCCTGCAGACTTTTCTTTTTGTAAGAAGCATCTCCCTTTTGTTTTTTATCTTGCCTTCTTCTATGATCTGCTTGAATACGGGTATGAATTTGCTTATATTGTCTTCTTTGTCGTAATAATCCATATGCTTTATAATTTATAAAAGCTGGGTATATAAATTATATATGAACAAGAAAGCGCAGATGATAACAATATTCTTCTCCCTTTTCCTCATACTTGCGATTATAACGATAATAAGCATAGAATCGGCAAACCTGCAGACAAACCAGAACATAAATTCATTGCAGCAGGCCTACAATCTGCCCAAACAGGAGTACTATAACTTCTTGAACGTAATGGCGCAGATATCGGCGATAAACCCGTCTAGTGCTACAAATGCGGTGTTCAATTCAACGATAGAAAACATATATGATACATTTTTCCAGAATCTGAATATAACGAATCAAGGAGTCAATACGAGCAGTATAATAATAAACAACTTCGCAGAAAGTATACCCTTGTTAATAACAAACTATCAGAACATAGCTACACCAAATCCCTTCCAACAAATGATAAACATATCAGTTTCTTCAATTAATAATTATATAAACCCCCCTTTTTTTGGACAAAACGTAGAATTTGTCTATAAAAATAATAGTGTTATTCCTTCGTGGTTAGAATCTTACAATTCAAAATACGCTATTTGGTGGGTAAAAATTGCTTCTATTCCGGCAAGGGGAACAATAATAATATACATGAAATTTGCCAACAAAAAAATTAATCTGTTTAATAATAAGACAACGGGAGAGGCACCACAGCTTTCCCTTACTTATGCAGAATACGATGACGGAGCTAATGTATTCAATTATTATAATGATTTCTCTGGAACTACATTAAACAATTTTCTTACTACTGGAGCAACTGGGTACACAATTACAGTTAACAATGGCTTATTTATTAAAGGGGGCTCTTCAAATATTTATGGGGTGTACTTGCCCGCTACTTATAATTTTACAAAAAATTCTGTGTTTTCATATTATCTAACTGGCTTCTCTATAACTAGTCCTGATTATTGGATAGGAGGGGGCATAGCTTCTTCACAATCATCGGGTGGAACAGCATATATCGCAGACAGTGTAATAGGCGCAGATTATTGTTACGGAGTGCCAACATTTGGTTGTGGAGTACAATATGGGAGGACTTTAATTGGCACGTCTTCTTCTTCAACAACAGTCGGGGACGCCCTTGGTCTAAATAGTATCTATGATCTAAATGCAACTTATTTAGAAACGGTAAATCCAACCGGAACGGCGCTATGGAAATTACCCGGAGGCACTAATGAACAGTTAGAACCTCCCTTTTACTGGGAGATTGGTGGTTGGAATGACGCATCGGGCGATGAACTAAATGTTTCCTATACTTACATAAGAAACGCACCGCCAAATGGAATTATGCCTTCAGTGCAGATATTGAATGTTCCTGCTAATATAGGGTATATAGCGCCATTAACTATAACAAACCATCAGAATATTGCGACCCCGAATCCATTTCAACAGGAAGTTGTTATAAACGCTAGCCGATACTCTGTCATGGAAGCACCAAATTTGGATAATGTAGAATTCTTCTACAGCAACGGAACAATTATACCCTCGTGGTTAGAAAACGGCAATAGTTCTTCAAACAATACTATTTATTGGCTTAAGATTGGAAGCATACCTGCAAATTCCTCCATCAATGTATTTATTGGTTTTGCATCCACTAACTTAAATTTATTTAATGGACAAACTGTGGGAGAAGCCCCTCAGCTTTCTCCAACGTACGCAGAGTACGATGATGGTGTGAACGTATTCAACTTTTATAGTGATTTTAAAGGAACTAGCTTGAATACAAATAAATGGATTAATGGAGGTACGGGGACAAACTGTGGTGGAACAGTAGTTAGTGGAGGTGGACCAGGAGTCATCATAAATAATGGCTTAAGTATATCTACAGATTCAAGTACTTATTGGGGAGGGGTAGTATCCAGTACAGGATTTACTCCTCCCGCTATATTCGAGACAGATACAATTTCTTTAAGTGGCGTAGCATCTGGAATAGCTGAGGGTACAGCAAACAACCTCAATGCAGGTATGTACTTCTTTAATTTTTGGGCTTCGGGATTTGCATCAGGGACAATAGATGATGGACTTAGTAATCTCGCTCCTCCACTAATAAGTACTGGTATAACTGGAATTGCTTGGCTTAGCTCATCTAGCCAAGTAGTGTACCATAATTATATCGCAACACAAGAGTCACAGACCGCATATTCTTTGCCTTCGAATATTTATCCAATAATAGGTATTGGGGACTGTAGTTCTTCTTCTAGCATATCTGTTCAATGGGCTCGTGTCCGTGCCTATCCTCCAAACGGAGTAATGCCTTCCACAAGTATAGGAACTATTCAAAACATGTATCCATTTGAGTATCAATATTCCGTGGCGAATTTCACAAATTCTACGAGCATATCAGTTCCCGGAACTGCTAGCACAGGAAAGATATGGAATGGAGGTCATGCATACACCTTGGCAATGTGGGTGAACCTGCAGCATTCTTATGGGGCATGTGGTTACCCTTGCTACGATTTATTCCAAACAAACCAGGGCTGCACTTCCGGGCTGCAGCAGTACAAAGACAATGCAACTGGTTATCAAATAAACCTTTTAGAATGGAATTCCTCTTGTGGAACAGGCGCAGCGGCACAAAGTTCACCGTACCAGTATGTTCCTTATGGAAAATGGGAATTGATAACGGGAATATTCGAGTATAACTCGCAAGGGAACGCATGGATAGCTTCCTGTGTAGATACTCATTGCACTAATAGCACATGGACCTTGAATACTCCGGCAGTTTATTCCACGCCTGCAACGATTCTCGGATCTGGGCAGATTAATGGAAAAGTAACAGATGTACAAATGTATGATAGCGCATTGACATTAAATCAAGTTAATCAGTTATATAATGAGTTTATAGGCGCACAACCTGTGGCTAATTCAACACTTGTTGCCTGGATACCTTTGGATGGAAACGCATACGATGACAGTGGAAATGGCAACACTGCTTCCTTATCTTCAGTTAATTTTTTATATCCTTAATCATTTAATATAAAACTTGCGGTTTTTTCCTTGTTAAACGGAACTAAATCCTTGTAATCCTGCCCAGTCCCCAAAAATAGTATTGGCTTCTTTGTAACGTATGATATTGATAAAACTGCTCCTCCTTTCTTGTCAACGTCTGCCTTTGAGAGTATGTTAAGGTCTATGCCTACCTCCTTATCAAATATTTCTGCCTGTTTTACAACGTCATTTCCTGTCAATGAATCTCCAACAAAAATTGTTAGATCCGGTTTGCTTACTTTTTTGACTTTTTTCAGTTCTTCGATTAGATTTTTGTTAATGTCGCTCCTTCCTGCAGTGTCTATCAAAACTACGTCGTCTTTGTCAGAATCTGCGTGCTTTATCGCATCAAATGCCACTGCCGCTGGATCTGCGCCGTAAGTATGCTTTATCACTTCAACGCCCAAACGCTTGGCATGTATCTCCAGCTGTTCTATCGAAGCAGCTCTGAAAGTGTCACTTGCCGCTATGACGGGCTTTAAGCCGTTTGACTGCAGGAACTTGCAGAGCTTTGCAATTGTAGTGGTTTTACCGGCCCCGTTTACCCCTATGAACAGAAGCACGAACGGTTTTTTGCTTTTTATCTTAGAGATGAAGTCTTCCGTGCTATATCCTATCAGTACGTCTGCTATGCTGTCTTTTATGGCCTTCTCTATCGCTTTTTTGTTGTTTATAATCGAAACGCTTTCCCCCACGAGATTAGCGCTTAAATCATCGTGTATTTTATCCAAAACGGAAAGCGCAACGTTATTTTCCAAAAGCGCCGATTTTATTTCAGAGAATATGAGAGTAACATCTTCGTCCGTTATTACGTGCGAAAAGACCTTCTTTTTTCTTGGCTCGTGCTTCTCTTCTGGCTTTATTTCTTTTTCTTCTTTCTTCAATTCCTTTACTTCCTTCCCTACTTCCTTTATCTCTTCTTTTAGCCCTTCTTTGTCTTCATGCCCAAGATCCTTTTTTAATTCTTCACGGTCTTCCGACAAGATAGTGCTTTCCTTTTTTATGTCTTCCTTTATTTCCGACTCTTCTTCCTTTGAAAGTTTTTTCTGTATGGAATTTAAGGAATCCTTTATTTTTTTCTTTATGAAGTCAAACATATTATCTTAATGAGTTTTGGTAGCTTTCGTAGAGCTTGTTTGCCTCTTCTTCCAGCTTTGTACCCCTCTCCTGCAAAACCTGTATCGTCTGCGCTATCGAACCTATGTTCCCGCTTACTTCCTTAAAATCACTTTCCAGTTTCTTCTTCAATTCCTTCAATGAAAATGACTTAAAGATGTTGCTGCCTATTCCGACGATTGCATTGTCAAGTTCGTTTACCTTTCCCCTTATGAATATGTCCTGAGCGTATGGTATCAAAACGTCGCTGTTTTCTTTCAATGAATTCAATCCGTCCAATGCCCTTGCGATGTTGTCCTGTGTGGCCTGTAGATTATTAAGAGCGTTTATGTAGTTTTCAAGTTCTCTTCTTATATACTCAATCTCCATCAGCTGACTGCTCAGCTTTTCCTCGTCAATTTCCATTTACTGGCCCTGTTTTACAAGATTTATTGTGACTATTTTTTTGTCGTCCTTGGAACACATCACTCTTATCTTGGCCTTTGGATCTTTCATTCCCCTGCTGAATATCTCATCATTGACATCCTGCCCAAGTTTTACATCATCCGCTTTCATGTGCCTTTTTACGAAAGCCTTGAGGTATTTTGCCGCAGCTGCGGCCCTTTTGTAAGGCGGAACCTTTTCTATCCCTCTCCGCATATTGACCATCATTATTCTCTGTTCTGCCATTTTATCTACCCACGTTTTTGTTCATCCTGGACCTGTCCATCTTCCTCGTGCCGTATTTCCTTATCTGCGCAAATACGGGCGGACGGCTTGTTTTCCTTGCGTGCTTTATCAGTTCTCTTTTTTTATTAGCCGATTTATTCCTTGCCATAGTCATTTATTCTCAAACTTTATCTTTTGTTCTTTTTTAGGCTGTGCTATTGTCTGCAATAATTCCTTCAACCTTTGATCATCGATGACAGATTTCAACCTTCCTGTCAATGCTGACTGGATAAGCATGTTCTCAACTTCTTCTGCCAACTCAGGATGAGCATACCTAAGATTTCCCAGTCTCTCCCTCGCTTCCTTCGTGAGGAATTTGACAAGCACATCCTGCTTTAACTGCTCCATCTTCTTTCTCTGCTCTGCTTCATCAACATTGTTGTTTTTGTATTCCATGTCACTTTTTCGCTATTTCCCTGGCCGCATTGTCGGTGAATGCTATGCCCTTTGCCGTAAGGATTCTTCCAAAGTGATTCTGAACCTTGACTTTTCTTATGAGCTCCGCCTTTTCCAATTCCTGCAATATGTGCCTTATTATTGCGCCGCTTGCGGGCTTGAAGTGCTTTCCACTGTATCTGTTCTTTTCCTTGTCTCCGTATATATTTCTTAAACGGTTTACCCCTATTGGCCTTTTATTAACGTACATTCTTCGCATTATGCTCGCCGCCCTTAGATACCACCAGTTATCCTGCGATGGTATCCTGTCCTTTGCTGAGCCGGTCTTTACGAACATTGCCCAATCAGGCTGAGGTGTTAACTTCTCTTCCTCGAGCTTCTTTGCAACCTCATTCACCAGTTTTATCTGATTTACGTCGTATCCTCTTATCATATTTTACCTTCCTAACATTTCCACAATTTAAGCATTTATAGGTTAAAAAACCTTGCTTTAATCTTACCCTGCAATTAACGCCGGGCACAAGTAATTTATTACATCTTCTGCATATTAAAAACCTTTCCTCTTTTGACAATCTTATCTTTTTTGAAGTCAAAATCCTGCGTGCAATGTACGTGTATCTGTCTGAAAGCTCTTTGTTTTCCCTTGCCATCTTTATCAGCGAATAAAAGTCTCTTCTAAACCTTTTCTCATCGTTCTTGTACACCGTCATGCTATGATAATTGTTCGATTAATATTAATAATGTAAATCTAACGGAAAATAAAAACTTAAAATAATTACAAATTTCCTAGATATCGAAAAATTTATAAAGGATATATATCTCTTAAAAGTAAAGCGCTGGGGCAGGGGCGCAGAACAAAATCAAGGAGGTTGTTATGGCCAAAAAGAACAAACAGGAAGAAGACGATGAAATCATCGAAGAAGACGAACTAGATGGATTGGACGACGAAGATTTGGAAGACGACGATTTGGATGATTCAGACGAAAGCGACACGGAATGAATGAAGTAAAAAAACGTTATTTTTATATTTTTTATTTAATTTAATTTTCTAAGGACAAGAACAAGATTCTCATTTGCAAATTCTTCCGAGATTATGCTCTGCTTTTTGTCCCTTCTCACTATTTTAAGATAGATCTTATCGCCATTTTTAGCGCGTACCTCTATTGAGTTTTCCATCTTTTTTATGTCTATGTCTGTCTTGTTTCTAACGCCTGGAAGAGATATAGCGTGTATTACTGTATCACCGTGCTTAGATATCAGATCTTCAGGCTCTATTACCTCCTTCGCAGGAAAGGCCTGCTTTGAGCTGCTTTCATGCCTCTGCTTATTTTCCTGCTGCTTATCGGTAAAGATTGAGCCGTTGAATACTCCGTTTAAAACCTGCGGCATTATTTCCTGCACCATCTTTGTAACGTCTATATTCAACCCGCTTATGTTTATTCCCTGAGACCTTAATGGCCTGCCACATTTTGGACAGAAACTCCATTCCCTTTCTACAGGCATTCCACAAAACAGGCATTTTTTCTTCTGCATAAGTTATTCTCTTGGCTGTGATTGAATATATAATTTGCTGTGTATTTAGGAAAAGGTTAAATTATGGAAGAATCTAATAAAATATATGATAAAATCGCTGTTTTTGATAGGATTGATAGTGTTCCTTATAGGGGGAATCTCTTTCCTCGGTCTGAACATACAGACGGTAAGCGGATACGTAAACAAGATATTGTCGTTTATCCCTCTGCAGCAGGTGTACACATCGATAATCTTCATAGTGATAGGACTAATACTGATGGGATTGAGCTTCCATCCGAAGATGGGCAAATACTACAAATATTATTGACATGGGATTTGCTGGAACCGGCATAACGAATGACGACGCAGAAGAGATACTGACTTCACTGGTAAAGGCTTACTCTGCAATTCCTCCCGTAATAAAGCCTTACATACCTCCGTTAGACAGGATATTAAAGGTATTGCCGGATACGGTAAGGAAGTACTCTGTAGAAGACATAATAAAGCTTTTGGACTGGGCCGCGAAGAACGAGATAGTGATTTAAAATCAAAAAGAAGATAAAACACAACGATAGGTTTAAATTCGGATATGTATTCTATTTAAAGATATGATAATCGATGGAAAGGACTCCGTGTTGGGAAGGCTTGCAACTTTTGCCGCAAAATCGGCATTGGAAGGGGAAAACGTTGACATAGTAAACGCGAAGGACATAGTGATAGTAGGAAACAAAAACAACATACTTAAAAAATACCTTGAAAGAAGAAGGATAGGAACGATGTCCAAGGGGCCTTTCTTCCCAAGAGACACAAAAGGGATAGTAAGAAGGGCGCTTAGGGGGATGATAAGAGACAAGAGATACCATGGTAGAGAAGCCTTCAAGAGGATAAAGGTATACGAAGCCGTTCCAGAAGAATTAAAAGGCAGGGAAATGGTCAATATAGCAAAGGTAAGAATGGACAAGCCGATACACAAAGTTAAAATAGGAGAGCTTGCAAATATACTTAAACAGGTAAAGTAAAATGAAAAAGAACGCAATGATAGTAGCAAAGAGAAAAACCGCAGTTGCAAATGCGACCATAAAGGAAGGAAAGGGAAACGTATTCATAAACGGAAAGTCACTGGATTCTTTTAACGATAAGCTATTCAGACAGATCGCATCTGAACCGATTGAACTGTCGGACGAGCTTTATAAAAAATACGACATAGATATAACAATAAATGGCGGCGGACAAAATGCCAGAGCGCAGACCATAAGATCTGCGATAGCCAAGAGCCTGGTTAAAAAAGAAAAGAGCCTGAGAAAGAAATTCATAGAATATGACAGAACTTTGCTTGTAGACGACAAAAGGCAGACAGAAGCCCAGAAGCCTTACAGAAGTGCGGCAAGGGCGCTCAAACAGACAAGTTATAGGTGAGCAGAAAATGCTTAAATATCGCATATCCTCTTATTTATAACTATGCAAAACGCCAGCAAATTACAGCTCCTCTCTGCCTTGCTTAAAGAAGGAAACGAGGAAAAAGCGCAGGAAACTCTAGACGAAATATTAATCACAAGGAAGAAAATAAACGGAGATAGTGAGATAAATCACACCTTAAAGATATACATTGCTGGCCCATATACACCTAAAAACGCAAGCATGCATGACGCAGCGAAGATTGCGCATGAAAACACTGTAAATGCAATAAATTTTGGCATTGAAGTAATAGAGAAGGGACATTTGCCATATATACCCCATCTTTCGCACTTCATGCACTTATACGGCAAAAAAACGCTATCCTATAGATATTATACTGAAGCAGATATTGAATGGCTGCATAACTGCGATGCCATACTTTATTACGGAAACAAAATAGGACTGTCAAAGGGAGCTGACAACGAGCTTAAAATAGCTATAGACAGTGGAAAGATGGTGTTTTTCTCCGTCAATGAAATACCAACGTGCAGGGATTCTGCGAAAAGATACGGACTTTAATTTAAGTATGAATGGACAAAAAGAGATAGTGGAATTCTTTGAATCAAGAGGATTGCTAATAAATTTCATTGAAACGGAAAAAAGCACGGCAAGCTCGCAGGAAGCGGCTTCGGTCATAGGCTGTAGAATCGACGAAATAGCGAAATCAATAGTATTCGATGTTGAAGGGAAAGCCGCATTGATCCTTTTAGAAGGAGACAAAAAAGTGGACATAGAAAAGCTGGAAAAGGCACTTGGCTCTAAGGTAAAAAAGGCAGACCCCTCGTTTATTGTACAAAAAACCGGCTTTGAAGCGGGAGGCGTCGCTCCGGTAGTCAAAGAAAACATGCAGATATTCATAGATAAGGGAGTTATGAAACATGAATTTGTATGGATATCTGCAGGATCCAGAACCGCGGTAATTAAGCTGGATACGAAAGGACTGGACAAGGCATTAAACGCAGAGATTATTTCGATTTCCTGCTGAACAGGGAAAAAATGAAAAGGGAAAACGCGAATAATATAAACGCAGTGTCTACGTATAGATTTAGCGGCTGGTAATAATTACTCAGGTTATAGTATTGACCGATACTTACCAGGAAGTTAGCCTCATCCGATATAAGGCCGACACCGAAACCGAAGACGAATGCAGTGAGGGACATTGCCCTGTTATCCCTTCTCAACTTCTCGTCAAGCGCGAAAAACACCAAGCCGCTTACGATTACAAGGATTATGCCAAGGAATATGTGGTGGAATTTTATCCCGTCATAGCCGAGCCCCAGGTTTCCGCCAAGATAGACGTAAATCCTTGCTATCAATATAGCTAATGCTATCCCGAAAAGGAGATAAAAAGAGGGCTGTCCCAATATTCTTCTGCTCACATTTTTAGCCATAAATTTAATATTATTAATATTAACAACTGCTATTTATAAAGAGTACGGGCCGGTGGTCTAATGGCATGACGTCACGTTCGCATCGTGAAGGCTCCGAGTTCAAATCTCGGCCGGTCCACGTATACAAACTTGCAAGAAAGTGGTGTCAAAAGGTATTTTGACTACAAAAATACCCTTTGATGGTTGCCTTTTCCCCATATGATTTTATTTGTAAAGAATAGGGAAATGGCTGAGACCACCACTATTGAAAAGGTCGATATGATTGAAAAATCAGTCCTTCCAAAAGCAAGCAGGTATTTCGATATAACGCTTATTACGAATATGTCGAACGCCACTACTGCGAGTATAAACGCATTGAACTTACCAAAACGGTACGCGGAGCTTAGAAAGCCCTTATTCCTGAAATTAAGCTTTTCATTCACGATGAAGTTTGAAAGTCCGCTTATCTCCCCTCCTAAAAGCACTGCCAAAGGATAGAAAAACCCAAGACTTAAGCTTGTGTATACCATCATTAGATTCACAAGGTACGAAAGCGAAGAAATCAAACTGTAGTTTATCGAGGTTTTGTTGAAGCTTCTTATGATTGATTCTACCATCTCCGCTAGATCTATCCTTTTATTGTCCCTTCCATACTCTTCTTTTATTATTTCGGTAGTGCGTATCCCGTGCGCATTAAGTATGTTTATCGATTCAACGAGAAATGACTTGCCGTTCAGTTTGGTATCTCTAAGAAGCAAAGCGGCTTCCTTTGTAAGTATCCTGTTGAAAGAGAAGTTATTGTACGAATTGCCAAATGACAACAGATTGGAAACCTCAGTTACAAGCATCTCCCTGAAATTCCTCTTTCCGGTCTCGATAAGGTTGCCGCCGTTCAAATAGTCAATAAACCACTTTGCGTTAACTGCGGAATAGCTTTCAAACGTTACTATCTTGTCTGCACCTAGATTCAATGCTGCAGATAAGCCAAGCCTAAAGCTTTCACCGAAAAACCTCATGTGCGAGAACCTTACAAGAATCAGATTATCCCACCTGCCTTCTTCGGCTTCGTTGGAATCAAGCAGCACTATTGATGGCCTAGATACAGCTTCGTTCAGTCCGTCTAAAAACTGCATTCTTTGCGCACTCTTTTGGTTTACAAAGGAGGGCAGAAGGAATGCTATGCTCGGATCTTTCATTAATAAATAAACACAGTGTAATATATTTAAGCTTAAGTTTCTACCTTTAAAAGGTAACTTGTTCGGATTTTGTTTAAATATCTGTAAATTTTACAAGTATCCCGCCGAATGAGTTCAACTGGCTTAACGACTCGTCGGTTTCATCGAATAAAACGATCTCGCAGCCAAGACTATCTAGTTTTTCTAGTATTTCCCTATTATTAAGTACGTATTCTTTTGACAACAACGCCTGTAGGGGCCTTTTCTCTGTTAATGTCCCTGTTATTTCTTCCTTACCGTATACGTAGCGTTTGTCGTCTTTCGATATCCCGGAAAGGTACTCATTCATAAGCTTCCTTTGAATGGAAAGCCTTGCCTTGCCAAGCGCATCGTTTATGCTGTCCCTCGACAAAAGCTCCTTTAAACCAGTATCGGCGTACGAAACGTTCTCATATACGATTTCCTTTCCTTTGAGGTAATTTTTCCGAAGGTCATCGTTGTCCATAGCCTTACCTGCCACTATAAAAGCGCTGTATCCCTTTGAGTATTGCTCCGAAAGCAGAGCTGCCAGTTTCGTGAAAAACTCCTTTCTGCTTTCATTCCTGAATCTTTTGCCGCTTACTGCCATCTTGAAGTCCATCTTCCGCTTTATGCGGTAATTAGACATGACGTAGAAAAAGGCCATGCCTTCTTCATAAACGCAGATGAATACCCTGGGAGAGGTTTGCGCCGCCTGTTTCAGCAGCTTGATCTGGAAATTAAGCAGCCTGCCTTTTTTCAGCGTAAAGCCAGTCCCCTTCTTTATTGCTATGGTATGGTACTTGTGCAAAGGCACCTTTTCATCCGACGAATAAGTAATCCTGCCGCTTACATCCAGTGACGTTTCCGTCAATCCCATTTTTTCCACGATTATGGCTATCTTTACCGTCTTTATTTCCTGCGATTTGCCGACTACCACCTTTCTTCTGGAATAAGCCGTCAATTCATCCCCCTTTTCAAGCACGTATTGCAGGAAGACAAGATCGCTGTACGATTTTACTATTGCCTTTACAATGTTGTTTTTACCGTCCAATTTTGCTATTTTCATATCACCGAATAAACCGTATAAATCAGGCCGAAAAGCATTATGGCGAACGTAAATGCTATAAGATAAATGCCCCCTGGAACCAAGTATTTGATTCTTTTGACGTCTTTCCTTTTCCTTTCCAGAAAAACCGCAAATAATACCATTATGGCAAGCAGAGAAATGAAGATTCCGCCGGTTATGTCGAGTATATTCTCGAAATTGAAGCCTAGAAATGCTATCGCGAACGGGGCCGCCAGCGACAGAAACATGCTCGGCTTCCTTCCTATCCCAAAATCGTATGTGAATGAATCGGCTAGGACAAGGCTAAGGGCCACGTAAGGGGTCAACAGCAGAAACAGCGTTGTAAACGAAAACAGCACTTCATAATAAATTGAATGCACTCCGTCGGTTGCAACTGCGGAAACCGAAGGCCCAAATGCCCCTACAAAAGCAAACGTGAAAAAAACGTAAAGCAGGATGGAAATAATGTAAGAAAAAATGATTACGCTTGTAAGTTTCTTTATCCCTCCCAGCTCTTCCTTCACTTCAGGTATGACGGTATAGCCAGTCAGCGAGAAAAGTATTATCCCGAAAGGACCGAAAAACCCGCTTATGTTGTACATATAAAAGTTAGCAGTCCTTACCATTGTGAAAATTGACAAAGCTGCTGCAGCTATAAGCGCTATCTTTATGAAAAGCATGGGCGTTTCTGCGTCCTCCACGAACCTGTAGCCTTTGTATATCAGTGGAAGCGTCAAAAGAAACACCAAAAGAACGGAAACGGCGTAGGGAAGATGAAAAAGAAACACCATTACCAAAGCTATGCCGGTAAGATAGGCTATCTGTGCACCGTAAATCGTAAGAATCTGGAAGATCAAGATCAAAACCCTAAGCCTCTTCCCCGTGTACTTGCTTATTATTATTGGCAGCTGATGAAGTTTCTTGAAATGGCTTGACAGCTCTCCAGTATACATGGTTATGAGTATGGATGCAAACCCGATAAGAAGAAGCAGCGCTATGCCTTCAAAAAATCCGCTTTTTTCTATGGCATAAGGCAGCGCCAATACTCCGCCTCCGACTATCGTTCCTACAGTCGTGCTTAATGCTGCAAGATATTTCAGGTTCATAGATTTAATAGTTTATTAAGACTAATATATTTGGTGTTTGATGAATTATGCTATAATTTATTAATACGAGCACTTTAATACTAGTTATGCTGCTCTCGTAGTCTAGCGGCCAAGGACGGTGGCCTCTCGAGTCATCGACCCGGGTTCAAATCCCGGCGGGAGCATTTTTATCAAAATAATATACCGTAAATCCTAGAAAGACTTTTAATAGTAGATATTTGCAGCAAAATTACGTTTGGAAATGCTGTCTATTTCTTTGCGTACTTGTCCAGTATCTTTATCACCTGCTGATCTTCTGACTGCTCAAAATTCTCGTAAAACTCCCCTATTGCATACAATGTTTCCGGAATCTCGGCTGCTATGACGTCATCGGCCTCTTTCTTCAGCGATTCAATGGAATCCTTTTGCGCAACACCGGCTGCAATCACGATTTTAGCAGGTCCCTTTTTCGTTATGTATCTTATCGCACACAGCATGGAAAGGCCAGTAGCCATTCCGTCGTCCACTATTATCACGGTCTTTCCTTTTACATCCTCCTCTAAACGATCTTCCATGTATATTTTTGATCTCCTCCTTATTTCCTTAAGTTTTTCCTCCCTATTCTTCTCAATGTAATCCTTCGGGATTCTCAGCTCGCTTATCATTCTCTCGTCAAGTACTGTTGTGCCGTCCTCGGCTACGCATCCTATGGACAGCTCATCCTCGTATGGTGCGCTTATCTTTTTGTTTATTAGAAGCCCCATCTTGAAACCAAGAGTACTGCATATCTCGTCGGCAACAACGACCCCTCCTCTAGGTATAGCGAGAACTATGCAGTCCTCCCCTTTATACTTCATGAGAAGAGAAGCCAGTTTCTTTCCTGCATCCACTCTGTCATGTAACATATTAAAATACTGTCAGTTTATAGATTAAAAATTAAATTTTATTATATGCAGAAAAACGCTTGAGAACCGGATTTTTATCCT
Organism: Nanobdellota archaeon; assembly: GCA_021817165.1. Classification (GTDB taxonomy): domain Archaea; phylum Nanobdellota; class Nanobdellia; order Parvarchaeales; family Parvarchaeaceae; genus Parvarchaeum. The sequence goes on from JAKAVT010000002.1 coordinate 102,629, forward strand.
GCATACGCCAAAGGTAACTGCCGATGGCTAGAGAACAAAAAAACAAAAACGTTTTTATCCTCTATTGGTGTTATGTTGCTATGTCTGAAATTCCCTTTAAAGGAGAGATACGCAGGGATTACATAACGGGATCAGACGTAATATTCACCTTCTCCAGAGACAAAAGGCCAAAGGACTTCAAAAATGAAGAAGTAATTTACGGGAACGCAGAGGATTGCCCATTCGAATACGGAAAGGAAAACCTCAACACAACGATAAAACTTATTGGAGAGCCGTGGAGGTTAAGATTGATGTACAACAAGTATCCTATCGTAAACGAAGAAACGGCGCCTTACAAAAATGAAGATTTTTTCACTAAATATGCGAATTATGGCCATTCCTACGTAGTAGTGGACACTCCCAACCACACGCAGAAATTTCACGAAATTGAAGATGAAATGCTAGAAAAGTGGTTAGAGCTCGTAGCGGAAGGGGAAAAATTAGCGTACTCGGACAAGAAGATAAAGCAGGTGTACACATTCAGGAACAATGGCAGCATAAGCGGTGGAAGTCTTTACCATCCCCACACGCAGATAATAGGACTGACTTTTGTTTTGCCGATAATAAAGCAGGAACTGCGGATTATAAAAAACAACGGCGGAAAATGCATCCTTGAAGAAGCGGTGAAAAAAGAGGGAAAACGCATATTAATAGCGGATGAAAACGCAGTTGCGCTTGCGCCTTACGGCTCAAGGTTTAGGGGACTTTCAATAATAATGCCCAAAAGGCACATAAGCTACGTGGGAAATCTAAAGGAGAACGAGATAAAAAGCATGACAAAGTTTATGAAAACCATACTTTCTAGGAATCAAAGGATATTCGGCAGCCATTCTTACAACATGATATTCCACGAACTAAAAGACGACAAAGATTTTCATTTCTACGTGGAGATAACGCCAAGGTTCTCTAGCTTCGGCGCAATGGAACTGTCCGGAGTCTACATGAACTCTCTAAAACCTGAAGACTATGTCGAAAGATTCAACGAAGCGGCTTAATCCATCATTTTGACAGGAAAGACATCAATTCCATTAAATCATTTTTACTTCCGTACATCGCTACCCCTCCCAGAAATATTGTTTTAACTGCAGCTTTTGAATTTTTAACGTAATTAAAGAAGTCGCTTTTGTATTTTTCTTCGAGGTTTTCCCTTATAAGAACGTCAAAATCGCCGGCATCATAGGATTTGAATTTGCTCTTGTCTATAAGATAACCATAAGCCTGTCCGTCTTTTGCCTGCATGTTTATTACGTCGGTTATGTGATATTCTCCGCCCGCACCCCTTTTAACCTTTTCAATTTTGTTTTTGCCGTCTTCATTGATAAGGTAAATACCTCCGGCTACCGACAGTTCCGTTGGGTTTTTCTTTACGTATTCCAAAGCCGGTTTTTCTACTATCTTGTCAAGTTTGTAAAGATTGCCCCCTAGATAATCACCGTAAGCAGCAGATTTTTCAGTGATCCTTTCAATGTTATGTGTTTTCATTGAAACAAGCGTGTTGCCGTCGTATTTAGAAAGCATCTGCTCAAGCAGCGATTTTCCCCCTTCTATATTTTGCTGCATAACGTCGGAAAACATGACTGCGCAGGGTTCATCATTCAAAAATCCGCTGTCATATGCTACCTTTAAACCTGCGGCAGTACCTAGCGGCTTGCCGGTTTTTCTGTCCACCGGCTGAAAATCCAGGCCTATCCTTATTTTTCCATTTTCTATCTCTTTCTTGTATTCGCTTAAGTTATCTGCGACTTTTTCCTTGCTGAAATAATCCAGAAGCATATTAAACGTAGTTATCCCTTCTCTATCATTCCTGGATACTATCAGTATATCATTTATTCCTGCGTCTATCATCTGATATGCTATGCGTTTCGTCATGGGAACTTGGCCCAGCGGCAGCATTGGTTTAGGTATGTAATAGGTAGCAGGCCTGGCTCTTGTTCCGCTGCCTGAAGCAAGTATCACTCCCTTTGTTATCTTATTTACCATAGTACAATAGTGATGACATGTTATTTAAATAGCTGACTACTTAAGACCGCGTGGCGGCAAAAATATCATGCCGTTGTATACATCCATGAATTTTGGATGTTCAACCACAAGCATTGATTTGGCATTAAGAGGATAAACGTGCCAGCATGCCGGAAATCCCCTCGCATCGGTTCTTGCATTCGGAACGATGTACTCCCTTTCTGTTTCTAGGTTGGATGGAATTTTAAGGCTTACCTTCGTGTTCAATGGAAACTGCAGCGAATGCATCTCACCCTGCTGTGTGTCTATGCGGTTAAGCACTTGGGTTATTATGTTAAAAGCGCTTGTCTTTTTGCCGCTGCCGTCATTCATGAAATACACGTCGTAAAATTCTTCTGAGTCGTTTCCACCGGAAAGCCTAGTTATGTTTTCGGGTATGCTGTTCCTCACGACGGAAGCATCAAGTCCTGCCCTAAGCGGATCCATATTTATGTAAGCATGCACCCTCTGCTTTTTACCGTCTTCTTCCAAAAGAGAAAAGTATTCAATTTTGAAGTCCTTGGAATAATTAACATTGTATACTGAAAAGTCGACGGTTATCTCTGGCCGGTCTATCTTATAGCTTTTCATCCTCTTTCCCGCTCTTAGAAGTTCTTCCAGACTGGCTTCCATTGTTTTCATAGACTAAAACAAGTATATATTACTATTCTATGCCATTCTGCGCTTTACTGATGCACGCTTTCCAGCCAGAAGCATGAAAACGAGGGGATAGCTTATAACCAGTAAAAACGAGAAGAAATACGAAACATAAGGGACGAGCCCAGATATGAATATCACTACTATGAAAAGAAGGACCATTGCAAACAGATACCACCAATTGCCGAAAGTCATGTTCCAGCTCCTTTTTATCGCATCTACCGGACTTTTATCTTCAATTACAGAGGATACAGGAGAAAGGATCAATTTAAGTGACAAGTATATGCCTGGGATTACAAACGCAATAAAGCCTAGAGCGATTATAACCGATGTCAAAAAGGTTGTCGCGAGCAGGGCAGGATATCTTTTCAGGGCCTTGACTATGACTTCTTTCACATTTTTCTTTTTGCCGCTAACCCTTACAAATACCATGCCGCTTATAAAAGTGCCTGCAAGGAAAATCAATACTGCGTAGATTAAAATGTAGGATATGCCGACGGCTGATATGCCGGATACCGTAAGATTTGTGACATTCAATGAGGAAGTATAAGCCCCGAAAAGGATGTAGATTATTGCGTATATCACTGCCAACGAAAAGAGCAAAGGATCCGTAAAAAGCAGGATGAAACTCTTTTTAAAGACGGATATCGCATCAAATGCCATTTCAATTAAACAAAATTATGATATAAATAATGCACGTACATCAATAAATAAATCAAATAACCATATAATAACATGGAAGAACTGCTTTTTATGATATACGGCACGCATCCAAAGAGCAGGAAGCTCTACGCAGAGGCTGAAAAAATAATAAACCTGATAAGGGAGAAGGGCAGCATAAACCGCGAAGATCTGGCAAACTCGCTCAACATAGACATAAACTCGCAGAACGGCAAAAAGCATTTCTATAACCTGATATCGCCGATGTTCAACACAATATTGGTATCCGAGCACAGGGGAAAGACGGTGTATTACCGGCTTTCGTACGATTTATTCAGGGTATACATAGACGGAATAAGGAGAAAGGCAAAATATTATCTCGTAAAAAATGCGGATAATATAAAAGAGGACTCGGACCAGCAATGAAATATTATTCCGGAAAGGGCGACAATGGTAAGACAAACATAGCGGACAAGCGCGTAGGAAAAGACAACCGCATAATAGAATTCATAGGGAGTTTGGACGAACTTAGCGCCTTCATAGGGTATGCCGCATCAAAGATTAAATACGAGGACATAAAACTTATACTTAAAAAAATTGAGAAAAAAATCTACATAATAAGTGCCTATGCCGCAGGTTATGCACCATTGATAAAGAAGGAAAGGATAGAGATAAACAAAGAGGACGTAGCGGATCTTGAAAGAGACATTGATTTGCTGGCGGGAGAAATAAAGGACATAACGAAGTTCATATATCCAAACGGAAGCGAATCTGCATGCATAATAAACATATGCAGAACGATTGCAAGAAAGGCCGAAAGATACGCAGTAAAATCGGACATTAAAAACGAGCAGATACTTGCCTACCTTAACCGTCTTTCATCGCTCCTATTCGTTTTGTCAAGGACATTGAACAAAAGAGACGGTTTTAACGAAGAATTCTTCTGAAGATCAGGCTATTACTACCCTTGTCTGTATCCCGAGCTTCTTCCCCATCTTGAACGCAGCGTTCTTTGCAGCTTCCAAATTGGCCTTATCAACGTGTATTTCGAATATGCGCTTTCCCGCGGATAACCTGGCAGCCAGCCCTATCGGCTTGCCAAACGATTTCTGCATGCCTGACGAGAAACGGTCTGCTCCTGCACCGGTAGCAAGCTTGTGCTCCCTAAGCACCTGATGTGGGTATGCTACTACGATTATGTGAAAATTCTGATCCGTTATGCTGTCCGTAAGGTACTTATTCGCCACTATCCTTGCGGATTCTATGGCGTTGTCCCTCAACTGAAGCGATTTTTCTGACAGAAGGAAAACTTTGCTATCAAATTCCTTTTTCGTATTACCAGAATGATACTGGGTTATTTTAGGTTTTTGGGCTATTTTTATATAGCTTTTTGTCTTGTATTTTGACTTTCTAGTGTAAGGAATCTTAAAATCCCTGTACGACCTTCCAGGCCTTAATTTTGACATGCTAATCCTTGCCCCCCTTCTTCTTTGAAAAATCTATCGTTATCTTGCCTGACAATTTTATCGGTTCGCTTATGTTCGGAAGTTTTATCTCCAGATTATCAAGATCGAACGAAAACTTCTTGTTTCTGCCGCCTATCATCCCTAAAAGCATCTGCGGAATCATTCCAAAGAGCTTGTTGTTTCCATTATCGTTCTTTTCCATAGGATTATTATATACTAACAGATATTTATAAACGTTTATCCCAAGATTACAGTCTATGTTACGGGCTTACAAAAAGATTCAAAGCGATAAAGCCTTACTACTTTGACTGCTTTTCTTCCTTGGTCTTTCCCGAGAAATCTAGATCGATTTTCGCGGAAAGTCTTATGGGATACTTCAAACCGGAGAGATTTATTTCGAGTTTATCCAGGTTTATTGAGACCTTTCTCGGTCTGGATCTCTGCTCGTTCATGTTATCTTTTATTACTTTTGCTATCCCGGTTATTGCATTGTAGATTGTATTATCCTCTTTATTTTCCATATCAATACTATTGAACCACTGGGATATATACTTTATTACAAGTGCCTGTACAAAGCTTTACAAAACGATTAAATTGCAATTAAAGTATAGACATACAAAACGTCGGGGATGGGGGTTGAACCCATTAAGGCTTGCGCCAACATGCTTCCCGTTTCTGGATAGCAGGCATGCACCTTACCGTTCGGTCACCCCGACTTATTACAGATTAGAGTAACTAATCTATTTTAACTTATTCTTATAAGTTAATCCATATACTAAAATTTTATTAAAACTAAGCGACAGGCCGTGGCGTCGAAATAACTATCCATGTAGAGGGTAACAACATTTTCTCCTTACAGTTTACCTACAAGCACGCTTCAGTTTAATTACAGTTGCTCCCTTCCGAGCCTGGCTGGGTTTTTAAACCAGAGCATCCTATAGGGCTGTAAATCTACGATAGCTTTGCTACCATGCACAGAGTCACTATCCCTCGGCCACGCTTCACCTCACCTAAAGTCCGTTTGTGATGCAGGAAGGGACTAACTTCCCGGCTAGCCTGTCAAATATTTCTTATTCTGCTAGGTTAAATAAGTTTACTGAGCCGTCAGTAGTTCGGCAAAAACGCGCCTTTGAAATAACTTTTTTATGCGCTTGCAATAGCTTGTCAACATGCGGGAGAAAAACCTGCATAGACCATTAAAAAACAATGATAAAAAATAGAAAAACTTAGACATAAATTTATTTCAATTTGCTGTTTCTCGGACAGGATGGCCGTTGTATTCGCTAGCTTCTCCTAAATTCGCTAATAACTGTCCTGAGAAACAAAATATAATTTATGCTCCGGCATTGAAAACTCACGCAGACATTTAAGTTAGCGCTGTTAAAAGAGGATATAACCACAAAGGTAGTACTTTCATAAATATATAAAATTACATATTATCATTGGTCACAGTGAAAATGCATGCAATAAAAAGTTATAAACCGTGGATCCAATAAATCCTTCTGAGAAGGCAGGATCCAAACAACGGAATAACGGATATTCATTGTGACCCTTATTATTACAAATTAAAGCAACTTTATGTTAAAGAGCAGGATGAGTTCAAGGGATTTTCTTATACTGATAGTAATGTCCCTGATAGGACTGGCATCGTCGATTATAGTTATAATAGAATTATACATAGTACACAGTCTGCCCCCGTACTGCAAGGTTCCTGTTACGTTTGGCGGAAGCGTTTTAAATTGCGCCAAGGTCCTTCTAAGTCCGTATGCAAACGTGGGGCCGGTGTCGCTGGATTTTCTGGCAGCTGCATGGTTCATAATAAACATAATATTCGTCATATCGATTGCATTATCCTCAAAAAGAACGGCAAAAAAAGTTCTTGATGTGATGTTTGTGTGGAGATTTTTCGGAATAATAGTGGTAGGTTATTTGCTGTTCCTGGAATTCATTGTGCTTCATGCTATCTGCATATACTGCACTGCAATGCACATATGCATAATAATTGACTTTGCTGTAGTAAGCTACATATTATTTTCGAAAAGCTCGAAAATCAGGCGGGATATAATCTCTCAAAGTTAAGCACGAAATTATAAAACTGGGAATTCCCAGTCCTTGACATGCTCGTCCTTCTGCCCAAGATCCTTTTCCAGTTCGACCCTTTTTTCTATAGATGCCACCAATTCCCTTACGTGCTCTACAGTATCAGGATTCACCGATATGTCGTCTATGTCGGATCTTACCAAGAAATCAACTATCTCATCATATTCCGAAGGTGCCTGTCCGCATATTGATACGGTTTTTCCGTCCCTATGTGCAACCTTTATCAGATATCTTATCATCCTCAAAACCGCAAGGTTCCTCTCATCATATATGCTGCTTAGAGTGTCGTTGTTTCTGTCTGCTCCTAAAACCAGCATCGTAAGGTCGTTTGAGCCTATGGAATAACCGTCAATGTACTTGTTGAACTTATCAGCTAGGATTATGTTGCTTGGTATCTCCGCCATTAGAAATATCTTGAAGTCTTCATTCCTTTCCAGACCATTTTCCTTCAATATTTCCAAGACTTTTTCAAGCTCTTCAACCGTTCTCGTAAACGGCACCATAACGTGCAGGTTCTTCAGCCTGAACTCTTCCCTCACTTTTTTAACGGCCTTTAATTCCAGTACAAAAGCATCTTTGTACTTTGGATCGTAATACCTTGAGGAACCTCTCCATCCCAACAATGGACTGCTTTCTTTCGGTTCAAATTCTTCCCCGCCTTCCAAATGCGCGTATTCATCTGTTTTGAAATCGCTGAACCGCAGAATCACTGGCCTTGGACTAAAGGCAGCACATACTTTTCTTATACCATCTGCCAAGGTATCGACCAAAAGATCGGATTTACCCTGTTTTATCAGATAAAGAGGATGTTTTCCTATGTTTGCCCAGATGAACTCCTCTCTCATCAATCCAACGCCGTCGGCATGCAATTTTGCAGTCTTTTCCGCAAGATCCGGTTCTCCAAGATTCACCAGTATCTTTGTCCCTGTTATTATCATTCCTTCGTTTACAACCGTTTGGCTGCTCTTTTCTTTCTGTTCTTCTTCTACCTTTATTTCTCCGCTGTAAACCAAACCGTTCTTTGAATCTACCGTTATTGTATCACCGGTCTTTATAACGTCGGTTGCCTTCTTTCCTCTTCCGCCCGTGCCTACTATACATGGTACCCCCAATTCCCTTGAAACTATTGCAGCATGCGAAGTTATCCCTCCTTCATCCGTAACGATGGCTTTGGCTTTTTTCATTGCCGGAACCCAGTCCGGACTCGTCATAACCGTTATCAGAATTTCTCCGGATTTGAACTTGTCAATGTCCTTTACGTCAAGTATAACGTGTGCAGGACCCGAAACGAATCCTGGAGAAGCCGGCAGACCGGATAGGATTACTCCCTGTTTGTTTTCTGCCGTTTTTATTTTATCCTTGTTTGACCATACCGTTTCTGGTCTAGCCTGGACAATGTACAACTTGCCGTCCTCGTCTCTTGCCCATTCAATGTCCATAGGCCTCTTGTAATGCTGTTCTATATTCAATCCATAACCTGCAAGCTCAAGGACTTTTGAATCCTCGAGACACTGTTTCTTTGCTTCCTCATCGCTCAATTTAACGTCTTTAGTTCCGCCTTCCTTCAACCTTACAAGTTTTCTGTCCTTGTTCTCTATTACCTTTCTTTTTATCTGCATCGTCTTCTTGTCTACGTAGAAAAGATCCGGAGTTACTATCCCGCCGACTATGTATTCTCCCAAACCATAACTAGCTTCTATTACTATAACCGATTGATCACCATTTGAAACGTCCAATGTGAACATAACGCCAGATTCAATTGAGAAAATCTGCTTCTGGATTACAACTGCAAGTGCAACTGTCTTTGTGTCTATGTTGTTCTTTGCCCTGTAATAAATTGCTCTTTCATTGAAAAGACTGGAGTAGCATTCCTTTACTTTTTCTACCAATTCATCATCACCATGGACATTCAAATAAGTGTCCTGCTGTCCTGCAAAACTTGCGTCCGGCAAATCTTCCGCAGTGGCAGACGATCTTACGGCAACAAATTCGGCATTGCTTTCCTTGACAAGCTTGTGATAACTATCCAATAACTGTGAAACCAAGTCCTTTGGAAGAGCAGAACTCATAATTGCAGTCTTTATTTCAGAACTTGCTTTTTTAAGATCGTTCTCATCCTCTACGTTTATGTTTTTTACGGCATCGTTTATCTTTTCCCTTATGTTGTTTTCATCGAGAAATTTATTGAATGCATAAGATGTAGTTGAAAATCCCGGAGGTATGGGAACTTTAACGTAATTTGTCATTTCGCCGAGGTTTGCCGATTTACCGCCAACCTCAGGAACGTCCTCTTTTTTTATGTCTTTAAACCACAGAATTAATTTTTCTTTATTTTCCATTAAGTTACGACGCACTGATAGAATTAATAAACTTTGCGTTTAAGATTAAACGGAAAAATACAACGCTTGATTCAAAACCTTTTAAGGAAACGCGTGAACTGGTGCATGTTTTCGGCTATGTTGCCGCTCACCTTATTATATTCTTTTATTGCTTCTTTCCCCGTTTCCGTTATCTTATACTGCTTTCTCGCCTTCTCATTTTGCGTTTCTTTGTTTACTGCTTCAATATATCCCGCGCTTTCCAGCTGAGCAAGAGAAGGATAAACTGCAGCGGGTCCCGGCCGCCACATACCGTCGGTTTTTTCAAATATCTGCTCCATTATCTCAAAGCCGTGCATCGGCTTCTCCATTAATAATCTAAGTATAAAGGGCTGAAGCAGGCCTTTCGGAACGACATCAACGTTAAAAGGCCCGCATCGGCAATGTCTGCCGTTCATATTCAACTGCTTTTCTCGTCACTATCTTCATCAGAACCGTTTTTGGAAAGTTCGTCTATTCTTTTATTGATAAACTTTATTTCCTCCTCCAGCTCTTCCTTATAGCCCTCAAGGTTTTCCTTCAAGTCCTTTTTTCCGTATGGCTCTTCGGTCTGCATTCGCATCATGCCATGCCTGCCCATTCCGTTCATTCCTCTGTTTCCGCAGCCACAGCCGCATCCACCATTGTTCATTCCCATATTATATCACCTCTGATATAACTACTTATATCTATACCAATATAAATACTTTTCTATTTTTGGTTTCTTTGAACATAAGAAAAGAACTGCAGTATGTAACTACAAAAGATTTATGGATAGATCCCTAGTTGCTCATCTCAGGTTTAAACCGCTTAATTTTATGAACTTTATTGAAAATCTCCTTTGACTTCGATAAGCCAAAAGCAAGGCCCATCCTTCCGGCATAAGACAAACCCTTGATGGCAGATGTTACTTTTATTGTCAAAGGGCCGTAATGGTCAAAGTAATAACCATTGCCGAAGCCAGATTGCGTTTTGTACCAATTTAGCATGCTTTGTATGTTGTCTTTTGTATATCCCATTAACATGCCAGTCGGATAATAAAGTAAACTGCTAAAAGACCATGCAGTCAAAAACATCCCAAGCATGTTTGGCAAGGATCTTGTCTTTTTGCTAAATTGGAGCGGCACAAACGGAGCTGCCAGAAGAGCAAGATGTTCCAACCCAGATTTTGCATTATCAACTGCAGCTATATTATGCGCGACAGACAATGCTGCAGCTGACCTTACAGACGCTGAAAGATAGTCCTGGGTATAAAGTACCATAAAGTGTTCGGTAGCGCCATAAGCAGCTGCAAATGAATAAAGAGCTATTTTCTTCAGGTTATAGTTTCTTATTTTTGGAAGTTCTTTCTCCCTGTTTTTATTGTATAGGTCAATAAAAAGCTTAGCATAGTTTTTCTTGCCTGAAAGCAGGCCTTCAAGCTTGCTTACATTTTCGTATTGGCCATTGTTCCCTTTGCTTAATTCTAGCTCTATCCCCGGCTCTGGTGTATCTTTTTTTGACAGCCCTATGCGGTAATTGGCGTCGTTATTTTTGTAATCTCCAAATTTTACGTATGTTTTATCTGCATCGGTTTCTACGTCTGTATAGGAGAATCCCGCATTTTTGGCAAATTTAAGGAATGTATATATCCCTTTATTGAGCCTCAAATTGTCTTTGTATTGATTGCTTTGCGGCCTTTCATACCCCATACTGTATTTCTGTTCATTGTTATTGTACATGAAGATTGTAGAAATCAGCTAGTATAAATACTTTTTAACTACTATAAAAGCACAAATAATAGATAATCCCGGGCAGACGACATCAACCCCAATCATTAAATAATGCGCAATAAGCTGTTAAATTAACCGAAAGTGTTCTTTAACACACACCCTATCCTGTGTAGTTATAAGTTGAATTTGATGCCAAAAGATTAATGCCAAGTACGTTAGAGTATGCTTTCAGGTGAATTTCACCTGCATGCAGGCCCTTAACGGTTATCACGCCGAATTTTGCCGGAGCTATCGCCGTACCATTATTAAGAATCGTAAGAGACTGGTTGTTTATAGAGGCCGTAAAACTGTCTATGTTGACCAAATCTGCATTGAATATTATTATGTTGCTTGTATTGTCTATGCCGGCCGATACTCCCACTATATTGGGACCTATGTTGACCGGAAGGCTAAATCCTGGCAAACCGATTATGGGCGTGGAATGAAATATAAGAGCGCTGCCGACGAATATCAGGATTATGATTATTACTCCCTCCAGAGCAGGCTTTAATATGCGGATGAACGTTATTATTGCGACTACGATTATTGCTATTCCAAGTATGAGCTCTATGTCTATCATTACTTATTATGACGCTAAAAGAATAAAAACTTTAAAAAAAATAAAAAAACAAAAACCTGCTTAGAAGTCGTGTGCCCTAAGTGTCTTTCTGCCGTCTGCTTTAGCCCTTGCTACTGCTTTGGCGATCGACTCTTTGACAAACTTGTCAAGACCTTCAATTGTGTCATCAGGGCAACGCATGTCCTTACCGACTTTCTTGACTTCTTCTTTCACTGAACTTTTTCTTACGAAATCTGCCATATTACCTCCTATTATACACTATTTAAGCAAATATGCATTTAAAAAGCTGTTTATTGGTGCAAATAGCTTTATTTACAGAAGTGCAAATTAAATGATATGATAAACGAGGAAGAGATAAAAAAGGCCGCCATAAAAAACGCGGCAGCGCACGATGGAAAGGCAAGAGCCGGTTCCGTGATCTCGGAAATGCTTGGAAAGGACAGAAATCTTTTAAAAGAGATGAGTGAGCTTGGAAAGCTTGCCGAAAAAGCCGTGAGAGAAGTAAATTCGCTTGATAAAGAAGAAATAATGAAGATAGCCGGAGAAATGAACCTTCTTAATCACGGAGAAGACGAAAAGGAGAAAAAAGGACTTAAACCATTGCCTGGAGCGGAGAAGGGAGTCGTTTTAAGGCTTCCACCAGAGCCTTCCGGATACATGCACTGGGGCCATGCTCTATCATTTACGATAAATTATCTTTACAAAGAAATGTACAACGGTAAATTGTGGCTTAGATTTGAAGACACAAATCCAAACTTAGTAAGGGAGGAATTCGTAAAGAATTTTGAGGAAAGCATAAGCTGGCTTGGCATAAAATGGGACAGGAAAAAATTCATCAGTGAAGACATGGAAAAAATTTACGGGTATGCTGAAAAGCTTATAGAAGACGGAAAGGCTTATGCATGCACCTGTTCTTCGGATGAGATAAAGAAAAACCGTAATCTGGAAAGCGAATGCCAGCATAGAAACAATTCCATCGAAGAGAACATGTCGCTATGGAAAACGGCGAAGGAAGGAAAAATAGGAACGGGAGAAATGACGCTAAGATTCAAGGGCAACATGAAAGACAAGGATGCCTCTTTGCGCGATCCAAATCTTATGCGGGTGATAAAGACTGAGTATAAACCTTACAATCTGTGGCCCCTTTACGACTTTGCAAGCGTGATAGAAGACGAACTATGCGGCATAACGCACATATTAAGAAGCAACGAATTCAAGTCAAAGCTGCAGAGCCGGCTCAGGAAAGAACTCGGGTTCAATGAGCCTTACGTCATACAATATAGCAGGTTCAATTTCCAGGGAACATTGACATCGAAACGTAAAGTAAGAGAGTTGATAAAACAAGGATACATAAAAGACTGGCACGATATAAGACTGGCTACAATAGATTCAATGAAAAGGAGGGGGATAGAACCTGAAGCCGTGAGGGATTTCGTAAAAGAAGTAGGCTACTCCGTTTCGGAGCACGAATACAGTCTTGACATGCTTTTCACCTTCAACCGCAGGATAATAGACAAATCCGCAAAAAGGTTCTTTTTCGCTCCAAATCCGGTAAAATTGGTGGTGCAGGATGCAGCAGCAGAAAAGGTAAAGCTTGCATTCCATCCGTCCAACGATCTTGGTTATAGGGAAATACAGACAAACGGCACCTTTTTCATAGACAAAGCAGACATCGTTTCATTGGATGTCGGCGATACCTTCAGACTGAAGGAACTTTACAGCGTTGAAATAATCGACAAGGAAAGCGAGCTTGTAACGTGCAGGATGCACAGCAAAGAGCACATACCCGGGGAAAAAATAATCCAGTGGGTTACCGAGCAGAACGTTCCGATAAAAGTGACGAAAGTCGGAAACCTGCTTAATGAGGACGGCACATTCAATGAAAAAAGCCTTACTGAAATAAGCGGTATAGCAGAAAACATGGCCAAGGACATTAAAGAAGGGCAGATAATACAATTTGAAAGATTCGGTTTCTGCAGAATGGACGACGAAAACAAAAACGAGTTTATTTTCGTAAGCAGATAGAAATGTATTTATATCCGGTTTAGTCATATAAATAAAATGAAAAGTGGAAACGTAGTAATATGGGATCTTGATTCCACGCTTATAGATACTAACGCTGTTTTCGAAAACGCACAGAAAAATGTTATAAACCGGCTTTCTAACGAGCTGAACAAGCTGTCAATCGGCATAGAGCCTGATTCCGAAAAAGAAATAGACAATTTAAGAGCTGTAGACTACGAAGGAATAAAGATAAGAGGGCATACTGGATATGATTACCCGCATCAATTACCGCTATCACTTCTTTACATGTATCTAAGAAGAAGCAACCAGAAGGATGAATATGCGGCAGCTTGGCTTGCAAACGCAGGCTTCAAACTAGCAGAAGAAATCGGGAAAGAATACATTGAAAACCTGGATAAAGTGCCGATAAAATTCAAGGGCATAGAAAAAGTGCTTGAGGATTCTGCAAAAAAGAATTACAACCTTCTGCTGACTGAATATTTCGGGAACGAGGAAAAGCAGTACAAAAAAATAAACGACAACGGACTTGGCACATACTTTGACAAGATAATGACAACGGAAAAGAAGGACAAGCTGGCCATTATGTCTGCCGCAGAATACGGCAGGCTGGAAAACGGGATAAGCAATGGCGGGTTCAAATTAATATTCATAGATGACAGAAGCAAATACCTTGAAATAGCAAAGGATGCATATCCATTCTGCACTACTATAAACGTCTTGTTCGGAAAAAAAGAGATTTTTAGAGAAAGCTCTGATAACGTCGGTTATACGGCAAGGACAGTATCCGAATTAAGCAACATTCTTAAGAAAGTTTAAAGCCAAGCGGGCAATAAAATGGATCCCTGCGGCCGGATTCGAACCCGCAACCTACCGGTTTCTACAGCTGAAACTCTTCATCGCACTGAAAACAGCACTTGGTAATTCTACAGCCGGTCGCTCTACCATTGGGCTACGCAGGGTTACTTATTCTTAAACGAAAGAAATTAATAAACCTTGCTATTCGCCATTTAAGCGCCTACGCTTTCCTTTATTATGTTGTCTATCTGCGATTTTATGGACTCGCTTATCTTTGCCAGCGTTCCGCCGAGATTTCCTTCGAGTTTTCTGTAATCATCCTCGCACATGTAGCCGTTATATATCTGCATCCTCTGTCCAAAACGCAGGCCTACGTCGACAGCAAATGACTTTGTGTCGGCCTCGCACAGGTCTTTTCCACAGACGGGGCATGTTCTAGTAGCAATTTTCTGCTTGCATACATCACATATTGTAACAGTAACTTTTGCCATAATTCACCAGCGGCATTATTAGCCCTTTCGAGCAACGAAATGCCATCGTCATTTTAATAATTATAATATTTTCACCAATTTAAACCTTAATTAAGTGCTTTTAAAACTTATGTCAACAAAAGAGCCCTGCGGCACTTTTCCAGACGAATCGTTTGGATAAAACATGACGCCGCGCTTGCCGACTATGGCTTCGACGCTTGGCACGTTAAAGGTGTAATTTCCAGGAGAATTTGAAAATGCGATCATGTTCCCGCTTCCCGTTAAACTTATAACCGAGCTTTTTGTTGCACCGTTGTAAGTAACGCTCCAACCTGTTCCAGCCGGCAGCCCTCCTTCCACAAAAATCGTTTCGTCCATCAATGAACCGTTTATAAGCTGCTCGCTGTATGAATTTACGAGCTGCAGGTCATTGACCCCGGACTGCACTCCCAGGAAACTATAGGATTCGCTGTACAAGCCAAGAAATGGCCGGTTGCTCTGATCCGAAAGGTAGAAGGAAGTTCCGCCGCAAAGTATCGGCTCGCACACTATGCTCCTGTTGCTTATTATGCCTTCATTTACAAGCGAAACCAAATTGGTGCACTGCTGCGCTAAGTAGGAAAAGGCCGGATTCGAATCCGAAACTGCAGTCACGTTAATCTGGAAATTTGTCTCTGAATTTCCAGATATTCCCACGTCCACTGTTATATTGTGCACTTTCTGCTGGCATGGGGAAGTTACCGTAAACGAATGCAGCTTGTTTAAATTAGAATAAGAAACTGAACATGTGGTCTCGCCGTTAAAGTAAACGGCAACGTTTACGCTGTTGTTCGAATATTGATCAATGTTAAAGGTATAATTCTGCGGGGTAACGGCTGAAGAAGCGTTTAGGATGAGAGAAAAGGAAGAGGAAGAGTTAACTTCTATGCCCGAAGTGCTTATTTGGTTGTAGATGGCGGAATTGCTAATGTTGGAGGAATTTGGGATTGAATATTTTGCAGGCAAATAAAAGTTTACGTTTCCTTTATGTGTGGTTTCAAGGAAATACTGATTTCCGCTTGATATACCCAGTCCTGCCGGGCTGCTTACATTTGCATAACACAAGCCGTAATTGCCGTCAAGAGAAGAGAGCACTGCGGAATTCGGAGAGAAAATATTTGCATTTGAACTCAAAACTGAATTGCACGCCTGCGTGTCGTACATCTGAAAGACGAATATGGATGGAGAAGAGAACTGGACGTTTGATGCCGTCTGTATCGACGTGCATGCGGAATCGGCCATGCTGACCAATGAGTTGTAATAGCTTATCGACGATTTTGGAGCAAAGAAAGCAGAATATTCGTATACGATGAAGAACAGGATTATCGCCATCATTATGGCTATTAATATTCCTTCTAAAAGCAAGTCCATATCAGTTTATGCTAAATTTGCACTGCAAATCATTCCCCCCATTATAACTGCATTCCTGAAACTTTATATAGCCAGGATTACCGTAAAGAAACGCAATTGGATTGTTGCCGCATGAACCCGAGCATGATGGCGGCACTGCGCTTATGAACGCAGATTTATTGTTGTAAGTCAATGGCGCACATGTGATTGTAGTTATGTATGCTCCGGGCTGGCCATAACCGTATTGAGAAGTAGTTGCATTGAAAAACGAAACGCATGAATCTGAAAGCGCGGTTTCCGGATTCTGCGGTTGTATAAAATAAGACAAAGTCCCGGTGGAGCCGTTTATTCCGGATGCGAGCGTGCTTGACGGGGAGTTATACGCCGATAAATCTGGGAACCAGCCTGGGAAAGAGGCATTGTCCGGACCTTCCTTGTTCCCGGAAGGAACGTAATTCCAAAATGCCTGCGATGTCGTTATCGGTGAAAGAGAGAAAGTTCCAATGCATACGAAATACATATTGGAAAGCGAAGATGGATTTGACGGGGAAACCAGCAATGCCTGTCTTGACAGTTGATTGAGATCGCTTATGCAGGAATTGCTTCCGTAAAACTGGCTTAAGAACGTGTATTTTGGCAGATTCGGAGAATCCGGAGGCAAGACTACGGAGTTGCCTGTCTGCAAGGCAGCGATGGTAGAAGAAGCGTATAAAGACACGGATTCTGAGGAAGAAATCACCTTGTTTGCGCCTGCCGTTATTATAAAATAAGCTATTATGGCAATTGGTATGAGAATTATTATAGACAGTATAAAGGCGAGAAACTCTGAAAGTCCTTTGTTTTTCATTCAAATAGTAACAATTGGTAAAATAAATCCTATTTGTTCGCGCTTCTCATCGCCCATTTGAACTTTCTGGGATCCTTTTTCATCAATGTATACTCTTTGCATCTTCTGCTGCAGAAATTGTATACCGTGCCGTCTACTTTGGCGTAAACCAGCCCCCTTCCTTTTTTAATTTCCTCACCGCAAAAGCTGCATTTCATACTTATCTTATCGGCATTGCCTCCATTTCGGTTTCTTTGAGCATCAGTATATCTCCTACGACTACGGGCCCGCGCACGTTTCTCCGTATTATCTTGTCCTTATCCATCCCGGCCAAGACTTTGCACCTTATCTGCGTAACTTCTCCAGCCACTCCGTGCCTTCCGACTATTTCTATGACTTCCGAAGGATATGCATCTAGAAAGCGCTGTTCGGCGTTTTCGCCCTTATTCTCAGAACGCTGATTCTGCTGTTTTTTCATAAGTTCTTTATCTTACCCACAAGATCTTCCATCGCATGCGCTTCTTCTCCTGGGTTAACTACCGCAACTGCAGAAGTGCCTATACTCATCCCGCATGCCTTTCCAAGCTCAACTTTGCTGCTGACTGCTACGCATGGAACGTTCTTGTCTTTTGAAAGAAGAGGTATATGCATTATTATTTCCTTCGGGGAAACATCTGAAGCATACACTACAAGCCTTGCCTGTCCTCTTTCAAGCACCTTTGTTACTTCATTTATTCCCTTTTTAGTAACTCCGCCCTTTGCTCTTATCTTTTCCAGAACGGAAAAAACCTGACTATCCAATCCTTTAGCTTCATCTACCATATATCAGCTTACCTCCAATTATTATAGCTTTATATGTAAATTAGTATTTATAAAGTTAACTTCCCGTTTTCATGCAACAAATACTGCGTGGAAGCATGCGCGGCGTTTTTGACCATTTCATTGCCGCCGTAACGCCAAAGTCGAAAAAAGCTTAAATACTTGTGAAAGTTCTTAATAGAGATATGCAAAAGGCTAGAATAAAATTGACTTCAACGGATTCGGAAAAGCTTGAAGCAGTATGCAACGATATAATAGACATATCAAAGAAATTAGGCACTGCCATCTCCGGACCAATACCTTTCCCTACCAAAAAATTAAAGGTGACTACAAGAAGGGCCCCGAACGGCGCGGGAAGGGAAAGCTATGAAACGTGGGAATTACGATTGCATAAAAGGATAATAGACATGCAGGCCGATCCGAAAGCCCTGCACCTCATAATGAAAACTACCGTTCCAAAAGAAGTAAACATAGAAATGGAAATAAAAGAGTGAGCCTGCTCCCAATTTAACGTATGCCCTGCCCATTCTGCATGATAGCTAAACATAAACTGCCTGCTACTGTGATTTATGAAAACAAAGCCGTAATTGCATTTCTTGATAAAAACCCTGTATCGCAGTACCATACGCTCATAGTGCCGAAAACCCATTATAAGGACATATACGAGATTGATAACGACAGTTTAAAAGACATATCTGTGACTGCTAAAAAAATTGCATCGGCATACAAAAAAACGTTGAAGATAAAGGCGGTAAACCTGTTAAACGCCTCCGGTAAAGCGGCACAGCAATCTGTTTTTCACTTCCATCTGCATTTAGTACCGAGAAGGGAAAATGACGGCCTGGACCTTTGGTTTGAATCAAAAAGTAGAGCAGGTAAAACGCCCGGCATGGATCCCATTGTTTTGGATAAGTTAAAAGCTGAACTCAAAAACAAGCAGTAAACCGCATATATAAAATTAAACTTATAACCTACAATACTTTACTATTATAATGGACCAGATGAGGGAAAACGGGCAAAAACTGCTTATAGCGGCTTTAGTCCTTATTGTTATATTTGCGATTATAACAATACTTATATCTGAGGATGAGAAGATAGGCTTCACGGCGGCTGTTTCAACGGTGGCCGTGGCCCTTGAGACTTTCCATTTTGATTCCGATTTCGGTATACTGCTGCTTTTCTTTTCGCTTTTTATGGGAGTTTTCGCGGTTTACCTTTTGGAGTTTTTAATATCGCTGATAAGAAGTGAGTTTGGAGGTGTAATTTATATGGCAAAGGGTCTTAGGTTCAGAAACCATTACATAATATGCGGTGGCGGAAGAATAGGAGAAAGAGTGGGCAGCCTTTTAAGAGAAAAAGGTAAAAAGGTGCTTGTAATAGAGAACGATGACGTAAGGGCCATGGAACTTAAAAAGTTGGGGTTCAACGTCATAAAGGAAAACGCATTGGATGAGAGGGCATTCAAAATGGCCAATGCCAGCAAGGCCGTCGGAGTGTTCGCTGCGCTTGGACAGGACGTTGACAATTTTATAATAGTGCTGAATGCAAAAGAAGCCAACAAGAACCTCAAGATAATAACCCGGTGCAACCTGTTGAAAAACGTGAATAAGTTCAAGGAGCTTGGCGCAGACGAGGTAGTATTGCCGGAGATAGTCGGCGCGGACAGGATGGTTTATCTTTCTGAAAAGCATGAGAAATAATGATTATTTCGGCAGGTTTTCAATACTAGTTGAAAATTACCCCATAGAGATATTCACGTTCGAAATGCTCATAGGCATAATACTGGACCCGTCGCTTAAAATGGCCGTTTTGCTTTTTTCCGGCGTGACGGCGACGGCCGTTTTCTCGGAAGGGCTGAAATTAGTATTCAGGGAAAAAAGACCTGAAGAAGCTCTCAGGAGAAATTTCTACAAAAGAACGTTCCGGTTGAACAGAAGAAGCTTTCCATCAAGCCATTCGGCAATTGCGGCATTTTTCTTTACGGCGTTCTATAACACGGCGCTTTTCTGGCCCTTCCTTATATTCGGGATTCTGGTAATGTACAGCAGATTATACATAAAATCCCACTACAAAAAGGATGTAATCGCAGGAGCTATTATAGGCATACTTACGGGGATTGCATTCCTTTGGGTTACCGCTCATTTAAGAATATAAGCAGGAAAAGTTTAATAAAAGAAAAGAATATCATAGGTATGCTAGGATATTGCTTTTTATACATATTATATATTGAAGCATAGGGTATATTGAAGCATAGGGGAAGGGGAACATGAAAAATGAAATTGATGAGGTTATAGCTTCTTTCGTAAACAAGAGATTAAGCGACAAGGTAAAAGAAGTCCTTACAACAAACAAAAATGCGATAGTACTTGAGTTCAATGACGTGGACCAGTTTTCTCCAGAATTGGGAGATTACCTGCTTAAAAATCCGGAAGAAGCGTTAGATACAATAAAATACTTCGTAAACGAGACTTCGCTTCCGCACAAGGATTTAGACATCGAAGTAAGGATAAAAAACCTGCCTAAAAATGCACAGATGCTCATAAGGGAAATAAGGAGCAAGCACATAGGATTATTCATACAGATACAAGGCCTTATAAAAACCGCTGCAAGCGTAAAGCCTGTGGCAAGCGCGATAGACTTCGAATGCCAGAGCTGCGGTCACATTACAAAAGTAGAACAGAAGGAAATGACCCAGAGAGCCCCCTCGATATGCACAAACTGCGGCAAAAAGGGAAGGTTCAAGGTCGTAAAGAAATACCTGGTGGACACGCAGAGGATAATGCTGGAAGAAGCGCCCGAAGATCTAGAAGGCGGAGAGCAGCCTGAGCACATAAACGTTGTGCTGAAAAAAGACCTGGTGGATCCAAAGTTCGAAAGGAGCATAATACCCGGAAACAAGGTCGTCGTTTCAGGAATAATAAACGAAAGTGCAATTTACTATCCGAGCGGAAAAAGGTCAAACACCTCTGATACATTTTTGCTTGCCTCATACGTTGAAGCGGTGGAGCAGGGCTACGAAGACATACTTGTGACAAAGGAAGAGGAGATGGCAATTAAAGAATTGGCGAACGACAAGATGATCTATACCAAGTTCAAGAATTCAATCGCTCCAAACATATTCGGCCATGACAACATAAAAGAAGCAATAGTAATGCAGCTTTTCGGAGGAGTGAGAAAGGCCGCTCTGTCAGGAAACAGCGTGATAAGGGGTGACATCCATATTTTGTTAGTCGGGGATCCTGGCTGTTTACGGGCAGACGAAAGAATAGTTCTTGGAAACGGCGCAATAGTAAAGATAGGAAATGTGGGAAAAACGCACCTTGAAGAAATAAAGCAGGATGTGCTAATAGGAAAGGGCTACAAAAGGGACACTGCCTCTACATTTCACATATACCGAAACCAGCAGGTTATGGAAATCATAACTGAATCGGGAAAAAGCATAGTCGGAACTTTTAATCACCCGTTGCTAGTCAAAAAAATAGAAGAGGGGGAAAAACAGATAAAATCCAATAATCCAATAACGGAGGAAGAAGTTATGCTGACTAAAAAAGCCGGTACTGAATGGAAGAGGCTGGATGAAATAAAGAAAGGGGATTACATAAGGGCTATAACGTGGATACCCTGCACGATAACCAAGCTTGTTGAAACCGGCTTTGTATCTGATGAGAAAAATAAAATGCCAAAGCTCATAACGGAAAATCTTGCTGCTTTGATAGGCTACACGATAGGAGAAGGTTGGGTTAACTCCAACGGGCACGGAATGGGTTTTGCCGTTTATTCGAAAGACAAAGACATCTTAAGCAAGCTAAATTCGTTTGTAAAATCCGAATTAAATGTTGAGCCGCACACTTATGAAAGAACACCAAAGATGAAGATATACAAGGGCAGGCTGATAAAAAGCGAAAAGAAGCTTTACTACGTTGATGTAAACAGCAAAACAATCGCCAAGAACTTTTCATTCCTCAAAGAGAAAAGGGTTCCGGATAGCATACTTAAATCTAGTAATAAGATATTCCGCTCTTTCTTAAAATGGATATTTGAAGCGGATGGAAGCGTTGTTTCATACAACATAAAAGGGAGAAAAAGCAGTGGATTCATAAGCTACAAATCAATAAACCTTGAACTGTTAAGAGACATGCAGATAATGCTTCTCAGGTTTTCAATACAATCCAGGATTTTATTCGATAAAAATTCAAACGGGAACAGCCTAGTAATTAGAAAAGCCGAAGACATAGTGAAATTCTACAAAAATATAGGATTTGGGTCCAAAAGGAAAACGGAAAAACTTAAAGAAGTTGTGAAATCGTTAAAAGACATAAAAGGACGCAGAGAAAAAAGATTTGAAAGAGTTGTAGAAGTAAGAACCCTTGGAAAGGAAGATGTTTATGACATAGAAGTGCCAAGAAGCCACAGATTTATAGCAAACGGAATAGTCTCACACAATACTTCGAAGAGTTCTCTTTTGAAGTACGTAACGGGGATAGCACCTAAGGCAAGGTACGTCGTAGGTATGGGATCCAGTGCAGCCGGTTTGACTGCAACGATAATAAAGGATGAGGCTACTAGAAGCTACATACTTGAGGCAGGGGCGCTTCCGCTTACAAACAAAGGATTACTGATGATAGACGAGCTTGACAAGATGAACAAGGATGACAGAGTTGCAATGCACGAGGCCCTTGAACAGCAGAGCATAAGCATCTCAAAAGCCAACATACATGCGACGCTTACGGCACAAACGAGCGTGCTCGCTGCCGCAAACCCGAAGCTTGGAAGATTCAACCCGTTTGACGTCATATCTTCACAAATTGAGCTTCCCCCGACGTTGATAAACCGTTTTGACCTGATATTCATATTGAAGGACAGGCCGGACAAGGAAACAGATACATTAATTGCACAGAGGATACTTGAAGCTAACAGGGACATAAACAAGAACAAACCGGAAATCCCTCCAAACATAATGAAAAAATACATCGCATACGCAAAGCAGAACATAAAGCCGAAGATGTCCGTTGATGCTATGAAGATAATACAGGAATTCTACTTAAAATTAAGATCGCAGTACTCTACAGAAGGGGAGGAAGTCAAGCCCATACCGATATCTGCA
>JAKAVT010000008.1 GCA_021817165.1 Nanobdellota archaeon
TGATCATTTTTTTAGTGTATATCCCAGACGGGCAGGTAAGGCTCCATTCCGGTCCTATCAATATGTCTATCCCTCTTTCTTTGGCATGCTGTATATTGCTTATTACATTGTATGGACTGCCGGCATTGCTGGTTTCTATGTTTTTCATAGCTCCAAGAAGCATGTCCAGTTCCATTTCATCTACAGAAAGCAAATAATATTAATATGTTTTGCTAATAAAGTCTATTTTCCCATTGTTACTACGCCCTTTTCGGAGCATTCTTTTTGAATAGGTATGCTATTGCGCTTGTTACCCAAGCAATCAGCAATCCGATCCCTACTCCCTTGAAATAGACGTTTCTTAGAATATACGATATTAAAAGGAATATCACGCTAAGAACAAACTCGAATAAGATAAGTATAATGTCCAATTGTTTCAAAAGCCTAAGCCGCCATTCCGGCCAAACAATGCTTCTTTTTTGTACCATGATTTTACCTTTTTGTTATACACTTCACATGTTACTTGTCTAAAATTACCGCTCTAAAATACACTACTTTTGATTACTATAAATGATTAAGGAGGAGCTGCGAGGTGGGCAGGAATCGCGGCTCCGCCGATATATGCTGCAAGTATTGAGCCTAATGTCAAGAAGATTAAAAACAAGACAATGTAGATTATCCAGCTTTTGTTTAGTGGTTTATTGCTGCCTTTTTCCCTGTATCTATCCAATGCTAAGGTAGTCGGATACGCAAATACACCGGCAATGCCAAATGCAGTGTACAGTCCAAGCAATGCTATTGGAGAGCTCGTATAACCAAGATTATAGCCGGAAACGCCATATTCTATCAGTACCAAACCCATAAACAACGCAATGAGTCCAACATACTGCAGTTTTTGATTGTATTTAACTGATAGCACGAATCCAAGGGAAAGTATTCCCAGCATTATGAATGGATCATAAAACAGCAAGTCATACGGACCGGGAAGGCTCCAGGTTACTTCTCCATAAAAGCCCATCACAATCACGAATACTGCCAATGCGGCGAACATGTATATTGAGCCCTGCAAATGAGATTCTATGCTAAGCTTTGAATTTGATTTGTTAATGTATCTTGCCCTATAATCTCTGTAAATTGCAATGACGGTATAATCCATGAGGAATCCTATAAAAGCAACAAAGAATAATTCCAATGCCAATTCGTCTACGAATGCCATATTTTATTAAAGAATTCTTGATTTATAAAGGCTCTATACCCATATGGTTATCATCTTTTCTTGCGCATTTCCGGGTTTGTGTATCTGTTCCAGAATAGCTTGTACATCTTCAATTTATCCGGTAGTTTGTTTAAATATGGGATAAATGGAAAGAGCATTAACACGAAAAATATGGTTATAGCTATCAATCCATTTTCAAGATCGCCCCACCAAGATATGTTTGAGGTCTCAATCTCAAGGATGTTGTAAGGTATAAGCCAGTACTGTATGGACCAGGGGGGCGCGCCTACTTTAAGCATGCCAAATTGGGAAGTCCTTAATCCATAATGCGTTGCAGCGGTTGACAATGACCCGGTATCATACAAAAACCTCAATACGTAGGTTTCGTCCAGTCCGCTGCTGCTTTCGTTTTGTACGACTAATTGATATTGCCCAGATTCTGCCATTTTAGTCAGACTGGCAGTTGCAATTATTAGTGGATTTTGTGAATTCATCGCATTTGAAATTGAGCCGTTATTGCTGAAGTAATTGTAAGCCTGTATAAACTGCTCATTTTGCTGCGAAGAACTTTCATTGAAAAACATCGCAAGTTCATTGCTCTTATTTCCAAAGTTTACGTATGCCGAGTAGGGAACTGTGAAGTAAACTGTTCTTGTGCTGAAGGAATACGGGTCTATAGTGTCCATGTAAGTAGCAGTTCCAGACGAAAAGTTGAATTCCTGCAGCAGAGTAGTCGCAATGCCAGAAGGATTAGAATTTGCTGCCTGGCTTATAGTCAATGGTGCTATGTACGGCGAACTGAAGACGAATGAAAACGCCAGCACTATTA
This sequence comes from Nanobdellota archaeon, assembly GCA_021817165.1. GTDB lineage: Archaea > Nanobdellota > Nanobdellia > Parvarchaeales > Parvarchaeaceae > Parvarchaeum. The sequence continues at coordinate 2,025 of JAKAVT010000008.1, forward strand.
TGAAAATATAAATCATTCTTCTGTACATTTTTTTATGGTCCGCCTTTACCATTTTGTAAGGTATGTCTTTTCTATATGGTTTGCTTAAGCCGTCCTTTTTTACCAACGAATAATGCATGAAAATGAGCAAAAGCAGTAATATCGGAATTATGGCTACGTGCCAGCCTAAAACTGCCCCCTGATTTAACGGATTTACCCAGAATCCCAATCCAAAACCATTCCACAGATCAGCGCCTGCCTTGTCATTCCACTGCGAAAGCAGCCCTCCTTGGACTCCCACTCCGAATGCAAATTCAAGCAGGACCAAAAGCAGAAGTATGCTGCCGATCATCCAAACAAGTTTTTTCTTCTTAAATGCAGAAGTTGAAAAGTTGACAAATAAATGTATGAACATCAAGGTTACAAAGGCTTCTGCCGCCCACAGATGCAAACTCCTGAAGAAAGTGCCTATCGCGGTAGTATCCCACCAGTAAGGACCAAAGATCAGCATTACCATGCCGCTTACCGCCAGTATCACGAATAGCTCTAAAAGGTATATCCCTATTGTAAAAAAGAAACTGTTTCCATAAGATGGAACGTATTTAATGTACTGTTCCTGCACTAAACCAAGAATCGGTTTGAAGAACGTTCTCGCTTCTTTTTTCTCAACCTTCATAAATAACAATCATTGCAATTACTTTTATAAAAACAGTAACCTATCAGTTACCATTTGGTCCCTTTTCGCATTTTCCACAGTCTTTAGCGCCTTCTGTCCCGCATTCGATGTTTTTAAACGATTCAAATGCAGAAACCAGTGCTTTGCCGGTTTCAGTCATGCTGTATTCGCTTCTTTTCATGTTATTGTTATAAGATATCTTTTTGGTTACAAGCCCTCTTTTTATCAGGTCGCCCAGTGCTTTATTCAACGTTTTAGGGTAAATTTTTGGATTTAATGACAGTAGCTTGTCAAAGTTTATCCCGTCGTTTTTGGTTATTTCCTCCAAAACCGTTGCGTCCCACTTCTTTCCAAGCACGTTCAAAAGGTCTATAGTACTGCAGGCCATATAAATAATTGATTTTCTGTCTTTTAATGCATTTAATTTATCTTTTCTTCCTTGAAGTTGTAGTTGTTTACCTTATCTTCGTTCTTTTTATGCTGTTTTGCTATCGGCTCGGCATAATATTTGCCTTCCAATTCCGAAAGGAAAGCTAAATCCTCCTTTCCAAGTTTTATGTCTGCGGCTTCAATGTTTTCCTTCATGTGTTTTATGTTGCTGGCCTTAGGTATTGGAAAAGTGTTCTCTCTGTGCAAAAGCCAGCTTAAAGCAACCTGTGCAGGCGTTTTACCATATTTATCTGATATTTTACCAATGTCTGCAAGCAATTCACTGTTATTGAATATTTTGCCGTGCGATAATGGACTATATGCTATTACTGCTATTCTATTTTCTTTGCAGTAATCAAATACTCCTGTTTTTTCTATGTCCCGCGTTATTATGCTGTACTCCACTTGATTGGAAGCTATTTCATACTTGGACATTGCAGCCTGGGCTTCCTTCATTTCTTCCAGCGAAAAATTGCTTATACCCACGCTTTTTATCTTTCCTTCCTCTACGAGTTTTTCCATTGCCCGCATCGTTTCTTTTATTGGAACTGATTTATTGGGCCAATGCAGCTGATATAAGTCAAGGTAATCTGTTCCTATTTTCTTTAAGCTCGCTTCACATGCCTTTATTACATCACCATATCTGAAATGCGTGGGCCAAACCTTGCTTGCGATGAAAAGTCTTTCTCTTTCATAGCCTTTTATTGCTTCACCTACAACATCCTCGGTATTGTACATTTCCGCGGTGTCTATGAAGTTTACTCCATTGTCTACTGCATATTTTATTGCCTTTACGTTTTCCTCCCTGTCGCTGCTCAGCTCCCAGGTACCAACGCCGATTACGGAAAGTTTGTTGTTTGTTTTATTGAATTCCTTCGTTTCCATATAATCAATAAAACTTCATAGCATTTATAATTTTTAATGCATGCAGCATTAGTGAAAAAATCCACTTGAAAGACTCCTGCAGGTCAGACCAATATTTTTAGTATCTCTTCTGTGCTAAGCACGTCGAACAGCTTTTTCATGTTCTGTATGGATCTTTCATGCGCTTCTTTATCGCCTGAAGACGAAGCATCCGAATCTACGACGACGTAAAAGCCACGGTTGGAAGCATCCCTTGCCGTGGACTCAACTCCTATTTCAGTAGCGATCCCGGCTATCAAGATTGTCTCTATCCCCGCATTTCTAGCCATCATTTCAAAATTCGTGCCTATGAATATGCTGGCAGTGTTTTTGTTTATGACTATGTCGTTCTTTTCCAGCTTTATTGCGAGATCAAACATCTCATTTGGCAATTGAGACATGTTAAATTTCATTTTGCTGGAAGAATATTTTCTGGAAGGCGATTCAAATGCAGGAGGTAGAGGGGTTATTTTTGTAAAAAACACAGGAATGTCCTTCTCTCTCGCTTTATTGATTAATTTATTCAAGTTTTCTAAGAAATCTTCCCTATTATATATATTGTTTACCAGCATTTTCTGCACATCCCATATGACTAAGGCAGTATGTTCAGGTTTTAGTATCTCACTCAATTCCGTATATACTTTTCTTTGCATTTTATGTGAAAGCGATGCAGATTTATAAATTTTTCCATGCATTTCAATATTTTTATAATAAGGCATACAATTATTAGAATGGAGTTAACCAGAAATGTCCTCATAAAAGCAAATCCAGGGACTGGCAAGACTACATCGTTAGCTGACAGAGTAATCGAACTTATAAAAAACGGAGTAAGCGAAAAAGAGATACTCTGCCTTACATTTACCAATAAAGCAGTTGATGAAATGTTTGAAAAGATTGGACAAAAACTGAAGGAAAACAAAATTGAAATGTCAAAGATAAACGGGATAACTATATCCACGTTTCATAGTTTCTGCAATTCTTATTTCTCCGAGCAGGGTAAAGAATACGAACTTGTAAGTAATAATTTCATAAGGTTTTCTATATTCAAGAGCTTTGAAACCAACGATGCGTTCAACTATGACAGGGATTACATAATACAAGAACTAGTCCCGAAAATAGAGAATGCGATGAGATACATAAAAAGCTTTGGCATAACTCCTGAAGAAATCAACGTTCAAATGACTAAAGAAGAGTTAATGAACAAATCGTTTTTGGAGAACATGAGCAGCGTAACCGTAGAAGAGATCCTTGCCTTTCTGGATTATTTCATATTGGCGTTCAAAGACTATGAAAAGGAGAAGGGAGAAAAAAAGATAGATTATAACGATCTTCTAAAGAGATTTCTTCTGGAATACGACCCATTAAAAAAGCATTACAAGTACGTGTTGGTGGATGAACTGCAGGATTTAAACGACGTTGAAGCGGAGATAGCCCGGCTTTTGGGTGACTATCTTTTTCTTGTTGGGGACAGAAAACAGTCGATATTCGGTTTCCAGGGCGGAAGCCTGAAAAACTTTGTCGAATTCCAGAAACTAAGCAATTTGGAACAAATGACGAAGGGGTTGAATTACAGGAGTTACAGCGAGATTCTTGAGTATTCAAAACAGTATTTTCTTCAGAAAACAAAGGATAAGGGATACAGCAGCGAATTAAGCGACTTTAAAAGCAATAAAGGAGCAGGTGGAAGCGTAAAACAGTTAATCGGCAATAACACCGAAGACATAGCCGTAAAGCTTGCGATGGATCTGCTTTCTCAGGGTAAAAACACTGCGATAATAACCAGAACTAACGATCAGATAATAAGCATTTCCCGGGTTCTTGACTCAAAGAACGTAAAATACGCGACGACGGCCAGCGCCTCTGTATCTACCCGCGCCAAAAATTCGATAATCGATTACTTGAAGGGGATATTCAACAGTGACGAAAAGGACATTTTAAAGGCGCTGTTCACGCCATTTTCCGGCGTTTCTCTTAAAACTGCGTTTGAAATAGAGGAAAAGTACAGAAGAAAAGAAATTGGAATGACTGAACTAAAGAGGCTTGCAAAGCCATTTTTTGAAAGAAAGGCTTCCGCGGAATTGAACATATTCAATATAAACAAACTTTTCAATGAAATAATCCTTCCAATATCGGTGGCTTTGGACAATGATTACTACATAAGTGCAGCAGCGACTCTGGAAAACATAAATCAGTACATGGACAGCAGTGATCTGCCAAGCTTTTCAGACATGCTTGTATACCTTTACACGGCGGAGGACAGCTATGAGTCAAATGACAAACAGGAAAACTTGATACTTACAACCGTGCACAAAGCAAAGGGGCTTGAATTTGACAACGTAATATACGTTCCAAAAAAGCAGAATAACAAAACAAGTTACATCGATTTGGTAACAAATTCAATAATCAAACAGACGAAGGGGGTAGACGTAAAAGAGGAATTATCGGAGGAAGGCATAAGAGTAGACTTTGTTGCATTTACACGGGCTAAAGAGAACCTTTTCATCGTAACTCCTCCAGCTATGGCTGAGGACTATTACGTAGAGAACCTAATAGAAAAAAGCATTGCGGAGATGGAAGACGAACCGGCTCCCTACAAGAAAAAGTACGCAGAAGCATATTCACTTTTTGTTAACAAAGATTACGAGGCGGCAATGGCGCTGCTTGAAGAAAATGACAAATGGCTCATAAAGAGGGTGGGCAATTATTTCAACCAGCTTAAAGGCATATCGTTTTCACTGCTTGATTCCATGTCTGATCCTTTGAATTTCATAAAAACAAAGGTTTTGGGAGTAAGCGAAGTCACGGAAAGCACAAAATTCGGTTCAAAAGCCCACAAAATTGCGGAGGATTACTTCAAGCATACCTTAAAGGAAGAGGAATTGGACGAAACACAGAAAAAAATCCTTCAGAACATAACAAGCATATTAGATGAAATAAAACGAAAATACAATGCAATTGAAATGGACGCGGAAAAGTTGATTGAAATGCCGCTTGAACTCGTCTTTCCTGACATTAAAAGCGATTTGAAGGTCTCTGCTAAGCTTGATGCAGTATTCCTTAACAAAGAGAAAAACAAGTTTTTGATAATAGACTTTAAGACGGATAAATCAAATGACCAAGGATCCAAGCACAGAAGGCAGCTTGCTTTGTACCGAAGGCTTTTTGGAATTGAAAAAAATCTGGACGAAAAAGAAATAGACACGGCCATAGCGTACATAAACTTAACTGGCAAGATAAACACCGGAAAATTCGAATATGAGTTGGATACGCAGAAAATAAAGGAAATGCAGATAGAAACTGTGAAGAAGCACGTTCTTCAGTTATTGGAATACAAAGAGCATCCCGAAAAACTGATTGAAAAGGCAACTGAAAGGTATTATTATTCTGACAGCTTGAACGATGAAATATTCAAGAAACTAAAGGAAGAACGCGGAAATTCCAAAGCGGTATGATAGGAAAAGAAGACACCTTTTATGCTGTTTTCGCAGGTATAGCTTCCCTTGTCAGCGCTTTTATAATAATATTTCTGATAGCGCCAAACCAGTTTCAGTATAATCCTTCCATGCTTTCAATCTTTTTTGTAATAGCGGTAGAAATAGCAGTGTTCTTTTCCTTCTTTTTCGCGATGCGAAAATACAGCTAATCCTCTTTGTTGTAATCTAGATCTGCTCCCCTTCCTTTGTTATAGTCAGAATTTTCTTTAATCCTGGAAGTGTACCTATCTATAGCGTTATAAACGCTGCTTGACAGCTTGTCCGATATCCTTACGAAGTAGTCGTAGATTTTTGAAACACGGCCGATTTTTCCAGACTCGAAAAACTTGTCCATCCTGTATTTTTCCGCTATGTTGTTCCATGCTGCCTTGTTGTATACGCTCAAAAGCTTCTTTTCCGCATCTGAATCCATTCCTTCTATTTTTGTACCGATAAAGTATATCAGGTCCCTTGGAGTATAGCTTTCTATGCGTTTAACCATGTAACTTGCGTACTTTTCTAGCTGGTTTTCCTTTATATTGCTGTTTTTCAGTCTTTCAAATGTATTGTACAGACCGTAATAACCTTTGTTTCCAATGCTTTTTGGAGCCTTTTCATTTTTTAGCACGTCGTTAAGTTTCATGTTTTCACCTTTCTTTGTTTAGATGCTAACTAGTATTTAAAGCTTTGTATTACTTATAAGTGGCTATTTTTAATGTTTTCTGCCATGTTTTCATTTCCCCTTGTAAGAGAAAGCAAAGCAGATATTACAAGCATTACTATAAGAAATACGAACGAAAAATGCATGCCTGTTATAAATCCATTTGTTATTCCCCCTATAAGCTTTGAAGTTCCTACGAATATCTCAAAAGCCAGATATCTAGGAATGACCAGGGTTGCAGTAACTATTACTATTATAAAACTGCCCATTATCCCCATGCTACCAAACAGCCTTAAAACACCGGATGCGGTGCCGAATCTTCCGGCTTCGCTGCTTTTCATTACCGCACTGTTATTAGCTGGCCAGAACATTGAACCTCCCAGCCCAGTTATCGCAGAACCAATAAGAACTATGTATACGCTGGAGGTTGCAGTAAGTGCAAAGTAAACGAATATGCCGGCTATCATCACCAAAAGACCCAGAGTTGCAAGCAGCCTTGCGCCGTATCTGTCGGAATATCTTCCCATGAACGGAGATAATATGCCGCTTAGGACGTATCCTGGAAGAAGGAGCAGAGACGCATCAAACGGGCTTAATCCTCTAACACCCTGAAGGTACATTATGAGCATGAACGCTACACCCATGAACCCAAGGCCCTGAAACATCGAAGCCAAGACGGAGTTCTTGAACACCTTGTTCTTGAACATTGAAAACTTTATTACAGGATTTACAAAGACCTTCTCCCTGAAATAAAATGGGAGAAGCAGCACAAAGCCCATTATTAAAATGGAAACGTTGACGGAATTCAATCCTACTGAGGATATCCTTACGCCTGCATACAATATCATTGACAATGTTGTTCCAAGAAGACCCATTCCGAGCATGTCAAGCCTTTCGTTTTCTCTTTTGTCGTCTTTTATGTATTTCACGGCAAGAACTAAAAGAACTATCCCTATCGGTACGTTGATAAAGAATATGTACCTGTATCCTATGAAAGTGGTTATTACTCCTCCAAGGACTATACCGAGCATGGCGCCGACATTCCAGCCCATACCAGTAAAGCCGTATGCCTTGCCCAGTTTTTCCCTTCTAAACGTATCGGCTATTATGGCTCCGCTGTTTGCAGTCATCATTGCGCCGCCTACGGCCTGGAAACCCCTGAATATTATCAAAGTTATGTCAGTGGGTGCAATTCCGCACATAAAGGAAAAAATGGTAAATATCATTATACCGGAATTAAATACCCTTGATCTTCCGAATATGTCTCCTATCCTCCCAAGCTGCGTAGCGGCGACCGCCGTTACAAGAAGGTATATTAGAATGACCCAGATTATAGTTGAAAGATTGGAATGGAGGGCCTGCGTTATCGCCGGGAAGGCAAGCAGAACTATTGTCGAATCTATCGAGGCCATTAATACCCCCACTACGAGGACTGAAAGGACCAAATTCTCGTTTTTAACGCCGCCGTTTACATCTACGTTCCTAACAGCTTTGATTTTCATAATTTATATGATTTTCAACCGCATGAGATATATAAGCTATCTCTTTTCTTCTTTGAAATTATTTAAGCATATCCTTAAGGTTCTCTATTGTCTGGTTTACGACATCAGTTACTGCTTGGTTTACGACAGCTTCTCCAAAAAGCTTTGCCATTCTTCCGAGGTCTATCTCCGCTTTCCAATCAATTTTCGTTGAAGAGTCCTGTGCAGTTAAGTCTATGTAAAGAGAAAGAGAAAACTTCAAACCAATCGTAGAACCCTCTCCCTGTATCAATATATGCTTGTTTTCCTGTTTTTCCTTCAATTCCGCAGAAAATTTGATGTTAAGATTGGAAAGATAGCTTGCGCCAAGGAACTTTGAAGTGTATTTTTTTGCATCTGCCTTGAACTGTAGCTGGAAGTTATCCCCGTTTACTTCCGTAGAAACCACATTTGGCAGACATTTTGCGAATTTGTTGGCGTCTGCAACTATGCTCCACACCTTTTCAATATCGTATTCTACTGCAAAACTTCCATTCATTTCCATGTCAATTAAACAACCCTCTGGCATATAATAGATCCATTGCATTCGAATACATATCAGAATAGGTTTTTCCAGCCGATTCGTTTATCATTTCAGAAAGAAACTCTCTGTTTAATGACAAAGACTTTGCCATCTCTTCTATGTTTTCGCGGTTTACTTGCGGCCAGTAGAGCCTTATCTTATCGGTCTTTGATTCAATTTTATTGCCCATTTTATTTCCGATGAAATCGCCAATTTCCTTTGCCATTATCCTGGCAGTACTCAATTTGCCGCCCACTATGCTTATTATTCCATTGACATTGTCTGTAGCAGAGTGATCGAATATCTTGAAATCCCTGCTTGTCTTTCTGCTATCGTCGTTTTCTCCTGCAGATATCAACGGCCTTATTCCTGCATAGTACCTGTAAACAGGATAATTTGCAAGAATTGGCAGCATTTCACTGCCGGCTTTCTGCAGAAAGCTTATGTCTTCCTTGTCAATGTCGAATTTCTCCGGATCATCAACGATAAACGCAGTCGTTCCTATGATTGAATCATTGAAAAATGGCACAACTATGTCTCCATCTGAAGGCTCCCTAAGCCGGTTTATTATGTGTTTTGTGAACCTTCTATTTATGACTGCCATTGTGCCTGCCGAAAGTATCATCTCAATGCTTTTTATCCCCAATTTTTCGTCCATAAGTTTTGATGACCAGGCCCCACTTGCATTTACAATCAGGTCTGCCTTTAATTCACTGCTTTGCCCGGTATTGTTGTTTTTAATTTTAACGCCCTTTACGTTATTCCCTTCCTTTATGAACTCTACTACCTCAGTATTCAACAAAACCTTTGCAGACTCCTTTTTCGAAGTCAGCAGTAAACTTGTTATAAACCTGAATGAGTTTATTACCTTGTCAGGTACCCTATAAGCTGCTTTTACTGAATTATTAAGAAATGGCTCCTCTTTCAGAACGGATTCTATGCTGAGCTGTTCTATGGGAATATTAGATTGTTTGCACCCATCTTCGAATTTGCCCTGAAAAGAAAGGTCTTCTTCGTTCAAAGCTACGAATAAGCCGCCAGTATTTTCTATGCAGAAGGGGGCTATCTCAGAGATAACCTTGTTGTCTATTATGCTTTCCTGAGCTGCTTTAACATCATTCATTGCATATCTTGCACCGCTGTGAAGCATTCCATGAAATCTTCCGCTTGTCCCCCCGATGATGTTACCTTTTTCTATGACAGTGACGTCGAAGCCACGGCTAGCCAAATCATGTGTGATGAAAGAACCTGTTGCGCCCGCACCAATTACTATTATTTTGCTTGCCATAATTAGCAATAAACGATAATTGCTTAAATATTTGAATTATGATTAAGAACAATAGATTATCATTTAGTAAGCTTAATTTTTAGCAACAGCAGTTTTTGTTTAAAACATTTCAATCATTTAATTTAATGTACAAACGTTTATTCTGTTTTCCCTTGTTTTCAAAGCTTTCCAGGATAATGCGCCCGACTTCCGTCGTGTTTTTAACATGGGTCCCGCCGTCCATCTGCTCATCAAGTCCCGAGATCTCTATTACCCGTATAATGTCCAAGGTGTTCATCAATTCTCTTCCCGGCTGCGTTCTAACGAGATTCTTATTGGATGCTTCTTCCTTTGTTAAGAACTTTACGTTTACTTCATGTCCTTCAGATATAACCGAATTTGCCTTTTCTATAATCCCAGACGCCAGTTCTTTTGTCAGGCCCTCCATGCTTATATCAATCCTTGCCCTGTCATCGTATATTTGGTTACCGGTTATAAGGCTTGAATTATAATCCTTTTCTAGTACTCCGTCGATTATATGGATAGCTGTATGCAGCTTCATGTGCGCATATCTCTTTTCCCAGTCAATAATCTCTTTTATTTCATCTCCTTCGTTTGCATCTATTACCCTGTCCAGCACCAAAACTATGTTTTCTCCGTCCTTTTTTATGTCTTTAACAAGATATTCATTTTCTTTATACAATACCTTTCCGCTGTCCGCAGGCTGACCTCCCCCGTTCGGATAAAAAATGTCATTATCCACTGTAATTTCACTGCCATTTATATTTGTCATTTTTGCATTTATTTCTCTTAGATAAGAATCATTAAGATATAATTTTTCTGTCATAGCATTAGAATAAGATTTAGTTGTATAAATAATTGAGAACAGTTATACTTTTTATTCAAAAGACACGTAGTAATACTAAACGTATTAATAGCTACTAAATTCTAGATTAAATATGTCAAAATTGTTAAAAGTAGGTATAATAGACATAAATACAAACAGACCGCATTATTCCAGCTTAGAAAAAACGCTAAGCATACTTGAAAAGGCAAAGAGATTCGATTTGGACGTAATAATTGGGCCGGAATGGGGCCTTATGGATAACCGGTCTGGTTATGAACTTCCCTATTCCCACGAGGAACTAGAGAAACTGTTTTATAGACTAAAAAACGCAACAAAGGAAACCGGAGAACTTGCTTTGGCAGGCACTGCTGTAATATACACAAAAAACAAGAAGATATACAATTTTCTACCCGTAATTTATGGTGGAAACGTGATATTTTCAACGATAAAGACAACCGACGGAGGAACATCTTTCTTTAACAATGGAAATTATGAACTCATCGGCAGGGATTATTCCATGACTAATGACTTTGAATGGAAAAACCTTAAAATAGGCGTAGAAATATGCGCAGATTCTGGCATATTATACCGGAAAGGTAAAAGAAACCTTGACCTGCAGATATTGGTTTCCAGCGGGATTAGAACAACAAACCTGGCAGTGAAAAAAGGAGGTTATCTGATCTGCTCCGATGGCGTTCCAAAAGGAAAGAAGATATACGTCATAAAAACAAATGGAAATTACGATCCTGATTCCAATGTAGACCTTGCAGATTTCAGGGATTTGTTCAAGATGAGGAAAACGGATTATCAAGTAATGGACGGCAATAACAAAGAAATGCCCTTTGAATTTGTTACGCCGTATTCAAAGCATCAGAACCTGAGCGTGTATCACTTACTTGTTGACGATTAAACTATTATGTCCCTCAAATCCTTTATTTTTCCAAAATTTAGATTCTCTCCTTCCGATATGCAGATGGCATTTAATTCATCTACATTGCACATTTCCCTTAGAAAAGGAGACAGGAGCTCTTCTTTTTTCTCCTCATTTATATTGCTTCCTGGTGCAAATATGCTGCAAGCAGGCAAAACCAGCAGCTTTTTTCCATTGTTTGTATCACCGTAAAGGAAAGCCTTCATTTTTTCTCCCGACCCGGTGTACCTGTATATTATTATGCTTGGGTGTTCATGGCCGATAACGTAAGTGTCAGCTTCAAATTTCGGCAGCTCATCGCCATGAGCAATGTAGAATCCTTTTTCAAGCAGGCAATCCTTTATTATCTCCACATCATAGCCGTTTTTTATCCTGTCAAGATAATTGTCATGATTTCCCTTTATCAGAAGCAGCTTTATGGAGAGAGTTTTACAGAACTCTATTAGTTCTCCTATCTCTTTTCTTTCATAGTACTTCAAGTCTGAAAAGTCATTTTTTAGATCACCAGTTACTATCAATCTGTTTGCTCCCGTAGCCATTGCAGCATTCCTTATTATGTCTTCTATAAACTGCAGGTTTCTGCTTGGTATTAAAGTGCCGGCTGCAGACATCTGCCCCTCATAGCCTAAATGCGTGTCCGATATGACAAGTGAATCAAGCGGCTTAATGTAGGCTATCGGCATGCCTTCCAGTAATTCTATCGATTCATTTATTTGCATTTTGATTCTCCCTTATTTTTTCCACTACTAGTTTATGCAGTCTTCTAATGTATTCTTTCTTGTTTTTTATGGAAACGACGTCGGTCTCACCTATCGTTATTAGACTGTGGGAAAATGGGGAAGGAACGGCAGTATCTATTATCGAATATTCCATCTTTTTGGCCTTTATTGATTTTAGAATTCCGGACGCGTTGCTTATGTCCATCACATCCTCTTCTATCTCCCTGTAAGCCTCCTTCAATATTGGGAAGTTCTCATCCATCTCGCTTATTATCTTCAAAAGGGCCTGCGCGTTTATCTGCTGTCTTTCCACCCTTATTCTGTGCCCCTTGTAATTTCTAAGTATCATCAAGCCCCTAGCTGCCGCATGCCTAAACCTTCTCCTTAGTATTTCTGTTCTTTTTATGTTCTCAGTTATTATTTTCTTTATGTCCGCTTTAACGGCTGATTCTATGACGCTTTTAATCACGTTGTCATTAATCTTTTCATTGGAAATCAACGCAAATCCATTGTCGTTAATCACCAAACCAACCTCTTCTCCCAGCCTGTCACTTAGAATGAACGCAAAAACCCTTGATAACGCATCATTGACTCTCCTGCCAAATAAGGAGTGGAATATCGTGTACTCTTTGTCGTTGTACCTCGTCTTTTCTACAAGGATAAGCTTGTCAGAGGGTATCTTCCCTGCAAAGTATACCTGCTCTTTTATATATTCATATATTGAAGCCATTGAATTCTTGTCTGCAGGCATCGAAGCAAGGTATTTACCTGCTTTTTCCGGTATGTTTTTCTTGTCTTTATAAACGAACCTCTCTCTCGGGAGCCTGCTTACAATTGAAGAGAACTCCCTCCTGAATTTGCCTATATCTACTGCCAGCTCATAGCTTAGGGGAAGCTGCTCAGAAAACCATGGTGGAATGTTCGGTTTTTCCCCGCTTGCTGGCAAAACAAAGCAATCTGCAGCGCTGGACCTTTGAAATTTGTAGACCTTCCCGCCCAATACAAAAACATCCCCTCTTTTCAGTTTTTCCAGGAATTCCTCTTCTATGTTTCCTATTTTTTTCTTTGTACCCCAGATATACACGTTTATTGCAACTTCGTCCGGTATTGTTCCTATGTTTGTGTAATATATGAGTCTTGTAAGCCTTCCTCTTTTTCCAAATTTGTTTGAGCCACTGTCGAACCATATCTTTCCGTAAACAGATCTCTCGCGCAGAGAAACATATTCTCCCGAAAGGTATTTTATTAAACCGAGAAAATCTTTTTTGTCCAAGTTCCTGAAAGGATAAGCCTTCTTTATTAATGAATACGCTTCGTTAATGCCCCATATCCTGTTCAAAGCCATGCCGACTATGTGCTGTGCCAGCACATCCAATGGATTTTCAGGCATAGTAAACGAATCTAATTTCCTCCTTAAACCATCGTAAAGCATAACCGTGCATTCTACAAGGTCATCCCTGTTGTTTATTATCAAATCCCCGTTTGCAGTGTCCTTGAAGCCATGCCCACTCCTTCCGATCCTTTGCAATGCTCTTGTTATGCTTTTTGGGGAGTTTATCTGTATTACGTTGTCTATGCTGCCTATATCTATTCCGAGTTCCAAACTGGTAGAGGAAACCACACATTTTAGCTTCCCGTTCTTTAACTTCTCTTCAACAGAAAACCTTTCGTCCCTTGAAAGAGAGCCGTGGTGTGCAGATACTTCCTCATCGGTGTAGCCGAATCTTCTCTTAAGATTGAAAACGAGCCTTTCTGTGCCGCTCCTTGTATTCGTAAATATAAGTGTAGTCCTGTTCTTTTTTATTATATCATTAATTATTTTATACATCGATTCGTCTATTTCAGATTCATTTGAATATATCAGGTCCTTAACAGGGGAGATGACCTTAGCAGTTATTTTCTTGCTCCATGATGCATCTACCACAACGCAGCTTCTTTTTGTACCTACAAGAAAGTTTGCTGCCCTTTCTAATGGATATATAGTGGCGCTTAAGCCTATCCTTATAAAATCATGTTTTATGGAATCTGCCAGTCTTTCAAGCGAAACGGTAAGATGCGAGCCTCTTTTGCTGTTTGCAAGTTCATGCAGCTCATCCACTATCACATACTCCAGATTTACAAATTTCTGTATGAATTTTGGAGAATTGAGCATTATTGCAAGTGATTCTGGAGTAGTAACGAATATATTCGGGGGATGGATAAATTGCTTCCTGCGTTCATTCTGCGGAGTGTCACCAGTCCTAACTCCTATGCTTATTTTCTTTTTACCGATTAATTCCAAGCTTTTGTATAGGTCTTCAATCGGCAGGATAATGTTTTTGTATATGTCATTGTTCAACGCCCTTAATGGAGAGATGTAAAGGCACTTTATCTCATCGTTTAGTTTGTTATCAACTGAAAGACCTACCAATTTGTTTATTATGGGTATAAATGCAGATAGGGTTTTGCCACTTCCGGTCGGCGCAGTTATAAGCACATTTTTCCTATCGCTTATGACCTTAAATGAGAACTTTTGTGGCGGGGTTAACTCCTTAAACTTGGATATAAACCACTTCCTCACAACCGGGTTCAAAGTTTCAAGACTCTTCTCATCAGGATATTGCTTGTTCAGTATAGTTATCATCCCTTTAATAGATAATTACAGTATTTAATTTTTATTGCGGGTTTATTTTCTGCATTTGAATACGACAGTAGGTGCAATCTTGTTTACAAGCGCCTTTCTATAACCTACACCCCAGATTTTATCTTGACTGTCAAAAGGCTCTACCATCGTTTCAAGCTTTAAACCGGAATCAATTATCGGGTTCACAATGTCGCTTATTTTTCTGTCATAATGGGCAAAGTAATGAACGGTATTGTCTGGCCATTTTTCCCTTTGCATTTTCAAACCAGAATTGAAGTAGCTTTCCTTTATTCTCAGGTCCTTTGGATTCATAAGCAGGTAAAATGGATGTTCTATACTAAAAACGAAAATGCCGCCTTTTACAAGCAGATTTCCAACGTTTTTTAGAAGAGCACGGAGGTCTATGCAGTACTGCAGGGCCATTATCGATATTACAACATCGAATTTCTTAGGCTTTAATTCGCCTATGTGGGAAAAAGGAAGCTCCAGAAATTCAACTTTTACTCCCTCATTTTCAGCGTTTTTCCTTGCAGTGTCTATCTGTTTATGTGAGATGTCTATTCCAGTGCATGTTGCACCCTCCTTTGCTAGGGCTATGGATGCCTGTCCGCCACCGCAGCCTAGTTCTAGAACCTTTTTACCCCTTATTTTTCCGAGCAATTTCAGTTTTTTCTCACTGGAACCAAAAGGACCGTATTGGACATCGGTCATCTTATCTGCAGAAATTTCCTTTTGATAATATTCAGAAGCGGAATCCCACCATTTTCTCATCATTTCTTCGCTGTTTTTGCCTAGCATAGCATATTTATATCAAAAGATCAATATAAAACTGTAAATAGATATGTTTGATTCGATGAATTTAAGAAAAGAGATATTAACTGCATTGCATGAAATGAAGTTTGAAGAACCTACTGAAGTGCAAAAACAGGCCATTCCGCTGGAATTGGAAGGCAAGGATGTAGTCGTAAAATCCAAGACTGGGAGCGGGAAAACCGCTGCTTTTGTTATACCAATATTAAACAGCTTGGAAAAAGGCGAAAAGCAGGCCGCAATGATAATAACGCCCACCAGAGAGCTCGCTTTACAGGTCACGGATGTCGTAAGGGATCTTGGAAGGCATATGCAGCTGAAAGCTGTTACCATCTATGGGGGAGCTTCAATAAATTACCAGATAAGAGAGATAAAAAACGGGGCAAACATAATTATAGGAACTCCTGGAAGGCTAATAGATCTGATGAAACGGGGGGAATTACTTACGGATTCGGTAAGATTCCTTGTTTTGGATGAAGTAGACATAATGCTGGACATGGGGTTTATAGACGACATCAAATACATATTGTCAAGATTGCCAAAGAAAAGACAGACGATGTTCTTTTCTGCAACAATTCCAGAAGAGATAAAGCACATAACTTTAAACTATACAAATAATCCCATAAATGTCAATATAGACGCGGGGGAAGTGACCGTAAGCACTATACAGCATTTTTATTCGATTGCAAACGGCAGCGACAAGTTTGCAACCCTTCTTGCGTATCTGGATGAAAAAAAGCCGGAGAAGGCGATAATATTCTGCAAGACGCAGAGAAACGCAGAAAGAATCCATTCCATAATGCAGAATATGGGAATGCAGGCCGTTTTGATGCACGGAGGTTTGAGCCAGAACAGAAGAGAACACTCACTCAACATGTTTAAGGAAGGCACAAGCATGCTTATAGCAACAAATGTAGCTTCACGTGGATTGGACATAGACAATGTTTCGGACATAATAAATTTTGACGCAGAGGCGGATCCAAAAGCATACGTCCACAGGGTTGGCAGAAGCGCAAGGATGGGGAAAAGTGGGAGAGCATTTACAATATTCACTCCTGGTGAAAGATATCTTGTTTATGAAATAGAAAATTACGCAAAGATAAAACTTTCACCCTTAGAATTCAGCCTTGCTGCTTATAAAGAAAAAATGAATGAATTTTACAAGGGAGATTCAAGGCATGAGATTGAAAGCGCACTAAGACGAAGCAATTTCAATTCTAACAGGGGTTTCAACAGGAATAAACCGTATAGAAAAGAATCCAGCGGCAATAACAATGGCAGACATTACTCCGGATTCAAAAGGAATAAATTCAAACGCAGTTACTTCAAAGAGGACTGATTATAATTATTTTAGGAAGCCATAAAATATAAATTATGCACAACTTCTTTTTATACTAAGATTTGGCTGAGGATGTTTAGGAGGAGTCTCTTTGAAGCAGTTCATCCCTTATTTTCCTCGTTCCGCTTGCTCCTATCCTGAACTTATCCGGCGTTGCAGGCCTTCTAGACGCATCCAATAAATCCCTTGCATCTTCGTAGGTATGGATTCCGCCGGCAACCTTTATGCCTATATTCGGATTAAATTTGTCCGCTATATCTGCCATTAATTTTACGTTTTCAACCTGCGCGCCAGTCTTGTTTCCTATAGACTGCGGGTATTCCTTCTCTTCAAATCCAGTTCCCGTTTTTATGAAATCAGCCTTTGATTTGCATACTATTTCGTATAACTTCTCCTTTTCCTCCCTTGTTGTATAGGCATCCTCTACTATTACCTTTATTATCTTTTTATTCGCATGCGCGGCTTTTACCAGTTTCTTTATATCTGCTTCTACTTCATCAAATTTTCCGGATTTAACGAGTGCAACCGGGGAAACAATATCGATTTCATCGGCTTTTTTAGCGTACAACTCTACCAGCTTTTCCCTCGCGGCCGTAAACGAAGCCCCAAGAGGAAAATCAAGCACTGCGTCTATCTTTACTTTAAATTTGTTTTTATCTACGTATTTTCTCGCGAAATCCAGGTGCACTGGCTCTATGCAGACGGCAACATTCCCGAATTCATTCGCTTCGTCTATAAGCTGTTTTATATCGTTTTCGGAGGCAAATGCCTTGAGTCCGCTGTGGTCTACCAGGCTCATTATAGTCTTTAAGTCATATTCCATTTTACGCCTCTTTTTACTGTCTTTTAGCTGTTGCTTTTCCCTTTTTAGTTTCTTCTTCTAAAAGTTTTGCTCCATAGTCTAAAGCCTTTTGCCAAGTGCTCTTTCTTATAAGTCCAAGATAACCTCCCAAGAACATTACCATAAATATGATAGCACTTGCAAATGCGAGTCCTGGAGAAGCATGTATGAATAGATAACCAACGATTATAGCATTGAATGCCCCTACGAAATTCAGTGAACCATTGTAAACTCCATAAACGGTAGCGGATGTACCAGATGGCGCCAAATCGACCGCATTAACCGCCCATGACCCGACGGTAAGGTTCATTAAACCGGCACCAGCTGCTAGCAATATCGCCGTTGGGATAAGCTCTCTTGCCGTTCCGGTGAAGTAGCTTATGCCAACCATTACTATCATTAAAGACATTGGCAGTATAGCACCGATCCTTCTTGCTGTGACTTTTGGAAAACGCTTTAGCAATCCGTCATTAAACGGCCCAGATCCGAAATAACCGACAACCAACCCTATGTCTACCAAGGCCGCATATATTCCACTTGTTGTTACGCTATGCGCAAAATCTGCAAACATCAATGGCGGAAGCCAGTACAGAAATGTAAACAGTATATACCCAAATGATAAGAACACTAGGAAAGTCCCCCATCCAGCTTGTGTACCAAATATTACTTTGCCGGTTATCCTCCAAATAGACTTTGAACTTAATTTGTTTTCTTCTACTCTTTCAGCCTTTGGCTTGCCTTCCTGTATATAGTCCAATTCTGCTTTGTTAACCAGTTTCTCTTTTGTTGGGGTGTCTCTTACGTAAAAATACCATACTGCTGTAAGTACAAGTCCCAGACTACCGAATATTATGAATACCCATTGCCAGCCAACTGCGGCATATATAGCAGCTCCGAATATCAATCCAACGATAGGGCCGACTGCCTGTCCAGCTCCTGCGAATGTGAATGCCTTTGACTCATCGAATCTATTTGCCCAATTTTTTGTGACTTTTGCGTTAATTGGCCAGACTGCACCTTCACCTCCACCCATAAATGCCCTTACTATGGCCATTGTAATTAAATTGAAAGTCGCTGCCGTCAAGATAGTAAACGTAGACCATATGCCAAACATCAGCGTCATTGCTTTTCTTATGCCTAATTTATCTGTAATCCATCCTGCAGGAAAATTCATTATTGCATAGGCCAACGACCAGATAAGCAACACAATTGACACGTCTCCTACTGCAACGGCCGAACTTGTGTAGCCACTTATAGGCCCTGTAAACCAGCCGAATGCGTGAGCAAATGCCGGTTCAACTAAGACCCATATCTCTCTGTCTGCGTAATTAAACGTTATGGCAATAAACATCAAAGAAACTATTATCCATCTGAAAAAAGTCATCTTTTGCTTTTTGTGTTCCATCCGGACAATAATTTAAAACGAAGTACATATTTAAACGTTTGTTCGTTTGTTAGATACGATTAAAAAGTGATAAATTTTATCAAGTTAATTAAATACAAACTATTAATATGCATACTTAATTTATTTTGATATGACTAAGCCGTTAAAGATATATATTGCTGGTCCGTACACTCCGAGCGGTTCTGAAATTGCAGATGCAGCAAGGGTTGCAAACAACAACGTTGCAAAGGCATTGGACACTGCAGTAAAATTGATATCCCTCGGCCATATTCCTTTAGTGCCGGTCCTTCACCATTACATCAGAATACATTCAGAAAAGCCGATTCCATCGGAATATTTCTGGCAGTACGATTTGGCATTACTTAGAGAATCGGATGCGTTCTTTTACCTTGGAAAATCGGCCGGAGTGGACAAGGAATTGGAAGAGTTTAAGAGAATAAATCCAGATGGAAAAATATTCTATTCTATTGGTGATGTTGAAAGTGCATAAGTATGGAAGAAGCGCAGATAAGCAAAATAATGGGGATGGTGGATCACACTCTGCTTAAACCTTACGCATCCGAAAAGGAAATAAAGAAGCTTATAGATGAAGCAAACCAACTAAAAACCTATTCGGTATGCATAAACCCCCTTTTTGCAAGATCTGCCAGACGGTACATAACAAACAAAGGTTATGGATTGAAGATAACTGCAGTCGTTGACTTTCCATTCGGCGCTTTCTCCACAAAGGGAAGGGCAAAGATGCTAAAATCACTTGTTAACGACATAGATGAAGCTGATTTTGTCGTGCAGATTGGATATGTAAAATCAAACAAATACAAGTTGGTTAAAAAGGATATAGATCAGCTTACAGACATCGCCCATGAAAATGGAAAAGTCATAAAGTTCATAGTTGAGGACGGTTATACGACAAAAGAAGAAAAGCAGAAACTATATGAAATTGTATGCTCATCAAAAGCAGATTTCATAAAAACCAGCACCGGGTTTGCAGAATTAGAATATACGAACAGCATAGGAAATAAAACTACCGTAGCTGCTGCGGAAAATGTAAAGATGATGTCGGATACGATAAGAAGACTAAATTCAAACATAGGCATAAAGGCGGCAGGAGGCATACATTCCTACCAGCAGATTATGGAGCTTTTCGAGGCGTCTGGGAAGGAGATGAATCCAAAACAATTTAGACTTGGGATGAGCAGCACCAAAAAGATATACGAAGAAATGCAAAAAATCAATTAACTGCTATAAAAACACCTGAAAAGCCCTATAAATCCTTAATTTGACTGTAGAGAGCATCTATTGAAATAACATTTGCATTTGGCTTGTACTTACTTTCTATTTTTTCATTTTTATTATTCGTTACCCATATAGAGTCTATGCCGTTTTCATTAGCCATTTTTATATCGGTATTTATTCTGTCCCCTATTATCAACATTTTGTCTCGTTTAACTTTATATTTTTTGATCACGTATTCTATCGTGGACTTAAAGGGTTTTCCAAATACGTAATCCGGATCCCTTTTTACAGCTTGCGTAATTAAGCTTATTATCAAGCCAGCATCAGGTATCTCCTTTCCTCCCTTGTAAGGACACAGGGGGTCGTTGTGCGTTAGCAGAAATTTGACTCCTTTATTTATGTGATTTATATTTCTCTTTAACTTTTCATAGGTCAAATTTACATCAAAACCAACTATTACAATTTCCGGGTTTTCCTTGTCCAATACAAAACCCTTTGACAGAAGTTCTCTCAAAAAATCATTGGATACCACCCCGTCAAATCTTCTGATACCTTTTTTTATGAAAAAATCCTCCACTAAATCGTTTGGAAGCAGCAATTGATCTCTTTTTATTTTAAATTTAAATAATCTATTCAAAAATTTTATCCTCTTTTCTTTGCTCTCCGAATCATTGTTGCTTAGGATTATGAACTTTTTATCCATCTGTATTAATTTATTCAGGAAAGCAGACGAAAACAAAAATGGTTTATCCCACAAGTATAAAGTTCCGTCCCCATCCAACAGAAAGAAATCCTTGCTGGCTATAATCTTCCTTACTTTATTATCCACTTATATTTAATAAAATTGCGTGCTTTTATAAATATTCTAATTGCCGTTTCCCTTCTTCACAAGAAACACCGGAACAGCTATCGCAAGGGAGACTGCGCCGAATAAGAAGAGTATAAGCATGGATGGCCACACTGAGATCAAAGGCGCATTGAAGACTACTACCTGACGAAAGGCCTGAACACCGTATGTTAAAGGCAGAAACTTTGCTATGTCCGCTATTATGCCCGGCAATTCCTGCAATGGATAAAGTACTCCGCTTAAAAAAAGCATCGGAAAGAAAACAAGGTTTAACAATAACTGAGAGGTCTCCTGATCCTTTGTCAACGCCGTTACCAACAGGCCTAAGCCCAGAAAACCGAATATGCCAAGTATAAGAATGGACGCCATGAGCAGTATGTTTCCATTGAAGCTCATGTGGAACAGAAGTATTACAAGAACAACTACGACTGCGGACTGTATCAAGCTTCTTATGAGCTGTGAAAGCATTTTACCAGTGAGAAAAGATCCTGTTCTTATCGGTGAAAGCATAACCGCCGTTATTGTTCCGTCTTCCTTTTCCCTGCTTAACGCCGAGCCAAGAGCTGTTAATCCTGCCATCATGCTAAGAAGCATTATTAAGCCGGGGCCTATAAAATCGAAATAATTGCCTGAAAGTATGGGAACTGAACTTACTACGATTGGTGAAATGACAAATTGCGGGTTTATTTTCGGTAAACCTACAAGCTCAGAATTCAATTTAGAAACCGTTCCGTTGACAATTTCTGCAGAAAGCACGGTTGATGCCACTGATACTTTGGCATTTATGTATTCTTCTAACGTCGGAGAAGTCGGATTCGTTACCAGTTTTAAGTCAGTAGGCTGGCCAGAAAGGCTCACGCTTGTGAAATTTGCGGGGAAATATATAATAGAGTCTATTGTGCCACTTCTTAACGCAGATTCGGCAGAAACCAGTGAAGAATAGTTGCTAAAAGCAATGCTTGAGTTGTATTTTACAAGCGATGCGAAGGAATTACTTAAGTAAATCGTCTGACCGTTCAACGTAAATCCGCTGTCGTTGTTTACAACCCCTATGTGAACGCCGTTGAAACTGGAAGTAGAAGGAAACATAAAACCAAACAGCATTATTATCAATACCGGGAAGACAAACATCATGACAAGCCTAAACGGCGTCCTGTACAGTTCTATCAAATCCCTTTCAGCTACAATGAACGCATCGTTCAAAGCCTTTAATGCCATCACATACCTCTCCTTGGAGCTAGACTCATTCTTCCGGTTTCATCCCTTAATTCTGCCCCTGCGTAATGTATGAATACATCTTCTAATGTCGCATTTTTGCCCTGCTTTTTCTTCAGATTCCTGGGAGTATCACATGCCATTAAATTGCCATGGTCTATCAATGCAACCCTGTCAGAAAGTTCGTCTGCATCCTGCATTATATGAGTTGTAAGTATTATAGTGCTTCCTCTTTTATTTATTTCCCTTATCTTCTTTTTTATAAAAGAAACCGTTATTGGGTCTAGACCAACGGTCGGCTCGTCCAAAAAGAAAACCTTTGGCTCGTTTAACAGCACTCTTACGATGTCAAGCCTTCTTTTCATTCCTAGGGAAAAGGTTCCTACTGGCTTGTTTCTAAATTTTGACAGCTGAAATTCCTCCAAGCCTTCGCTTATTTTTTCTTCCAATTCCTTTCTATTTATCCCGTATAACCTTCCAAAAAACATCAGATTCTCCTCCGCAGTAAGCGGTGGATACATTGTAACCTTTTCCGTTATTACACCTATGGACTTCCTGACTTCCAACGCATTCTTTATTATATCCTTCCCTAATACAGAAGCATGTCCACTTGTAGGCTTTATTAACGTAGTAAGCATGCTTATCAGAGTCGTTTTTCCGGCTCCATTAGGGCCCAAAATCCCGAATATCTCTCCATTTTTAACCTTTAAGCTTATGGCATTATCAGCAGTAAAATCCCCGAACTTTTTCGTTAATTTGTCTGCGATTATGGAGTATTCCATATTATTTGATTATGGCATGCAGCCTGTCGTCTATTTTTTTAAGCGTTTTCTTATTTTCCTTGCTCAGCAGCTTTTCCTTTTCCGATATAAACTCAGATAAGTTATCTAAAGTCTCTATAGTTTCGTCTATGCTTGTTCCTTCGTCTTTGTTCATAAACGAAGAAGCGGATCTCCATGGGAACCACGAACTGTCCAGGTATTCTTTTCCTTTGTCCGTAATTGAATAGTATTTTTTATTGTCATTCTGCTCTACTTTTACAAACCCGCTTTCCGATAGGTATTTCAGGATCGAGTATATACTGCCTGGAGAAGGTCTCCAGAAGCCAAAACTCATCTCATATATCTTGTCTATCATCTCTGCGCCCGTCATTTTCTTCTTCGAAACAAGCATCAATATCCAGTACTTTATACCAAAACCACGACTTATGCCATGCATTGAGTGCTCAATCTTGTGCACCATGTTTGGGTCTATGTTAAATCCAAAGTTTATTTCATTAAAGTCGTCTTTTTTGTCTTTCATATTTTTACCTATGATATCGCTTTACGATATCTATTTTAGATAGATTTTATGTTTAAATACTTTTTCTTTTTACTATCTAAAAATTTTATATACTATAACTGCGTTATAATTATCGGGTGATTTTATGGCAAACTATGATGATCAGTATGAAGTACAGAAGCTAAATTATAAATCTCTGAATGGATTTTCAGAGAAGCAGATAAGCTTCCACCACGACATACATTATGCAGGCTATGTCAAGAAGAGAAATGAGGTGCACAGCAAACTGAAAACCGTTGATAAAGCAGCTGCAAATGCAAATTACAGTGAGTTTAGGTCATTGAAAAAAGAGGAAACGTTCAACGCTAGCGGTCAGCTGCTTCATGAGCTGTATTTCGAAATGTTCGGAGGAGATGGCAAGTATTCGGAGGATATGCCTCTTATAAAAAAGATAAATGAAGATTTTGGCAGTTTTGAAAACTTTAAACTTGATATGATGGCAACTGCAAAGGCAGCCAGGGGGTGGGCCATACTTGCAATAGACCCGACTGACAATAAATTAAGGACGTTTTTGGCGGATGTTCATAACGACGGAGCAGTATGGGGTTCTATACCGATAATAGCTTTGGACGTTTACGAGCACGCGTTTTACGTTGATTACGGGCCGGACAAAGCCAAATACCTGGAACCGTTTTTTAACAACTTGAACTGGAAAAAGTTAAATGAAAGGTATAGCAAATTCCAGAACGTTTATAAAAAGCAATAACTGTTTGACTTTTTACTCTTCGACGTTCCGTATTCTATAGGATACGCCAAGAGAATATTTATTTACAATGCCGTTTAGTTTGCTTTTTAATTCATATTTATTTGAAACGGTGTAAAAATCAACATCAATGACGAATGTGTTCTTACTTAAAACCTTACAGCCTGAAAAGTAGACTAAAGAATCCTTCTCTATATAGTTTTTAATATCACCGGCCTTTGAAAAACCGTCCAAATCAGGCCTGCCAAATAATGTTAAATTGCAGTCGAGAAGCCTATCCTCCAGCCGCTCATTCTTCTGATTTTGTGCCATAGTTTTCTTTAAAAAGTAGTTTATATACGTGCGCTACGGTATAGCCGTATATGCCGGTTTTAATCTGTTTCTCATCATTAAAATCTATGTTAAAATTGCAATATTCCACTTTTTTAAGGCCTCTTCTGAAAATGGACTGCATATAATCTTTGGTGACGTCCTTCATTTCCGCAGTGTTTAATACATAAGAATAATCCAGCACGTTTTTATATCCGTTTTCAAGTATAGAGGAAAGCTCACCCAAGATTTTAGGATACTGCTTGTCAAAGACCTTTTTAGACGTTTCTTCGCTTGATACTTTGCAAAGTTCTTCCAATGCGTACTTGTATTTGCTTTTCATGGCTGCAGTTTCAAGCGTTTTTTTGTTTTGCATACCAGTTTATTTGATGACCTGCTTATTAATAACTTTGCATCAAAATACCGGCTTTACGTTTTTACCATTTCCTTTGTTCATGCCATAATCAATCGAATTAAACATGTCCATAAAATCGGTAATTTCGATGGCCCTGCCGTAAAATGCTACTGCAATCCGATATCTATCGTTTAAAGAAAAGAGGTTAAAATCCGTATAGACTTTAGGATCATGGCCAATTTTTAACGTTTTTTTATAAAGGACGGCTTTCGCCTTCCTTGGATCCATCTCTTTTTTGAAGTTGTATGAAAATATATGGGAGTAATTCGCATTTATAGAATGAATGTAATCCAGTTTTGGAAGCCTAGTTGAAGGATCCAGTTCATCCTTCATTATTTTATTTCTAGCGTTTATCATGCTGCCGTATTTTTCTCCCCATACGCTTCTTGCACAGCTGTCTTTTCCGGAATCAAACGCCGTGTATACCCCTTCTAACTCGTAATCCTTCATTTTTTGAAGTTCTTTATAGGCATCGGTTATTAAGCCTGCCAATCCCTTTTCGATAGAATTAAAGTATCGTATATAACTTGTGAAAAAAGGAAGAGTTTTCCGGTTTACAACGTTTTTATACACTCCCTTGTCTCCACTCTTTGTGTGGAAGTTAAGCAGTGATTCTGTCATTACCGGTCCAGTTCTGGAAAGCAGTTTATACAGGCTTGAATTTGCATTTATGTTCTCATAGGTTTCAAGAGCGGGCTCTTCTCTCTTGGGAAACAAGATTCTCATATATAATTACTTTATTCTAAATCCAGGATAAAGTGCTCTGTATTTTTCGTTGTATTTATTTATTAACGCCTTTTGCTTGAATTCTGCCCACTTGATGCTGTGATTGATGGATTTTATTCTGTGCTGGTCGGATGAGAAAAAGGGTGATTTTACGTCTTGTTTGTTGATTGGATTGATAAACCCGACTTTTACTTCCATGTTTTCATTCCAATAAATGATTATGTTATCTAGATAAAGGTTATTGTGAGACAGACCGTTCTGATTGACATAACTTACGGCATCGTTTATTTGCTTTTTTATATCTTCAAGTTCGTCTTTTCTCTTGTTGTAAGTGTCTATCCTTATTCTGTACTCCTTCAGATATTTTTCGCCGAATGCGAGCCGTTTGATTCCCTTTTTAAGTATAAAATTATTAAGCTCATCCCTGGAAATCAGGTCTTGAAGCGAAGTTAACCTTCTGATTTTCTCAGCCACAAGCTTTTCATCCCAGATGTTGCAGTTGTCAATGTAATCGCGCAAGGAAACCATTCTGGGGATATAACTTCTTAGCTCTTCTCCATTAAAAGGCTGGTGTACGTACCCTACCCTTTTAGCGGAATCATCTACTATCAATGCGACTGGCTTAGGGAAATTCTCTGGCCTAGCGTTATAAAGATCGTTCAACAATTTATATTGCCTTGCAAAATAATCGTCAAAAAACCCAGTATTGTAAAGGTTATTAAACTGTATGTACTCCAGACTTTTTACCTTTGGGTATTTATCCGTTGCGTACCTTTCATTTACTATCAGCCCTGCATCATTAAAGTAATCTGAATTCCTTACAAATTCCTTTTTCAAAGTAGGGTTGCCATCCGAATCGTTCTTGTAAGGCAGGCTTTTCAGCAATTTTTCAATCTCAGATAGTTTCTTTGACATATTCTTATTTTAATTACTATCTAATTATAAAATTATTAGTATAAATAGTTAACGTCCTAGCATTTAACTAAAATAAGAGACACTTTTGTAATCGGCTAACCTGATGCTAGTGGCGGCAATCAGTTTCCGCAACGTTTCATTGTCCATGCTTTTTATGACATCGTAGTTAAGGTATACCTTATAGTTATCGGAAGATATCCGTTTCATGTATGCTGCAGGTATTACCTTTCCATTTAGTTTTATGCCAAAATATTCTTTGCCATAATCATCGTATCTTGTTCTATAGATTCCTTCCATGTAAAAGAGCGGGAAACTGTCCTTCATTTCATTACTGCTATAATTCGGCATTCCACCGCTCTTTATGACGTAATCGCCTGGCTTCGCAGGGAACTTTGACTCTTCTTTTCTTTTTCTTACAGATTCGATCTTTATGCTTTTGAAGTAATCCGATAAATCATCATAAGGGAATTTCAGTATCTTTTCTGGATCCTCATCCTTGAAATCCGCAAGGATGCCATCCAAATCCTTCCTCAATTTATCCAGTCCAATAAACGTACTAGTTGCATTCTTTTTAAACATGCTTTTTAAAGAAGCTTAATCTTATAAAAGCCTTTTCATTTTCAAAACGGGATTAATCCATTATATATTTCTTCGATATTATGCCTGCAAGCCCCAAAAAGAAAAATGACGTTCCCAACGCATATATCAGTATGGCGGGTAAGTCTGAATTATCTGAAACATTTAAAAGCTGTATCATGTAACCTGCCAAAAATATAAAATTCATAAGCAAGAACATTACAAATACTTTGACAGAATTCTTATTTAGTCTTATAAGCTGAACTGCCTTTGAGGGGTTTTTATAAAAAGCCGTTGTAAACCGTATAACCGAAACAGTTATCATTACGCCTGCAAATACGATTATAATTGCTTCATAAAAATTGCTGCTCATATAAACCCCAGGAAAACCCGCGACCATTCAATTATTACGTAGCTCACCATAAGATACGTAACGGTTCCTATGAGATCTGCTGCGATCTTAATAGAATCGCTGCTAACCAATGAACCTAATGAGTAAACAATAAAGACGACGATGAACAACAAAGAAGCAAACAAAAGAACGGAAAAGTCATTCTTTGAGTTCTTTTCATTCAACGTCCACCTTACCAACGGAGATTTATCCCGTTTATGTTTATACAATACATAAATGTCAAATGCGCTTAAAATCGAGATAACCAAGCCATTTACAACTTCAAACAGCGTCCAATAAAAATGAAAATCCCCGTATAAAGCCATGGAATATGGAATTAATCCAAATATAAAAGGGTTTTTGTATTACTAATTTTGAATTAAATTTAGCTACTTTAGATAGATAATTATTTAAATAGAATTATTCAATAATAATAAATGAAAAAAAGGAATAAAAAGTTAAGTCTGTTCGAAAGTAACCTCGTTCCAGTAATAGGAAAACACGTTTTTGGAAACCTTTATGACGTAGACGATTCCATCCTCAAAAGTCTCGCATATCTTAAAGAATCGGTAATAGAAGCCGCCAGAGCCGGCAACCTTCACATAATCGACATAATGGAAAAGCAGTTCAATACAATAAACTCTCCAGACATAGGAGGAGTTTCGATAATAGCATTGATAGTCGAAAGCCACATATCGCTGCACACCTGGCCAGAAAGCAGGTACGCTACAGTAGACATCTACTCATGCGGTAACGAAAGCAACCCGTCACTTGCATTTGATTACATTGTTTCCATGCTGAAACCAAAAAGCTATAAAGTGTTCAGCGCTGACAGAAGCAATCCGGCAAGTGAAAGCGAAACGAAAGTATTCAACGATTTTTAGGACAAAGCCATAAACAGGAAAAACAAAGTAAGGGCAGTAAATAATATAATATTGCCGTATTCCCATATTAGAGTAGTAGGGTTATTTAAAGAAACAAACGCAGTTATACCGTAATTTATAGCTAATACTAAAGTCGTCAAAAAGAAGAATACGAAAGCATACTGTTTGTACTTCTTTATATAAAACGACGATAAAAACACCGTGGGGTTTCTATTAAGCTTTTTCCTTAACATCAATACTAACAACAGCATAAGAACCCCTAAAATCAACGAGATTATGCCGTATACAAAATCTATATTCATACAAACCTCCTGAAAAGCTTGAACCAGCGCCAAGATATATAAATCACGATAAACAATGCAAGTATCCCGAATAAATAAGCCAGATAAAAGAAAATTTCATCAACCCCCGACAATGAAGAATAGCTGTTTAGGACCTTCTGAAGGAAGGTAAACAAGCCGGTAAAAAAAAGCATAGTTGCAGGATAAATAAACATGTTTAATTCCCTTGCAGCAGAGTCTTTGTTTAAGAAGAAGGAAGTAAGAGGTGCTTTGTCTTTTCTGTGCTTGAAAATCGCAAAGAACGTTATTCCTGAAAACACTGAGCTTACCACCCCACCGATAAAAAGCACTGCAAATATCGCAGTGTAAGCTATATTTAACATACTATATATTTATTATCTTTACTTATTAATATCTTTAAAGAAATGCAACTATGCGTTCTTAAGAAATGAGAGTATCTCTTCTGCATGCTTATCCGGAGAAACCTTTGGATAAATTTTCAGTATCTTTCCGTTTTCGTCTATTATAAATGTAACCCTCGATGCAATTCCGAGCAGGGATTTTATTCCGAGTTTTGTAACGACCGTTTTATCGGAATCGCTTAACAACGTAAAGGGAATAGAATACTTACTTTTGAATTTTTTATGTGATTCTATGTTGTCAACGCTTATGCCAAATACTGGAACGCCTAAGGACTTAAAAGAGTTTATATTGTCCCTGAAACTGCATGCTTCTTTTGTACAGCCCGGGGTATCGTCTTTTGGATAAAAGTATATCACGCTTTTTTTGCCCTTTAAGTCGGAAAGAGAAACTTCTTTACCGTCATCCGCTTTCAGCCTAAAGGCTGGAAACTGCTGGCCTTCTTTAACATCCATATAGATATAAAGAAAAGCAGGTATATAAGTCTTATATGCCGGAATTCATTTTACTTGAACGAAATAAAGCAGAAAAGGCCATAGAAACGCTTGAAAACAAATACAAGAACGCAGGATATTACTTGAACTTCAACGGTGCGCTGGAGCTTTTAGTCGCAGCAATACTGTCTGCACAGACAAAGGATACGGTCGTAAATGAATTGACCCCAAGTCTTTTCAAGAAATACAAAAAGATAGATGATTTTACTGCAGCTGATCCAAATGAGCTGTTAAGCTACGTAAAAAGGGTAAGTTTCGCAGAAAACAAGGTAAAGAACATAATGAGCTGCTGTAAAATAATAAAGGACAAATACAACGGCAAAGTACCTGATAAAATGGAGGACTTGCTTTCATTGCCTGGTGTGGGAAGAAAAACTGCAAATACTGTTCTGATAAATGCATTCGGCATAGTGGAAGGTATTCCTGTAGATACCTGGGTCATAAAACTATCTTATAGGATAGGGCTTAGTAAAAGCAAAAAGCCTGATGATATAGAAAATGATCTTAAAGGTTTAGTCGATAAAAAATACTGGAAGAATTTCGCTTATGTGCTTAAGGAACATGGGCATCAAATCTGTCAGTCGATAAAACCGAAATGCGAGATCTGCCCGATAAAAGAAATATGTCCTAAGAATGGAGTAAATTAAGTGTTATTTTCACTCTATATCACGGTGAATAAACTTAAATTGATAATTTCATCATGTAAAAGAGAGAAAAAAAGCAAAAAGTATTTATGTAAGTTATGTTCTATTATAAAATAGGGGGATGAAAATATGTCAAGCATAGTTTTGGTTGGTGCAGCGATTTTGTACTTATTGATACTTATGGCAATAATACTAAGGAACAATTCCCTTGCTTCAAAAGTTTAAGGCATCGGAAAATAAGTAAGTATCATTTATTTATACGTATTAAGGTCTGCTTTGGTTTGTAAATTTACCGGAGTATTTTGCCTTTCCTTTTAACTCTTCGAATACTATCTGGCAGATTTTTGTATTCGGTTTTATGGCCAATGCTATCGGCGATAGATTAGCCATCTCCAATACTATCTTTCCCGAAGTGCCTGGCTGCATGAAACCGCTGCTTATATGTGTTAGCAGCCCTAATCTTGCAAATCTAGACCTTCCATCTATTCTG
>JAKAVT010000015.1 GCA_021817165.1 Nanobdellota archaeon
TTAAGCGGAGCTTTTATACCCTTGCAAGTGCTGCCAAGCTCAATAAATTACGCCGCTTTATTCGTACCATTGACATCAAGCTTATACCTTGTAAGGTACTATCTCATAGGGTCATCATTGATAGCCCCCGTATATTTAATGTGGATAATTACTATAAGCGAGCTGGTGGTATTTGCTTTAATAGCCAAGTTTATATTTACAGTCGCTGAGAAAAAAGCAGAAAAAATCGGCTTTAACTACATATAAGCTAAAGAAATTGATAAAATATTTAAATTTTGCTGATGATACTTAGAGCAATGGAAAGAACCGAATTTTTAGCAATTCTTAAGTATTTGGACAGAAACTGGAATAAGCCATGGGAAGTCGAAGATGAAATGGTAAAATTGCTAGGTAAATCAAAAATGCCAAGACTTATTGAACTAGGTAGAACGGCTTTACCAACAGAATATGGGCCGATGACCTATATTGTTTTCGGTGATTACGCCACTGGAAAAGAGCATGATGTTGCTGTATTTGGAGAATTCACTGGCAAAAAACTGAGAGATTACAATTACCCTTTGGTTAGAGTACATTCATCTTGCCGGACCAGTGAACTTTTCCACGCAGATAACTGTGAATGCAGACAAGAGTTGGATTTTGCACTGAAACAGATGTCAAAGGAGAAAAAAGGAATACTAATATACTTAAACCAGGAAGGTGGGGGAAATGGAATAAAGGCAAAGCTTACTGCTTATAAAAATACCTTTGGTCTCAAGAAGGGGATAGTTATAGTAAAGAAAGACAAAAAAGGCAGGCAATTGAACGTTTACGATGGATATGAAAAGGCAGGTTACAAAAGCGAACACAGAGATTTTGATCCCGCCGCAGCTATACTTAAAACACTAGGCATTAACTCTGCAAGGCTTATGACTAATAATCCAAATAAAATAGAAGGCTTAGCTTCCAAAGGCATTAAAGTAAAGCCTTTCGGCATACACATAAAACCAACAAATGAGATGATGAGAGAGCATTTGCTGACAAAGGCAAAGAAGCTTGGCCACAACATTACAAATAAGGACCTCAAGTAACGCTGCTACTCTGCAAAACCGTAAAAAGACTGTTTGTTTTTAGCCTGTTTAATAGGTCATGCTAAACTGCCCTACCAATTTAAATACGAGCAGATATCTATAAACTACATGGAAATCGGAGTTAAAAGAACGTTGGAAGCACTGGCAGACATTGCTCTGAATAGGAATCAGATGTTAATTCTTAAAGAAATGGGAGGAAGCCCCTGGCAAATCAGCTTACAGTATAATTAAGTCAATTGAAGAAAGATACGGCATAAGACAGTCTACTTTGAAATTAAATGCAAGATCGCTTAGAAAACTCGGCTTGATAGACTTTAGTAAAGGCAAAAATGCGGAACTCACAATCAACGGAAGGGTAATACTTTCCGTTATAAAAAACAAAGGGGAGGCAGAAAATGGAAAATAGCGGAAGAAAGTATAAAATAAGAATCTTTGATGATAGTATCTGTCGGTGGCAAAGAAACCTTCAGACTTAAAAGTGAAGATCCGGCAAAACTAGGCCAAAAAACACTGGATGAAATCGTGGATTTTACGGTAAAAACCTTTCAGAATGGGATGGAAGAATCAGAGGTTATGGACCATATAAAGGACAACGATCTTTTCCTGGTATTGTACAAAGACAATAAAGCCATCGGCTTCGCAGGCTCAAAGTATTCCCACGCTGAAAATAATGAAAATAGGCACGCTTACTTTTCTGCTGCTGTCGTTTCAAGCAAGTTTCAGGGCAGGAAGTTATACAGTGAACTTGTAAAAACAAGGATAGATGAAGCACTTGAACTGGGTTTTAACACAATAACTACCAGAACTCAAAATCCATTAGTTGAATTCACAATAAGGAAGGAGCTAGATACGTATAGAGTTAGTTATTCTGTCAATAGACAACTAATTCCGGGAGTATTTGGGCGGAAGCTTACAGAAAAGTTCCAAACATGCAAGGAAGAGTTCATAAATGAGGAGTATCGCAAACTTGACCTTGAAAAAGGCGATGGATACTACTTAACATTTAATTTGAAGCGGTATAAACGAGATAAACCAAAAGAAAATGGGGGTATAAATTTATGATAATAGACTTTCACACCCATTCCGGTGTAAGCTTTGATAAGTCAACCTTTGATGAAATACGGGAAAAAATGTGGCAAAACGGAATAAACAGAGCAATTATCTTTCCAAGCACTCAGGAGTCATACCAGAAATTAATGGAAAAGAACCTGGAAACGATGAAAAATGCAGGTGATTTCTTCATTCCTTTTCTGAGGTTTAACCCAAAAACTGTTAAGAAGGAGGAATTTGAAGAACTGCAAGGAAAATTTTACGGCTTCAAACTGCATCCAAGGGGAGAAAACTTTGACCCTTTGGACAAAAGCCTGGAAACGATATTTGAAGTAATAGAAAAAAGCAGAAAGCCGGTGATAATTCATTCAAGAAAAGAAAACAATATGAACACCGATCCCGACAGGGTACTAGAATTAGCAGGGCTTTATCCTAAAATAAACTTTGTCTTTGCCCATTTTGCAAACGACTCCGATGCTTTCTTTTCAAAAATAAATGAATTTGAAAACGCATATGTAGACACGTCCGTGGTATCCTCACCATTCATAATAGAAAGAAGGGTAAAAGAAATAACCTCAAAGAAAATAATATTCGGCTCGGATTACCCCTTCTCTGACCAGGAGATAGAACTGCTTAAGATAAAAAAAGCAGGGATATCTAAACCGGAAAAGGAGGACATACTTCATGGAAATGCGGAAAAGCTGATAGGTCTACAGATGTTTTAATTTACTATGCCTTTTAAATATGTTATTAAGCTTGGTATGATAATTAATCTTATCATATATGGCTGAAAGTATTTTTCGTATAAAAAAGGCAGTTAACGGAATAAAAAGCAGACAACTGGGCTTAAGCGGACCGATCAGGATACAAAGTGTGCAGGCCATAAAATCTGGGGAAACGCATTACAATTATCTTCTTATAATAAATGGCAGGAAATTCCTGTTGAGATTAACCTCAGTAAGAAAAGACAGCAGAGGCAAAAACAGTTGGGGAGCAGCCCGTATAAACGTGGAATTTGACGGGATAAAAAGCATAGAAAAACTGGGGATTGCTCCAAAAGTCTATTATAAGGATACTTCCTGCAGGATTCTAAGCAAACCATTTGTCATATCAGATTATGTTCCGGGCGAACCAGTCACAAGAATGACTGAAAAAGACTTAAAATCGCTTGCCCTTCTTCTTGCAGAGCTGCATAGGATACACAATGTAAATGGATTAAGAAATGAACCGGTTAAAGACTACAACCGGGAATACATTAAAAAAAGAGTTGACAGGATAACTGATACCGGTTTTAAATATGTAAACAGTCATTTCAAAGCAGATTTAATGGAAGCATATAAGAAGATAAAACACATAAGGCTGAAAAGGCAAAAACTGTCTGTAATACACGGGGATATAAGCAGGGATAACCTGCTGCGCACGGAAAATGGCCTGAAACTTATAGACTGGGAAAGTGTTAGGCTTTCAGAGCCGCAGTTTGAAATCGCTACGGCATTGGAGAGATTGAATCTCAACGGCCAGAAAAGAAAGCTTTTCCTTTCGGAGTACTTAAAACACTCCGAAAAAGCAAGTTTGGAAGAACTAGAAGAATACGAAAAAATAAGGTGTTTTGATAGATTGCTATGGTCCATTTTTGAATTTGTAAAACTGAAAGAAGGGATAACGGAAAAAGAGAAGGCAAGACAAAAATCCCCATTAAAGTATGCACGTAATGCGCATAAGGAATTCTTAAGGTGCAAGTCCCTAGACCTGTTTCCAAAAGAATCTGCATTTATAATTTTATCAAATCCAAAGGTATAACGTAGTTGATAAATACTTTTAATGAATTATTAAGATATGAAGGAGATAGAGACTAAGATAATAGACATAAATGAAGGGGAAGTAAGGGAAAAACTGGTAAAAATAGGCGCCAAAAAGGCCGGAAAGTTCTTTTACAGGAGATATGTATTTTTTCTAACTGATAAAAAGGAGATAGACGAGTTTGTAAGGATAAGAACAGACGGTAAAAAAACAACCATTACATACAAATACAGGGAAGGAAGCGGCTTGAGAAACACCGAAGAAGTAGAAACCGAAGCCGGAGATTTCAAAAAATCCGCTGAGATATTCGAAAAGGCCCTTAAGATAAAGCCCGTATACCAAGAAAATAAGGTTGAAAAATGGCTTTATAAAAACGCAGAGATAGATATAATTTACTGGCCCCTGATAAAACCTATCCTGGAAATAGAGGGAAAAAGCGTAAATGAGGTTATAAAAACTAAGGAAAAGTTGAATATAAAAGGGATGGATATAGGGAACAAGAACCTTGAGTTTACATTTAAGTATTATAATCAAGCTGGAAAAGACAATGGAGATTTATACTTTAAAAAACAACGGTAATCACTTATTTATATGTCTGTAGTATTATTACACAACGGCAGCGGTATAATTGCATGTTCCAACATTACCGGAGAAACGCCTCAAAACTGCACATTTACAGTATAAATATCTTACATTTGAATAAGAATACATAACTAAAGTTAGTGCAATAGCTTGA
>JAKAVT010000003.1 GCA_021817165.1 Nanobdellota archaeon
TTTGGCCCGGCTGAGAATTTTATAGCAGAGCATGGCGATCTTATTGAAAACATTGACAAAGCCAAAGAAGCCATAAAGCCAAAAGCCTGTGTGTTCATAGCGCAGCAAAACAAGCTTGAAGACAAATTTAAAAACCATTTAGAACTGCTGCCTGCAGGAGAATACCTGTCAAAAAGCATAGATGATGGCTTTTCTATCATAACCGTTTAGAAAATTCTTTTTAAATAAACGGAATCTTAATAATCTATGGACAAAGTAAGCCTTGACAATCTTTTGTCATTGTCCCCAGAAAACGAGGCAGAAACAATACTGCAGGACGCTGAGCTGAAGCGGAAGATAGCATTTCTTGCCGACAAAAAAGTCGGTTTGAAGGAGATATACGACAGACTTTTCTATAAATACAAAAAGAATCCGCACTATGAAAGTGCACGCAATGAGGAGATAAAAAGGGAGAATAGGCTTGAACGTCTTACTAAGTACGCTGTTTATTCTGGAGTATTGAGCGGTTTATCAAGCATGGCGGGTTATTCCTTTTTAAATGGAAGACTTACTACGCTGCCGATGGAACTTTTTGCATCGTCTTTCTTGCTGTTTATGACGGCGTTCTTGTCATACAACGCATACAAGAAAAACGCCGCCGAAAGGATAAAGAGATATGAGAACAACTTCGTAGATGCCATAAAAGAAGTATACCTCATAAAATCAAAGGAATACCTAAACGTGCTTTAATCCGCCGTCTATGCGCTTCCAAATAGACTGAAACCGGTATTTATGTTTGGAAAGAGAATGTTTTGAATGGAATACAAACTCCTTGGAAGCACGAAGGAAAGACTGTCTGAACTGGGGATAGGCACGTGGCAATTAAGCAGAAACAGAGAAGAAAACGAAAAGGCCATAAACCTTGCATTGGACAGCGGCGTGAATTTCATAGACACTGCGGAAATATATGGCACGGAAAATTTTGTAGGAAAGGTGATAGCGGGCAAACGTGATCTATTCATAGCCACAAAAGTCTGGGCAACCCATTTCAGATATGAAGCGGTAATAAAGTCATGTGATAAAAGCCTTAAAAACCTGGGGATAAGGCAGATAGGGCTTTACCAGCTGCACTGGCCTAACTCTGGGATAAGCATAAAAGAGACCATGAGAGCGATGGAGAAGCTGGTTTACGACGGCAAGATCAGATACATAGGAGTAAGCAACTTTAGCAAAGAAGAATTAAAAAGCGCACTTGAAGCCATGTCCAAATATGATATAGTTTCAAATCAGGTGGAGTACAACATAATCCAAAGGGTGCCCGAAATGAATTTAATTGATTATATGAAAAAAGAGAAGATTACGCTTTTGGCATACAGCCCGTTTGCGCACGGTGCAATTTTTAGGAAAAGATACAGGAAACTTGTCGGGAGGATAGATTTGATCGGCAAAAATTACGGCAAGACTGCCGGACAAATGCTCCTTAGGTGGCTGATGCAGAAAGACATAGTCATACCCCTGACAAAAGCCAGCAATCCACAGCACATGCGGGAGAACTTAGCTGCGGCGGATTTTAACATAAACCAAAAGGACATGAAAATCATGGACGGTCTTACGCCAATGAACAGCAACGCGGGGCTGAGCAGATTCAAAGGATTGATTGGAGGTTATGTAAGGCTAAGATCCGCTTTAAGGTTTTAGGTCTAAAAAGCTTTTAATATATTTACGGCGTATTAATGAAATGATATTCGCAAGCTTTCGGGAGCCGGTAAAAACAAGCGAGCTGGAAAAAGCGCTTAACAGCACGCTGTCCGAGTTGGGATACAAGATTCTAAACGTAAGCGACAATTACCATACGAAAGAATTTCTTGACGGAAAATTCGTTCCAATGAAGGAAGGCATTGAATACGAAGTAAAAAAAGGTTTACTCGGACCTAAAATGTACTTTGGCTTAAAGTTCGACTTAAGATTAAAGGGAGATATTCGCACGATATTCTACGAAGAAGAGCTTGCCAAGCAGCTGTATGCCTGGACTTATTCGCTGAACGAAGACAAGTATGAAAGCACTTTACTGGACGTTCTAAAAACCACGATAAAAAAGGTGGATAATCCAGTCAACGTGAAGATAGTATCATATGAATGAGCATGGAAGAAAGCAATAAACACATAACATGGCAGGGAGAGAACTGCCTCCTTTGCAAGTATTTCGTGCCTAATGACGTGCTTAATGCTGATTTACTTGAAAGAGGAAAGTGCGCGCATCCGTCGCTTGTTAAGTTTAATCTGGTAGTATCAGGAAGAGACTGGTGCAATCTATTTGCAAAGATGAGCGATAGCAGGAGAGAAAAGCTGCTGCAGGAAGGATATAAAAAAGACGATGAACAGCAGAAAAAGCTCATAGAAGAAAGCAAAAAAGCCGGAAATTTCGATTGATTTGGCCGCTTAATCAAAATAAATGAGGAAATCTTCTTTAAACGAAAGTATTTGCAAGCCGAAAAAGTTGGCTTTTTTCGATGCCTATTTCATTCCCTTTATCAGCTTCTGGCCCATCAAATCCGAGTAAGTGACCTGCGTGCCTTCTTTCATCTTGTCCTTTAATTCCTCGGGTATATCGGTATCAAAAACCTCATAGGATTCCATGTCCATAAGCTGCGCCTTTCCGTCGTTAAGGCTGATGACCTGTGCAACTCTTTTCTCTATTATTGGAATCTTGGCCCTGTCCTCTGCAGACATGACAAAAACCCTCTTTTTGCCGTCTATCACTCCGACGGCTTCAACCCTTGCCTTTGCATGTCCGTGCTTTCCTGGAGCGCTGAGCGCTATATCCGTTATTTTGCAGATAAACTGGTCATCCACTAAGATGGTGTCTCCTTTCCTTAACTCATTTATACCGGCGACTTTAAAATCCATATCTCTGTTTGCTATTTTTAGCATATAAATATTGCTTTTTTGTTAAAGACGGAGAAAAACGATTACAAGGAATAGAAATGGCAGAAACGGAGGCTGTTGCATAATTCAATTGCGGACAGACCCGAAAGATATTAAAGTAATGTATTTAAGTCGGGTCATTTCTTATAGTGCTTTGTGAGTTTATGCGCGCTTATACAAGTACAACATTGTTCTCCATTAGCTATGATTCTCTTTACAAAGAATGTATAGCACTAGCTACGAATTCTCATAGTGTTGAAATGCGATTCGGAGCAATAATACTAAAGGATGATAAAATAATTGGCGAGGGGTGGAATAAACTAGTAAATCAGAAGAAGACGGGCAAGCTCCCAATAGTCATGGGATATGCTAATCACGCAGAAGTGTCGGCTATGAACGATGCGCTGCTCAATGGCTTTGATTTGAAAGACGCTGAGATATACGTTGCCGGCTATTTCCCGCAGGACAAAACGCTTTACATACCTGATAATGCGTACTTCACTTGCACTCATTGCCCGGTTTACTTTGAGAAATACGGGATAAAAGAGGTTTCCGTGCCGCTTAGAAACGGCTGGACAGGCATGAGCATCGAAGACGCAAAGGAAAGTTCTAGGACTTTTTATGGTAAGAGTCAGGAGAAAAGGGAGATAGTAGGGAAAACAAGATTCACCTTGGATGATGTATTTTAGTTTCTTTTAAAATAATAACCGCCTTAAAGAAAAAGGCAGGCTCTTGGTATTATGCAACCACTTCCAGCAACCAATATATTTAAATTATAGTACGTACGATAATAAAAGATGGAAGAGAAAAAGGATTATTCCAAACTGGCCATAGAATACTCAAAAAGATACAAAGGTAAGATAGAGTTAAAGCCTACCTTAAAAATAAAATCATTGGAAGACCTGTCAATAGTCTACACTCCTGGGGTCGCGGCCGTTTCTACAGCCATAAGCAAGGATAATCGCTTAGCATGGGATCTGACGTGGAGATGGAACACCGTCTTTATAGTTACGAATGGAACAAGGGTCCTTGGATTGGGGGATATAGGGCCGTTGGCTTCCCTGCCCGTTATGGAAGGTAAGTCTTTGATATACAAGGAATTTGGAGGGGTAAACGCAGTACCAATACCTATAGAAGCAAGAGAGGTAGACGAATTCGTCAACGTCGTTAAGAACATTTCTGTTACCAGCGGCGGGATACATTTGGAGGACATAGAATCCCCATTCTGCTTTGAGGTACTGGAAAGACTGCAGGAAGAACTAAAGGTTCCGGTATGGCATGACGACCAGCAGGGAACTGCAGCCGCTACGCTGGCAGGTCTCATAAACGCCACGAAATTGGCAGACAAAGATCTTAAGAAAAGCAGAATAATAATGATAGGAGCAGGTGCGGCCAACATTGCATTGTTCAGAGTGCTTGAAAAGTATGGAATAGATACCGGAAACATAATAATCGGAGACAGCAAAGGCCCGTTATACGGCAGTAGAGACGATGTAGAGATAATAAAGACGACTAACAGATGGAAATATGAAGTAATGAAAAAATCCAATAAAGATTCCATTATGGATGCAGACAAGACGTTTGACGGAGCTGATATTGTCGTAGGATTCAGCAGGGAAGGAGCGATAAAACCGGAATGGATAAAAAGAATGAACTCAAAGCCTATAGTATTTGCGAATGCAAATCCAAATCCGGAAATTTTACCGGAAACCGCATACAAAGCAGGAGCCTACATAGTCTCTACCGGCAGGTCGGATTATCCCAACCAGATAAACAACAGTTTGATATTTCCAGCAGTGTTCCGTGGGATACTTGACTCTAAAGCCGCAAAGATAGACGATTTTACGGCAATAGCGGCTGCTGAGGAGCTTGCAGCATTTGCGCAGGAAAAAGGCTTGTCAAAGGATTACATCGTTCCAAACATGGAAGAAAGGGAGATATATCCGAGGATATCTGCAAGGGTAGCAGAAGATGCAATTAAAAGAGGACTGTCTGATTTGAAAGAGGAAAAGGAATACTTTTACAACAAGGCAAAAGAAATAATAGGTTTAAAGTAAACCTAACTATCATCTCCTTCTGACTATTGCTGATTTATCATCTACTTGTATCTATAACCGACGTCGTCGTAGGATAACAACTTTACAGATGAGCTGCTTGCCAATATCCTGCTGCCGATAACGTATGTTATTTCACTCTCTTCAGCCGCTTTGGCTATCTCATCAGTTACCAATCCGTCCAGGATAAGCATGTATATGTTTTCAAGGTTCAGTATGGCGTCTTCAACTCCTTTGTATGGTATCCTTCCCAGTATCTCAAACTTGTTGTTTATGAGAAATGCTCCTCTTGTGCCGATTATGTCATTAACCAGCGGAGACACTTTTTCTCTCAGTTCCTGAGGCACATCTACCGGCGCTGACTGTGCTGCCTTTTTAGGAGCAGCCGATTCCCTCTTTAAAGAAGGATCATACTCGTCTATAGGAACCTTTGCACGCAGTGCCTGGTTTATCTCCTTCTTTGATAATTCCTCAACTTCTGTTCCGCTGGGCGCCTTTGCTATGAAATCCACATGGCCCTGCTGGATGAAGGAGCTTATTATCATGTCACCGCCTCTGTCGCCGTCTACAAACAAGGTAACTATCTTTTTCCTGCTCAATTCTATGACTGTTTTTGGTATGTTTGTACCATTCATTCCAATGACGTTCGAGAAACCGTGTTTGAGCATGTTCATCACGTCTGCCCTCCCTTCCACCACGATTATCTCTTCCGAGTCCTCTAAATCAGGCCCAGCGGGTAACTTTTCAGAACCGTACTCAACAAATTCTTTCTGCCTCACCTCTTCATAGAGCTTCTGCAGCAGTTCCGTAGTGTCAACCTCGGAGGTTTTCATTGCCTCTTCAAGGAGCTTCTGTGCCCTGTTCATTATGTATTCCCTTTTCGAGATTCTAACGTCCTCTATCTTGTCAACCGAAACGCTGGCCTTTGATGGCCCTATCCTATCAATCGTTTCTATGGCTGCGCCTATCAATGCTGTCTCTGCCATTCCCAAAGAAGTAGGTATGGTTATCTCACCGTTCGTTTTTCCGCCTGCGGAAGAACTTTCTACGTTTATCCTTCCTATCTTACCGTTTTTCTGCGCTTCCCTTAAGTCCAGTTCTTCACCAAGCAGACCCTCGGTCTGTCCGAATACCGCTCCTATGACGTCTGGTTTGTCAATCAGACTGTCAGCGGTAAACTTTGCATGAAGGATATACTTAAAAGAAGTAGGTCCTATCTTTGCCATAATTCAACACCTCCTATTCATTCAAAAAGGCCCTCTCGGACCAAATTGTTAATCGTGATTTAAGGTCTAATAGACCAAAGTCACTTTGTATGACTTACTATATTATTATTAGACTTTTCAAGGTTTATATAGCTTTCCCGACAGCAATCGGGGTTTAATTAACGGCTGAGATTGACACCTGTATGGTCGCGTTTTCGGTAAAGCCGCCGAACGAGTAATTGATCCTCGGACAGGAAACATTGGCCCTTGGGCAGTAAATCTTCGTTGTATTATAAAAGCCAAAAGGAAACGTAAGGGTTACATTAAAATTGCCAGCCTTTAAGATCTTTATTATCTGCGGAGAGAATGGCCATTGAAAAGTAGCCGTTTGATTCGGCAACATCTGCGCTATGGTTATTGCATTGCATGAAGCTACGTTTTTTTCATAGGTTAAGTTTGCTATGCCTGAAGGATAAATGATTCCGGATAAGGAAGAAACGCACCCTGAAAGATAGCCTATTTCGGAACTTCCGCTGTTTTGCAGCTTGACAAGAAGGTAAAGCTGATTATTCGAACTGTTGAAAACACTGCTTATGTTTGCAATGTTTACTGGATAAAACGCTTTTGAGATATTGGTAAGAGTCCAGCTTGTAATTCCGAAGGATAACCGGTTTGCAGTACTTGCAGTCAATGCATAGTAAATCAGAAGCAGCGCAAATAGGATTATAGTAAACATAACTACATACGTTCCCGCTTTTTTACTTTTATGGAATTTATCCATACTTTATTAAGGTTCATAGAGTTAAATATTTTGAAATCTAAAAAATAAGATTTATATATGATAAAATTTTCATATAATCAATGATTCAGGACATAAAAAAAGTTATATCAATAAAGAAATATGCAGTGGCGTTTGCGGTTCTTTTTACTGCAGTATTTGTCCTTTATTTTTACCTCTTAGAAAATTCGGCAACCGGCATAATAGACTTTGGGTTTTACTACATTTACTTTGATTTACTGTCAGCCTTTATAATCTCGTTTTTAGTCAGCCTTGTCATAACGCTTAACGTTTATTCCTATAGGTTAAAGGCAAAGACAAGCAAAAAGTTTGCTTTAAGCTCGGTAATAGGAGCAATACTTCCAAGCAGCCTTTGCTGCACGAGTGTTATACCCTCATTGATGGCGGTGCTAGGGTTTTCAACTTCATTCATAGTAGGAAACACCGGAAAACTGCAGTCAATATTTTCCATTTATGGGCCCGGGTTTATTGCGGTTGGAGCAGTAATAGCATTTTTGGGATTGATGCAGATAACAAAAAACATCAATGCAAGCTGCAGCATAAAACCAGATTTAAATGAAGATTGCTGCGAGGCCAAGAAATGAAAATAAATATAAAACAATTGTTGTATGCTGTTGTCGTAGTAATAGCTTTGGTAATTGTATTGAATTTCTTTGTGCTAAACCACGCAAAATCCACAAAATATCTTTCAACTGGAGAAACCGCTCCGAATTACACATTTCAGCTTGCCAATGGCAGTACAGAAAGCCTTAACAACTATGGCGGGAAACCGCTGCTTTTATGGTTTGTAGCAACTTGGTGCAGCAGTTGCGCCCAGGGCAACGCTGCGGTAGCAAATAACCTTGCCTTCTTTAAAGACCATAACGTAAAGATTATAGAGCTGGAGCAGTACGATGACCTTGGGAGCCCTGGAATGCCGATTTCCCAGTTCATTTCAGAATACGGAAACAACAATACTTATGTGCAGGGAGGAATTGCAGGCTATAACATGACATTGGCTTATAACACTCCTCCTACATTGCAGCTTGACATTTATTACTTGAT
The DNA here is from genome assembly GCA_021817165.1 of Nanobdellota archaeon. Taxonomy (GTDB): domain Archaea; phylum Nanobdellota; class Nanobdellia; order Parvarchaeales; family Parvarchaeaceae; genus Parvarchaeum. Next base: position 8,007 of record JAKAVT010000003.1, read on the forward strand.
AAGCCCAAACGGAAAGATACTATACATCGGAGAGGGGATTGCAAACGGTATAGTCAACTTGGAAAGCATTATATCTAAGGAGGGTTTATGAAAAACGCAACTGACCTTTTCTTTGAAGCATTTGCAAACAAAAACAGATTCGATATACTCATGCGGCTTAGAGACAAAGAACTATGTGCAGGAGAGCTTCAAAGAAATTTGGGGATAGAGCAGACGAACCTTTCGCATGATTTGAAATGTCTGCTTAACTGCAAATTTATAAACGTAAGGAAGGACGGAAGAAGAAGGGTTTACAGCATAAATCATGAAACCAAAGAACTTGTTGATGAAGTTACGGGACACATTAAAGGATATGAAATGTACTTGAAGAAGTGTGGTATACTGAAGGAGGAAGAAAATGGAAGAATATGAATATGCAATAATCGGACACGGAGCTGCCGCATTTGCTGCGGCCTTGAAAGCGGATGAATTAGGAATAAAAACGGTGATGATAGGGAAAAACGAAACAAAAGGAACGCTTCTGGGCGGAACGTGCGTAAACGTAGGCTGTGTCCCAAGTAAAAGGCTTATAACAATAGGAAATTTTTTGGATAAAATAAACACAAAGAGATTTGACGGTTTATCTTATTCCACAAGAATAGAAAACTTCGGCAAAATAATAGAGGATAAGGAATTTCTTGTTGGAAGCATGCGTTTCTCAAAATACCAGAAAGTGCTTGGCAAACTGAAAAACGTAAAATACGTAAATGGGTTTGCAAGCTTCAAGGATAAAAACACTTTAACGGTTGACGGAAGAGAAATAAAAGCAAAGAAGATATTGATAGCAACGGGCGCAAGGGCCAAAATACCAGGGATAATGGGGATAGACAAAGTAAACTACCTGACAAACGAAGAAGCGCTTTCCATGAAAAAACTGCCTAAATCGATTATTATTGTGGGTGGAAGGGCCTTAGGGCTTGAATTTGCGGAGATGTTTGCGCATTTCGGAGTAAACGTGACATTGCTGCAGAGAAGTGATAGGATACTGCCTAATTGGGAACCTGAAGTTAGCTACTATCTTGAACAGTACTTGAAAGAGGAGGGAGTAAACATAATAACCGGAGTTAAAATAGACAAAGTTTCAGGATCTAAAGAAGCTGTTAAGGTTTACTTTTCCGTAAAGGGAAGTAAACAGGAAGTAAGAGCACAGGAGATACTTCTGGCTACTGGAAGAACGCCAAACATAGAAAAATTAAATTTAAACGGGATAGGAGTAAAGCTAGATAAAAATGGATTTATAAAAATAAACAAATACGTGGAAACTTCTGTCAGAGGAATCTATGCCGCTGGTGATGTGACGGGAGAACCTATGCTGGAAGCATTGGCAGCCGCAGAAGGAAACAAAGCAACTGCAAATGCATTCAGTGATAAAAAATTATCAATAGACATAAATTCCGTCCCATCTGCCGTCTTTACATTTCCAGAAGCGGCTAGGGTAGGATTAACTGACAAAGAAGCAAACAGCAACGGAATAAAATGCGCCTGCCAACCCGTAATGTTCAAAGACTTGGCTAAGGCAGGCATAATAAAGGATACCCGGGGACTGATAAAAATGGTCATAAACGCCAATACGAAACGCATATTGGGTGTAGAAATAGTCGGAGAAAATGCCGCAGACTTAATACATGAAGCAGTATTGGCAGTAAAATTCAAGCTTACAATAGATGACATAATCGACACGGTGCACATGTTCCCCACGTTAAGCGAGATAATGAAACTTGGGGCATTGTCATTTTATCACAACGTAGAGGATTTAAGCTGCTGCAGCGAATAGATGCCTATAATTATGGGCTCTAGTTTACTACTTCCTCTAATAATTCCAGATAAGGCTCATCACTTGAAATCCTCATCTTGGCATTCAGAGGGATTAGCATCTGGTCATCGCCATGGCCGAAAGGCAGGCCATAGAGGGAAGGCTTTTTAAGCTCAAGCATGTAATCCTCTATGATCTCTTCCATTGACGGCAGAATCTCTTCAGATTTAGGTATGTCCGTAAAGTCGCCGAACACGAAACCATTAAATTTATCTAATGCTTTCGCTAACTTCAATCTGAAAAGGTACCTGTCCACGTCACCTGAAGTAGTGGCGATGTCTTCAAAGAAGGCTATTTTGCCCTTCGTATCCGGCATGTAATCCGTCCCTATCAATGAAGCGAAAAGGGAGATGTTCGTTCCTTCGCTTGTCCCCTCCATTTTCCCCGGCACTATGTATTTGACCACCCTGTTTATGTTAGTTGCTATATCCTTGGACTCTCCTTTTAGGACTGAAAGGACGTTTTGGAAAGAAGGTTTCTTCATCTCATCGGCATCCACGCCGGGCATCGGCCCGTGAAAAGTAATCAAGCCTGTGAATTTATGTATCGCGAGGTGCAAAGCTGTTATATCGCTGTACCCTATGAATATCTTTGGATGCAATCTTATAGAATCGTAGTCTACTCCAGACAATATCCTCATAGAACCGTATCCTCCTCTTGCACAAAAAATAGCATCGACCGAATCGTCCTTGAACGCGTTGTTAAGCTCCTCTGCCCTGTCCTTATCCGGCGCGGCTAAATCCGCCCTTTGCACCAGCCTACGAAGGTTTTCTCCCAAGGAAACGTTAAAACCGAATTTCTTAAGCAGAGATATGCTTGTTGAAAGTATCTTAAGATCCGGGGGACTTGCGGGGGCTATTATCTTTATGTTCGCCTTTTCCTTGAGTTTCGGTGCTTTTATGGCCATGTTATCAATAGGATGTTGTAAAATTAAAGCTTTTTATAATAGATATTTTCTTAGAAGACTTTGAGACATATGCAGATACTTATACTGGCGGCAGGCGAATCCTCGAGGTTTTGGCCATTTTCGGAGATTTGCCATAAGTCGCTGCTGAAAATAGGGGATAAAACGCTGCTCGAAAGGACGATAGAAGGCGTAAAAGACAACGAGATAATGCTTGTAATAAACCAAAAAACCCAGATAAGCCAGGACCTTCTGAAAAACAAGGATATAACGATAATAAAACAGGAAGAGCCGAAAGGCATGGCCGACGCGATAATCAAGTCAAAAAACGCAATAAAGGGCGATTTTATCGTCATAATGCCGTATTACGTAAACATAAAGGATTATCTAACAGAGATGATGAAAATAAAGGCTCCTGCAGTGGCGGTCAAAAGATACGAAGAAGGGGATGAAAAAACCCATGGCATGGCAAAAATAGACAAAAACAAAATAGTAGAAATAAGGGAAAAGGAGAAATTTTACGGCGCGGAGCATTCCATAGTCGGGATGTACAAACTCAACAAAGATGTTATAGACAAACTGGAAAAAATGCAGAATTCCGAATACAAATTCGAAGATTTACTGAACGAAATGGCAAAAACATCCGGCGTTAATTACTTTGCAGCGGAGGGACTGCCATCGCTGAAGTATGTAAGTGATTTGCTGTCAATTAAAAATTTAATTTATGCGAGCATAAAAAAGGAAAGGAAAATGAAAGGGCATTTGAAGAAAAACAATGCGTTCATTGAAAGCTCCGTTATACTGGGCAAAAACGTAAAGCTTGGCAACAACGTATCGATAAAGGGAGAGACTTATATCGGAGATGGTTCTTTCATAGGAGACAACTCACTTGTAAGAGACAGCATAATCGGAGAAAACACGGAGATCGGCTTCGGTACCGAGATAGCAAGATCAATAATAATGGATAATACGCACATTCACAGCGGATTTGTGGGAGATAGCGTGATAGGCCAAAATTGCAGGCTGGGAGCGAATTTTATAACCGGCAACAGAAGAATTGACAGAAAGACAATAAAAATAGAGATTAAAGAAGGCTACGACACGGGCTTGACGCGCTTGGGCGTAGTAATGGGCTACAACGTCAAAACCGGGATAAATACGTCCGTTATGCCGGGTACATTGATAGGAAATAATTCTATAATAGGATCGAATACCGAAGTTAAAGGCAAGATAGAATCCAACAAACTGGTTTACAGTAAAAGCGAAAACGTAGAAAAAAGCATATGAAAACGGTGACTATAATAGGGGGAAGTGGCGCAAGGAACACGTTAAAAGCGCTGAGAAAGATAAAAAACGTGAAGATAAACAATATAGTAACCATGTTTGATTCGGGTGGCTCGACCGGCTACCTTAGGAAAAAATTCGGCATTTATGCTCTTGGAGACTTAAGGGACAGGATACTTGCAGTTTCAGAAAATGAAAGTCTTAGGGACATAAGCTCGCAAAGAATAGAGATGGATGGCATAAATCACAACATAGGCAATCTTCTGCTGTATGGATTAGTTAAAAAATACGACAAAGGATACTTAGAAATCGCAAAAGGCATGTTTAAAACTCCGAAGAACATAGATTTCATACCTATTGTTGATAACATAAACTGCTCTGCAAATCTAGTAATAAAAACCGATAAAGGGGAGTTTATAGGGGAAGATAGCCTTGACTCAAACTCAGACCGGGAGCTGAAAATACAGGATGTAAGACTCGATAAGAAAGCGAAGATAAGCAGGACTGCTGCCGATGCGATAATAAAATCAGATTTTCTAATATTCGGGCCCGGAGACGTATACTCGTCGATACTGCCAAACACTCTGGTAGACGGCTTCGACGATACCATTGCGAAATCGAAGGCCAAGAAAATACTCATTGTAAATATAATGAACAAGAAATCAGAAACAAACGGATTTAAGACGTCGGATTTCGTAAGACTTTTCGAGAAGAAAAAGATAAAGATAGATTATATAATAATAAACGAAAAAACCCTACCAGTACAGAAGATAAAGGGGAAATATGGAAGTTTCTCGGGATGGGTTGAAAACGATCTTTCTGACAAAAGGGTGATAAAAGGAGATTTCATAAATGAAAATCTTCCATATGAGCACGATCCGAATAAGATACTTCTGCCATTAAAACGCATCATAAAGTAAATGAATTATACCATAAACGAAGCTTAGTATCTTATTTATATAAATGGCATAAGTGATTTGGAGGTTTAGATTAAACCTTGCCCGCTATTTCCTTTCCCACTTCAGAGCATTTTGCAGTTCCGCCCAAATCGTATGTTAAGACCTTACCTTCTTCAAGCACTTTATAGACGGCAGACTCTATGGCTTTGCCGGCTTCCACATAACCCATCCAATCAAGCATCATCTTAACCGACATTATAGTTCCTATTGGATTTACCTTATCCATGCCAGTGTACTTAGGAACGGAACCGTGTATTGGTTCGAACATCGCATATTTTTCTCCAACATTTGCAGATGCGCCTGTACCTATCCCGCCAACAACCATTGCAGCTTCATCAGATATTATATCCCCAAACAAGTTTTCAGTAACCAGCACGTCGTAAAATTCCGGCTGCTTTATGAACCACTGGGTTATAGCGTCAACATGTGCATCGTCTGCTTTTACGTCAGGATGATTCTTTGCCTCTTCGTAAAATATGTCCTTGAACATACCATCCGAAACCTTTAATACATTGCCTTTATGAACCAGAGTGACGTGCTTCTTCCTTCCCTCGGCTAATTTAAATGCATATTCAACTATCCTTTCGCATGCTTTTCTTGTTATTACCCTTATGCCTATAGTAGTTTCCTGATTTACTCTAAAGTCCAGGCCAGAGTACATCCCCTCAGTGTTCTCTCTTACTATGACCATGTCAACGTTTGGCTTTATACTTGGAACATTCGGGAGGGTCTTATTCGGCCTAACGTCTGCATAAAGGTCAAAATATTTCCTTATTCCAACGTTTGCACTCGGCAGCGAATTCGCGCCTTCTGGTGTGGTAGTCGGGCCTTTCAATACACAATCTGTAGTTTTAAGTATATCAAGCGTTTCCTTTGGCAGATTAGTGCCATACTTCTCCACGCTGTTCAGGCCTGCTTGTGCAGGCACATACTCTATATCAAGGCTAAACTTCTTCTTCGCAGCATCCAGGACTAGAAGCGCTGCATTTACTACATCCGGACCGACTCCATCGCCTTTTATTACAGCGACCTTCCATTTTTTATTCTCCATCGTTAAGCATCCTCCTTATCACGTAATTCAGTACTCCTTTATCCCTGTAATAATCCAATTCTATGTCTGAATCAATCCTTGCAATAACTTCGGTTTCTCTTTTGATTCCGTCTTGCATATAATAAACCATCTTCAGTTTATCTCTAGGCTTGAAGGTATTTGGTATTTCTATGCTTACAGGTTTTGAAAAGTCTATTTTAAGGGAGAACCCATCCTCGCCCTCTTTAAATTGTAAGGGTAGAACGCCCATTCCAACTAGATTGCTGCGGTGTATTCTTTCAAAGCTTTTTGCAACTACTGCCTTTACGCCCAATAGCATCGGACCTTTTGCGGCCCAGTCCCTTGAACTGCCGCTCCCGTATTCTATGCCTGCAAAGACTATCAAGGGAGTATTGCTTTCTTTGTATTTCATAGCAGCGTCATAAATGAACATCCTTTCCTTTGAAGGCACATAAATCGTATAGCCTCCTTCGGTTCCTTCAACAAGCAGGTTTTTGATCCTTGTATTTGCGAACGTGCCTCTCATCATAACTTCATGGTTTCCGCGCCTAGAGCCGTAAGTATTAAAGTCTTCAAGCTTTACTCCCTCTTTCAGCAAGTACTCTCCAGCCGGGCTGTTTTTTGATATGCTGCCTGCCGGTGAGATATGGTCCGTTGAAATCGAATCTCCGAAAACCGCCAGAATGGTGGCATTCTCTATAGATTTTATTCCACCCTCCTTTTGATTCTCAAGCTCGTCAAAGAAGGGCGGCAGACGAATATATGTACTATCCTCTTCCCATTTGTACACTAAACCAGTTGCCGATGGCAATTCATTCCAGTATGGGTTTACATCTTTTAGATTATCCCGGTATTTTTCCTTGAACTCTTCCGGAGATAATACAGAACTGACTATCTTGTTTATTTCATCATTTGAAGGCCATATTTCTTTTAAGTAAACATCCTTTCCATCGCTGCCTTTTCCCAAAGGCTCCTTGCTTAGGTCTTTTAATATCGACCCGGCTATTCCGAATGCTACCACAAGCGGAGGAGACATAAGATAATTTCCTTTAACCTCATTGTGTATCCTTGCTTCATAGTTTCTATTACCTGACAGTACACTGGCGGTCATTATCCCGCTTTCTTTTATTGCATTAGAAACCTCCGGAACCAAGGGACCGCTGTTTCCTATGCACGTTGTGCAGCCGTAGCCCACAAGAGAATAACCCAATTGATCCAAATACTTGTCCAAGCCCGCTTTTTCTAAGTATTCCGTTACAACTCTTGAACCGGGCGCAAGGCTTGTTTTAACTTTGTGGTTTATTTTTAATCCCTTCTGAACGGCATTTCTTGCAAACAATCCTGCTGCAATCATGGCAACGGGATTACTGGTATTTGTACAGCTTGTTATGGCAGATATTACTATATCGCCGTCTGAAAACTCCTCTTCTTTCCCATCGCTGAATCTTATATTTACTTTTTTAATTTCCTTTTTACCATTATTGAAATCTATTTTTTCCGGCTCAACAACGTTGCTTTCCGTTCCTAACCTGATTTCTTCTTTACCCAACTTCTGTGTCTTTCCATCGTTTATGAAGGCATTTATGAAAGTAGAAGGAACATTCGAAAGGGAAACTGCCTGCTTTGGATTGCTAGGCCCTGAAACAGATGGTTCAACGGTATTTAAATTCAATTCAAGAACGTCTGAAAACTTTACCTTCGAATAATCTAAGTTGAACATTTTCTGGTTTTCATAGTAATTTTTAACAAGCTGTATCTGGCTTTCAGGCCTGCCAGTGGCTTTAAGGTAATTCAACGTTTCGTTGTCCACTGGGAAGAACGAGATGGTTGCACCGTATTCCGGACACATGTTGGATATGGTAGCTCTGTCAGGCAGCGAAAGGGCATTTACCCCTTCCCCATAAAATTCTATAAACCAGCCTACCACTTCTTTCTCTCTAAATTTACGTGTAAGTGTAAGCGCTAAATCCATTGCCGTTACTCCTTCATTTAACCTGCCAGTTAAATGAACCCCCAAGACCTTTGGAGTGGTGAAAGAAACCGGTTGGTTAAGCAATGCCGCCTCTGCTTCTATTCCGCCTACGCCAAAACCCACAATGCCTAAACCGTCTATCATCGTGGTGTGCGAGTCCGTTCCTACCAGTGTATCGGGGTATGCAACGTTTGATTTGCCGTCGAGGTGAACGACTTCACCAAGATATTCCAGATTAACCTGATGGCATATGCCTGCGGAAGGAGGAAAGACATTGAACGACTTGAAGGCCTGGCTTGCCCATTTCAACAGCTTATACCTTTCCTTGTTCCTTTCTACTTCCTTTTCCTGGTTTATCTTAAATGAATCTTCCGTGCCAAATGAATCTATCTGTACGGAATGGTCAATTATCAGGTCTACTTTCATCAGCGGTTCAACTGTCGCTGGATCCTTTCCTTTTTTGGCTACGTAATCGCGAATAGCCGCTATGTCCACGACTGCCGGCACGCCGGTAAAATCCTGCATCAACACCCTTGAAACCTTAAATGGAACGTCATTGTCATTTGGATTCGAAGGATCCCAATTCGCAATGTTCATCACATCTTTGTCCTTAACGCTTTTTCCATCCAAATTCCTAAGAAGAGACTCTAAGACAACTCTTACAGAAAAAGGTAGCCTTGAGATATTATAGCCCTGCTTTTCTAATTTTGGTAACGAATAATAGTTTATTGTTTTCCCGTTTAAATCAAATTTGGATAGTGTTTTCTGCCACTCTGTTTCCACCTTAATTAAAAGTAATTGTTAAATTTAAAGGTTAATATCAATAAACTTGTTTGCAGATTACAAAATAAAGGTTCATTTTTAGCATAGAAATTATTTGATTTTCTGTGCAGTATTATCCGTGTTATCTATTTTATCGTTTTTTGATTCCTTTTCAGCTAAGCTGCTTGAATTTGAATCAGAAGGTTTTATAGGAATTGATGCAGCATTATTCTCACTAACTTTATTATTTTGGGTTTCAGTTTGTACAGTTGCATTTGTTTCGGTTTTTTGAGGCTGGCCAGCCTTCTGGAATTTTATTATATCGTATTCATCTTCATAAGGTTTTACAAGCTTTTCGTACACCTCTCTTAATTGAAAAGGGCTGTAAACCAATTCTTTCCTTTTGTCCGTAGAAATGTCATACTTGTGGGTGTGGTGCAGTACTTTAGGTGGGCAGATTTCGCTGCATAGACCGCAGAATATGCACTTATTAAAGTCTATTGCAGGAGCTTCGCTCCTTGCATTTGTATGAAAACCGGCTTCTTTGAAATCAACTTTCTGCATCCTTATCGCATCAGAAGGGCAAATTTTAAAACAGAGTTCGCAGCCTATGCAGTTTTCTAAATCTAGACTGAGCATTCCTCTGCTTCTTTTTTGTATTGGCAAGGGCTTGTCAGGATAGGGATAGGTGGCCCTGTTCGAAACTGCTTCCTTTATTCCATAACCAAATACGCTGAAAGTCTCTTTTATTCCCATATTACAACACCAAAAGCTCAACTAATATTAAGTTAAGTACTGCCAACGGCAAAAGCCAATTCCATCCGAACTTTATAAGCTGGTCTATTCTCGGCCTTCCAAGGACCCATCTTGGCGTCAGTATAATCATTAAAACAATCGCCGTTTTTATGATAAACCATAATATCCCTGAAATAAACGGCCCGTTCCACCCTCCCAAGAAAAGATAGGTAACTAGCATTGCGATTACTGTGACCCTGACATAATCTCCGATTAAAAAGAAACCGTACCTGATTCCACTGTATTCTACCTTCCATCCTGCCTGCAATTCCTGCGAAGCTTCCGGCACGTCAAAAGGCTCTCTTTCTATTATTGCCAAACCTGCAATTATGAATACAACCATGGTGACCGGCAGATAGGCGGCATACCAGATGGCAGACTGGCTGCTTACTATCGAAGTAATGCTGTAACTGCCGGAGAGCAATGCAACGCTAGAGAGAACGACTATCAACGCCAATTCGTAGCTTATTATCTGCGCCGCTCCCCTAAAACCTCCTATAAGCGCGTACTTGTTGTTTTCCCCCCATCCGGCTATTAACAGCAGCAACGGAGAGATGGCAAGCAAGGTGTAAATAAAAAGCAGAGAGTAGGGTATTGATATAAACTCTAAACCTGGCCCGCCTAACGGTACTATAAGCAGCATAGCAAACGAAGCAGTCGCTAAAGCTATGGGAGTGAAATTGAATGAGAGCCAATCGATATTTGTGGCTATGAAGCGTTTTCCAAGCAGCTTTGTCAAATCCGCAAAATTCTGCAGGAGCCCGAATGGGCCAACGTAAACTGGCCCATACCTAGACTCTATTCTTGCAGCGTATTTCCTGTCCACCCAGCCTATGAATATGGGAATTAAAGCTGTGACTATCACTGCTAAGATTGCAATGATTATAAAACTGATTATGTATGACAGGGGAGAGAGAATAAACGCAGAAATGATTGAATAGACGTAATTGAATATCATCTGTCAACCTCCCCCATAACAGGATCAATGCTTGCTACTATCACAAATGCATCTGCTACCCTTATGTTAACAAGCAACTCTTCCAATGCGCGTATTGCAAAAAACGTGGGGCTTCTAAGCTTTAACCTGTAGGGCTTATCAGCGCCGTCAGTCACAAGGAATATGCCCATCTCACCTCTTGAACTTTCCTGTTTTACGAAAGTATCTTTCTTTGGTATCCTGATTATCCAAGGAACTGCGGTTTTTGACGAGCCTGCTGGTAAATCCTTAATGCACTGCCGTATTATCTTTATTGACTCCAGTATCTCCATAACCCTTACAACGAATCTAGAGTACGTATCTCCATCATTTTCAACGGGTATGTTAAAGTCCACCTTATCATAAGCCAGGTAAGGCGAAACCTTTCTTAAATCCCTCCTTATTCCGGAAGCCCTTGCTATTGGGCCGGTTATCCCGTATTTCTTTACCATATCTTTAGTCAGCACTCCGATGCCTTTTGTCCTTGAAAGAAATATCTGGTTTTTAGTAAACATTGCATTGTATTCATGCTTTACTTTGTCCTCTATGATTGACAATGCTTCTAATATCTCATTCTCTATTCCCTGTGGAAAATCGTAGAACATCCCTCCATTACAGATGTACATCGGAGCAAGCCGCCCCCCGCTTATCTTTTCCACTACGTTCATTAAAAGCTCCCTCTCCCTCAATGCCCAGATAAAACCAGTCATATTGCCCAAATCCTCGCCGAAACTACCTATGAATACGAGGTGGCTCATTATCCTCTGTATCTCTGCCATTATGGTTCTTATGTAGACTGCTCTTGGTGGTATCTCTATACCGGCAGCCTTTTCTACAACAGAAGCATACAATATTTCCATGTTAAGCGCGGAAACATAGTCAAGTTTATCCATTATGGGGTAATAATTCGAAAAGTAGCGCATCTCGGCTATTTTCTCGCTGGCCCTGTGAAGGAAACCTATTTCCGTCTGCGCCTTTGTTATGGTGTCTCCTTCCACATCCAGTATAAGTTTTAGAACTCCGTGCATGGCCGGGTGCACAGGCCCTATATTCAGCCTGATACTGTTTTCTTTTACCATATCAAAACTTAAGGTCTAAGCCGGTCCAATTCCTGATCTCGTCGTCAACCTTGAAGTCTTTTCTAAGCGGGTGGCCAGGCCAGTCTTCCGGTAAGAGTATTCTTCTTAGATCAGGATGGCCGTTGAATTTTATGCCAAATAAATCGTACGCTTCCCTCTCTTCCCAATTCGCAGAGTTGAATGTGTCCGTTATGGAATCGATGGAAAAATCTTTCTCGTCTATGTTGACTTTAAGAACAAGCGAATCGGCATTTCTATAATTTGAGAAGATATAATTTAACTCAAACACGGGAGTGTAATCCACCACTGAAAGAGCGTAGAGAATGTCAAATTCTTCTTTAATCTGCCACGCTACTTTTTTTATCAGTTTCTTGTTTTTTATCCTTATTATAGAAAGCTTCGGCTCTTCCGTCAATACCTCTAACTCCCCTTTAAATCCGCTCTTAAGCTTGTCTAATGTTACCATTTTTCTGCGCTTTTGATTTATTTTCTTTTATAAGTTTCTGCAGGACTCTAACTGCATCTAAAAATTCCTCGGGCCTTGGTGGGCACCCTGGGATAAAGGCATCGACCGGCATTATACGGTCTATCCCTTCTATCGTGTTATAGCTGTCGTGGTATAATCCGCCGCTTACGTTGCATGCCCCGACGGCTATGACATACTTAGGATCTGGCATCTGTTCGTACACGTTTAAAAGTCTTCTTGCCATTTTTTTGGTTATCGTGCCGCTTACAAGTATAAGGTCCGACTGCCTCGGAGAATCTCCGGTGAAAAGAACCCCTAGCCTGTCTGAATCGACTTTTGTGGCGCCGAACGTCATCATCTCTATCGCGCAGCAGGATGTCCCGAATGTCAGCGGCCAGAGGGAATTGCTTCTTCCCCAGTTCAATACTGTGTTTATGAACTTTTCTGCTTTCATGAATACTATCTCGTACAGACCTGGATAAGAAAAACCATTTGATTCTTCCATTAATTCTCCTCCGAAAGCTTATCTTCCAGTTTCAATAGGTACCTTACTAAAATGACCATGTAAAAAAGCGCTAAAAGGACGGACGCAGAGATTGAAATGCTTAGCAGCTTAGCGCTTTCTGCCCACAGGAAAACAAGCACCATAATTGCTTCGAGAACAACAAATATAAGCGCGTAAAAGAAATATTGAAAACCGACGTTTCTCATGCCGGAAATCGACCGCTCGCCGCTTTCTATCGGGGCACTCCCTTTACCGACAGGCTTGGTCTTGGGACTCAGAAAACTTGACAGCTTTATGAAAGAGATCCACACCAGTATTGCCACTACAATGAGTAAACCAAACAATGCAAATTCTATTCCCATACTCAATTAAACAACTCAGAATTAAAAAGACTTTCTAACAAAGAAAAAGCACGTTAACGACATTCGCAATAATATTAAGCATATATATTTAAGCCATGATTTAAAATTTAATGAGACCCGAAACGGTGCTTTTAGCGGCACTTATCCTGTTTTTGGCTGTAGGAAGCGTAAATGCTTCTTCAGTATCGGCATCATTCAATGCGCTTAACAGCAGTGTATCCATAAATCAGGGTGAATATTTCAACCTGTCGGCCTATTTTCCGGTTCCGACAAACTATACAGTATTATTAAACGGTACTGCGGTATTGAATGGAAATTTCCCTGCGAATTACAGCGGATATAAATTGCTGTATTACAATGTAAGCAACACCCCTTACGGAAAATATTATCCTTCTGTTCATTTTTCAGCCTTTAATTTTCATTTAAACTCGACCGCCAACGTCTACATAAAACCTAGCCCGGATTTCACATTTGTGGGTTATTACAAGAACACGGAGATAACCAAGAACTATTCTTGGGTGAACATAACCATTAAAAACAATGGAAACACTCCCTTGCAGATGAACTGGTCTTTACCCTTCTTCAAAAATATATCAATATCGCTTCCGTCATTTAATCAGACCTTTAAATTGGATCCAAGTTCAACAATAACGATTCCAATAAAGTTATCACTGCAAAAAGGTTACCAGAATAACATATCGATTCCGTTTACCGGGACATACCAAAACTATTCCTCCACAAAGTACTACGAAACCATGCTCATAAACCCTGTTATAAACATGTCATTTTACAACATAAATGTCACGCAGATAAACTCAACCAGAGAACTTTGGATTGCGTATATAAAAAACTACAATAATGTGCCATTAAATATAACAATGCTGTTTTCGCTTGAAGTAAACGGGAGTATACTCCATTACAGTACTTCTTATGAACTTGGTGTAAATGCAACAAAAATAGAGATGTATCTGCCAAAGAGCACAGTGGAAAGCGTGCAAATCTCCTATCAGTCAGAGAACATGTCCAAAGTGAACCAGAATATCTTTACACTGCCAAAGCAGCCCTTCAGTCCAGATTTACTATCGATAATAAACACGCTTAGCTACGTGATACTTACCGTTATATCCATATTTATATTGATTTTGATACACTTAAGATTTAATAAAAGAAGGAACAAAAAATAAGATGGAATTTATAAATAAAAATAACGCAAGGTTTTTTGCATACATAATCATAGACATAACTGCGCTGTTTGTGGTAAATTTCTATTATTTGGGCCTTTCGCAGATATTCTCCTATGCCTTGCTGATACTACTTACGGCTTTTCTTATATTTTTAACGAAAAATTTCATAGCAGGCTTCTTTCACATAAAAGTGAGCGGCACATTCTGGCTTACGGGACTTATATTTTCGGTAATAGCAACGTTGGTAGCGTCTAGTTTTGGCGTGCCGATACCTATCCCTGTCATAAGCTATAACAACTACAGCAGAATGAATACAATAAAAGGGATAAAAAAGGGCGCGGTAAAGATACATGAGAAATGGCATATAACCTTTTTGTCTTCTTCTGTGCTGCTGTTTGCGGCATTCATATTCATAACTTTATGGCATGTCCTGAACCAGAACGGATTTCTTATGTCAGGGATAGCGCTTGCAATGTTTGTTTTGATCGACTTTCTACCTGACAAAAGATTCAACGGCGCCAACTTAATATATCATAACTATGTGATTTATTCAATAACTTTTCTTTTCCTTCTTGTTATAGGAGTATTAAGCATAATAAATTATGTGGCTTCTTTGATTCTCTTCATAGTATTTATCCTGTTTATATTTGTAACGTACATTATGAAACTCTGGTGAGTTCCACAGTATCTACTTTATTTTTGAGTTATTTATAAACCCGTATAACGCCGTTATATTTATAAAGAATTAAGTTCTATGAAGTGTATGTCAGAACTATTCTGCTCGAAAGTCATGTCCGAGATAATACCATCATTTAGGGCGATAATAGCGAATAAACTCCTGGAGAAAGGCATGACGCAGAAGGACGTTTCAAAGCTTCTTGGAATAACGCAGCCGGCAATTTCACAGTATAAAAGCGGCTTAAGGGGACTTATTACAGAAAAGATGACCAAAAATGAGAAGTTCATGGAATATCTAAATGAAATCACTTACAAAGTTTACAGCAAAAACCTTGACATAAATCTTAAGACCTGCGAGATATGCAAAGCTACGAGAGATTTTGGCGTCATAAAAGAAAAGGAAATTAAGGAGTTTCTTTGCTTACTGCAGATCGCCGGTTCCCGCTAATGGAACAGATGGATGTAAGGGCACTTGAAGCCTCGGTAAACGGCAAAAAGGTGCTGAATGGAGTTGACATTTCAATACAAAGAGGAAAAATACACGTGCTTATGGGGCCGAATGGCAGCGGAAAAAGCACGCTGGCAAATGTTATAATGGGCAATCCAAAATATACTGTAACCGCCGGATTAATAAATTTCAACGGCGAAGACCTACTAAAACTAAAGGTAAATGAGCGCGCTAAAAAAGGGATATTCCTAGCATTCCAGGAGCCTGTTGAGATATCAGGGGTTAACACGATGAACTTCTTGGTTACAGCACATACTAATTTAAGAGGGAAGGACCCGGAGCTAAGAAAAGAAATCACGAAAAAGATGAATGAATTGAATCTTCCGGACTCCTTTCTGAAAAGATCGCTAAATGAGGGATTTTCGGGTGGAGAAAAGAAACGGTTTGAACTTTTGCAGGTTATGCTTTTGAAGCCAAAGATTGCAATACTTGATGAGATTGATTCGGGTATGGACATAGACAGTGTAAGAATGCTTGGCGAGATAACTAAAAACCTGTCTAAAGACACTGGATTTCTGATGATAACTCACAATGACCATATATTAGATTATATAAAACCGGACATGGTAAGCATAATGAAAGACGGTAAAATAATAAAAAGCGGGGATTATCAGCTGATTGAACAGATAAGAAAGGAAGGATACAAGCAGCTAATTTGACATGGAAAAAATAGAGTTTGATTACAGTAAATACGATTTTAAAAACTCTACTGCGAAATACAAAATTTTATTCAATGAGGGCCTGTCAGAGGAGGTTGTAAAAAGAATTTCAAAGCTTAAGAACGAACCGGAATGGATGACGGAGTTTAGGGTAAATGCGTACAAGTTCTTTGTAAAAAGGCCCGTGCCGGAATGGGGCGCAGACCTGTCAAAAATAAACTTTGAAAACATAACTTACTTTGCAAGAGCTACGGACAAAAAGACAAACAACTGGGATGATCTTCCAGAGGACATAAGAGACACTTACAATAAATTAGGGATACCCGAAGCCGAAAAGAAATCGCTGTCCGGAGTGGAAGTAATGTATGAAAGCGAAGTAGTCTACAATAGCGTAAAAAAGGAACTTGAAGAAATTGGCGTCATATTCTGCGATACTGACACTGCAATCAAACAGTACCCAGAACTCGTCAAAAAATACTTCGGAAAAGTCATCTCGCCCAATGACAACAAATTCGCGGCATTGAACTCTGCGGTATGGTCTGGTGGCAGTTTCATATACATTCCAAAAGGCGTAAAAGTGCCAATGCCGCTGCAGGCTTATTTCAGAATAAACGCAGCAAACATGGGACAATTTGAAAGAACACTTATAATAGCAGATGAAGGTGCTGATGTTACATATGTGGAAGGTTGCACGGCGCCCGTTTATTCCAAGGACTCTTTGCATGCCGCGGTTGTTGAAGTAATAGCCCACAAGAACGCACATGTTAAGTATATCACCGTACAGAATTGGTCCAGTGATGTGTACAACTTGGTAACTAAAAGAGCATTCGCATATGAAAATGCATTTGTGGAGTGGATAGACGCAAACATGGGGTCAAAAGTTACTGAAAAATATCCTTCGGTGTATTTAATGGAACCGGGCGCAAAGTCAAACGTATTGTCAGTTGCGTTGGCCAATAAAGGCCAGCACCAGGACACGGGAACAAAAGCAGTGCATTTGGCTCCAAACACCAGTTCAGTCATACGCTCAAAGTCGATCTGTTTGAATGGCGGAAGAACGACTTACAGAGGTTTGGTAAAAGTAAAGAAAGGAGCGACAGACGTAAAATCAAGCACGAGATGCGATGCATTAATATTTGATGATTTTTCAAGAACCGACACTTACCCTTACATGGAGATAGACGAGGAAGAAAGCACGATATCGCATGAAGCATCGGTCGGCAAAATAGGAGATGAGCAGCTTTTCTACCTTGAATCCAGGGGTTTATCAGAATTGGAAGCCATAAACATGATAGTTCTCGGGTTCATAGCGGAATTCGTAGAGGAGCTGCCGATAGAGTTCGCAGTCGAATTCAACAGATTGATAAAAATAAATATGGAAGGAGCAGTTGGCTGATCCTTTTATGAAAAGTGAAAGTGAGCCGAATTGGCTTTTGGAATATCGAAAAGAAGAAAGGGAAGCAGCCGATAAATCGAATCTGGAAGATAGAAACATATTCTTAAAATACGTAGAAAAAGAAAATGAGATGTACTTCTATGATCTAAAGGAAACAGAAGACAAATCAAATGATTTGCTGCGCTATGACAATGAAACATTTAAGGATAAACTTGAAATTAAAGCTCTAAAAGATTTGGAAAAGCTGCCAGAGCAGATATATGGATTTAAAGACAAAGACAGGGTTGAAGCGCAGATAAACTCTGATTTTTCCGAAGGAGTTATAATAACATTTAAGGATAACATAAACATAAGTAAACCCCTTACAATAAAGCAGGATGTAGACTCTGGCAGAAAAATAACGAAAATAATCCTGTCAATAGGAAAAAACAGCAAACTTTACGTTAACGACGAGGTGGATTCCTCAAAAAATGCTTATTCCGGTCAAAACGTGTACGTCATTTTAGAAGAAGATTCGGAACTAAATTTTATGCTTTTGGATAAATCAAATGGGAGAAGCATTACAAATTTAAGCCTGATAACTAAGGGAAAGGTCAATTTCCTTTCTTTGCTGACAAATGAAAAGATAAGCAGGAACAGGCTGTGGATAAAAATGCTTGAGCATTCTGAAGTAAACATACAACAAGGATTAATCGGAAACAATGAAAGCTATTTTGACGTTGAAAGCGAGATAATACATTCAGAAAAAAACACCAAAAGCAATCTTAACTACAGAGCAGTGCTGGATGATAGTTCAAAGGCCGTGTATAAAGGAGTTATAAGACAAGAAAAACCTGCCGTAAATTCATATGCTTATCTGTCGGAGCATTCGCTTGTCCTTGATAAAAACGCAAAGAGCATTTCGGTACCGAGCTTGGAAATCGAAACAAACGAATTAAAGGCATACCACTCTGCATCGTCCCAGCCACTAGACAAAAGCATGCTTTTTTACGCAATGTCTAGGGGTCTTGACAAAAACACTGCGGTCAAAATGATAGCACAGGGATTTGTAGAAGTGGTATTCAATAAAACGGAAAACCAGGAATTATTGGATGCTTTGAAAAATCTTATAGAAGACAAAATGGGTTATCTGGACAGTAAACCATAAAAAGTTAAGTATTTTTACTAGAAGACTTAAAATATTGAATGGCGATAATATTTGATTTGGATGGAACTTTGATAAACAGTTTCGAGGTACATTCAGAACTGATAAAAAAGGCCACCGACCGCATTCTTGGAAAGGATACTCTGCCACTGAAATTCATATACAACAATATAAGGTTCCCATCCAAAAAAATGCTTGGGATAGCATCGGATAAATATAACCTTAAATTAAGCAATAAACAGATGGAGGACATAATAAAACTTAAAGATGCAATGTTTACTAAGAATTACGTAAAGCAAATAAAATTTTATCCTGGCTCATTGCAGCTTATAAGATTCATAAAAAATAAAAAAATCGCTTTTTGCATAGCAACTTCAATGAACTCCGAGGAACTGTCAAAAGTGAAACCTTACCTCAAGCTGGGTTCCCTGGCAAAGATAGTAAATTCTCCGGCATTAAAATATGAAAAGCCTAACCCATACATTATAAACATGGCGCTAAAACTGCTTAATGCCGACAAAAAAAGAACGTTTTACGTGGGTGATGCCGAAACTGATTACGCCGCAAGCGTAAACGCAGGAGTAACCTTTATAGGCGTAAATAATCCAAAACTAAAGAAATTGGGCTATAAGTATTTCAGCGACATAAAATCATTGTCTTCGTTTATTAAGAGAAACTATCTGGTTTTCTTGTGATTTTTAGCGTTTACTCTTATGTAGTAAGACAGCGGATTCTTTATAAATTTACACGTTTGATCAGGAAAACAGACGTTAAAAAATTTGTAATATCCCTTTGAATCACAGTTTGGAGGCGGATAGGATTTTCCTGAAAAGGCGTATTCAACCTGCTGTAAAATAAGGTTCTGTTTCAAAGGGGGCTTGTTTTTGTTATTCCATTCTATGAGGAAGCTCGTTATCTCTTCCTTTGTTCTGCCTATGCTCCTTAAAAAGTTCACGAGTATGAATACGCTGCGTTTCCTTCCATCAGAAAGACCGTTTAATATTATTTTTATGCATGGAGGAAGTTTTGTAACGTCTAATGGGAGAGAAACCGGCATGAATGACTTTGTTTCGGCCGGTTCCGCTGCTTTCCTATCTTCCGATTGAAAGGCATCATATGCACGTATAAAGAGCGAAGAAGCCTCGTTTCTCTGCGGTGAGAGATCGAAAAAGTCCAGCTTTGTATCGACGTTTTCAGGCTTTGCCTGTTCAATATTAAACTCCTCCACTTTGTTCTTATCTATCGGGATTGAAACGAACCACTTTTTCTCATTAAGGGAGTACTGCATCCTGAACATGTGTCTCTCCGATATGAGCACGGTGTCTATGTCTATTATTGAGTAAGGATCGAATTTGCCATCCTGGTAAAATTTCTCTTTTTCAATGTTTAGTTCCTTCGCTATCCTGTCTACGCCATAATTCTTTACCTCGCGTTCCAGCCTGTCTTTAAGTTCGTTCTTAAGAAAAATTGATACGACCATGGGAGCGTCCGGAAAAAGCCTTTTCGTGCTAATGCCGTTTATAGAATCCGGAAAAGTTTCATAAGGAACCAGCACATGGAAACCGCTGCCGCCGCTGAACTTGACTGACGTGCTTTTTACGCCTTCACTCCCTATTTTATCTACTATCATTTTAGTGAAAATCTTTGAAATGTCCAGTATCTTGCAGTCCACGTCGATAAGAAGGTCCCAGCCTTTCCTCATGTCATCCAACTGGTCCTTTGGAAGCTCTTTGTCAAGCAATAATGGATTAATCCAGCGCTCTTCGCTTACGTGGAAACTGGTGGCTCCGCTTTTGATTAGCGTCTCCACATCGCTGGGATATTGAAAAAGCATCGGCCTTTTACCGAACTTGTCGTAGTATCTTGCAGCGCATTCCCTGTCTTTAACGTTCAACAGCCTGTTTATTACGTTGTCATTCAGGTAGTATTTCAGGATATCGGAAGGTTTCATATAATAAGATATACTCCAGCGTCATTATTATAATTATACTCGAATAACGGATGCCTGCAAAACGGAAAACTTAAAAAGCTTTAAAAACATTAGGTTTCTTTATATTTCAATCGTATGGAGAAAGAAAACGTCGAAAAGGCATTGTCAGAAGTGTTAAAGGAAATAGACGAAAACAAGAGGGAATTCAAGCAGTCTATAGACTTTATAACAATACTTAGACCTAGGAAGAACAAATCAGAGACTCCGTTGGACACGGTATTCACGCTTCCGAATACGGTAAAAGAAATTAAAACTTGCGGCTTCGTAGATAAAGATTTAATAACAAAGGCAAACGAGGTTTTTTCAAAAACTATTCTAAAGGATGACTTTCAAACATTTGACAAAAAGTCCATAAGAAAACTCATAAAAGGATATGACTATTTTTTCGCAGAAGCCTCAATAATGGCGCAGATGGCCGCAAAATTCGGTAAACAGCTTACTGCCGCAAACAAAATGCCAAATCCAAAAACAAACACTATAATCACTCCCGCATCGGACCTTAAAACGCAGGCTAAAAAGGTTGAAAACCTGGTAAAAATAAACACTAAGAAAACCAATGCTGTAAGTGTTAAGGTGGGAAATCAGGACTCGCAGAAAGAGAGGATTATTGAAAATGTAATGTCAATATATTCATTTATAAAATCTAATCTTCTAAATGGAGATGCTAGCATAAAGCACATGTATTTGAAGCCTACAATGGGCAAAAAGGTTACTATATGAAAAAATCCAGGGGATCGACGCAAAAAGAGAAGATGGCTACAGAGCTAAACAAAAAAATAAAGGGGTACAAGACCATAGGTATAATAGAAATTGCAGGATATCCTTCTGAAAGCTTTGAAAGACTGAAAAAGGTTTTTAGGGGGAAAGTCGAGTTTATCTACGCAAATAAGGTGGTTATATACAATGCAATAAATCAGGCAGGATTCAAGCTTTCAGAGAAGGTATCTGATGTAAAGATGCCTGTTCTTCTTCTTTCCAATGAGGATCCATTTGACATCGCAAGAGAAGCGATGGACAACAGTACCTTTACAAAACTGAAATCTGGAGAAACATCTGATAAAGACATAATACTGCCGAGCGGACCAACGCCGTTTCCTCCGGGGCCTATGCTTTCACAGTTCTCATCCATAGGCGTTAAGACAAAAAACGAGGGCGGGAAGATAAGCATACTATCCGACAGTACTGTTGTCAAAAGGGGGGAAAAAGTAAGCGACAAAATAGCAGGTATACTTTCAAGCATGGACATAAGGCCGAAAGAGTTAGTGCTGTCTATAGTTTATGCTTATGACGGGAAGAATCTATTCAGTAAGGACCTGCTGTATACCAAGAAAGAAACCTACATAAGCGAAGTTTCTAAAATATTCAGAGCTGCGCTTGACATATCGATAAAAACGGACATTCCTAACAAATATTCAATAAAATATGCAATTAAAAAGATTTATATAGGAGTAAGATTTTTATCTGTAAATAGAAATATAGTCTCAAGTTCGAATGCAAGAGACATATTGGCAAAGGCGCTGTATCAGGCCGATGCAATAAACAAGGTGATAGGAGGCAAATAAATATGGAGTATGTATACGCTGCAATGTTATTGAATAGCTTAGGAAAAGAGATTACAGAAGATTCGCTTAAGAATGTAATTTCATCTACAGGAGCACAACCTGATGATGCGCAGATAAAAGTAGTTGTCTCTGCATTAAAAGGAGTGGACATTAACAAGATAATAGAAGAGGCTCAAACTGCACAAGTTGCACAGGCTCCTGCCGCGCAGCCAAGCAAAGAGACTAAGAAAGAGGAACCTCACAAAGAAGAGGCTAAAAGCGCAGAGGAAGCTGCTGCTGGTTTAAGTAGTCTTTTTGGTTAAAAGCAACAATAACTGAAAGATAAATAGATCAAGATGTAAATAAAGATATGGTAGTACTTGTTACCAATGATGACGGTTATAAAACAGAGGGACTGCACATCTTATACAAAGCCGCTAAAAAGGTCTTCGGTTCTGAAGTTATGGTGGTTTCACCGGATAAACTGCAAAGTTCTAGCGGAATGAGCTTTACTTTCCATAAACCACTGCGCGTAGATAAAATCAATTATAGAGACATGCCTTGTTATACCGTATCCGGGACGCCTGCAGACTGCGTGTTCATGTCAATCTACCACCTATTTAAAAACAAGGTATCGATGGTGCTATCAGGAGTAAACGAAGGGATGAATGCCGGTTTAGAAACTGTATACTCATCAGGCACAATATCTGCGGCTATGTTCGCTGCAATATCGGAGATACCCAGCATAGCATTTTCAAAGAACTTATCACCTGATATGACTCAGGCTGAAATCGATAAAAACATGAGAGATTCGTATGAGAGCATAGTCAAGATACTTAAAAACCTTAAAATAAAGGGCTTCCCAAAAAATATTGACATGATCAACGTAAACCTGCCGCTTAAAATAAACACAAAAACCAAGATAAAGCTGGTAAAAACGGACAAAAGGGTATTTGACGATTTGGTGATAAAGAAGAAAGACCCGAACGGCAAAGATTATTACTGGCTTTATGGAACGCTTAGAAAAGATCTGGATAAAAACGCAGACCTCTATAACCTGTTCGACGGAAAAATAACCGTTACTCCGATTAAACTTTCAACGACAGAAGAAACGCACCTCAAAGATCTAAGCAGGATATTTGAGTAAACGTTACTTTATTATTCTATAACAAGCTAAGTACATTGTTTTATATGGACGGGAAAAGAAGTATATTCTTGCTGATAGGCCTTGTAGTATTGGTAGTTTTGGTGTACTTCCTTTTCTTCTACAATGGATTGAAAACCGCTGCTGCAAACAATCAGCAAAGTTCAATAGAGATTTTCTACAACGGCTGCAGTACCTGCAGCAACAGCGCCCTGAACGTTATTTATAATCTCTTCGGTTCGAATAAACTGCAATTACGGCTCGGCAACGTATCGTTTAACAGCTCGGAAGGCCGTACATTGGTATCAAATTATTCCATTACGGCCCTGCCTACAATAACAATAAATGAAACGAACAGTTCTGAAAACATACTTGACAGCTTGGTCTATTTAAACATGTTTAACATAGAGGGTAGCACTTTCGTATTGAACACTCCCTTTTTGTCAGGGCTCACAAAAGGAATGACTTATTTTGATTTGATACAGGAAAGGCTAATAACCGCATTTGATATATTCAACCAGTCACGGGTATACCAAAACACCAGTGAAAGTGTGATTAACCCTTCCCAGATACTATATTTATTCAATGGGACTGAATACAGATCGGGAAACAAAACAATAATAAGCTTTATTTACAGTAATTCCAGTTTTAGCGCCGTTCAGAGCATGATATTATACGAAGCATTGAAGGCATTCGGAAACTTTAGCGATCTAAGCACAATGACTTCGCCATCGATTTCATTTTCAGCAGGAGAGACCTTGGGCAATACCCAGTTTTATGTCATAAACGGAAGCAGATACGAAAGCCCATACTTTGCCGTAGAATCTTCAAATATAGAGAACTTAAGCTCAAGCAGATACGTAAATATACTTGAAAAAGAGTTGTTTGAATTTGACCAGAATTCTGTCTATCCCTTTTTCAACAATATCGGGAATTTTATGCCATTTATTGATATCGGTGGAAAATACATAGAGGTATCATCAATGATAAACCCTAAAATATTCGAAAACAAAGATATAAGCCAGATTAACCAGCTAATAAAAACAAACCAGACTATTGGCAGGGCGTTCAATGACAGCGTTTACTTCATGCAGACTATTCTGTGTAGCTACGTTGGTTATAATAAAAGCCTGTGTAATTCAACGCAGATTAAGGCTGATTTGAAACAGATAAACTCACTTATTTAGCCCATCAACAAGGTCGTTTATAACGGATTTATAGTCCTTCGATTTTAGTATGCCGGATGCAACCAGAAGACCGTCGCTTCCGAGCTCAACGCTTTTCTCTGCGTCTTCCTTTCCCTTTATACCTGCGCCTATCAATGCAAGAGACTTGGAATTTTCCTTTACCAAACTGCAGAATTCCTTTACTACTTCTGGCTTGGAATTTGAAACGGATATGTTCCCGCCTATTAACTCAGGGGGTTCATATGCTATCCCTGTTGGCTTCATCTTTAATACCTCTTTTGCTTCATCCAAATTCTGTACACATACATAGGTTTCCATGCCTGCATTAGCGCATTTGTCAACAGCCATCTTTAGAGCGGCATAATCGATTGGCCCATTTTTTGAATGTGCATATCTCTCTTCGGAATGATTTAAAAGTGTTCCTGCAACGGCTGCTTGTTTTAATTCAAACCAGGTTACGTGAGCAGTAAAAGCACCTGGGTCTACTTCATCCACTCCCTGTGCTATCGTCTTCGCCACTTTTGCAGTATCCCTCAAAATCGTAAATGGTGGAGAAACTATTATGCTTACACCGGAAGTTTTTGATAACTTCTTAGAATATCTTGCTATGTCCAGGCCGTTTGTAAAGGCTTCTTCGTATGCCTTATAATTTATTATTAGAGTTTTCATATTCATCAATAAAATAACAACCTTTTATTACATAAAACTTTCCCCGGGCTATCCTTACCGTTATTCTTTTTCTTATGCGTCTGTCTCTCAGCACTTCATAAGCGCTATTTTTCATAAATTTCCAGGAATTGACAAAACTTCCTCCAAGTATTATGATCTCAGGATCCAATATGAATATCATAGAAGAAAGATAAAAACCGAATATCCTGCCTATTTTCTCAAATGCTTTCAGAGCTTTTTTATCTCCTTTCTCGGCAAGTTTATGCAAGTTAAAACCATCCACCCCATAGACCCGCTTTATGCTCTTGCCGCCTATAATGCTTTCTACGTCTTCTCCGCTGTTATAATCATAAATCATGTGCCCAGACTCGGTGGCAAATCCTCCTCCTTTGTAAATCCTTCCAGAATATATTATCGAACTCCCTATACCTGTTCCCCACACTACAACCAAGCCACTTTTGTATTTCTTAAGCCCGCTTTCATATAATTGGCCTATACCAAAACAGTTTCCATCATTTTCTATAGATACTTTTTTTGAGAAAGTTTTCATAAAATCCCTTAAATTAAAACCGAATATTGGGAGATTTGGCGCAAATACTACCTTGCCATTTTCATCAAGCCTTCCCGCTATCGAAACGTTTATAATGCCATTTGAGAACTTGAGATAATCGTTTATATTAGCGCTTAACATCTTTAAAAATAAGTTTTTTGATTTTGGGGTACTTACCCTTCTACTTTTAAGTATATGCCCTGGCTTGTCCAATATTGCAAATATGATCTTTGTGCCGCCAATATCTATACATAATTTACCCTTTGCCATCAATCTTTTATTATGCTTTTAAGTTCTTTTATTCTTTCCACTGGATTGTCGCTCTGCCATATATTCCTGCCTATTGCCATGCCACTAAATCCAGAGCCGATTGCTTTCTTGACGTGTTGCTCAATATTCTCAGTGTCTAATTTCTTGCCACCGGCAAGGAATACCTTAGTCTTGTCTGCTGATTTTACTATCCAATCCAATTTTGAGTCGTCATCCGGGTATTTTAGCTTGACTATGTCGGCGCCCATCTCAAAGGCCGCTCTCGCAGCGTATGCGACTATCTCCGGGGACTCATCATCTGGTATGGTTTTACCCCTTGGATATGACCACATTATTACTGGCAAGCCTAAGGAATGGGCTTCTTCTTCTATTTTGCCAAATTCTCTAACCATGTATTTTTCGTATTTACTTCCCCAATAAACTGTATAACCTACTGCGGCTGCTCCTATCTTTATGGCCTCGGAAACGCTGGTATTCTGCGTTGAAAACGGTTCACCGCCGTATAATCTTGTCTTGCCGTTCAGTTTCAATATTAATGGGATGCCTATTTCTTTTTTATTGTAATAGTGGATAGCGCTGCCTTTCAAAAATATCAGCGCATCGACTTCTGCTTTTTTTGCCAAGTCTATTATGTATTTCGGTGATACATTTAGCTCGTTAAAATCAGTCGGTCCATGTTCCAACCCATGATCATATGCTAGAAATACCCCTCTCAATGGCAATTTTCCCATGTTATTTGTAAGCATTCGGTCATTATATATTTATCTTGCTTTTTGTTATTCTTAATTTGATATTTTCCGGAGGATATGAGCCGGTTATCCCCTCTTTCGCGCCGTATTTCTGTATAACGTTACTGGCATTAAAACTTCCGGCCGTGAGTGCATCTTCTATGTCCTTTCCATCATCAATTGCAGTAACGAAAGCGGATAAGAAAGCATCACCGGCCCCGACAAAGTTTATCTGTTTTGTTTTAAAAGTGCTAGCAATATAAAGATTATTTTTGGATAAAACGAGTGAGCCCTTATCCCCTTTGGTTATTATCGCCATATCATTAACATGTTCTGACAACTTTGAGATATTATTCATGTCATTTGCATATCCCACAAAGGATTTTGCTTCATCGTCGTTCATGCTTATTATGTCTACGTATTTCAACACTGGGCTCATTTTCTTTAGCTTGAGGTTTAGCTCCACGGAACCCGGATTAAGCACGGTTTTCATGCCATTGGCTTTGGCGAATTTCAGTACATCTGTAAGAAGATCTATGTTTTTGCATGGCAATGGCCCGACATACAACCATCTGGACTTGAAATCCAGCTGTATGTCTGATAGAGACATAGTACTTTCTATGCCGCGGTGTATTAACAGGATCATGTCGCCACCGGATGAGACTATTATGTTCGAAAAAGGAGTTTCTCCACTGGACACTTTTATAAGCTCGGTGCTTATCTTGCGCCGGTTTAAGTCGTTTATCACAAACTGACCGTACTCGTCGCTCCCTATCTTTGAGATTACTGCACACTTCTTGCCAAAAGCAGAAAACGTGGCTGCGGCATTCGTTGCGCTCCCGCCGCTGAATTCAAGCACGTTTTTTACGTCTATTTTCTTATCCGTAGGTATCTCGAGAAAGTGCTTATTGACCCCCGGTTTAAGAAATGCCTTGTCTAGAAACAGGAACGTATCCTTCGTTGCAGACCCCAAGGTAACAAAATCAAACATGTATTTATTATTGTTTTTAACGAATAAAAATTTATCAGATAAGTTTTACTGCGTTTTTTTGCCAGTATCTTGCATGCTTTGCAACTTATTTGTCAATTCGTCTATAGACTTGGAAGAGGCCTTCAGCCTAAAATCTATTATCTCGGACTTTTCCTTGAGGTCTTTGAGTATTTCGTTTTTATCCTTCTTGATGAGTATCTGGCCTGACAGCTGGAACAAATCTGAGTTTTCTTGTGTTTTTTCAATCTCTTCCATTGTCCTTTTTAGCTCATTGTACTGCAATTGAAGAGTCTGTTTCTGCGTAGTTTCTACCTGCAAACGCTGCCTTAATTCTTCAAATTCGTCTTCATTCATACGTATTTATGGTCTCAAGCATTTTTATCGACTGCATTATGCTGTTGTTGACGGCCAATAGCATATTAAAATCATTTGCATTTATACTTATGCTTATTCTATCTGATGCCAGCTTTATGCGCGTTTTTACCCTGTCATCCGAGGTTAAATTGTAGGACAAAGAATGGAATAGATTATGCATCAAAGATTCATCCAATTTTAAGTTTATGCTAGCACTGTATGAATTACCTTGCTTTGACATGGTGCCCACCTTCAGGTTTCTTTTTTACTAAAATCCTGCCGCCACAATAAGGACATCTTACTATATCCCCTATTTCAGAAGAATCAACTGTTGCACCGCAGTTAAAACATTTGTATTTAGACATATTTTATATCACCTTCGAACTCAAACTATAAGCGTTGTCGGCCATTACAAGACCGCAATGCTTGCATTTCCATATCCCAGCAGACTGCCGTCTAATAGCAAGCTTCTTACACCTTGGGCAGGCATACTTTTCGGATCTTAATTGTCTTATGGCATCAACCCTTTTCCTTACTCCTACCCCATATTTTGCCGTTCTCATACCTCATCATTTACTATTTTTTTATATTTAAAGCTTAATTTATTATATTATAATGTAAAATGTAATTAAATCACGGTTATGGAAAGAAATAAATTCAGATATGTCATTTTGTTGTTCGCAATAGTTATAATTTTCATGATGGTCGGAAAAGCAAATGCCGTGCCTTATTCTCAAGTTAGCATTTTTGATAACATCACCCAAACATCATATCTTTATTCGTACTCAACGGTGCATTATACTATAACGATATATAATGCCTCCGACTCTAAGTTCAATATCAGTTTACCGTCCAACACGGAAAATTTAACGGTTTTAAACGGCGTAACATTTAATATCTACCCTTCTTCAGACTGCCATACCGTTTCTGTACCGAGCGGATGTATATTGGTGGGATTAAATAACATTAAAAGTGGAGTACCCATAAACCTGCAGTATAATTATTACCAAAACTACACCGGTCTAAATAATTCTTTTAATTCAACGATATATTTTCTTCCTTCAAGTTCTACCCGCTCGTTATCAATAGATATGCTTTTGCCCAAAGGCGCATATATACCTAGTGGAGCATACAATATACCAACTTCAACAATAATTCCGGTTGCAAGTCATTTTGAAGTATCTTGGAATTTAATAAACCAGACCTATCTAAATGTTACCGGGTATTATATAAATTTACCATTTATAATACAGTATAATGATGTAATCCCAACAAGCAAAGCTCCGCCAAATAACAATTATTATTTGTATTACATTATCATTCCAATTATTTTGATTGCCGCATTTGTATTGTATTTTTATTTCGTAAAAAACAGACAGGCAGATCCGAGAAAACCCGTGAAAAATGACAATAAAAAGTTATTGTTTAGCCTGTTAAACCACGATGAAAAGATAATTTTATCGACATTAAATAAAAAAGACTTCATTTATCAAGCAGATATAATAAAAAAGACGGGATTCTCGAAAATAAAGGTAAGCAAGATTTTATCAAAGTTATCAAGGTATAGGCTATTGAAAATAAAGCAGGATGGCAGAACAAACAAAGTAAAAAGACTGTAAATATGTTTAACAAAATGAAGGGTTACCGTGCTGAAAGAAACGTGAAGTTAAATTTTATAAAAATGGGCTGGAAAGTAGTAAGAGCCGGCGGAAGCCTTGGAGAGTATGATATAATAGCATTTAAGAACGGAATCTGCATTTTTTTGCAGATAAAATCCACCAACAAGCGTAAATTTTATTATTATGGGTATATGGAAGACAAATATGCCGGCTTCCCATTCAGATTAGTAGTACATTTCAACAGAGGAAAAACGGTGGTTCTTCCGCCTAAAAAAATAATATCTGAGAATGACGGTGAGGATATAGATACTTTTATAGAAAATCTCGGTAGTTAACTGTTTCCAATAGTTTCTAACAAATACTTTAATATAATTAAAATGAAAGAAAAGTATGAGTTTTTTTATTGAAAGGCAGTTTTTGCATACTCGGACTCAAAAACTGCTTTTATTTTTTTAACCATTGAATGCTATTTTTATGCCGACGACGACTATGACAAGTACTATTCCAAATATTATCACAGTTCTCGGTTTAATCGTTATTTTGCTTTTGTAATCTGAGTAATACTGTACCAAACCACCAAATGAAGAAGGCATCCTTGTCTGCGCTTTTTTATTTAACATATCCTTATATTTTAATCCGTACTGTTATTAAACTTTTCTATGTGCACTATCCTGTTCATATCAACTTTTGGTGCATTTATCTTAATAGTAGCTTCGTCTTTTGCATAACCCAGAGGTATAATCCCCCTTACCTTATACTTTTCAGGTATGGACAATAATTTTTTTATGTCTCCCTGCTGCAATGTCGCTATCCAAGCGCTTCCCAAACCATAGCTGCTGGCCATAAGCAGCATATTTTCTATTGCTAAAGCCGCATTTTCAACGCAGAATGTTTCACTGTCTTCTTCATCAAAGACTGCGTCCATCTTAGATTTGTCGCATATAACGACTACCATAAACGGTGCGGAATCTATGTACGGAGTAAGTGAGATTTTGCTTATTTCTCGTTTTGTATTTTGATTCGTTACTATAATAAATTCGTATTCCCTTATGCCGCCTGCAGTAGGTGATTTTACTGCTGAATCTATTAGCTTTAGTATTATTTCCTCGTTTACTTCTTTGTCCAAAAAAGAATATACCGTTCTTCTTTTTGTTATTGCATCGTATACGTCCATAGAATTTTAAATGACCCTGGGATATATAAATATTATAATGAATTTCTCAAACTTATAAATTCTATTACAAGTATGGCCAACGCAATTATCCCCAATCCAAGCGTATCAAAATTGGTTAAAACGGTTGCTTGGTTCAAGGTCAAAATAAAAATGAGCCCTACGATCGCTATAACCCCTAGGTCTATAGCAAGTATCTTAAACCAGAATATTCTATTGTGCTTTAGTGCAGTCATCGACTTTGCTTTTGTTGATTTTGCACCGTCCATAAACCCTACTTCATAAGAGTTCAAAAGGATTATAAACCCCAAAAACCCATCGCTTATTCCAAGAATGAACGCAACTGGTTCATAAGGGGTCTGCAAACCTAAGTAACCAAGCGGTAAAAATCCAAGTGAAGCTAGTATGATGTATTTCCACTTTTTGATTAAGTTATTCATAATCACGAATAATTTTCTATTACTTCTGCCAATATCTCAGCCTTTCCACCGGTTGGTTTGGCAAGGACTTCATTACACACCAAACACCTTACCTCGGTAGAAGCTCTTGTAAAAATAACTTGTTCATTTTTGCATTTTGTGCATCTTACTTTCGAAAATTTGCCTTCTGAAGGCCTGAATATGATTTCTTCCATTTTATTTTATCTCCAGTTTCTTTGCTTTTTTACCCCTTTTCTGGGTAGTCATCTTACCACATTTTGTACATTTATATCTTAAATCTATTCTCTTTGACTGCTTTATACCAAGTCTCTTTGCATGCTCAAACATCGGATAAGGCGTAGAACCATAACCATGCTCAAGATTCCAGCCCTTCCTTCGGCTACCTGCTGTCAATGTTCCCCTCTGACCCCCTTTCACCTGCACTACTTTTTGCAGAGTGTGCTCTTTACAGAATCTACAGTATCTTCTGACCTGACTTGGTAATTTCATTTAGTTTCAATAAATACCTTAGTATTTAACTTTTTCTA
Source organism: Nanobdellota archaeon (assembly GCA_021817165.1). Taxonomy (GTDB): domain Archaea; phylum Nanobdellota; class Nanobdellia; order Parvarchaeales; family Parvarchaeaceae; genus Parvarchaeum. The sequence continues at coordinate 39,724 of JAKAVT010000003.1, forward strand.
TGTTTAAAATTACAATAATTTTAAATTTACTTGCTGTTTTATTAGCGTATGCACAAAATAACTCTGCTGATCGTTTTAATGGCCTTTTTATTTTCTATTTCGATTACGCACGCATCCCAGGGGATAAACCTGAATTTCCAGGAAATGCCCCTTCAAACGCAGGCTTGTAATTACCTGTCTCCCCTGGATTTGAGCACTGCTTACAATTTTTTACCGCTGTACAATGAAAATATAACAGGTAGCGGGCAAGCAATTGCAATAGTGGTAGCGCATGGCGATCCAAACCTGCAGCAGGATATAAACGCTTTTGACTCATACTACGGCCTGAATGCGCTTACAAACGGATCGAACCTTGTAATAGAAAAACCTTTTGGAAGCTCAAGTTCTTATCCAGTTAACTGGACATATGAAACTGCTTTGGACGTAGAATTGGCCCACTCTCTTGCACCGGATGCAAAGATATATTTGATAATAGCTCCAAACGACTCCTGGCTTTTCCAAACGGTAAATTATACAATAAACAAGGTGTCTGCAGATACAATTTCGCTCAGCTGGGGCTCGTCAGAGCTTGATTACAGCCAGCAAAACATAAACTACGTAAACCAGATGCTTGAATATGCGCAGTCAAAGGGGATAAATATATTCGTAGCAAGTGGAGACAGTGGAGCATATAATTCTTACAATACTCCAAATGTAAACTTTCCTGCCTCAAGCCCTGATGTTATAGCCGTAGGTGGAACTACTCTGTCCGTATACTCAAATGGAAGTTATAAATCCGAAATCGGCTGGAATGGCAGCGGAGGCGGTCAAAGTCAGTTTTTTACCAGGCCAGTGTTTCAACCAGCAATAAGTTCTTATCGGCTAGTGCCTGATGTAGCATTTAATGCAGGTACTCCCATTTGTGTATATGCTAATTCCGGTTGGCTTGGACTTTATGGTACGAGCTTGGCTGCGCCGTCATGGGCCGCAATAGCTTCGTTACTAAATCAAAATATACACGGAGAGGAAGGATATCTTAACAGCCATTTATATAGTATATTCAACAGCATTGGAAATCTTGTTTTCAACAGCATAACCAGTGGCTGCAATGGATTATACTGCGCAGACGGAGGGTATAATGAAGTTACTGGATTGGGCTCCCCGAAAGTATATCAACTCGTAGAAGCGCTTTCAAATACGACTTATGCGGTATATTTCAATGACCCTGTTAATGGAGTTTTCAGCGTGAACGGCAAAAACTATACGAAACCGACGGCTTTAAAATTCGCGTTTGGCCAAAAGATAACTCTTACGGCTTATTCTGAGAACGGCAGTTTAAACGAGAAAGTCCTTTTTACGTCATTCTCAGGGCTTGAAAACTCCAATAATAAAACAATTTCGTTTTTTGTAAACCAGTCTGGAACCATAAACATCGGATTTTCTGTCTACTTCCTTATAAATGAATATTATTACAACGGAATAAACAACAAAAGCGAGTACATTAAGAACGGGAGCATTTTTAGCATATCCGCACAAAAACTAGAAAATTATTCTGGGTACCAGGAAGTACTGCTCGGCTTCAGAGTAGACGATGGAACCTTATTGCAGATTTACAATTATCCTATACAAGTGCTGTCCCCTTTAAATGTAAGCTTTTCGTGGAACGAGAACCTTAAAGCAAATTTTAATTTTGTAAACGGAACGGAGGGTTTATTCACTAACGTATCCTATTACTCAAATATACCCTTATCGAACAAAATCAAAAAAGTTTCTTCAATAATAACCAACGGCAGCTATGTATATTCCACAAACGATTCCAAGTTTTACATACAGGAACTGCCTCAGATAATAAACGGAAACAGGTATGTCACGTCAAACTTGACTGAAAGGTTTAACAGTAATATCCACATCTATTTCGTAAAGGAATATAATTATACAATAAACTTTTTATCAAAGCAAGGTGCAGTGGTTAAGCCTTCTTATTTTTACATATCTTTCGAAAATCTTACTGAAAAATACCAGAATTATTACATCTGGGCGCCTAAAAACGCCAAAATTACAATTAAAAATGCTAGCTATGATGGAGTAAATTTAAACGTAAGCGAATCTTTGCAGACAAATCAGCAAAATAACTTAAATATCACTTTGCCTGTATCCAACATCAACATAAAAATTGTAACAATATTGGGTATACCTGTGGTAGGTGCGAGCGTAACTATAGCCGTTAACAACGAATCATTTAGCAATTATACTGACTTGTTAGGCGGGGTGGTCTTTACAAATCTTCCACAAAAAACGTATAATGCCACTGTAAACGCTTATAATTCAAAATTCTTCTTCTATAATCTTAATGCACTTTCGAGCACTTTATCCATCACTGCGGGCTTGTATGAGTTATACATAATTATAGGAGTTATAATGGCCATTTTAGCAATCCTGCTTTTATTCGAGCGTATAAGACGCGAAAAACGCGGCAAGAAACATAAATAAAAGCCTGAAGCAATATAATAGTAATAATGGAATTAAAAACCAAGGATTATTCTATTTCAAGAGAAGAAGGGGAAATAGGGCTTACATACAAAGTGCCTTTGGATGTACTTTACCCAAATCCGGAAGACAATGAAGATATCTTTGAAAAAATAGTCAACGCGATAATAGAGTCTGGGGACATAACATTGCTTACAATAGTGAGCGACAGGAATTATATATACACGAAAGACCAGACAAGCCTGTTGAATGACCTTGCAAATAAATACAAAGCCATGCTAGAATCAGATTTGTCAAAGCCGTTTGACGGTGACACTCAGAAAAACTTTCCAGAAGAAGTTTCAAAATTTAATTACATATTATTTAACCGGCTAAAAAGAGATCCGTTGGGTGCATACGTATTAGGATTAAGATTTTTAAGGGAATTCAAAGTGAAACAGGAAAATTCCGGCTCGCAATTATTCTCAGATTTTCTGGAAAGGTTTTCAAGTCTAATTTCGCAGATCTCCGAGATTAAGATAGTAAACAAGAACTTAAACCTTATCTTAGGGTATAAAATAGGAGATAGACAGCCTTACCGGGCAATATTCAAGCCGCTTATCAGGCCAAATTTTACGTACACCAGAATAATGTCGGAACCGCCTCTTTCGGCGGTAGAAATGGAGAATTATAAACTGGGAGATGAAGATCAGACTGAAGTAACCATATACCAAATACCTGGAATGTCACAGTATCTGTATCACCTTTCTCCGCCGGAATTACTGCTTAACGTGGAGGAATATGACATATTAGACCAGGTAAGGAACAACTTGATAGATTATAGGCCCCAGGAAAATGAGTTCACTGATCCGCTTAGGATGAGAGATGTTTTCTTCAAGATAAGCAAAGACATGATAGCGGAAATAAGCACTAGAAATGGATATAGTCTAAGTTTTAAAGACATCGACAAGCTTGCAAGGATACTTGTTAGGCTTACCGTTGGTTTTGGCATGACGGAAATAGTGCTATCCGATGAAATGGTAGAAGATGTATACATAAATTCTCCAATAAGCAAATCGCCCATTTTTGTCAAACATTCTAAATATGGAGAATGCGCTTCAAACATCATACCGAATGCAAAGGAAGTCGATGCGTGGTCTTCCAGATTTAGATTAATGTCTGGGAGGGCTTTGGACGAAGGACATCCCGTGCTGGACACAGAATTAATAACCGACTTGTTCAGATCAAGGGTAGCAATAGCACAGCGCCCACTTTCGCCGGAGGGGATAAGCATAGCATTTAGAAGACACCGGGAAAAGCCCTGGACGATACCTTTGTTTATAAATAATAAGATGATCTCTCCTTTAGCGGCTGGATTGCTTTGGTTCTGTGTAGAAGGAGCAAGAACAATATTAATAAGTGGCACGCGTGGAGCAGGTAAAACGTCCATGTTAACTGCATTGATGCTGCTCCTGATGAAAAGATACAGGATAATAACGGTTGAGGACACTTTGGAGATTCCAACGGACTCATTTACTAAATTGGGTTATGACATGCTATCGTTAAAGGTGCAAAGTGCTATCACCGGAGAAAGGGCAGAAATGAGCGCGGATGAAGGCATAAGAACAACATTGAGACTGGGTGATAGTTCGTTAATTGTTGGGGAGGTAAGAAGCACGGAAGCCAAAGCATTGTACGAGGCAATGCGCGTTGGCGCGCTTTCCAATACAGTTATGGGTACAATACATGGTGAAAACCCGTATGGTGTTTTTGATAGAGTAGTAAACGACCTTAACGTTCCAAGGACAAGTTTTAAAGCGACCGATTTAATAGTTTCAGTAAACAAAATCAGAACGGAAGACAGATTAAGCGAAAGAAGACGCGTGCTTAATATAACTGAAGTAAGAAAAGATTGGACGGAAGACCCGCAATATGAAAATGGATTCGTAGACTTGGTAAATTATGACATACACAAAGATAGCCTTGAACCATCGAACGACTTACTGGAAGGGAATAGCTACGTAATAAAGGAAATAGCCTCAAAAGTAGAAGATTGGGCCGGAAACTGGGATGCCGTGCTTGAGAACATAAGAGCTAGGGGGGACATACTCAAAGCTATCTCAGACCATGCAGATAAGGTTAAAAACCCGTCGGTATTGGAAGCGGAATTTACTTCTGCTGCAATAGACCAGTATTATGACATAATAAGCAGATTACGAGAAGAATATGGAACTGCTGAAAGAAAAAGCATTGTGAACTTGTTTGAATTATGGCTAAGAAGCAAAAAGTAAAGGAAACGATACCAACTGTAAGGATAGACAAAAACTTTATAAACAATTATTATACAAAAGAAAACTTGGTCCAGAGTGACCTATACAAAAAGGACGAAAATGTGCGGGAGGAATTAAGGTCCCTTGAATACAAGATATTCAAGGAAAAAAATCCGACAAACTTTTCAAAAATAATAAATTTTGGAGCCAATACAATAGGCAAAGTAGTAAAATTTAACATAAACAAGGACCAAGAAAAGAAGATAAACACGCTTCTTTATCTGTTAGGGTACGATTTTGACGCAAAGCAGCTATACGGTTTCGGAATATTCATGCTTGTAGCTTTGATGCTTTTAGGAGTAATATTGTTGATTTTTGGGCAGGTAATAGCAGGACTTGTGCTCATGTTTTTAGGAGTACTGTCATTTGTGGGGGTACAGCTATTTCCCCAGCAACAGATGACTGTTAGATTAAGTAAGTCCTCCAGCGACTTGGTCACAATGATACTTTATATGGTTATATTCATGAGACAAACCCCTAATTTAGAAGGTGCGGTGCAATTTGCTTCCGATAACCTTACAAGTTATTTGGCCCTTGATTTAAAGAAGTTGATTTGGGACACGGCTGCGAGAAAATACAATAACATAAAGGAAGCTTTGGACGACTATTCAAAAAGATGGTCAAAATCAAGTCCTGCGTTCACAGATGCGCTTTTCCTCATAGAAAGTTCTACCTCACAAGAAACTGAAGAAGCAAGATTGGGCCTTTTAGATGAGGCCTCAGACAGGATACTCGGAGGAACATTTGAAGCCATGACAAAATATGCGTCATCTTTGAAAGAGCCGCTTAATACAATATATATGATAGGTATGGTACTGCCAGTTCTTGGGTTAGTGCTTGCGCCCATGCTTATGGCATTCGTAGCCGTTCCTGACTTTGGAGTGCTTCTGGCCTTAATGTACGATGTTGGTTTGCCTTTGATGGTTTATTTTCTGATAAGGAACAAATTGCTTACTAGGCCAAGTGGATTTGGCGCGCCGGATATAAACAACATACCAAACATACCTAAAGTTGGCAGCTTTTTTATAAAAATGGGAAAGAAAAATATAAGCATAAGTGCGCTTTTGCCGGCTATACTTATATTCGTGCTTTTCATGCTTCCGGTCTACTTCCTTTATCCTCTACTGTTAAAATTCGGGCCAACGCAGATATACGTTTCAATGTTCATAACTGCTGCGATAGGATTTTCCATAGTAGTTTATCTTAAACTTTCCGTTATACAGCTTAAAGAAACGGAGGAAGAATTAACCTCAATAGAAGCATCTTTTGGTGCTGCAATGTCACAAATGAGCTCCTTCCTTGCTCAAGGCTACCCACCTGAAGCTACCTTGGTAAAAGTCGAAGAAAACATGAAAGGCACACCTGTATCCGAGTTTTTTGATGTAACCATCAACAACATCAGAAAATTAGGTATGTCTTTAAAGGATGCTTTTTTCAACGCAACGAACGGTTCTACCCGCTTTTTCCCATCTCCGATGATTCTCGCATCCACAAAAATTTTCTTGTCTTCTGCAGCAAAAAGTGTGAGAAATGCTTCGGTGGCCACGTCTTATGTTTCAAAACACCTCGCAAATCTACGAAGAATAGAAGAACAAGTACGTTCGCTACTGGAAGAGGTTACTTCGGGCATGCGGGTAGAAGTAGGGCTAATAAGCCCTGCAATGGCAGGAATAGTAGTGGGTTTGACAACTTTGATAGGAACTGTGCTTACTTCACTTTCTGGTAGCATAAGTTCAATACAAAGCGCTGCAAGCACATCTTCAAGCGGTGGTGTTTCGTCTGTGGTCCCATTTGCATTCAGTTTATTTAATTTAAGCGGAGGAGCAATACCTTTGTATACTTTCCAGGTTATAATAGGGATATACCTTGTAAGCCTAAGCCTGATAATAGGATATGCCGTGTCAACAATTTCGCAGCCCGGAGACAGGATATTAATGAGAGACACTATGGCATCAATGCTGCTTATATCGATGGTACTGTACATCTTAATAGCATTTATAGTGACATTGGTGTTTGCATCGGTAGGTGGATTGGTAATAAGCGCAACGCACATTTAGTTAATGTCTATTTTTAAGCTCATTTAAAGAAACTAAATCGATTATCAGCTTTGCTGCAAGTATTTCTGTTATATTGTTGTCACTTAATGGTCGGGTTTCCATTACGTCCATACCAACTAAAGCCGAGTTTCGGATTATGGCAGAAGCATAATTAAGAAAATCACTGTAAAGTATCCCATTTGGCTGCGGTGTTCCAACACCTGGTGCTATGGAAGGATCAAAAACATCCATGTCAATGCTAATGTAAACTTTTTTACCTCTTATTAAATTAATCAAGGAATTGAGGCTTTTATCATCGTTTATTTTGTCCTTTGTTATTACTAACAATTTTCTCTTTATCAGTTCTTCTTTTTCCTCCAAATTCAAGCTTCTTACCCCTACAAGAGAAACATTGTTTCTAAGATTAACCAACCTTGCATTACTGGCATGGTTTATCTCAAGCTTTAAATAATCTGGCTTGAAATCAGCATGCGCATCAAATATTACAAATTCAACGTCTTCTCCGAAAGCCAACGAAGCACCGTATGTTGCAGTGTGCTCTCCGCCTATCAATATTGGTATTTTACCTGCAGAGACAATATCAGAAGTGCTTAAATTTATTATCTCCATCGCATTTCTTATATCTCCGCTTAATTCAAGTTCGTTAAGCGTAAATATCTTATCTTTCAGTTCGTAATTCAGCTCAAAATCGTAATTTTCCAGCGAACGCGATGCCTCGATAACGGACCTTGGCCCGAATTTAGTTCCTTTAAGGTATGTAGTTGTTACATCTAAGGGCACAGGGACTATAGTATACTTAGAGTCGTTAAAGCTCACTACCTCCTCCAAAAATGAGTCCCTACCTTCGTTTAAAAGCATATTACTTTCAACACTCTCCTAATTTTTAATGCTTATGTTTTTCTGCTGGCCATACATTTCTATTACGTCTTTCACAGTATTTGCATCTTCAGCCTTCTTGTCAGTACGTATAAAGGACACTGCTCTTGGGAATCTGAGCGCATAACCTATGCCGTCTTTCATTCCAGCAGTGTGAGTTGGACTTCTTGTAATTTCGTCTGCTTTTACTGCTATTACGTATTTGGGAACGACCCAGACATCGGGCTGCATTATGCTGTCTACTCTGGCAGGTTTGCCATCCGTTTTTATTTCATTTAGTATTTTGAAAAGCTGCTTGAATTGCTCCTCTGAAAAACCGGAACCTACTTTTGTTATGCTTTTGAATTTGTCTTCCTTTGAATCGTATACTCCTGCCAATACTGCGCCCAATCCAAAGCCGGCCCTTTGCCCTCTGCCTTTGAAATAACCCAAAATAACTAAGTCTATAGTGTCGTTCAATTTAGATTTGTATGATCTTTTCATTTTTATCCAATTGAAATTTCTAGCTCCGGCGGAGTATGGAGAATCAAGACGCTTGGCAACTATTCCTTCTAGACCTTCTTCTATAGTGCTATCAAAGAACCTATCAATCTCTTTTTCATCGTCCGTTATTATCATTTTTGTCTTAGAGATGGTCTTGGTGTTAGAAAACAGCTTGTCTAGTAGTTCCCTTCTTTTTATATAAGGCTCGTTTATCATGCTTTTTTTATTGAAAAGGATTACATCAAAAACGAAAAGTCTCAACGGCAATTCCTGGGAGATCTTTTCTACGTTGTGTTTTCTCTTTCTTTGTATTGTTATTTGAAATGGATACAGAACATTTGTATTTTCGTCATACGTTAAAGCTTCTCCGTCTATTATTAAATCTTGACAGTCTATTTTTTTAACTTCATTTACTATCTCCGGCATAAAATGGGTTATATCTTCAAGGTTCCTGGAAAAAACGCGCACTTCGCTGCCCTTTTTGTGCACCTGCGCTCTGAACCCGTCAAGCTTCTGGTCTATCGCACATTTGCCCAATCTCTCTAAAATTTCCTTTGAAGAGCCGAGCCTCTCTGCCAAAGCAGGTCGTATAGGCTTCATTACATTTATCTCAAATTTGTTTATCCCTTCCTCTCCCTTGGAATAAAGGACTTCTGCCACATAACCTAAATCGGAACAAAGATTAAACGCTCTCTCTATGTTGGATTTAAACTTTCTATTTCCTGTTTTTGCCTTAGATAAAGCCTCCATTATCGTTGCTTCTCCTACGCCCAAACGTAATTTTCCCATGACGAAACGTATTATAAACTTCGCTTCTATTGGCGAAACACCTAATATCAGGTCCGACAATCCTTTTATCTTTTCATCTATGCTTCCTTCTCCAGAAGTCTTTGCTATCTTTAAAAGCTTACCGTAGACCTCTGTAATGTCCGTTTTTGAGGTTTGGGAACTGTTGGATTCTTTTTCCGCTATTTCTCCCAAATCCCCTAATCTTTTATATTCTTCAAATATCTTTGAAACGGATTTATTATATGCAAGGGCTATGGACTTTTCTACCATCTTATCAGCTATCCCTAATTGTACGTTGTAGAACGGCGGCAATATCTGCTCCTGTATAAAATTTACTGTATAGTTTATTTCCTCAGTTTTTGTCCTGGAGAATACTTTTGAAAGGATATCTATCATCTCAAGCCTTTTTGAGGTTTTTTCCAATTCAAGCAGATAATTGCAAAGCTCCTCAAACCTCATACATAATAATTTAAATTATGCTTACTTAAATCTATTCATGCCCAGCCAAAACTACAAGGCCATAGATACAGATATACTAATAATCGGGGCCGGCGGTTCAGGATTAAGAGCTGCCGTTGAAGCCATTAATGCAGGAGTAAGCATTACAATTGTATCAAAATCCCTTCTGGGTAAAGCGCATACGGTTATGGCGGAAGGAGGAATAGCCGCTTCTCTTGGCGATGTAGACCCGGAAGACAATTGGAAGGTACATTTTAAAGACACTATGGTAGAGGGGGTATACTTATCGGACTGGAGACTAGTCGAAAAACTGGCAAAAGAGGCTCCGGATAGGGTGTATGAACTTGAAAGGATGGGTGCGCTTTTTGACAGGACTCCTGAGAAAAAGATAATGCAGAGGGCGTTTGGGGCACATACGTACAGAAGACTATGCCATGTAGGGGATAAAACTGGATTAGAGCTTTTAAGGACATTGGAAGACAAGATCCTGCACAGCAATAATGTTAGTGTTATGGACGAAGTTTTTGTGACTAAACTGGTAAAAAACAAGAACAAAGTTATAGGTGCAATCTGTTTGGATATGAAAAAAGGCGAGTTCATTGCAATAAATTCAAAAGCAACTATTATAGCGGGAGGCGGCTGTGGGAGGATTTATGAGGTTACTTCAAATTCGTGGGAAAGCACTGGAGACGGGATAGCATTGGCTTTTGATGTGGGTGCAGAAATGATGGATATGGAGATGATGCAGTTTCATCCAACCGGGATGGTATGGCCACCTGGAGTCAAAGGCCTGCTTGTAACGGAGGGGGTAAGAGGAGAAGGTGGTTTGCTGTACAATACTAAAGGAGAGAGGTTTATGTTAAGATATTCTCCGCAGAAAAAGGAACTTGACGCTAGAGATGTAGTCGCAAGATCAATATATAATGAAATACAGGAGGGGAGGGGCACTGAACACGGCGGAGTATTACTAGACATTTCTTATAAAGGCAAGAATTTCATAATGAAAAAACTTCCTGGTATGTATATGCAATTCAAAGAATTTGCAGGCGTGGATATAACGAAAGAAAAAATGGAAGTTGCGCCTACAACACATTATTATATGGGGGGCATAAAAGTCGACTCTGAAACCAATTCCACAAACGTCAACGGGCTGTTTGCAGTCGGGGAAGCTGCTGCTGGAGTACATGGTGCTAATAGATTGGGCGGGAACTCACTGGCAGATTTACTGGTCTTTGGCAGGTATGTGGGAATAAGCGCAGCATTGTACTCAAAAAAAGCGAATTTGGAAAAGATACCGGAAGAGGTAGCAAAGGATGAAATAAAAAGGATTAATGAATTTCTAAACCCCAATGGTACAAACCCATATTCGCTTACGGAAAAACTCAGGAAAGCCATGTCTGAAAACGTGGGGATAGTAAGAAATGAACAGGCTATGCAGAAGGCCCTATCAGTTATAGTGGATCTAAAAAAAGAATACAAAAATGTAGGCGTTGGCGGAAGTTTGAATTACAATCCTGGTTTGCTTCAGTGTCTAGAGCTGTATAATATGTTAGAAGTATCTGAATTACTGGTCAGGGGAGCAATAATGAGAAAAGAAAGCAGAGGTGCACATTATAGAAGCGACTACCCTAAAAAAGACAGAAAATGGCTGAAAAACATAATATTCAAAAAAGCGGAGAATAAATTAGAGAATTATACCTATTCGCCACCGGAGATGCCCCCTCGCCTTAAAGAGATCTTGCCAGAGGAAACATATGAATAAAGAAATTAAAATAAACGTGTATCGGTTTGATCCAAACAAGGATAAAGAAGGGATTTTCCAGGAATTCACTGTTCCTGTGGAAGAAGGGATGGTGGTCCTCGATGCTGTGCATTATATAGAAAACAACATAGATCCTACTCTAGGAGCGAGATGGAATTGCAAGGCAGCAAGGTGTGGTTCGTGTGCCGCAGAAATAAATGGAAGGCCCAGTTTAATGTGCAAAACAAGAGTGGATTCGTTGGGGGATAAAATACATGTAGCACCTATGAAAGCATTCCCAATTGTAAAGGATTTAGTAACCGACGTTTCAAAAAACTGGGACATAGCTAGAAAACTACCTGAGTTTACACCCAAAAACGGATTAAAGGAGCCTTGGAAAATAGATGAGATAGACATAACAAGATCAAGGGAGTTTAGGAACTGCATAGAATGTTTTCTTTGCCAAGATGTCTGTCATGTCATAAGGGAGCACGATAAAAACTACATAGGACCGCGGTTTATGGTGAAAGCCGCGTCTCTTGACACGCACCCCTTGGATTCAATAAACAGATCAAAGTTCCTACATGAAGAGGGAGGTGCCGGCTATTGCAATATAACCAAATGCTGCCAATCGGTGTGCCCCGAGCATATAGCTATTACAGACAATGCAATAATCCCAGAAAAAGAGAGCATAGTTGACAGTTACTATGATCCTGTCACCATGCTGTTTAATAAAATAAGGAGAAAGCATGGACAGTAACGCAAATATCCTGGCGAATTTGAGAAAAGCGATACCTGAATTATTTGAGCCGAATTGGAGACTATGGTCTTTTATAGTGATATTGACGTTCGCCATAGTTTCTCTTTTTGTATTCCCAGTAAAAGAGTATAAAGGTCTGATAGACCCATTTTACTCGCCAACCATATTAGTGGTTCCGATTGCAGGTCTTTTCAGATTAACATGTTATGCCTATCGTAAGGATTATTATAGACACATATTTAATCATCCGCAAAGCTGCGCCGCAGACGAAAGAATGGACAATGCAACGAGAGGATATTCTGGCGAGACAACGCTATTTGCATTTAATAACCTCCATAGATATTTGTTATATGCGGGGATAGCGCTTCTTCCGTTTTTCTACTACGATTTCTACGTTTCGGTGACTTATTTTGGCGGGTTTGTATTGAGGTTTGCAAGCGTCTTGATTCTTTTAAATGCGCTATTGCTTACATTATGGGTTCTGTCATGCCATGCATTTAGGCACTTGTTTGCAGGCGGTAACGTAAAATGCTATGATTGTGCCCTGAAGCCAAAAGCCAGAAAAGGTTTCTTTAATTTTCAGTCAATGCTTAATAAAAGACATGAACAATGGGCATTTATTAGTCTGGTAGTTATAGTACTGGTTGACTTGTATTTAAGAGCACTGGCTGCAGGATGGCCAGTAGACTTCAGGATATTTCAGGTGATATAACATGCATTTTCCAGACAGATATAAATACCCGTTGTTTGTTATTGGAATGCTCCTTATGATAATTGCTGCATTCCTTCATAAATACGCCACTTTAACGCTGGAGATAGAAGAAATCTTGATAGTTATAGGCGCTGTGCTTTTCGTTTTCTCCATAGCTTCTTCTGTTTTAAAATAACGGATTGATGGTTTATTGTAACAAAAATCAACTTCTTTCGGAAATGTTTTTGTAAACTAAATCTACAGAGCCTTCATACTGTTCTAATGGCCTGAAAAGCTTGTTATTTCTCCAGTATTCTATTACGTGAGCGCACCAGCCGACAGTCCTGCTAGAAGCAAATACAGTATCGAACAACTCGGGTTTTATGTTCAAATGCAGGTACAATGGTCCTGAAAAGAAGTCCACATTTGGCCATATACCATGACTTTTCCCTAGCTTGTCTATCATCATTTTTTCTGCTCTTAAAGATATTTCTATTAACTTATTTATTTCCCCACCTGAATTTCCTTTTATTTTGTCCAAGTAAGACTTAAGGATTTTGGCTCTAGGATCATAAGTTTTGTATACTCTGTGACCGAACCCCATTATCTTCTTTTTTCCTGCCAGCGCTTCCTCTATATAATTTTCAGTATTGTCTGGACTCCCTATTTCCTTCATCATCTTAACTGCAGCTTCATCCGCTCCACCGTGTAACGGTCCCTTCAATGCAGCTACTCCTGCAGTTACTCCAGCATATATGTCTGCTAGGGTAGAACAGGCAACTAATGTCGCGAAAGTAGACGCGTTTGAACTGTGCTCTGCATGAAGAATGAACATTATATCCATTAACTTTTCTGAGTCTTTATCCGGCTTCTTGTCAGTAAGCATGTAAAGGAAGTTTGCAGAATGATTTAAGGAATTATCAGGCTCTAATATCCCTTTTCCGTCTTTGATTCTCCCTATAGCAGCTGATATTGTAGCAGTCTTTGCTATTATCTTAATTGCTTTCTCAATATTTTCACTTTCATTGTCGCTGTATGGTTTACCATCATCAGCAGACAGAGAAGACATTGCCGTCCTTAGAACATCCAATGTCTGTGCTTCCTTAGAAAACTTACGGATTATGTCTTTTGTCTTTTCTGATATTTCTCTTTCTTTTTTCATTTTTTCGGTGAAATCGACAAGCTCCTTGGAATTTGGCAGTTTTCCGTACAATAAAAGATAGCATACTTCTTCGTAGGAAGAGTAATTTGCCAAATCTTCTATTTTATAACCTCTGTAATAAAGCTTTCCTTCCTGGCCGTCAACTTTACATATTGATGATTTAGTTATGTAAACTCCTTGTAAACCCTCTTTTATTTCGACGGTTTCTTCCACTTCATACCTCTAACCCTTTTAACAAAGGTTCTATATCTACTAATGAGTTCCCGCTTTCGTCTGCTATCTTCTGTGATACTGGTGAAGGAATTTTTCTTGCCTGCAGCCTGCTTTCAAACGTGTCTGGATCCTCATTTTGAAAGAAAATACCTGTGTACATATTGTCAGGATCTTCACTGAGCAACATTTTTATCGCATTTAACTTTTTCTCGTTTACTTCTGCTTTGTTTGAAGGGTCCTTAACATAGCCATTATAATCCTGTGGCAAAGCCTTTAAATGAGTATTAAACCATGGCGCGGATGTAAACTCCGGATTATACGTGGGGCAGCCTTGCATTATGTCTACCAATGCCAGTCCCTTGTGCTGTATCGCTTTTACCATTATATCCGCAAGCTCATTAACTTTGAAGCTCTGCGCTCTTGCAACAAAATTATAGCCTGACATTATAGCGAGCGAAAGAGGATCCAAAGCGCCGTTTATATTCGGAGCAGGAAGGGATTTAGTTTTTCGTCCTTCCGGCAAAGTTGGGCTGGCCTGGCCTTTTGTTAAAGAGTAAACACCGTTGTCGTGTATGAAAAGTTTGATGTCGGTATTTCTTCTACCGGCGCTTATGAAATGTCCCACCCCTATACCATAGGTATCACCGTCACCGCTGTCCAATAAAACTGTCAATTCTGGATTTGCTAGTTTGATTCCTTCGGCAAAAGGTATCGGCCTACCGTGCAAAGTATGAACGCCATTTACGTTTACTAAGTGCGGTAATTTAGAAGAGCAGCCTATTCCAGAGACTATTACTGTCTTATGCGGATCCAAGCCTGCTTTAACAATTGCATTCTTGACTGCTAGGACAATCCCGCTGTCTCCGCAGCCGGGACACCAGTCATTAAATTCATTGGAAGTCAAACTTTTAACATCAGTAGCCATTTAGTATCACCTTGTTTTCACCTTTTATTACTTTGTCGATTGCGTCTGCAACTTCATCGTATCTTACAAGTCTTCCATTATACTTCAATATCTCATTTGGTATGATAAACCCAGTAACTGAAGCGATGTGTTGTTTCAGCTGTGCGGTTATGTTCTCCTCCAACACCGCTACTTTTTTTGCGTTCTTTAGGATATCCAGTATTTCATTCGGCAGTGGATGTAGTAACTTTACCTGCAATATCGCTATGTTCTTTCCGCTAGCAGCTTCTTTTAATGCTTCGGAAGGCCCTCCCCAAGTAACTACCAAAATATCGGCTTTCTTTGGATCGCCTATTAAGACAAATTTATCTTCATTTTTTATTTCTTTTAGGATTTGAGTATATTTTCCATTTCTTTTCTCCATCATCTTTATCCTGTTAGTAGGGTCTTCAGAAACGTGTCCCCATTCATCATGTTCGTCACCAGTCAGCCAGAATATTGCATTTGGGTTGCCAGGCAATATTCTCTCCGAGATATTGTCATCTGTAAATTTGAATCTCTTGTATTCTCCATCGACCTTTTCTGACAGTTTGCCCCGATCTATTCTATAATTTTTCTTTATGTCTAGAATGGCACTTTTACTTATGTTCATCGATCCCTGGGAGATGGCTTTCTCGCCAAGAACTATTACTGGCAATTGATATCTTTCAGCGTAATTAAACGCTTCTGCGGTCATTTTTATGCTGTCCCTCACGTCACCCGGGGCAATTACTATCCTGCCAAAATCTCCATGTCCTTGATGAATTGCAAACATTAAATCTCCCTGTTCGGTTCTAGTTGGCTGGCCCGTTGCGGGAGCTCCTCTTTGATGGTCTACCAAAACCACGGGCACTTCGTTCATGCCTGCCCAAGTAACCGTTTCCGACATTAATGAAAGACCAGGCCCTGAAGTTGAAGTTGCGGCCCTTGCGCCTGCTATCGCTGCGCCGGTGGCCATTGCCAATACTGCCAATTCGCTTTCCGGTTGAATAACGCGTATGCCTAGCTCTGGATGGGACTCGATAAACACGCTTTCATCACTCGCCGGCGTTATAGGATAATAAATCTGCATTTTGCAGCCAGCAATGACCTTTCCTATGGCCGTAGAAGCAAAACCTTCCATGTAAAGCTGCTCTCCTTTGTCTTTATTGTCAAGTTTTGATATTGGGGCGATTCCTTTGTTCTTTATATGATTCAAAGTTTCTTTAGCGAGAGTCTCATTTTTACTCTTCATATACTCAATAGTTTCTTCTGAAACGGAAATGTCCAAGTCCACCACGCTCTTTGGCTTCTTTGCAAACTCTGTTTTAATAGCATCTATTATGTAACTGTCATCCAGCCCTAAAAGATAGCAGGAGGCTGTGACGGATATTATGTTTTTGGATATTACCAATTCGCTGATCGGTTTACCTAATTTTTTAGCCACGCTCGTTATTATAGCATCAAAATCTATATCAAGAACGTTTATATCTTTCCTGTTTATTTTGCTCTTATCCAACTTGCTGTCTACAACAATAGTTCCGTTTTCTTTAATGTCCTTTACATGTCCATCTTGTACAACTTCCCCCCTCTCGTTTACTTCTCCAAGCACTGACTCATTATCGAAAAAAATTGCAATGTCGACTTTGCTTGGTATGGAAGCCACTTCTTTGTCGGAAACTCGCACGGTGAAAAAACTATGCATACCTTTTATATTTGAAAAGTATTCTCTGTAGCCATAGATATTATACCCATACTTCATCATTACTCTTGAAAAAAGGCTTAGGGATACATCTATGCCACTGCCCTGTTTTCCACCTGTCATCCAGGTTAATTCTACCATTTAAAGATTCTTCCCAAGCCATTCTTTAAGCTGGCCGGCTTGCATCGCACCAACAATACTGGCTTTAACGTTTCCGTTTTCTATTAACAACGTCGTAGGAATAGCTTCAACGCCGTACTTCGCTGCTATTTCTTGATTTTCATCAACATTTACCTTTACAAGCTTAAATTTATCCTTCATCTCTTCAGCCGTTTTTTCTATTATTGGAGAATACCATCTACATGGCATACACCAAGGCGCCCATAAATCCACCAACACAGGGGTGCTTGATTTAAGAACCTCTTTTCCAAATTGTTCTTCGCCATTTATTTCTTCCATTTTTAAACCTCCAGTATATCAATTATATAAACAATATAACAATTGTTTTTATTTATATTTAATATTTTGCATTTTTAAATATAACACATGCGATAGTTACCCTAGTTTTTTGACTATCAAGCTAGAAAGTTCACCAAATGTCTTTGCAACCGGAACATTTGCTCTCTTAAAAGCCGTTAACTTGCTTTTTGCAGTACCTGTATTGCCGGATATTATTGCGCCCGCGTGTCCCATTCTTTTACCTGGAGGAGCGTATATCCCATCTATAAATGCAAATACTGGTTTTTTGATGGTTTTTCTTATAAATTCCGCTGCTTTCTCCTCCTCATTTCCACCTATCTCTCCCACTATTACTATGCCTTTGGTCTGTTTGTCATCTTGAAATAATCTTAAAACGTCAATGAAATCCATGCCGGGAACCTTGTCCCCGCCAATACCCAAAACAGTACTCTCCCCAAAACCGCTTTCAGTTATAACATTGACTATTTCATAAGTCAAAGTGCCGCTCCTTGATACTACTCCGATAACTCCTTTTTTCAGAATGCTGTTTGGTATTATACCCAACTTACCTATTCCCGGAGCAGCCAGTCCTGGACAATTCGGACCTATTATTTTTGCGCCTTTTAATCTCGCATATTCATTTATTTTTAGCATGTCTTGGAATGGCACGTGCTCGGTTATTATCGTAATTAACTTTATGCCGGCGTCTACAGCTTCAATAACAGAATCTTTAGCCATCGGAGCCGGAACAAAAACTACAGAGGCGTTTGCACCGGTCTTTTTAACAGCACTCAGCACGTCATCAAACACTCTAACACCGTTAACTCTTTCACCTTCCTTACCCGGAGTTACGCCTGCAACTACTCTAGTGCCAAAATCCATCATCGCTTTTGAATGAAATCTTCCCTGGTGGCCGGTTATTCCCTGTACCAACACTTTTGTGCTTTTATCAATTAGAATCGCCATAATTTGACAGATTTACTACCTCCTTTATCGCAGCGTCCATGTCCGTAAACGCATCTATTCCATTTTTTCTTAAGAGCTCTTTACCTTTTTCTTCGTTAAAGCCCTTTAGTCTAACCACTATTTTGAAAGTTATGTTGAGCTTTTTTATAGCTTGCACTATCCCTTCTGCAACAGTGTCCGCTTTAGTCACTCCTCCAAAGATATTTATGAAAAGAACTTTCGGATTTGAGTCTTTTACCAGTTCTATGGCTTCTGCAACCCTTGCAGGGTCATCTGTTCCGCCAAGATCCAAAAAATCCCCTGCTGTACCTCCGGCTAGCTTTATCTGGTCTATAGTCGCTAAAGTTAAACCTGCACCGTTTGCTATCAATCCGATATTTCCATCTAACTTAACAAACGAAATTTCCTTTTTCTTTGCTTTCATCTCCAATTCATCTGGAGAGTATTCATCTCTCTTGTATTCGCTATGCCTAAACAGGGAATCATCTTCGATAGATATTTTGGAGTCCAGTGCTATCAGTCCATGATCGGTTACAGCCAAAGGATTTATCTCTACCAATTCTGCGTCTTTATCTGTAAACAGCTTCCACATGGAATCCAGTATACCATAAAATTGCGCCTTGTATTTATCGTCTAATCCAACAAATTTGAAGGCCTGCCTCTTTACATAGTCCAGCATCCCAACAAAGACATCTAGATTAAGGCTTTCAATCTTTATTTTTGGTATCTTTTCTATGTCAACTCCTCCTTCTGAAGAAATCAACAACGCCGGTGCCTTATTATTTCTATCTAAAGTCAAAGCAACGTACAACTCTCTGTAATGATTTACTGCTTCCTCTATCAAAAAATAGGTTGGTTTAAATCCATTGAAAGTAAGCGAACTTATCTTGTTAAAAGCTGATAGAAATTCTTCCTTGTTTTTGAATTTTACAACTCCACCATTTACTCCTCTGTGACCGGTGGGAACCTGTGCTTTTATTACGTGTTCTTCTTTAAAATCATTGAAGTCAGAAGCGGAGTGTATCAATTTCCCAGAAGGTATAGCTATCCCATAAGATTTAAACAAATTCTTTCCCTCAAATTCAAGGAGATCGACCATTAATTGATAAGGAAATTAGTTTATTAAAACCTTCTACGTACAGGGTTATACAAAAACAGGTAGACCTGCATAATTTCATAGACTTCAAAATATTAAAGAAACTTGTAGAAGTACATTCTACTTAAATATGTTTATATTGTTTTACAAATACTATGGATTTGTTTGCTATAAGCTCAAAGAGCCGTAATTTAAACATATTTAAGAATTGAAATTAAAGATTATCTATGTTAGACTCATCAGTATTAAACTTTTTGATGCTTGGCACAGCGGGAGTCCTGCTTATAGGCTTTTTAGGCAGAGTACTTGGCAAGAAAACAACTATTCCTTATATATTATGGCTTATGTTCTTTGGCCTTTTGCTTGGGCCAGTGCTGGGATTGCTTAAAAGAAGTTCATTACTTTCGTATCTCCCATTTATAATAAACATAATAATACTGCTTGTGCTTTTTAATGCGGGATTGAGCATAAACTTAAGAAAAATAATCCATACCATCTCTAGAGGATTAATACTGTCATTAACAAACTTCACTTTGTCGTTCATAGTAGTTTTTTTTATAACCTATTTCCTACTTAACAACCTATTAGTTTCGGGCCTGTTAAGCTTAACTGTAGCTGGATTGAGTCTATCGGTAGTATCAAGCTTCAGCCGCAGAAGCGGGACTGAAAGAGCAAGAAATCTTGTAGAATTAGAAGCAACGGTTGAAGAGCCATTAACAATAATATTCGTATTAGTGCTTGTAGGCGCAATAATCTTAAACAATACAAGCATAAGCTTTGTATCTGGAAAAGTTATATCTGAGTTTTCTATAGGAGCCGTGATTGGGGCGCTTATAGGCATGGCATGGGTTCCCATAATGAGTTATTTGCAGAGAAAGCGCTACGATTATTCATACGTGGCTTCGCTTGCCATCGCTTTTCTCGTCTATGTGTTTATAGGCACGATAAACGGAAGCGGACCGATAGCTGTTCTGGTTTTTGGTATAATAATAGCAAACGGGGAGAACATATTTAGATCTCTAAAGTACAAACACAGCATTTCTTTCAACATAAACAAAGAATCCAAATCTTTCAATGAATTAGTTACATTTTTAACAACCTCCTTTTTCTTCGTTTATTTTGGAGCGCTTGTACTTTTGAACGACTACATTGGGTTTATTTTTGGGGCCGTCATAGCCTTGGCACTTGTCGTAACAAAGTATATATCAACAAAGATAACGTTGTATAAATCTTCCTATGACTTGAAAGACAAGACCTTAATAGGAGCAATGGTATCTAGGGGCGCAGGAGCGGCTGTCGTAGCGGCACTCCCTCTAAGCTATTCTATACCTGGAACCGGGGCATTTATAGATATAGTATTCTCTATTATCTTCGTGACTATATTTCTAAATAGTTTAATGATATCTGTGATAAACAAGCAAAAGTACGTGGAGGAAAGTAAGAATGACTGATTCAACAACATTTATACTGCTTATATCGGCGCTTATAATATTTTTAGGATATATAGGGGAACAGATTTTCAGGAAAACGCATGTGCCGTCCTTCCTTTTTCTTGTTTTTATAGGATTTATATTAGGACCTGTACTGGGAGTTATACAAAAAGCGGTGCTGCTGCCATTAATAGGCGTACTTGCTGAAATAACACTTATAATGGTCATATTCCATGGTGGGATGGATTTAAAGGCAAGAACTCTACTTAGAGATGGCTGGCGGCCGTTCGTACAAGTTGCATTGTATATAAGCATCAGCATCATATTCGTAACAATACTTGCGCATTTTATTCTGCATTTTGATTTAGTTATATCATTGATATTTGCTTCTATCGTAGGTGGCGAGACAACAACCGTTGTTATAATCCCATTATCAAGACAATTGGGAGTAAAAGACAAAACCGTAATGTTTCTGACATTTGAAGCTGCATTAAATTCAATCGTGCTTGTAGTTTTGTTCTTGGCATTTATAGGATTATATCAAAGTGGAAGCGCAAACGTGTATTCAACCGTAAATTCCTTAATCTCATCCTTTTCGATAGGTATATTTATCGGGTTGGTACTCTCTGTAATATGGATTTATCTTTTAAATTATCTGAAAAAACAGAATTATACCTATGTTTTGACTTTGGGTTTGCTATTTCTTACCTTCGGACTTACTGATAAGGCGGGTGGAAGCGGATATTTAGCAGTCATAATCTTCGGTATAGTATTTGGAAACCACAGGTTTATAAGCGAATTATTCAGAAGAAAATTAAGGATGGATAAACTTGAAAAGCAAATATTTAATTTTCAAGGTGAGATTACTTTTGTGTTAAAGACTTTTTTCTTCGTTTTCCTTGGTTTAATCTTAAGTCTCTCCTTTTCCAGCCTTTATTTTGGGCTAGCGGCAGGGTTTGCAATATTAGCCATTCTTCTTTTTTCACGGTTTATTGCGGTTTCTATATCTACATATAAATCCGACATGATAAAGGACAAGTTGCCTATTTTTATTTCGTTGGCACAGGGATTGACGCCTGCTACTCTGGCTATATTGGCATTAGAAGATGGAATCCCACAAGCAAATACCTTCTTAGTACTGGTGACATACGTTATAATACTAACAAATGTAGTTACAACCATTGGAACTTTTATAACGTTAAAGGGCAAAAAAGTAAAAGTTACGGCTTAAAAGAAATTTATATTTGAATAACAATACAATGACATGAACCAGTTTAGAATAGAGAAAGATTATCTTGGAGAAGTAAAGGTGCCACCCACTGCGTATTGGGGAGTACAGACTCAGAGAGCATTAAACAATTTTCAAATATCAGGTATAACCCCCATAAAAGAATATACTTATTCAATAGTTTTGATAAAAAAGGCCGCCGCTTTGGCGAATTCGGAGATAAATCTTTTGGAAAAGAAAAAGGCAAATGTTATTGTGCAGGCTTGCAATGAAATACTGGAAGGAAAGTTTGACAATCAGTTCTTAGTTGACATTTATCAGGCAGGGGAAGGAACCTCAAACAACATGAATGTAAACGAAGTCATAGCAAACATTGCTATTGAAAAGCTTGGTAAAAAAAGAGGTGATTACTCTGTAATACACCCTAATGATGACGTAAATATGGGCCAGTCATCAAATGATGTTATACCTACAGCTACAAAAATAGCAGCATTAAAACTATCAAAGGAACTAATAAAATCATTGGAAGAACTTAAAACATCATTCCTAAAAAAATCTGTGGAGTTTGACAGAATAATAAAAAGCGGAAGAACGCACCTTATGGATGCCGCGCCTATAAGACTTGGACAGGAATTTAAGGCATGGTCTGATTTGATAAAAGAATCAGTTTCTAGGATAGAAGAAACAAACGAAGAATTGAAAAAAATAAATCTGGGTGCAACAGCCGTTGGCACTGGAATAAACGCAGATCCAAGATATGTGAAAAAGGCCATATCCTATCTTAAAAATTGGACTGGTTTGAAATTAAAACAATCTGAAGACTTGCCAGCAGTCACTGAATCTCCTTCTGACTTGCTTGGTTTATCAAGTGCGATAACCATTCTTGCAGCGGATTTGATAAAAATCGCAAATGATTTAAGGCTAATGAATTCTGGCCCGATAACCGGATTGGCGGAGATTGTTCTGCCTGCTGTGCAGCCTGGATCTTCCATAATGCCCGGAAAAGTAAATCCTAGCATAGCAGAAATGGTTGACATGGTTTGTTTTAGGGTCATGGGCGACAACCAAACAATTGAACTTGCTACGCAGGCTGGTCAATTTGAATTAAATGTTATGGAGCCGATAATAAATTATTGTCTTCTGCATGACTTAACCATATTGAGAAATGCCTGCAAAGCATTCGCAGAAAAGTCAATAAATGACATAAAAGTAAACAAAGAAAAAATAGAAGAGATGGTGAATAAAACACCAGGAGTGGGCCTTGCATTAAATCCTTACATTGGCTACGAAAAAAGTGCAGAAATAGTAAAAACCGCAATAAAGGAAGGAAAGACCATAAAACAAGTCGCTGAGGAAGAAAATGTCCTAGAAAAAGGAAAACTTGAAAAAATATTTGATCCTTTTAGTCTTACAACTTCAAAAAGATTAAAAAGCAAAAAATAATGCTTATTAGCTAAAAAAGCATATAAATAAAATGATAGTGTTTAGCTGCGCTGTAGCAGGCTCAGACAGGATAAGCCTAGAGACGAAGACAGTAAAGATTGCAAAAAAGCACGGTAAAGATATTGTAATAATAAATTTTATAGACGAGATGGTTAAAGTTGCAAACAAAACAAATCCGTACATAAATTCAAAAAACATTCCAAATTTGGATATAGAGAACATCAGGTTGTTAAAGGAAAATGCCCTCAAAAACATAAAAACGATTATAGATGAGAACAAGAGAACGGATTACATCATCGACGGACACATGTCGTTTTGGTGGAGAGGCGGGCCTTTGAGCCTCATAAATTCAAGGGATATGCGTACGTTAAACCCGGATATTTTTATATCGGTTGTGAATGACCCCAAGAACGTAAACAAAAACCTGCAAAAGAAAAAATCATGGGAGGACAAGACAGTAGATGAGTATGAAATAGCGCTATGGTCAGAGCTTGAGCTTTATACTGCAGATCTGATAAGCAACTCTATAAACCGGAGGAATTATGTTATAGGCTCCAAAGAAGATCCTAATACGCTGTATGAATTGCTATACCGGCAGGACAAGCCAAAAGCATATATAAGCTATACTATAGAGCACAGAAAAAGTGGTTATGAGACCTTAGAGAGGTTCATAAAAAAGATAAAGAAATATCTAATAGTTTTCAATCCGAAGGCAGTGGACATAGATGCCTATAAAGAAAATGTAAACGAAAGAACAAAAAACCTGATTTTTAATCAAACTGTAAGAAGAGATTTTCACCTCGTAGACCAGACTGATATTACAATTGTGTATCTATCTGATTTAGTTTATTCCAGCGGGGTAGATGGAGAAAGAATGCACGCGCATTTCACTGGCAAAAAAGTCCTACTTTATTTTCCATTCGAAAAATACAGTCCTTTCACGCCATATTTCGTTGATAATATGTTTAAATCCGAAGCTGATTTAATAAAAGAGATAAAAGAGCTATCAAAAAAATACCGATTAAAACAAAAGCAGTGATTATTTTAAAAGAATTCTAAAGATCGGTTAAAATGGATTTAGTGTCTATTATTATTTGATAAGTCTGACCGATCTTAATATCTTCCTGTAAATATTATCCACCATCTCATAAAGTTTGTTAAAATACTTGCTATTAAGCAAAATTGAACATATTATAAACGCTATTGCTGCACCTAATACCACGCCCGCTATTACATCTGTAGGGTAATGGACACCAACATAAACTCTGCTGTAAGATACCAAAGCCGCTTCAATAACTAAAGGTATTGAATACCTCTTCCTTAAAAACAAAAATGCTGCTACAGCACCACCTGCAACTATCAAAGCATGTCCAGATGGGAAAGAAGAATCCAAATCCTTGGGAACGAGTATGTGGTCTATGGAAGATAATAAAGGATTAAGAAATGGCCTTGGCCGATAATAAACTGCTTTTAAGGATAAACCAATTATTATTATTGCTATAAAGACTATTATCAGCATCAACGCACCTTTTTTCGCTTTCTCATTGTTAAAAGCACTGCCTAAAATCCACATCAATAAAACAACGGGAACCCAAAAATACTCCCTGCCGTAGATTGCAACTGCAGCAAAGAAAGGATCTAAGGCATTAACACTCCATTTTTCATTTATGAGCTTAAAAACCGTCAAATCAAAGCTATTTGATATATTTAAGTTTACAAGCAAAAATATCACTATAAAGAGTACTAGCAATACTAACCCGGTTAATAAAAGTTTTTTATTGGACATTATTATAAAAAAATGAGTAGATTTAAATCCTTTTCCATACTATATTGATAATGCAAAATGATGATTCTCTTGTCGATGTGGACGTTGGCAGTATAATAGACGAATATTTAGACGAGGAATCAAGGCCAAAAAAAATAGGAGCTTATTACCCCAGTGAGATAGGGATGTGCATTAGAAGAAGTTATTATTCTTATTTCATATCAAAACCTACTGAAACTGGTGCACTTAGGATATTTGCACTTGGCAACAATGTACATGAATTCATAGCGAAAGCCCTGAAAGAATCTAAGACATTGTCACTGGCTGAGGAAGAAAGACCTATAAAGATACCGTACGAAGATGAAAATACAAAATTCACAATATACGGCAGAATAGATGATTACATTGAGACCAAAACCGGCAAAAAAATAATAATAGAAGCAAAATCGACGGGAGACATAACAAAGGTCAATGAACCAGACCCAAAACACAAAATGCAGATATCATTATACCTTGCTGCACAAAAGGCAGATTATGGGCTCTTAGTTTACGCCGACAAGAAAAACTTAGACATAAAGCAATTTAAAGTAGAGTACAATGAGGAAGAATACAAAAAAGTAATGCAGAGATTTAAAGACCTTGATTATCATCTAAAAAACCAGATATTGCCGCCTGCTGAGTACTATTTTGACAACAAAAAAGTATGGGAATGCAAATACTGCCCTTATTACAAAGAATGCATGCAGGCGTTAGCGGACTCAAACTCATTAGAAAACTACCAATAAAACATCAATCGTTTTCTGCAGATTTTTTATAAATTCTTTTTACTGCATCCAAACCGACTGTTGCGCATTTTACTCTGGAAATGCTTATACCATTTATTCCCAGCAATTTTTCCATGTCTTTTAGCTCCATGCTGTTAATCTCTTCCAAGCGTTTGCCCACTAAAAATTCGCATAGCTTAGACAAAGAAACTGTAGATATGACACAGCCTTTCCCGTCAAAAGAGGCGTTTTTTACTATTCCATTCTCAACGTCTAAATAAACAGAAAACTTGTCGCCACAAGAAGGAGAATAACCCTCTTCAGAATAGTTATACTTACTTAGTTTACCATAATGCTCCGGATTCCGGTACAACTCCACCAATTCATAAAATTTATTGTCTTCCATATTTTGCAGCTATTTTGTTTAATTCGTCAATAAATGTGTTTATCTCCTCTTTTGTATTATAAAAGTAGAGACTTGCTCTAGCCGCTCCATCCAATTTTAGTCTGTCTTCTATCAATGGCTGCGCACAATGAAAGCCAGACCTTACTGCAATTCCTTTTTTGTCCAATAAATAAGCAGTATCATGTGAATGCAATCCTGTAACATTAAAAGAGAAGATGCTGTTGAATCTCTTGCTCTTCCCGCTGTATATCTCTACATTTTTAAGTTCCTTTGCTCTTTCGTACAGGTAGTTAGTAAGCTCAGCTTCATATTTTTCTACGTTTTCCATACCAAGATTATTAAGGTACTCTACGGCTAATCCAAGACCATATGCCCCTTCAACATTCTGCGTGCCTGCCTCAAAAAGGTTCGGAACATTTTCATAGATAATCCTTGACAAACTTACGTCTTTTATCATCTCTCCTCCAGTTAAAAATGGCTGCATGTTCTTTGACGTGTCTTTTTTTATGTATAAAACACCTATGCCAAAAGGAGCAAGCATCTTATGACCTGAAAATGCCACAAAATCCGCATCAATATCCTTTACATCAAAAGGCATGTGCGGTATGGATTGTGCAGCGTCTACTAAGACTAAAGCGCCCTGCTCATGCGAAAGCCTGGCGATCTCCTTTACATCATTGATAGTTCCCGTTACATTTGAAGCATGCGTTAAAGCAACTAACCTTGTATTTTTAGGAAGTCGTCTGTAATAATTAATATCTAATTCGTAATCCTCTGACACCTGAGCTATGTCGACGCCTATGCCTCTTTCTTTCAACCGCAACCAAGGAAGAAGATTTGAATGATGCTCCATATAGGTACTTGAGATTCTGTCCTCTTTTTTAAATGGAAAGGAAAATGAAACTAGGTTTATCGCTTCCGTTGCGTTCCTTACAAACACTATCTCCTCCGGCTCGGCATTTATGAAATCCGCGACCTTTTTCCTGGCGTCATTGTATACTTTCGTTGATTCTTCCGCCAAGCTGTGTATGCTTCTTATCGGATTTGCATTTATGTTTTCATAAAAATACTTAAGCCCCTCTATGACTGCTGAGGGCTTTTGAGATGTAGCGGCGTTGTCAAAATATATCAGGTTATTACCATTCACTTGTTTACTCAAAATAGGAAAGTCCTTTCGAACGTTTTCTATGTTTATACCAGTCATAGCACTATCTAACCTTTGTTATTTATAAATATAACGGCGTTATATCAGTCAAACAAATCCAAGACCAGCACCCTGCCACAGACTGCTAAAGCCTGTGGGTTCTGGAAAGCTTTCTTCATTGCCATCATAGTAAGGGTGAAATCTGACCTTACTGCCTTGCTGAATTCCCCAGTATCCCCATTCATGCCGGAAGGTATATCTATGCTGATTCTTTTCGCATTCGAATTATTTATTAAATCAATTAAATCTGCAGTTAAACCTGGCAGATTACCATGAAAACCCGTGCCAAAAATGCCTACTACCAAAAGATCGGCACTATCTACTGTTTCACTTATGCTTTGCAAAGCTACCGGATCAGAAATAAATTTAATTGGGATTTCTTTGATATTTTTTATAAGGTAAAGGAAGTTTTTCGGGCCTTCTTTTAATTCTTCCTCGTTTCCTACAACAATGATTTCAATATTTGGATGGTGTAAATCATAAAGGTGGAAAGCCGATGACAACGTGTCACCGCCGTTATTTCCGGTGCCTGCTATAAATACAACTTTTCCAAACTCTACATTCTTGTGTATAAAATCAGCCACTAAATGACCAGCAGTGTCCATCATTTTTTCTTCAGTCATGCCTTTTCTTATCGCTTCTTCCTCGATTTTCTTAATTTGCGCTATGCTGTAATATTCCATATTTTATACTTGCAGTGCTTCTATAAATTTGTAGGTTTAAAGATGCATTTAAATTGCTATGTGCAAATACATGGAAGCTATATGGCCCACTAAAAAGGTTATAAATGTTGCAGTTAAACTAAGGCCAAGCGCTCTTCCGACATACCTCCCTATCCTTTCATTTGAATTCAGAGCTATTATAAGCGAAGTAAGAGCAATTGCTATGGATGTTAAAACTACGGATATCCCTAGATTATAATATGTATTAGATTTAACTACAGAGCCTATGAGAAAACTTATCAAAGGTATGATTGCACCGAATACATAGAATACACCAACGTATAATGCGTCCTTTACAGGATTAATTGAATTCTCGTTTAAGTATATTTTCCTGTTTCCGCTTATGAAATTCATAAGCGGGTTTTTTCTTTCCCGTTCAAGCACTTTGTACACAGGGTCTTTCTCCTTCCTTAATTTTGAAATTAAGTCCTCTAAGCCCTTATCAAATTTCTTATAGTTCGAAGAGTGCTTTTCCAAATCCTCTTTTAACCTTTCCTTTGCAACCTGCAGCTCTAGCTCCAAGCGGTTTACGCCACTGAACTCAAGATCCTTCTCAGACTTGGAGGACAGATAAGCCCCCACTGCCATGGAGATTGTGCCGGATAAGCCTACTATGGTGCCTGCAACGGCTATAAGAAGATTATTGTGGATAGCTCCTGTAAACCCAGCAACCGCTGCTAGAACCTCCACTAACCCGTCATTCATCCCGAAAACGACATCTCTTATGTGGGATAAAACTCCGCTTTCCCATGATTCTTTTTTGAGTATTCTTTCCTGATACAACTCTTCGACTAAATAATTTACGACTTTTTCTCTTTGTTTATTGGGGATAGCGTCAAAGACTTTGGATAAATCTGACATCTTCCTGTTTTCAAGCGAATTGATTACGCTTAAAGTCAAGCCACTGCCAAACAACCTTCTTAACAGAATAAACAAGAAAACCTCAGTCTTGTTTTTATTTTCCTTTATTGGGATATTTAATTCTTTGTATATTTCAGTCCATACTTTAATGTGTTTAACGTCAAGTTCCTTAAGCTCTTTTAGCTTCTTTTTCAACTGTATGTTTCTTTCAAGGCCCTCCAACCTCGAATATAGCTCATAAGACAGTTTTTCGGAGCTTAAAACCTTCTTTATTTCGTTAGACATAATAATTGAAATCTTTCTTTACTTAAAATATAACCATCAAATAAATTAGCCTGTAAATGGATGCGTCGGCTTTGACTTATCTAGAAACCCTTTGTATTTTTCCCATATTTGCTGGCCGGCTTCCTGTGAGAGGATGTCTGTTACGGTTTCTGGCCTCATAAAAACCCCTTGGGCCTGCACTAGCCCGTTAAAAAGCACAATAACGAAATCGTTGTCTTTGGGATTGGAATTCCCTATCTCACATGTTATGATGTTGTTGTCCCACATCTCTATTACTGCCTTGTGTTTTTTATCCAGATTTCTAGAATCGCTTTTGTCGATAACCTTAACCACTTTGCCGATATGATAAAACATTAATTCTTTTGACCTTTTTTCTTCCATGTCTAACAGAGTAATAGTTATATTAATATTAAAATGCTATTGTTTTTATGGACTTTATTCATCTTGCACTTTTGATTATATTGTGCCTTTATTTCGCGGGAGGGGTATTTCTTACGTATATCGTAAGCATAATTGTTTACATATTAATCAAACGAAGAAGAGACGGCGCTCCTTTACTTACGTTTTTTAACAACGAAAAAAAGGCCTATAAGGAGGTTTCGCTGCTTTTGTATACAAGCATATTTGCCGTTCCCGTCGCAGTGATATCATCTTTAAGCCAGTTAGAGAGCTCGCATCTCGGTTACCTGCAGTCTAATTTCTGGTCCCTGTTTTTAGACTTTGGATCTTATTTAGTCGGTATAATTGTAGTAGGATTTGCAGGTTACGCAGTACTCCAATGGTATAAGAGGTTTAAAGGATTTTTATGAATAGCCTTATATATTCAATAGCATTACTATCAGAAACCATCATAATATTGATATTTGGGCTTAGAATATTTATAAAATTGAGAAAATCGCCGGAAACCTTTTTAAGCAAAATGTATCTTGGATACAAGGGTAAATTGCCCTTAACATTTATTTTCCTGCTCTTGGGAGCACTATCCATCCTAGTTGGATTCCTAGTAACAATAATAAAATTTCTAATGGATAATCAAACCCTTTTTTGGGAATACCCTACTTTAGCAGTATATTTTTTCCTCGCCATGTTTTTTATAACGTTTGTCCCGAATATTAAAATTAAGGAAAAATAAATATAAATATGATAAATAGTATTACTATTTATGACATTGGATACTTTTACAAAGAAACCTAATATGTCTACAGGCAAGGACATAGCTGCCGAACCAGGGAAGGAATTTGTATTTAAATTAAAGGATGGGAAAGAAGTAGGAAGAGCAGGCACATTAAATGGATTTGAAGGACTGATAAGGACGCTACCTATAGAATCTTTGGAATTTCACAGCTCTGGAAAGCACTTTTCTGCATGGCTCCATTACCTTAAACAAGACAGACTCGCAAATGCGTTTGACAAAATTGATTCCAAAGGCGAAAAGCTGAGGAGAGACTTGTTAGACGCTATAAAATTAAATAAATTATAATTTACAGTCCAATCTTTCATTGTAACCATGTGGATAATCTAACATAAAGATTTTCTTTCCATTTGACTTACAAGTGTAAATATAAAAGGGAATGGATCCGGACCAGCCTTCATACTTCCTATCATCAACTTTTACAAACCCATTTAGCTTTAATTTTAATAATTTCAAATAGTCTAGAGCAACTTCTTCCGTTAAATCGGTTTTACGGTTGTATGCTTGCACTTTTAAGCCTTTTTTAGAAGTCTTACCCAATAAAGAGTCCAAGCCGTTATTGTACCAGCTTACTTCTTCGACCATAAACTCCAATGAAATGAACTAGTATTTAAGCTTTTAGTTTATATTTTTTGTTAAGTAGTAATATTTAATTCCTCTCTTATTATTGTCTCCGCTCTGTTGATTATAGACGGTGAAAAGGCTATGTTCAGCTCTCTTGTCCTGCCGTATCTACCGTGGCTTTTTATGCGCGACATGACTAATGAATTGTAATCCATGTCAGCTATTAGATCAGAAATCCTCCTGAAGGTCAACTTCTTAAGCCCAAACTTATCAGAAAGCTTAAGATAGGCATCATAAACTTCACCACTGTATACTTTACCCATTCTTTTGTTCCTTGCTACGGAGATAATGGACAAAAGAATGCATTTACTCTGTCTAGTCATAGATTTAATCATCCCTTCAGTAATGTTTTGTTCCAGAGACTCCGCTGCATTATCCAATTCTTCTTCGGATATAACCGATTTGCCTAACTGTTGCGTTCTTTCTCCAGCCACTTTTAAGAGATCCAATGCTTTCCTCACATCACCATGTTCTTGAGCGACTATGGCAGCGCACTTCCTCAAAACGCCATCACTTATGGCATTTTCATAAAATGCCTCTTTAGAACGATTTAAGAGTATGTCAAAGATCTCTTCTGCATTGTAAGGTTTGAATATGATTTCAACTGGATTCAAGGAGCTTTTAACTCTTTGATCCAAAGAGGCTTTCAAATCAATGTTGTTTGAAATACCGATTATAGCGATCTTTGCATGCTTGAGCGACTCGTTTAACCTTAAAAGGCTATATAATACGCCATCCCCCGCATGCTGTATCAATTTTTCTATCTCGTCTAATATCAGAATAAGGTATTTATTTTCTGCGTCTATGGTCTTTACTAGTCTTTTATACAAGCTATTGACAGAAAGGCCGCTTTCGGGAACGTTTATATTAAAAACAGCACACAAATTCGATATAAGCCGGTATTCTGTGTTATTGTTTTCAAGCCTACAGTTCATATAAACCGGAAGAACATTTACTTTCTTTTCTTCTGCAGAACTTGCTAATTTTTTGCCGACGTATTTTGTAACAAGAGATTTGCCAGTACCTGAAAAACCATAAACTAACACATTAGAGATTCCTTCAAAGAGCAAACTAGGGGCCATAATCCTTGACAAAAGCTCTATTTCGATATTCCGATGGGTTATATCATCGGGTATAAAAGAAGAAGATAAAACCTCTTTGTTCTTAAAGATGCGTTTGCTGGTAAGAAATTCATTGAATATGACAGCTGGATCAACACTGTTTATTTTATTTGTATTTGTTTTCTGAGAAAAGTCATTGTTGGATTGAAACGTTTCCATATCTTAGTAAATTATTGTGTATTTCTTTATTTAAATACTATTAGTAATTTTAGTTATATAACTTTATTTATATAACTCCATTTAACTAATAGCACAGAGACACCTATATTTCTTATGGAAAATAATTTAAAATAAATTTACTTGTTTTATATGTCGTATATAACTATATATTCTATATAGAATTATAATAAATATAATAATATGGCTTCCATAGGAAATATAGGTGTGTTCCATAAGAAAATATTTTCGTTAAAAGATTGCAATACAATACCGATCGTGAACAAAGTTCGTTCCACTGGAAATAGAGGTGTCTCTTATTACTATATATATTACTACTTTACAAAAACAATTAAATAGAAACATTTAAATATCAGTAGTTCTTAGGAAATTGAATTAAAAAGTATGATAAATAAAAATATAAAAATATCTATTAGCTTTTTAGTGTTCACAATAGTAATATTTATGCTTTTCTTTGATCTAAACAACAGTAATGGTTTTTCTTGTTATAATGAAAACATAACGTTAACAAATTCTTCTAATTTTATCTGTACCTCTCAATGGGTAATTATTGAAAAACCTGTTTCTATCATCAACGAAAGCATAATTGCAAAAGGGTTGTTCATAAATAATACTTTTAGTATTACTGGAAATTCTACCTTGAATATCAGCACAATAATAAACAAAGGGAATGCCACAATAAACGCAACGTTGATCGGCGGAAATATTTTTGAGAATTACAGAACTCTGTTGTTAGAAAAACCAATTTTCATTAACTTTAGCTATTTCTTAAACAAAGGCCTTATTATAGATAAGAATTATTTGAATAATGGCGGTTACTCCAACACCTATTTTTCTTATGATGGAAATAACTATGGGTGTAAAGGTGAAAGCTATCCTTTTTCATATGCGGGAAGCGGCGGTGGAAGCCTAGCTACATATAGTCAATGTAATGGAGGAAATACTCTAGTAACAGGAGGACTTGGCCAAGTTACTAGTTACATAAACCATGTACTATACCCAATATATAATAGCTCTGGTAATCATGTTTATCTTTCACCATCTAATTATTCCTTTAATTTAAGTTTGTTGAGCAGTTCTGGCGGAGCATCTTACAATAGTGTAAATAACACATCTCTTTTCATGCGTGGTAGCAGTGGAGTATTACCTTTGATAATAATCTCAAAATCTTTTAACAACGTTGGCAGCATTTACAATCAGGGCCAGTCAATAAATTATTCTGCGATAAAGAATGCAAGCAAATTCCTTGCCTTTGGAATTGTAGGAGCAGGCGGCGGAGGGGTTATTGAAGTTATTTCTGATTTATTTATCAATAATGGCACTTTTAATGTAATTGGAGGTAAAATCTATCTCAATGGTTCGCTTGGACTACCCTCTCCCTATACTACTTCCAATCTTGGATATGGTGGTAATGGAAATGTATTTTTCTTTAAAGCAAACAATAAATTGCTGTTAAATTCCATACATAATTATAATTGGGGTTTACCATCCCAAAGCGCATATAATCCTAATTCTTCGAGCAACTTATCTAATAAAATACAAAATTACTCCGTTACAGCAAAGCTTGAAGCACTTCCCGACTGTAGTTTAAATGGGATTTACATAAATTTAAAAGGATACTACAATAACAACAGTTTTACAAAAGTGCAGCCTATCAGTGATCCAATCTTTTGGGTAAACAGATCAAACACAAACCTCTCTTTATTTCTGTCTGGCAACAACCCTTTGATTCATTATTACAGTAATTTGAGCATAATTCTCAGTAATGCATCAAATACAAGCATAGAAACGTTAAATTTAAGTCAATATCTGCCAGTTAATATAAATTTTTTGGGAAGCCAAAATTTAAGTTTTAAATTACTTAAAAACAGCGAGGTTGTATCCTCCGGCATAAGTTCGTCAGGATTCTACTCGTTTGAATTGGAACAGGGAAAATACTCTCTGTTGTTTGAGGACGGTTCTAGTAATTATACTTATGGTTTATACGTTGCTCCGAATTGCCTTGGTTATGAGAATATTGCAATCTCACCAGGAAAATCCTATTATCTTTATGATTCACTAAATGTCTCTTCAATACCGTTTATATATAACGCCAACCAAACCGTAAGGGAGATAACATCCTATCAGAGTATTAACAGCTGCAATTTCAATATCTCGGTTTTAATAGATTTAGATAAATCGATACTTAGCAGTCTTTCTTCCATGAACAGTAGCATATCTTCTGTGTCAAGTAACAAGATTAACTACGCAAACATTCTAAGTGAAATAAATTACACAAATTACGTGTTAACTGCACACAATACAAAAATTCCTCAAAAACCCCAGAATGTCTCTTTAAATCAAAGCGGTTTAACCATTCTTTCTTATTATAATACAGGAAATTTCACAAAAGAAGTTTTACAGTTAAGCAGCAATGGGACAATAAACCTAAGCTATGGCGCAAACAATAGAATCCAAATCGTGGTAACAAAAGAGAATACGCAGAACATCTTTGTATCCACAGAAAAGGACATTATAAAGGTGTTTAGCTATGTCCCTTCGCTTTTTCTTGGGTTTTTGGGAGGTTTGTGATGGAAGACGAATTAAAGCAGCTTTACGAAGCAGTATTGAAGATAAATGAAAAACTTTCACAGGTAAACAGTAAGAATGATCAGCTTGAATCGCTTATAAATGCGATGTCCCAGTATATCTTAGAAAAAAATGAAGGAGATATAACAGAGCAGGAGATCGTTGTGCTGGATCCGTTTAATATAGGAGGATACAAAAACGTTTCAACTGCAAATGGTAGCGTTCTGAAAGTAAGGTCGAAAGGCCTCTGTGTAAACGGAAGACATTCTGTGGATGAAAGCTCTTCTGTTGTTATATGTTCAAAATGCAATGGAATAGTATGCGAGAAGCATGACACTGGGCTTTCTCCTCCGCTGTGTGCAAATTGCATAAAGGACCAGATAAAAGAGCTGGAACTTTTGCATATTTACATACTTAATGCAGTTAATCTGGGCCTGAATTTAAATGATCTCAGGAAAATAGTAAAGGGTTCTTCTCGGGAATTCAGCATTGCACAGCAAAAGCTGTTAAAAGCAGGCTATCTAGAAAGAGATATTCTTTTCAGAAAGATATTGACTACAAAAGGGGCTTCGGCACTTGCCCTTGGCAGTAAAGTATATGATCTTTCTTTTATGCAGCAAGGTGAATGAATGGAAGAAGTGCTTCAGGAAATCGTTGAAAAATTACGTTTTTTGAAAGAATTTACTGACGTTAAAAATATAGAGAATTTTATTGCAAGATTAAACAAAACAAAAGATCCAGAGATGCAAGCATTTCTATTGTCGAAAATAACGTCCGAATTTCAAAGACTGGAGGCAATGTTTCCAGTTTCTGACCCGTCTTTTCCAGCAATTAAAATCAAAGAAGGAGGGTTGGAAATAGGTGATTTAATCTATAAAGGCCAAAAAATAGGCAGGTTTTCGTTGTCTGTTGAAGATTTGAATAGAAACGTGCTTATAATCGGCTCCACAGGCCATGGCAAAACCTCCCTCATACATAGTATATTGCAAAAGTCGGCTAAGAAGGGCATAAACTATCTTGTATTTGACATGAAAAAGGATTACAAGACATTAAGCTTAGACAAGGATTCCGTTTATATTGACGCGGAAGATTTAAAGATAAATCCTCTAGAGGCGCCAATCAATACCAAAGAGGCAGACTGGGCAGTTCATTTTGCGGACATTTTTTCAGACAGCTTTTCATTGCTTATAGGCAGCAGAGATTATCTTCTGGAAAACACAATAAATCTTTTTTCTTCCTGGGAGAAGAGCTACCCGCCAAGGTTTTCGGATTTGCTTGTTTATATGACTCTGAACGGAAAAAAGAACGATTACTTCAAAGTTATTGAGGGCCGATTAAAAAGCCTTATTTCTTCCTCTCAGTTGTTTGACTGCAATATCGGTATTTCTTTTGAAAACATGAAAGACAAAAATATAATAATCGGGCTAGAAAATGTTGGTTTGGCTGAGCAATATTTTATAGTTTCATTCATCCTTTCTTCTTTTTATTATTCTAACTTAGGTTTAAACAGGGATAACAAATTTAAAAGGTTAATAGTCATAGACGACGCACATTCTATTTTAGATGCGAACAAGGAAAAAGATTATGCCAAAGGCATACCTATACTTCATTCGATAATAGCCAAGATAAGAGAAATGGGGTTTGGCTTTATCTTTTCAGACCAGCAGATTTCTTCAGTGTTGTCAAGTGCAATACAAAATACAAACACAAAATTCATAGGCAAGGTAAACCTTTACTCAGATCTTTACAGGATTCAACCAGGGAATTCGGATATTACTGATAGCATATCAAGATTAAACAAATCCGAATTCTTGGTTTTTAATGAATCAATCCATCCTTTTTGTCTGTTTATCGCAGATAAAACAACTATTGACGGGTTTGTGGACAGTTCCATTTTTGCCGTAAAAAAGGAGATGAATAGAAGCTTCTTAAATTTTTTTAAGGCCGATAATCCGTCCGTAAAAGAAGAGGCTTTTCTGCATGAGATAAGTGCGAATTATTTTTTGAATCTTACCCTGCACATGCAGAACCTTTCAAACATTATGAACAAGGAAGAATTTGATTCAATAAAGATAAGGTTTTTGAACAGCAAAGTTATATCGCAGGCTTCTTTAGATTTTCCCAGCGGTAAAACCTCTAAGTTTCTGTTTATAAACAAGAATTCTACGGAGAATTTAGATCAAATAAAAGATTTGAACCATTTGACAGAAAAAGAGTTTTTCAAAAGCTTATTCAAGTATTTGGTTGTTAACCAGCTGAAATCCAGCAAGGTGAACTTTGAAGAGTATGACGATGGTCTTTTGATAAAAGGTTTGCTTAAAAAATACATTTTAGTTGATTATAACATTGAGAGCTTGAAAAGAATACTTGAAACAAAGTTTGATTCAGTTGTCTTTTTAGTAAAGGACAACTCATTGGAACAGGATGTTCTTGCTGAACTCATAAGGGAAAGCGATGAAAGGCATTTGCTTAACATTAAGGCACTGAAAATTGTACATTACAAAGACTTTAAAATTTAATCGTTTATTTTAATTAAACTTTGCAATATAAGTTTTATATTTAACTTCCAGTCAATTATTAACATGGGCCGGAAGGAGAAGCTGGAAAAAATACTCAAAGACCTAAGCGTTTCCTTCAAAAAGTCCAAACTTCTGGAATACATGGACTTCGGTCCCCAAAACTTTGTTTTTAAGCCAGAGAAAGCGAATATAAACGGAAAGGTGGTTTACAATGCCCTGGCATCTTATGACCTGGAAAAGGATAAATTTTACCTGCTTAAAGAGCTATTTAACCCAGGTCCTCTTGATAATGAGCAAAAAATACAAAGTCT
The DNA here is from genome assembly GCA_021817165.1 of Nanobdellota archaeon. Lineage (GTDB taxonomy): Archaea > Nanobdellota > Nanobdellia > Parvarchaeales > Parvarchaeaceae > Parvarchaeum. The sequence goes on from JAKAVT010000003.1 coordinate 77,495, forward strand.
AGAAAGTCAAAAGGCACTCATAATGCATGAGGAAGTGCACAGAGCCGTAATAAAATCAGGTTTGCTGGAAAAATACAATAATGATCCTGTAATAAGCTCCACTTTTTATTTAGATAAATATCACAGTCTGCCGTTTGTTTTAGCTTCTCTCAAATTCAACGGGACGATTTCGAACTATTTCTATATTGACGGTGAACTTGAGGATTTCACAAGTGCTTTCAGTTCTTCCAGCAAACTTGTTGAGTATCTCATGGCTCAAAATCCTGCCAGCATCAAAGAAAGTCTATACCTTTTGGATTTAACAAATTTAAAGGAATCAGCGAAAGAAACAGCGTTAAAACTACATTCTACAGGATTAAGTTTCAGGGATGGCACGATGTTCGCGATTAGTAGCAAAGAAGCGCTTGTTTACTTCAAAAAGGCCTTTTATACGGCAAAATTAAATGACACTACGAGCAACATGTCCATAACTTACAAAAAACTTGATTTGCTGTAGAATTTTACAAAGATTAAGAAAACCGCATTGAGAAGGCCCTAATGGTTAAAAACGTATTTAAAAGGAAGAAAAGTTTAATATATACACGGAGTACAATAGTTATGGTAGGAGAAAAAAAATTTCATTCTGTTCTGTCTTCAACCGCTGTTAAATTATCCATATATTCATCCTTCCTAGATTTTGGCCTGGCAATATCAGTATTTTTCCTGCAGAGGAAACTGCTTCCAGTTGCGATGACGTCATTCCTTTTGAATCTATTCGACACGGCCATAGCTTATTTGACTTTTGCAATAATCGGCCTGTTTTTAGCGGCCGCGGCTTTAAGATTCAAGGAAAGAGTCATAACAATAACGCCACTTATGCACAAAGCAGAAAAGATTAATATAAGAAAGGTAAAGATTTCATTGCCTAAGGAGACTTTCAATGACAACAAGGTTAAAATGGCCGTCTTAAAAGTCAGACCTGCAGACTTAGATCAGGAGATACAAAGGGTAGTCACAAAAAACAAGCAGAATTTCATAAAATTCAACGGAGTATGGTACAAAGTCGCGAACGATAAATTCGATAAAGTCGCCAGACCAGACTATTAATTTTGAATAGATAGTAATTTAACTTTTAAAGCTTTCATAATTAAATGAAAGGACAGGGGCTTCCGATTTCAACATTGATTATAATCATATTAGGGATACTAATATTGGTTATGGTGGTGATATTTGTCATTCTGCCAATCGCAAAAACTTCAAGTTCAATAAAACCTCCTGCTTCGAATGTCAGTGCATTTGAGTTTACTTGCAGCACAGACTGCAGCTTGGCCAGCAGTCCGAACCCTGCAAGCACATCTTTTTGCACTGCAACCATGCCAGGATATTCTTCATTGCACTGTTACAGCCAGATTCCTGGCACTAGCAGCTATTTCTATGACAGCGGTAGCTGCGTTTACACAGATACCTACGGCAAAAGCATAACGGCAGGCAGCAGCGATTGTTGAGTTTCACGTCCATAAAAAATAATTCTCTCTTAAAACCAGAGCATTTAGTCCTTGCCGAAGAAAACTATAAATTATAAGGAGTTAAAATAATTGTATGTTTACAGGTTCTAAATCCAGATTTTTTTTGGATGAAAGTACTAAAAAAATCTTATTGTGGGAGGTGCGCCACTGTATCTAGTATGGTTTCTGCTACTTGGCTAGAAGGCTTTGACCCTTCTTATATATTTAAATCAAAAGAGGATTTTAAAAAATGGCTTTTGTCGCATATAGACCTAACTTATCTGCCGGCTTATCTCCCTGACAGCAAGTTAAGGGAGTTCATTAAAAAAGCAATGGATTATGGATTTAGTAGGGTATGTATACCAATAACAGCCGTTTCAAGAGCGGAGGAATTTATAGGTGGCAGCGGAAAGCTTGAGTTAATAACGTTCATTTCTTCTTTTCACGGCAATAGAGACTTAATAGACGGAAAAAGACAAGCATGTTCCTCGGCCATATCTTTTAAAACGGACGAGATAGAATTCAGTCCTAACCTGTCTTTATTGGCAGACAATCCAGATATGTTTAAGGCAGAAATCAATTCTATCCTTGAGCTAACAAGACAAACAAATAAGAAATCCAAAATATATATCGAAATAGACAAGTTGCCAGAGGACATGATAGAAAAAGCAATAAGATTATCGCAGGAATGTTTGCCAGATTACATCAGCATATTCATAAGATTGTTAGAAGAGGAAACATACGACGGTGAAAACCTCAACTTTTCAAAAGACTGGTTTGAAAAAATAGACAGGGCACTTGGGAAGGATAAAAAGACAAATCTAAAAGTATATGGCAGGATAGACAATTTTAACAACCTACTTCCGATTCTTTACTTGGCTACAAAATATGGTTGGAACTTTGACAACTTTAGGGTAGGCACAGAATACGGATTCGATATAATCGATGGTTTGGACACGTCATAGTAAAATAGGTTTATAGCTTGGTAAGGCGGCAGAGTCACAGTTTCCTTTTCAATTTTTCAATTTCATTTTTTGCCTTTTGGTCGTTTTCTATCTTCAAACAAGTGTCAACCGCTGCGACTATTGTTTTTCTCAGCTGGTTAAATGAATTGCTGCTGCCAGCCAGTTCCCGAAATTTATCGGAATGGCCTGCTACGCTTTCAGGGGCTATCTTGAAATCAATGTGTCCGGTTGGAACGGTCCTGCTGACATTTGCTTCGTCCGTTGCTCCTACCTGCCGGTCCCTTTTATCATAGAGTTTGGTGGCGTTTACTCCCTGCTTTTTCAAGCTGTCGTACAAGATTTCATCTATTACGGGGGCGTTTTTATACTCCTTGTATACAGGTGCTATCTGCTTGACAGTAGTTTCCGTTTTATAGGCCTTTCCTATATCAATAGCTATCCTTTTTATTCTGCCGTAAGCATGCATCAGGTAACTACTTTTAGTGCTTCTTATGTCTACCTCCAAGATAGTTTTATCCGGCACTATATTGGAGGCCTGGCCCCCTTCCTTTACGTACATTCCAACTAATACATGCATATATTTGTTGAAAGACGCGGTAGCATTTCTTATGCTAATATAAGTCGCTATAAGCGCGTCAAGTGCGTTTGTACCCATTTCTGCTTCTTCCAAGTGGCTGGCCTTTCCCTTGAAAACAATCTCTGCAGTTATGTCGGCAGGCGATTGGCAACCGACATTCCACTGCGAATCAGGGTGTACGCCGATGACAAAATCGATGTCATTGAATGATCCGACCTTGACTAGCACATCTTTGCTTCCCGCGTATTCTCCTATTCCTTCTTCAGACGGCGTACCAATTACGACTATTTTCCCCTTATAGCCTTTTTCCTTTAATTTTATTGCGGTTCCAACGGCCCAAGCAGCTATGAGGTTATGTCCGCATGAATGGCCGTTGGGCAGCGCATCCTCCTCACATAATAATCCTACGACTGGTCTACCGCTGCCGTATTCTGCCCTAAAAGCCGTCTTCATTCCGCCGTACGGCTTCTTTACTTTAAAGCCCCTCTTTTTCAGAAAGTCAGAAAGCAAAGCGGACGTTTTGAATTCCTTGCTGCCTATTTCTGCAAGATTGAATACCTTTTTTGAAATTTCAAATATGTCATTAAATTGACCATAACCATCGTTTGTGTTCATATAAACTTGTATATTTGTGTAATTTAATGATTTCTTTAAGTTTTTATACTTCCAAACGTTCTATAAATCATGGGCTTGCTGAAAATAATATTTTATGTAATAATCGCAATAGTCGTTTTTTCGTTGATCTCTACATACATAATAAACATAAATGCGCCTGAGGTTGCCGGACTTATAAGCCAATCTGTTACTTCTTTCTTTAAAAGCGCCAATTCAAATAATACTCTAGTTTCAAATGGGGCCAATTTCTCTTATCCAGGAAACTGGCTTATCTTTTCGCCTTCTGTTGTAAACGGCGTTCCAATTCTGTCGCAGAACAACAGCATTTCCAAAGGCATATCCAACGAGCTTACAAACTCTTCAGTATCGATAATAATACCAAATTCCTACGTTTCCAATCTTATTGGAGACATACCAAGCGTAATTTCAGGGGCACTGTCAAAGAACTTGAGCCTTGCAAGCATAAGCAAGCTGATAAAAAACGTCAATTTAGTACTGGTCTCTGATTTCAATGCGCCGGCCAACTTTTCAAATGCGACCAACATAAATGAGGTATCGGGGTTTTTAAACGCTTTCAAGATAAACACCTTGAATTATTCCAACATAAATTTGTCGGGAGAACCAGGCGTTATGATTACCGATAAAAATATCAAGATACCACAAATCGATAACCTTTCATTTGCATACGTTAAAGTAGCCATAGCAATAACTGGAAAAACAGTTTGCATGGTTTTCGGCTTGTCTGCCCAGAACAGTTCGATAAACACGGTCAACATTGCTTTCAAAAGGGTAACCGAAAGCATAAAATGCAGAGAAAAGTAGTTTTATGATTTTCAGGCTCCGAAGCACTAAATGTATTTAGAATCAAATAAGTCTTTGTAAAGATTGGAGCTAGAGGGATTTGCACCCTCACCTTCACGAGCTTCAGTCGTGTGCCCTCCTGTTGGGCGATAGCTCCAAAGATTATGATTGCTCGATTAATATTAATATTTATACTCATTCAAAGGAGAATTTGCATACTTCGTTATTAACAGCAGAACATTCCTTTTCATTCAATTTTAACATAGTCCCTGTGATCTTGTAAGACAAGCTAGACAGTACGCTGCCGAGCAGGAAACACCTTTTTTCTATTGCATCATCTATATGCATTGCGTTGAATGAATTGTATACGTCTACCTCCATCAAGTAGCCCAAATCCGTTTTTAGCGTCTTTATCTTGCCAAATCCGCTTAAGACGGATATTATACTAAGATCCGTCAAACCGTATTTTTCCTTTATAATCTGCAGGTTGTATTGCTGATACAACTTTGCAAGTTCTTTTCCGGCCTGGTTTTCTATGCCGTATACCCCCTGGCCGATTATCTTTCTCAGTTTACTGAAAAGATACGGAAAGTAAACGACTGGTATTATCTCGGATGGTATCGAATTTATAAAAATGTCCGTTTCGTCCTTTGTTATCTCAACTTCTTTCAAATTTTCGTTTTTTTGATCGAATATCTGCGACGGTATGTATGCATACTCGCTTCTGCCCTCCTTTACGTTTATATTAAAGTAATCTATGTCGGAATCGCCCGTACTTCTACATTTCTCTTCTGTAACTTCTACGTCTCTGTTCGTTATAATCCTGTAAATCCCCGCCAAGATACCCATACTGTTGAAACAGTAAGGAGAATTTGATATCAAGTTCAAATATGAGTTGGCGTTCCCGTCTATGCTTATCTTGTAGAGGTTTAAATCGCTTGACACTTTATTCATCCTACCGAACCCTATTTCCTTAAAAAAATCGAATATCTCTATTTCGGTTTTTTCTTCCCCTTTAATCTTCAACATTTTTCTTTTTATCAAATCCTGCAAAAAAGAATAGAAAACGGTAGATGCCGTCTCTTGAAAGATGCTTTTTGTCGCAAGGCCAAGTATTATATTAACAGAATTCTGCAGCGATTCAAGGCTTCCTTTCGGCAAAACCAACACGCGCATTTTGTTTAAAAGGTAAATGCCACGGTCATCGTCGTATTCCAGTTTTAATTCCATATATTAGATAAATTAGCAAAATTTATATGCTTTTAAATCTTGTACTTAAGATGGACACTTTGAAAGTTAAGCTTAAAACAATAATTTACATGTTTGCGGTTTTATTGGCAGTTATAATTGTCGTTGTTTTGTATCTGCTATTTTTTGTGAACGGCTCAGTTACAAAAAGCGCCGGAAACAATTGGTTTAGCATAAATGGCGCTTCTCCTATAATCAATAATGGTAAACTCTGGGTAAATTTTGCCGGGATAGAGGGCTGTGAATACTGTGCAATAGAAAGATTGGCTTTTTTCGATGCTTTAAGCAACTTTGGAAATTGGAGTTATTATGGCAAGGCAGTAACGCTTAATACTTTACCGGTTACGAATTATTCCGAGCTTCCTCAGGCAAACACGTTATTTTATCATGCATATGAAGGGGACTGGACGGTGAATTTCCTTAATCCTAACTTGGTTTACACTTCCAAATACGTCAATTTTACATCCGAGGAGCTTTACAATGATCAATATCCAAGCCCTTCTTCATTGCAGTCGTTTACTCCACTTGAAAACAAGTATGTATCCAAATATGATCCGCAAGGCGCGGTCCCATTTTCGTTGATAGGTGGAAATTTCTTTGAAGTTGGGGCCGGTTCCAGTTTGGTTAATAACGGAGTTCCTATAATCTTTGCTTCGAATGGAACGGGTTACATGCCAGATTATATAATAAACCAGTTTAATACCACAGGTTCTGCTATAAACAAAGGGATAACAGAAGAAGCGAATTACATAACTGCAATGATATGCAAAGACATAAACAACGCTGCAGCAGTTTGTTCTTCTTCTCTTCCGTCAGTTTAACCTAGAATAACTATTAATAAGGGTTTTATTCATTAAATTGGATGGTTCAACATCATTACTATAAGCATAAGCTGGATAATGGTTTGGAGGTTATCCTAAGCCCGAATAAATACCTCCACAGCACTTCTATAGACATAGGATTTAACTACGGGTTTTTTAACGAAAAAAATAGGATGTCGGGAGTTTCCCACTTGATGGAACACATGATTTTCGAAGGCACTGGTAAAATAAGCAAGGAAAATTTAAGGAACTTGCTTGCAAATGAAACGGTGTACTGGAATGGCGAAACCGATGCTGAAATGACTTCTTACCAATTTAAGTTATTCAATTTATCGAAAGGCAAAATGATGTTTGATGGGCTAGCGGAGATGCTTTTTAATTCAACTTTTGAAGAACAAAACCTAAAAAAGGAAAAAACAGCTGTGATCAATGAGGTGCACAGTAATTTCGGCTCTGACCTAGCATTGGAAGGGGCAGTTGCTAGGGCGTATCTATTCAAAAAACCAGCAACAACATTTTTCGGAGGCAATCCGCTAATAATCGAAAACATACCAAGAGACGTGGTATTTGATTCATATTCAAAGTACTATTCTCCTGGCAACGCAGTCATAGCGATTGCGGGAAATTTCAATAAAGAAAAGGCTATTGACGGCATAACTAATGCATTTAAAAACATCGCAAAAGATACCACAACACCGAATTTAGAGGTATATACCGGTAAGACAAAATATAAAGACATACATATGAAAAGTTTCAATCCATACAAAGGGCAGTCTTCCATAATATTCGGAATGAAATTGCCGGGTGCGGATCAGCTTTATAGAAAAGGAGAAGAGGGGCGGGCAAGCATAAGCTACATTCGAAACCTTTTGACGGAGCGTTTGACATACAGAATGCGTGACGAAGCCGGGTTGGCGTACATGGCAAATTCAGATGCTGCTATCGGAAAGCATACTGGCTATATAGTAGCTTACGCCCGAGTAAAAAATAAAAGCGTGGAAGACGGCAAGAAAATAATGTTTGGCGAAATAGAAAAAATAATAAATGGCGAGGTGGATGGCGAATCAATATCCCGCTCGAGATTAACTACAAAGTTAATCATATTCGACGTGTTTGATTCTACACTTGAGCATTCAACGGCAATATTAAGTTCTGCACTAAAATACGGCAGGTCTCCTCTTGAGCTTTATAATGAGTTTGCTAGTTTGAATTTAGATGACGTAAGGTCAGCAGCCGCAGACTATCTGAAAACCGACGGCCAGGAGGATTCCGTCCTAATCATATCGAATTAGTTAAAACATATTTAAGCAATAAATTCACTAAAATAAGGATGCTAGGAAGAAAAGTAAAAAACATAGAGATAAAAAAAAGGGAAACCGTTTCTGACTTGGTAAAAGCTTTTTCGGAGAGTGGAGGCTTCACAGCAAAGAAATTGGCTGTGGCTTCGGATATTTTTAAAGAGATGGAAAACGACAAAAAGTGCGTTAAGTTTCTTTCTTTTCCAGCCGATGTGATATCCACAGGGTTAAGGGGAGTGATTGTGGATATGGTGAAGAACAAACTTGTGGATGTCATAATAACTACATGTGGAACATTGGACCATGATTTAGCCAAAGTATGGAAAGACTATTATGCAGGGAACGAAATGTCAGACGACGCTAAATTAAGACAGGAAGGAATAAACCGCCTTTATAACATATTTATACCAAATGACAGCTACGGCTACGTTCTTGAAGACAAACTTATCCCAATATTAAAGGAGGCGGCAGGTCAACAGAAAGAATATTCCACAAGCGAGTTGATATCTTTCATTGGAAGCAAAATAAGCAATGAAAAGAACGCAAAAGAGTCGATAGTCTTCTGGGCTTGGAAAAACAACATCCCTATGATAGTACCCGGAATAACGGATGGGAGCGTAGGTTCGCAGATATGGATGTATTCGCAGAAAGACAAAGATTTTAAGATTAATCTTATAAAAGATGAAGACCTTCTCGCAGGAATAGTTTTTAAGGCAAAGAAGAGCGGAGCTTTGATGCTAGGAGGCGGTATATCCAAACATCACACAATATGGTGGAACCAGTTTAAGAATGGTTTGGACTATGCAGTATACATGACTACTGCGGTTGACTGGGACGGCAGTTTGTCAGGTGCAAGATTAGAAGAAGCAATTTCGTGGGGTAAGGTAAAACCGGAAGCAAAGCAGATAACTGTAGAAGGGGATGTTACCGTACTGCTACCGTTGTTGTATTCTTCTTTTTTGGGGTGAAAACATGAAAATATCGGAATTGAAAGACGGAATGAGTGACATAGACTTGTCGGCTGAAATAACCGAGATAGGAGAAGCGAGAGAAGTCATGACGAAGTTCGGCAGCAATAAGGTTGCTACCGCAAAAATAAAAGATGACAGCGGAGAATGCAAGCTTTCTTTGTGGGGCAAGCAAATCGAGATGTTCTCTGTCGGGGACAATGTTGAAATAAGCAAAGGCTACGTTAAATCCTTTAGGGATGAGCTGCAGGTTAATGTCGGTAAAACAGGATCTATAAGAAAGCTTTAAATTATGCTTTATTCATACTTAGTATCCCTTCTTGTAATACTTGTAGGATTCTCGCTGTATCCGTTGATATCAAAAAAATACATAGGGGGAGTAGGTTACAGGAAATTTATACCGATATTCCTTGGATTTTCGGCGATTGGTACGTTGTTCGTTCCGTTCTTAGTTTATGGACATTTTACGTTTGACGCGGGATACATTCCATTACTCGCGCTTTTGGGTGCAATGTATACCTTTGCAATGTATCTAGCCCTTTATTCAGTAGAGCACTACAACATATCCATAATCAATACAATCATGGGCTCACAGCAGGTTCTTATAGCACTGTTTAGCAGCGTCTTCTTTTTTATTTCAGAGTTAAGAACCGTTATCATCCCGTTTTTAATCGTCATTGCAGGAGTGCTGATCCTTTTGTTTAATGAAGGTGGAAAAACAAGGTTCTCCAAATATGCAGCGTTTACGTTGATAGCCGTGTTGATGTGGGTTTTTATGTGGGTATTGTTTTACACCATAAACACCGGTTTTCCACTGCTTTACTATGCAGTACTGCAGTCGTTTGCGTTCTTGTTCTGCCTGCCGGTAGCGTTGCTGCAGAACAAGCACAAGTCTATATCCTACTACCTGTCTGACAGAAAATTCAATTACATAGCCCTGGCTGGAATACTGAATGGTGTAGCTACGGTGGTATTCTCATTTGCTTACAAGTTCAATGCCGTTTTGACTCCTTTTGTGGCACAGCTAGCCATTCCAATAGTCATCGTAGCGTCATTTTTGTTCCTCAGCGACCGGCCCAAAAAATTTGGTGTAATAGGGATAATAGTCATAACTCTTGGTTCGTTTTTGTACATCGTGGTTTGATGTTTTACGCTTCAAGGGAATATTCAGTTTTGCCTATCTTTCTCGCGGTGAGAGAATAATTATCATTAAACTTGTTCATTTTCGCGTTTACATCTACTTGATACAAGCCGAATGAGATATCGTTAAGTTTGTCTTTTATTTCTTGGCTTTGTGAAAGCTTCAGAAGTGCATCGGCTTGCCTGTCAAAGAATGTTATGCTTGAACTGTAAACGCCATCATCAAGTATGCCTCTTATGCGAAGGGTTTTTGACAGTGCTTTGTCTTTGTGTATGTCGCATTCAACATCTACCTTCTTTTTGCATATATTACACCTGATAAGGTAAATATCGTCGGAAAACAGCCTTGTTATGAATCCATTGATGTCTGCCGTTTCCCCGTCTTTTATGTCCCTTATTTTCTTATACTCTGTTTTTGTTTCTTCTTTCTTTTGGATGGTGTTTGAGTTTACAGAGATTGCGCTTCCGCTTCCAAGATTCAATTCAATCATCCCGTTAAAAGGATTCTCCTTTGAGTATGCATTAGCTATTGAAATATTCTCTCCGTCTTTGCTGCCCATTATCTTATCTATGTAGTTTTCATTCCAGGTCACCACTGGTATCTCCCCAGTTTCGTCTTCTACCACAAAGTTCATTACCCTCGCTTCTCTTCCCTTTACAGTTACTGTCCTCGGGGGAAATTTTCTTTTTATCTTTGCCGACAAGTTTACATGGTTTATCCTCTGGTTTATCTCGTTTATCTTGTAATCTCTTTTTATCGGTATTATGCCATTCTCTGTCGCGAGCATCCGTAATATGGCGTCTTCCGTTAACTCCGGAAACTGCTTTTTCCTCTGGTTTATCTCGTTAAGTATTTCTTCCTTTGACATCTTGCCCTTTTCATTTATCTTGTCAATTATCCATTCTTCCATCATTTTATGACCGACTCAACCGTAGCTTTTATCTCTTTGTACGATTCTTCGTCCCTCCCTTCGTAGTATACCCTAAGTATAGGTTCAGTATTGGATTTTCTGAATAGCATAAATCCGTGTTCATTTATTATCTTTATGCCGTCGATTTTTTCGGTTTTTCCGAATCTAGCGGCGCTTTTTTCTATTCTAACCATTTTGGCGGTTCTTTCTGCTTCATTTTTGAACGGCAGAGACAAAGACCCAAAATAAATTTTCGGGAATTGACTAACAAGCTTACTCAGCTTCTTTCCCGTTTTATTCAATATGCTTGCTAATAGAACTCCCCCCAGTAATCCATCTGAGAATGGGAAGTACCTTGCAAAATAATAATGCGATGCAGTTTCTACACCCAGGTCGAATTTTTTATCGGCAAGCCTTTTTTCTATGTTCGGCCTGCCTACCTTTGAATACGTTATTTTTGCGAATTCTTCAAGGTGCGAAGAGCAGGCCACCGTAGCCACTACTTTCTTAAGTTTTAGGTACTTGATGAATATCATCGTTATAACCATCGGGTCTACAAAAGCACCGTTTTCGTCTACAAAGGCTACCCTGTCTCCGTCCGCGTCGAACTGCATACCCAAATCAAGCCTATTTGCTTTAACCATCCTCCCCAGCTCAATGGCGTTTTCTTTTATCGGTTCTGGGGTTTTGCCATAAAAATTGCCGTCCGGCTTTTTGTGCAGTAGTTTAACTTTACAGCCTAACCTTTTTAAAACATCAGGAGCTATGCTTGTCGTTGAGCCGCCCATACTGTCTATCCCTATTTTAAGCTTCATCTTTTTGATTCCCTTCGTTATGTAACCTATGTACCTTTCGTAGTAATCTCCTTCCTTTAAGCTGCCGATATTTTCGGCAAACTCTTCAGTATCATATATTTTCTTTATCTTTTCAGGCGTGACGGTGACTCCATTGTTGTAAGGCAGCAAACCAGTATACCTTGCGGGATTGTGGGAGGCGGTTATGCACAGGCCGTTCGTTTTTTCCATAAACGAGGCAAATACCGGTATCATTATGGGCCCTAACCCCAAATCCACAACTTCTTTTCCGCTTTCTACCAAACCTTTTTTAACGTAGTCTTTTATGGCAAGACTTCCAATCCTATTGTCATAGCCTAAAAATATTTTTCTGCCTTTCAAAGACGTTGCTATGGCCCTGCTTATCCTGTATGACTTCTCTTCATCTATTTCCTGCGGGTATAATCCACGTATGTCGTATTCCTTAAATATCTCCATAGATTATATTGTGTCTGATAATATAAAAATAATCAAGGCGTTATCCGCTGACTATCCTGCCTATCGCAATCTTTAACCCTTTTATGCTTTCCTCCTTATCCGCATTAAGATCATTAAAGAAAGGCAGTTTTGCAAGCATCGGCAGGGAGATTTTTACGCTGCTACTCCCTATTTCATTTTTTTCGCCGCATTTTTTGCATACAAAGTAACTCATGTTCTCTATAACTCCGATTACAGGGATGTTAAGACTCTTTGCGACAACGATCGTTTTCTTGCCTATTAAATTTGAAAGTTCTTGCGGAGTCGTTACTATTACGGTTCCGTCTACTGGTATGGACTGGAATACCGTTATAGGTGCATCGCTTGTTCCGGGCGGAAGATCCAAAAAAAGTATGTCTAACTCTCCCCAGTTAGTGTCGTTGTACATCTGTTTTATTGCGCTGGAAACTAAAGGGCCACGCCATATTATTGCTTCAACGTCTGTAAGCATATCCACGGACATAATTTCTATCCCGTCTTTTATCACAGGGATTATCTTCTCGTCTTTATCCGCATATGCCCTCTCTTTTATGTTAAACAGTGAGGTTATGGACGGGCCAGATATGTCGCAGTCCAGTATGCCTGTTTTGTAGCCCATTGAATTTGCAGTTTCGGCCAAAAGTTTTACTACGGTGCTTTTTCCAACGCCACCTTTTGCAGAGTAAACTGCAATTATTTTTTTTATGCTTTTTTTCTCGTATCTTTCTATGCTTTGCGGCATCGTTATGCGCTCCTTTCTTATAACGTCTTTTATATCGTCCAATTCCTTTTTAGTCATGAACCCAAAGTTTACTTCTACATCATCATATCCTCTCTCCTTAAGCGCCTTTTTAACGTCTTTCTCTATAGTTGAGGATAAGGGGCAGCCAGGCACCGTTAATTTTATGTTTACCTTTGTTTTTCCGTTTTCCTCTTCTACAGAATCAATCATTCTAAGCTTTACTATGCTCAAGCCTATCTCAGGATCTTTTATGGGTTCTATTGCGTCAATTATACCTTTGAGTCTGTCGCCTTCTAATTTCATGTTTTACCAAAACAGGATTATTTTTTCTTTTCTTCTTCTATGTCAGTTATACCGTTCGATGTAATCTCAAAAGACGCTTCTCCTTCCGGCAAACTCGGGGAATCGACTAGTTTTGCGACTCTCGAGCCCTTCTTTCCCTTTCTGAGGTATATTCTGTAAGTTGCTACGTGTCCTATTATGTGGCCACCAACTGCTGTCGTTGGATCTCCAAACATAACGTCTGGCCTGGCCATTACCTGGTTTGTTATGTAAACTGCTACGTTGAATCGATCAGCAAGTCTTTGTAGGTTGTGCAGCACAACATTTACCTTTTGCTGTCTGTCAGCCAAAGTCCCTCTGCCGACGTATTCTGCACGGAACAGGGCCATCATGCTGTCTACCACTATCAATTTTATCTTAGGATCCGCATTTATAAGTTCAGGTATTTTGTCTACCAAAAGAACCTGGTGGTCAGAGGAGTAGGCCCTTCCTATTTTTATGTTCTGAAGAGCTTGTTTTGAGTCCAGACCCTTTACTGCTGCCAATTGTTCAATTCTTGCCGGCCTAAACGTTCCTTCGGTATCAATCCATATAGCATGTCCTTCCAACCCGCCTTTTTCTAACGGCAGTTGTACATCTACTGCCAGCTGGAAGGCGATCTGGCTTTTTCCAGAACCGTACTCACCATAGCATTCAGTTATGGACTGTGTTTCTACACCACCGCCCAACAAAATATTAAGAGCTTCACTTCCAGTAGATATTCTCTGCACGCTTTTTCTTTTGTCCTCGAATTCTAATCCAGACATGAAATTCATTTTCGATGCTTCGCGCGCCTCCGCTACGATTTTTCTTGCCGTCGGCTCTCCAATGTCGCATACTTCTACCAAGGTCAATGGATTTGCAGTCGCAAGTGCTATTATATCCTGATAACCTGCATTTCTTATTTTCGAAGCAATGGCGCTGCCGACTCCCGGCAAATCTTTTATGTCCTTGTATTCAAAGTCCGAACTTACTTCTTTTTCATCAGTTGCTTCATTCTGCTCGATTTCGTCTTCTTCCATTTTTACCTCACTTTACCCTGTTCAATACAATTGTAGTATCTGTTCTGCCGATTCCTTTTTCTTTTCTTAATTGTGAAACGACAAAATTTGAAAGTTCTTCTATGTTGCTGTATTTTAATCTTACCAATAAATCCCACTGGCCACTTATAAGCATGACTTCTGTTACTTTTTCATCGCTGCTAATCGCCTTTGCTATTTCTATTGCCGATGCCCCCTGCGAAACTTCAACAAAGATAAGCGCTTCCATCTGTTCCATACCCCTTTAAAGTTTTACGGGTATTTATAATTTTTATTTGTGATTCAAAATAAAGTGGCAAATGTTTAAATAATAAGTATTTTATTTTATATTATGGAAAGAGCTTATACTCGTTCATTACTGGAGGCATACTTTTCATCCAAAGGTAATGAATGGAAGACCAAGAGTGGCAGTGTAGGTGGGTACATAAAATCTATTGGTAAAGACGGGTTGATTGCAGAATTTAAAGCCGATCCAAATTTCAAGAATGTGCAACTTTTTATGGACCACTTAAACGATGATATAACTACAATAATAAAAGGAGATTTGCAGAATTTTATAAAACCTGAGGTAGAGTTAAGTGATTACTTAACTGATTTTGGGAACATACTTATAAGTTCAATAGAAGAAGCTACAAAAGTAAAAGTAGATCCCGGGATTAAAATGTTTTTAATAGCTCTGGTGCTTTTGAGCGCAATGCTTGGTGCTTACGGACACCAATGATTTTTATTAGCATAAGGCATAAACAAGAAGCTTATTAACACAGCAATATATTATTGCCTGCTAAATATAATTTTTAGTTTTTATGAAAAATGTCTTTAGTTTAAATGCTAAGACGAAAAGCCCTCTCAGCATTGAGTTAACTGTATTCTATAGTTTTCCTATATCTTTTACAGTATCTACGTCCATTGTTTTTATCGTTTCAGTTGATTTTGCTATTGCAGGCACAATACATATGTGGCCTTCGGATTCCTTTGCATTGTATATTGTTTTAAGTCCTTTAAGGGCAAACATTATGTGGCCAATGTCCTTTCCAAGTGCGTCATTAAAAACAGAATAATATTGCAGTTTTCCGTCAGGGTCTATAATTACCATTCCTCTTCTAGCACCACCTGTTTTACTGTTAAGGAAACCGTAATTCGTTATTATCTCTTTTTTCGGATCCTCTATCATAGGTATCTTGCTTTTGCTTACTCTTGGAGAAGCCTGAACCCATCCTTTATGTGAGAAAACAGTGTCTGCACTTATTACAAAGACGGCAATATTCTCTTTTTCAAATTCGCTGTATTTCTCCATTAATGCTTCAATATCAGTTGCGCATACAAACGTGAAATCCCCAGGATAGAAAGTCAGAAGAACCCATTTTCCGCGATATTCCTTTAAGTCAACTTCTTTTATTTCATCACTGTCTGGAAAATATGTCTTTTCCTTAAATTCAAATACTTCTTTTCCTATTTCCATATTACCTCCTAGAATTATTATATTGATAATATACATGCTTAGTTTAAATATTTTTGAAATTATTTATTAGGGCATTAAGCTATAATATGATGGAAAGACCAAGTTGGGACGAATATTTTACTGAAATAACGAAGAAAGTCGCAGAAAGGTCGACTTGTGACAGGGGACATGCAGCATGCGTCATAGTCAAGGAAAACAGGATTTTAACTACCGGCTATGCAGGTTCACCGAAAGGGATGCCTCATTGTGATGATGTCGGCCACATGTTAAGAAAGCAGTATGACAATGAAACAGGAGAAATAACTACACACTGCGTCAGAACCGTGCATGCAGAGCAAAATGCAATAACACAGGCAGCCAAGTTTGGTGTTTCTCTCGAGGGTTCAACTGCTTACGTAACAATGGAGCCTTGCTTTACATGCGCAAAAATGCTTGTTCAAGTAGGGGTTAAAAGGGTTGTTGCATTTAAGCGCTATCATGACGATAAGGACACGGTCGAACTTTTCAATAAATCCAGTATACCATTGGAAGTAAAAGAAGACAAAGAAGAAGATTACGCAAACAAATAAGATACTATTTGTACATAAGACTGCCGCAGTATTCTATTGCATGCTTATTTATTTTATGCTCCAAAGCTTCATTGTGGTTTATTAGATGCGTTACCGAAAATCCTTTTGCAGTAAGAGCATCTGCTATGAGTGAACGATGGCAATTCCACGGCAGTATCTCCGCGCACATTATCGCAGTTCTTTTTTTAACAGAGGCTTTCATAAGGTAATTCAACCCTTCCTTAAAATCCTTTGTTTGCATGTAGTCTGCAAAGCCCCTGAATGAATCATTTTTCCAGAACGTATTAATGGAATCTTTGTTGGCCTTCCTTAATCCTCCCAACTCTTTGATATTTTTGTACGCAATATCGTTTTTGATTAAGTCTTTTTTTAAAGAAGCAGAGTTGAATTGCGGATTATGCCTTGACTTTGGTATCGTTCTTATATCTACAATTTCTTTGATGTTGTACTCTTTCATTAGCGATACGAATTCCTCTATATCTCTTGTAGAATGTCCAATGGTGAATATTCTTTTCTTGCCAGTCTTGTTTATGTTTCTTATGCGCTGCAGGCCGTCTATCTTGTGGATTACCCTTAAAGTACCTCTCGGCAGGAGGTTTTCTACGTTTTTATTCAGCAGTACGAGTCTCCTTATTCTAGTTCCGGAGAATTTTTCCCTTCGGAAGTGCTCCGTTAGTTCTATATTTTTTTTGTATCGTAAAAGAATCGTTTTTACATGCTTATTGCCAGTATAACACACCTCAAATTTGCCAACGGATTTTATGAGCTCCTTGAACCAAAGGGAATCAGAGTTTTTGTCTTCTACTCCGAATACCAAGAAATTTTTGAGGTTTTCCGCCTTAAGCGAACTTTCAACCATCTCTTTTCTTTCTTCAAACGTGAAAGGATTCCTTTTAGCAAATGAGATTTGGCTGCTACCAATTGCAATTTTTACACTGTCTGTTCCTTTGCATATCGAAAGAATAGTATCTAGATGGCCTTTATGAAAAGGTTGGAACCTGCCTATAAAAAGTATGATCATTTGATTTTTAATTATTTATAGTTTTTATGTATTTAAATTTAACAAGACATAACTTTAAATGAATATGGGACATAAAATAGACCCAGTATGCGGAATGGAAGTAAACAGTGATAGTAAATACAAAAGCGAATACGATGGTAAGACCTATTACTTCTGTTCCAATGCTTGCAAGGAAAAGTTTGAAGTAAACCCGATAAAGTACACGAGATAATGCCAACCGATCCAGTTTGTGGAATGTTCGTTCCTCAAAATACTAATATTGTATTGATAAAAGATGGTGATACATATTATTTTTGTTCTACCGCATGTAAGATAAAGTTTCAGCAGCCTATAGAAGCAAGGAAAAAAGATAGATTAGCGCTCATAGTAGCCTGGAGCTTTGCTATTCCCGTGCTAATTATAACTTATTTTATTTCCTTTGGTATGAAGGATTATGTGATGCTTGTACTGTCATTACCTGTGCAGTTCTATTCTGGGCTTAAATTCTATAAAGGTGCTTATCAAGCCATAAAAATGCGTTCCGGAAACATGGACCTGCTTATAGCTTTAGGTACCTCAGTGGCGTTCTTCTTTTCCGTAGCCATCATAGTATTCCCTTCGTTTATACCGACTAATACTACTTATTTTGACACTTCTACCTTCATAATAGCCCTTATTTTAACAGGCAGTTATATACAGGACATAACGGAGTCGAAGGCTAATGATGCTGCGAATGAATTGATCAAACGTCTACCTTCACGCGTTAATCTCATAGATGTAAACGGCACCACAATAACAGTAAGTCTAGACAAGTTAAAAAAAGATAATGTAATTTTAGTGAAGCCTGGAGAAAATGTGCCCGTCGATGGAACAGTTATTGATGGCGGAACTGAAGTGGACGAATCTATGATAAGTGGAGAGCCTGAGCCTGTTGTAAAGATAAAAGGAAGTAGTGTAATATCCGGAACCACTAATTTAAATGGTGTAATAAAGGTAAGAGTTGACAGCGTAGGCAAGGACTCGACAATAAATAAAATATCCGAACTTATAGAACATGCGGCTGCAGGAAGGGTTAAATCGCAGAAGCTGGCGGACATATTCTCTGCTTATTTCGTGCCGGTAGTAATAGGGGTATCGATTGTGACGGCTTTTTTTTGGTATGGTTTTCTTTCCTATGCTGGCAGCAGCGCAGTGTATGAAATTACAATATTGTCATTCGTTTCTGTTATAATAATAGCATGTCCATGCGCAATTGGCTTGGCGGCACCGATAACACTTTTAGTGGCTTCTAATGCTTCTTTAAAAAATCACTTGCTATTGAAGAATATATCGAGCCTTGAAAAACTCGCCAAAATAAATTTGGCCGTTTTTGATAAGACAGGCACATTGACCGACTCAAGGCCTGATATAGACAAAATAGTCGTTAAAGACGGCAGATATAATGATGTATCTGTATTAGAGTATGCTGCGTCCTTGGAGCAATACTCTAATCATCCGATTGCAAGCGCTATAGTTAAATATGCTAAAAGTAAACACATAACTTTGAAAGACATCTCACAGGTGGAAGAAAAGCCAGGAGAAGGAATTTATGGGGAATTCAATGGCAAGAATATCGTGATAAAGCGCGGAGACAGCCTAAACAGCGTGAGCTTGTATGTAAATAATGTCTTAATTGGAGATATTCTCCTGTCTTATCATATAAAAAAGGATGCTGTTGTTGTAATAAAGAAACTGCATTCTATAGGTATTAAGACGGCCATTATAACTGGGGACAGGCTGGCAGAAGCAAATCGAGTAGGGTCAATGCTTAATATAGATTATATCCATGCGGAGATTACTCCAGAAAAGAAGTCTGAAATAATAAAAAAGTATCAAAAGCAAGGATACTATGTTATGTATGCTGGTGATGGTATAAACGATGCAATAGCCCTAGAGACAGCGGATGTAGGCGTAGCTATGGGAACTGGAAGTGATATAGCCAAAGAAAGTGGCGATGTTATAATTCTTAAAGACGATTTGCTACTGGTATATTACTTGAAGAAAGTTGGAGATTACACACTGTCAAAAATAAAGCAGAATATTTTATGGGCAATAGGGTACAATGCCGTGCTTATACCTGTAGCAGCAGGTGCACTTGTTCCTATATTTGGTCTAGGAATATACTCTTTGTTGCCGATACTTGCCGCATTAGCAATGGGCATGAGTTCCGTAAGTGTAGTATTAAATTCTTTACTTTTAAAACATAAATTGAACAAAGTTCAGTAGTATACATTAATGTAGGGTTTAATCTTACAGTTTGTAGTCTAAATCTTGTTTGAATTTTTCGAGGTAAAACTGCTTTTCGTTGTAATCCGCTAAGTATAAACAATTATCCATCGCTTCTTTTAAACAAGAGGTTGCACCAGGTGAAGGCGTTACCGAAAATAGAGCACCTGCACCTTCTATTGCAGTTCCGCCCAATGCAAGCTGTTTTTTCTTTGTGTCTATTATCTGTGGGCGTATCCCGCCTACATTTTCCGCAAGCTTAAGGTCGTCAGGTTTAAGTGAAGGTACTATTTTATTTACTTCATTCTTGGTAAAGGATATCTTACCGATGAAAGGTATGGAATAAATTAAGTTTTCCTTGACTATCTTTGAAATTGTTTTATCAAACAGTATATTTTCCAAGCTTTTAGCAGTATCTTCATTGAAGTTTAGCGAGCGGAAGTAATCCGGCATTGAATAGATGTTCCCTTTCTCAAGCTCAGGATATATGTTAACTGTTGGCCCGAATCTCGTTATATTTGGATCAGTGATATCCGGATCCCCATGTACAGCTGCAAAGGGGATGCCCTCCCTTTCAACCCTGTAAACTTTTCCGTTTAAGACCTTTTTTGAGTAATAGAATTTACCACCTACAGATAATATGCCAAGATCCTTTCCGTATCCCAGCTTTTTAGCAAAGAAAAGACTGTATGCACCGGCAGTGACTAAAACAGAATCCGAAAGGAATTCGTTTTTATTTGTTTTTACCGTATAGCCTTCGGAAGTCTTCTTTATCCCCTTTACTTCTTCATTGAATTTTGCTTTAAAGGAATTTTTTTGGAGCGCTATATCAAGAAAGGATTTGGAGAGATTATGATAATCGATCATATATCCGTTGTCCGTAAAGAGGGCAAGCAAATTTTCATTTTCTTCCCTTCCCTTTACTACATTAGGCTCAACTTTCGCTATGTCATCTTTTTTGTCTAGTTTTTTAACATATGGAAATATGTCTTTGAATTCGGAATCGTACCTTTTTTCAAGTTTGTCTATCTCGTCGTTTCCAACTGCAAGCGTCATTTTCTGGCATTTCTGTATAACGTTTTTCCTTTCATCTTTATCTAATTCTTTATTGGCATAGCTTACAACTAGCTTTGCATTCTCTTTTGTCTCTTTTGTTTTTTCTATCGAATAGTTTGTCTCTATCTCACCAGAATGAAGTGTCTGGCTGTTGTTATTGCTGTTTGAATTAAGCAGTGCAACATCTTTTTCCTTTTCTATTATTAGCACGTTTTTGAAATCCGAATATCTGCTTAGGGCGTACATGCTCGCCGTTCCTACGACGCCGGCCCCGATTATTATGACTTCATATCTCTGTTGCATGTTATCTATAGAAATTATTAAAATTTAATCATATCACTGTAGCTTAAAATAATATGCGGTCAGCGGGATTTGAACCCGCGTTCTCAGCTTGGAGGGCTGATGTTCTACCACTATACTATGACCGCATTTTAAGAATTTGTTCATAGGCAGATAAATATCTTTATTCTAATTATTTTTTAAAAGGTATGCTGGTATTTCATAGGCTTTATATTCCTCAAGCAGTTTTTTGCCGAAGATTAGCCTTGACAATGATTCTGCTTCCATCTTTGCTCCGTTTAATGCATTATGCGGTTTCGGTTCTGGCGGCAAACCTGCATAACCAAATACGTAATCTGAATTTATGTCAGTTTTTTCGTCCTTTAACGGAATGCTTAATCCTCTGGACAGGATGGAAGCATAAACAAGCGAATGCGTATCTATTACCCGGTGTCCAAATGAGAAAGGTATTTCATACTTTTTAAATGAGTAGTTTAAGAATCCAGCATCAAAGTTTACGTTGTGCCCCCCTATTGTTTTGTCTTCTATCGGTTTTATCCACTCAATAAATTCGTTTAAAACATTTTCCAGGCTCTTCTTCTTTGGGTCATTTAATGCCTCTTTTTTAAATCCGTTTACGTTCAACGCTTCTTCCGTGTATTCCTTGTCTTTTTCAATTCTACATTCCTGATAAAACCGTCTTTCTGGATTCGAGAAATCGATTGCTCCTATGCTCAGTATAGAATGCTTGTAAGGGCTGGTCCCGGATGTTTCTACGTCTATGACTATCATATTATTTCAATAATATAGGTTGCATAAAGCTTAAATATATTGATTTGACATTAAATAGCAATGGTAAAAGCCGTCGTGCTAGTTAATATAGCTCCGGAAAAAACGGAAAAAACGTTTAACAGCGTAAAAAAGCTTTCAGAAGTTACGGAATCCTTTCAAGTTTACGGTGAGTACGACGCCGTCTTTGTTATAAACACAAAGACAACGCACGACATACAGGAATTCGTCAGAAAAATAAGGAAAATGGCCGGGATAATGAGAACGGTTACAGTTATAGAAATGATATGATACCAATGAGATGTTACAGTTGTGGGAAACCTTTGTCCCAGTATTGGGAGAAGTACAAAGAAGAGATAGCAGAAAAATCTCCCAAAGAAGTTCTTGACGAGTTGGGGATAAAAAGGTACTGCTGCAGAGCAGTGTTTTTGGGAACGGTAGACGAAGACAATATAATAAACTTCTCAAACATGGAGTAGTTTTTAGTGTTTCTTCATATAAAGCATGCTTAAATACTAGATATATTCATATTTTTGAATGATTTACAAGAAAACTAATCTGGAAAGCAGATTGCTTAGTATTGTAGGAAATATACCAAGTGCAAAGAAGGAGCTTTTAAGGGAAATATCCGAACTTAATAGCAATTGCACAGCAAACCATGACCCATTTTTCGTGGATAATCTAGAAAAATTCGGTTATAACATAAAGAACGGTTTGGACGCAACCACGAAATATAAAATAGAAGAGGTCACGGAAAACCTGGAATTTATATACAAAATAAAGGAATTAAAACAAGGTTACAAATTCGGGAACCTTCCGGAAAAAGCGGAAGAGGAAAATATAATAGGATTATATAAAGTAATTTCTGACAACTGCGAAAAGTTGGATAACAAGCAGATCAGTTTAGCCGCCGATTTAGTTCATTACCTAAACACTTCCGACAAATGGGAAAAGGTAAACTACTTCCACTTTTTAAACCATAATTAACGTCGTTCTAACTTATAATATTCGTAAAAATTACAATAAAACGGCCTTATTTTCTGTAATATTTATATACAAGTTTGATTCTATTTCTAAAAGATGGATGTAACAAGCTATAACGCTAGAATAAATCCTTTGATTTCGGTCTTAACCGAAAAAGCAAAGAGGATGGATAATATAATACATGCACCTGCAGCGCAGGTGTCTACAGATTCACAGTGCTTTGAAAAATATGGCATGCTCCCGGATTTTGACAGAATATACGATAAAGAATACACGGATTCGCTTTTCTTGCTCAGAACTCTCGTTGGGAAGGACATCTTGGTTTCGGATTTGAAGAAATTGAACGAGTCAAAGAAAAGTGGCATGCTTGAATCTTACCTTGACGGGATACGCAGAGAAAATGGGAATTGTGCAGTTTGCAACAGATACAACAATTCAATAGAATATTTTTTGCCGGTAAGGGATGAAATAAATAAATTTTACATATGTAATGAAAGGATAACGTTTTTTTCAGGCGTAAATTTTTATTTTGAAAAAAACACGGGTAATTTTTATGAATTCCAGAGGATAGACAAAAATGACCTTAAATTGGGAGAACTGATTTTAAACGTTATTTCAAGAAAAGAACCAAGAATTAAGTTTTAAAATCTCAATTCTGAAGGCAGAGAATAACTTATTATATAAGAATTCACATCTTTTACCTTGTACGGGGCGGTGATCTAACTTGGTTATGATGCCAGACTTGGGCTCTGGATGTTCCGGGT
>JAKAVT010000009.1 GCA_021817165.1 Nanobdellota archaeon
CCAGGTTGTGGTTCTTCTTCATTTCCCTGATGTTCAGGGTTTCTATCACTATGGTATCGAACCGCTTGGTTATCGCCGTTGATACCTTGTGTATGAAATCATTCCTTTTATTTGTTGTTCTTTCATGAGTTTTTGCCACCATCAACCTTGCCTTGTCTCTATTGTTTGAGCCTAATTTCTTCCTTGAAAGCATTCTCTGCCTGCTCTTTAACAGCTTCTCTGATTTCTGCAGAAACTTTGGATTACTGATCTTTATGCCGTTAGACAGGACTGCGAAGTCTTTCAATCCAACGTCTATTCCTATAGTCTTGCCTGGATTGCTTGTTATTTGCACTTTTTTAGGAGCTTCTTTTCTGTCGTCCACCGTGATGGAGACGAAATACTTGTCTGTAGGTGTCTTTGTTATGGTCAATTGCCTTACTTTATCCTTAGGAAATTCCCTGTGAACTTCCATCTTTATCCCTTTCCCCATCTTAGGAAGGTACAGTAAATTGTCAGCAAAGTTGAAGAACTGCGGCATCCTGAATGATTGCTTGTTCGATTTCCTCTTGTAATTGGGATATTTCGATATGCTCTTAAAGAACGCCTTGAATGCTTTGTCTAGATCCATCAATGTCTGCTGCAATGATTGTGAGTTAACTTCTTTAAGCCATTTGTATTCCTCTTTCTGCTTTAATTCTTTGAGGAATCTTGCGGTATCATAGTAGTTCAGTCCTTTCTTTGCTTTGTCATTTCTATGCTCTTTGTAATAGCTTTCTCTCAACTCTAAGGCTTTGTTCCATACTACCCTATTGCAGCCGAAGTATTTGGAGAACATTTCTTTCTGATCTTTGTTAGGATACAACCTGAATTTGTATGCTGTTAACATATTGTTATTTTGCCTCTTCTGCTATTTATGTTTTCTACTTTTGAGTTCGCTTTCATCCCACCTCTAAAGAGCGTGGATTTTCCCACTCACACTTTATAAAAAGCGTTTAAAATACAAAAAATGTTATAATCATATGGCAAAAAGGGTATCGGCATTGGTGATAAGGGGAAACAAAGTATTGATGGTGAAGCTTAAGGATCAGGACAGATACATGCCGAGAGCGACGTGGGTCTTTCCTTTTCTAGAACTTGACGAGGACAAAAGCCCAAGGAGGGAGATACTTTCGCTTATGCAGAAGTTTGGCATTGCCGTTAATCTTACTGCGAAAGTATTCAAGTATTATCCAAGCGAAAATCCCAAGCTGCTTTATTTTCTATACGTCATGGAGCATGTAAACGGCGAGCCGGAAGTGCTGTCCTTTTTCCAAAGCTACAAATGGGTGCCCATAACCGACATAACGTCTTACTCTACTTCTTTCATGGACAACAACGTTTCAAGGTTTTTAGAAGAAAAAGCCAAGGAATACAACCAGAATTAAACGTACATGTTCTGTTCTTCTTTGTCTTTCGGAGCCTGACTTACCCTTTTTATCAAGTTGTTTATCTGGCTAAGCGTTTTTTTGTATTCCGAGATAAGTTCGGATGTGTCTACTTGTATGTTTACTATCCCTTCTAATACGGAAATAAGTGCAGCCGCCGCCATGCCGTCAGGTATTTCAGCATGCGTCTCAGCCATCAATACGATGAAAGGTATCTTCATTTTTCTTGCTTTATGCGCAAGGTAAGAGTTAAATCCCATCATCGCCCCTTCAGGTAGTCTTTTGCAGTTCTTTATTTCTTTTTCATTGTAAGTACTTGCAAAATAAACGTCGCTTTTATCCTTTGCTTCATCAACTGCGAGTCCATCCAACGCCACTATCCTCTCCGCCTTTTTATCTTTGTAAATTTGCATTATCTTGTCTGAAAGTTCATTGACAGCTTTTAATGGCAAAGGTATCTGCGACGTTATTACCGTAAAATTCTTGCCGTCCAATATCCTTATCGGAGAAAGAAGATTTCCGTCCTTGACAACGGCAAATTGTGCAAGCTCTTCGATATCTATCCCGCCGGTGTCTTTTACAATCCCCTTCTCTTCGAGGAATCTCGCAGCCAATATTGACGTGTAGCCGGCAGTCTGAAAAGCGGTTATTATCTGGTTCTTTTCTGCCATAACTATTATAAAATTTGCAAGTTTAAATAACTGCCTTGCGGATTACAACCCTATCACAGACAGTACGGGTATATATCCCAAGTATATAAGTACAGTCATTATTACAGGCAGTATAAAGAAAATCGCCCAGTATACCTTGTTCCATCTCCATACTTTATAGCCGTCCAACCCTATAAACGAGGCAGAGCCAAGAGGCAGCATGTTGAATGCGGCAAGATAGAAGCTTATGAACGTTCCTAAGGCCGTGACTATGTAGCCGAAAGCCGTCAATAGGCTAGCCGTGTTTGCACCGACAACCACATAAATCAATAAGAACAAAGCCAAGAACACAAATCCAAATACCAGATCTATCAATGGTCCTGCAAGCGAGATTTTTCCGTATCTTTCTGTAAATCCCTTTGGATCCGTGTATGGCTCTCTTGGGTCTGGCTCGAATATCGTTGCCCCGGGTAGGGCAAATACAAAACCTATGAGCAGTGCCATTACAACCGCCAATATCAAAAAGAATGGGAACATCCTAAACTGGGCTTCATAGCCGTAACTCTGTGCAACGAACTTATGCATCAATTCATGCATTATGAATGCCGCTCCAAGCACTATGAATGAAGCTAAAAAGTATATGAAAAAGGTGTAGTTTTCCACAGGGTAAATCACTATTGCGAATGCAAAGCTTAATGCAAGCCATGCCAAAATTATGTCTTCAACCTCTCTCAAAGAAAACCTGGAAATGAAATTCTTAAATCGTTTTTTCGTGTTCTGATTGTATCCCAAATTTGATTTAAAAGGTATGAACTCCCAAGGCTTTCTCTTCCTGTATATCTTTACCGATGGATTACCCCGCTTGATAACCTTCACTTCCTTTTGCATATCCCTATCCTCAGCATCTCATCATATATATCTTCTAGTTCGCTTATTTCAAGGTAAAAAACCTTTTGCTTTAGTTTGTCTTTCTCCTTAAACTCCTGCAATTTTTTCCTTAGTTCTTCCTTCGATTTTACGTTCAATTTTCCTCTGCTGTCCATAAGCGCAGAATAAAGGTTTTTCTTTTTATGCTGGAAAAGGAGCCTGGCAAACTCCAAGAAGTTTTCGTTTATCTCGATGTTTTTCGGCTTTATCCTCAGTATTATTGATTCCACTGCAGGTCTGGGCCTGAACGCATTTTTGCTCACCCTGGAGATAAGCTCTATTTTTGACGTGTACTGCGTAAATACCGAAATCATGGAATAGTCTCTTATGCCTGGGAAGGCCAGCATCCTTTCTCCGAATTCCAGCTGGTACATCAAGACGGCTAGCGACCCCTTTTTCCCGTTCAAAAAATATATTATCTTATCGGTTATCGGGGAGGAGATGGCATACGGCAAATTTGATATTATCTTGTTTGCTTCCTTTGGAAAATCAATCTCAAGTGCGTCCCCGTTTATAAATTCAACGTTTTTTAGGTCTTCAAGCATGGTTCTAGATGAATCGAATAAGTTCGTGTCTATCTCTATTGCGTACACTTTACTAACATATGGCGAGATGCGCTTTGTCAATCGGCCGTCTCCGCTCCCTATCTCTATTACTATGTCGTCTTTTTTAAGATCAGAAGCGGTAATTATCTTTTCAAATACTCTTTCGTCTTTAAGGAATACTTTTGTATTGTTCATACCAATATCTTCAGAACCTGTCCGTTCTTTACGGGAGAATCGTTTTTAACCTTCAGGCCAGTCCGGCAGTCTATTGCTCCCTTGTAGTTTTTGGCTATGTCGGTGTGTATCATAGCGGCAACGTCCTTTGGAGTCGCTTCCTTTCCTACCAAGTATGCATCTGGAAGAATTCTGCCAAATCCATCAGTAAGCTTTTTTTCGTCTTCTACAGGGAAGACCGCCTTGTACCCCTTTAATTCGAAGACTAAGTGGTTCAATGCCTCTCTTACCCCGGTACTTCCGTACTTTCCTATTATGTGGTCTATTATGTTCATCGCCCTGTCCTGCTCGCTGCTTAGTTCCTTGATTCTTTCCAGCTTGCCATCCTTTAAACGTATAAAACCGTTTTTCTCCGCCTCCTTTATCGTTAGTTCTGCAGCAGCCGAGCATGCCATAAACTCATAATCGAATTTTTCCTTCAGTCTTTTAATCCTTTCCTCCAAATCCTGCACAGAATCCATCTTGTTGCAGAGAATAAGCATTGGTTTGTCTTTTTTCATCATTGCAGAGGCCATCTTCAATGCAGTTTCTTCGTTTATTTCCTTTATATCAAGCTCTTTTACTACCTCCTTCACGGTCGAGTACTTTATGTTTATGCCGGATATGTTTTTGAATATTATATCGGATATGTCCTCTTTACCGATGTATCTTGATCTTAATATTATTGAAGCTATCCATTTCTTTATCTCATTATCAACCATCTCTATGTCCAGCGCAGGATCAAAATCCTTGCTTTTGTTGCCGCTTGAATCCGTATTGCCAGATATGTCTATAACCTCTATTATGGCATCGGCTTCCATTATGTCGCTAAGAAACTTGTTTCCCAGTCCTTTTCCCTCGCTTGCGCCCTCTACTAAGCCCGCTACGTCTATCAGATTAACGGGTACAAATCTAGTACCTTCAACGCATGGAGAATTATGCGGGTTGCATTTTACATGGAAATATTTTTCAGGGCAGTCTATGGTTACGTATCCTACTCCTTTGTTCGGTTCTATGGTGGTAAACGGCCTGTCCTCTATCTCTACTTCTTCCAGGGTAAGCGCCTTAAAAAGCGTGCTTTTGCCCACGTTGGTCCTTCCTATTATCCCTATTTTCATAATATAATTATTGCAGTTCCGATTATTAAAGACGGGACCAGAAAAGCAACTATGTAACCTAATGTCCTTTGCAAATCGGATTTTTCGGCGTTGTAAAGCGCTGAAAAGCACAGGTTAAAAAGCATTATAACAGCGGAAACTGTGAAGTAATAGCCGCTGTACAGGTAGAGAAACAACGATACGACCGCTATTTCTATGATTATTAATGGATAAGAAAATATCCTTTCGCTTCTGATCTTTTTTGCCATCCCCTCTAGTTCCTCCTGCGTCGCTACTCCTATCAAATAGCCTATGAAAATTGCAAAGGCGATTATTACGTTTAACCCAGTTTCTTGTAAAATCAAAACCATATTTAATTACTATTGGTTGATTATTATTTAAATATGTAAATTTAGTGCATTATAATGCAATAGGAGAAGTGATAGCATTTCAATGGAACAGCCAGTCAACAGCGACGAAATAAATATAGAAGAAGAGCAGGGGTTAGTTGCTTCAAACAGCGTATATGGATTTCTCCGCTCAGGATCGAAATTCTTTGTTTCATTTCTTATCAGTGTATTGCTTGTAAGGTTTCTTGGACCTACAAATTACGGCTATTATACTGTAGTGGTGCTTTACTGGGGGTTTGCTTCCACCATCGCGGGATTGGGCATAAATTCAGCAGTTCAGTACGCAATATCGAAGTACCGTGCACAAAATTCCGCTTCAAGGTTGGCATGGGTCGTAAAGCATTATTTCATCGTAGTGACCGTTTCGTCGCTTATTGCTTCCGTGGTTTTCTTCTCGCTTTCAGGTGTTATTGCATCAATATATCACTCTGCGGAAGTCGGCTATCTGATAAGGATACTTGCATTCGGTCTAGTCTTTTATTCTTTATCAGGCAATTTCACGGAGCCGTCCTTTATAGGCTTCCAAAAGATGAACAACAGCTTCATAACTGGCGTATTGTATGATTTTCTCCGCATAATCCAGTTGGTAGTGATCTATCTTGGATTCGGGCTTATAGGTGCGATAAAATTTTACGATGTAGTTTACCTTGCGACTGCTACTGTAGGCCTTTTTCTGCTGTACCGCTCCATGCGGGGATTTCCAAAATCTGCCAAGCCTGAAAAGGAAGACTTGACGCATTTTTACGGCTATAGAAATTTTTCATACGTGATGGCCATAATCTCCCTTTCTTACGGGCCTGTCATCGCTTTGTTTCTTGGAGCAGTGTCCCCGAACATATCATCAGTAAGCTTTTACAGGGTCGGATTAATAATGGCCGGCATGCTTGGTTTGCCTGCTGCCGCTGTAGGATCGGCGTTCTTTGCGTCCATAACCAAATTCTTTGAAAGAAAGCAGTTTGAAGGGTTTTACAGACTTCAGCACAGCCTAATAAAATATTCATTCCTGCTCACTTTTCCGCTCGTTACTGCATCTATCATATCCGCGCCAAAGCTGATATCTTACCTTTACAAATCAAGCTTTATAGGGGCAGAAACTCCATTCATAATCCTCCTTATACCCGTGCTTATCTCCAGCATCTTTGGGCCGGTGACGCAGGTGTTGAGCGCCACAGGAAAGCAGAAGTACGCCATGTATTCCGTTATAACCGGTGCGGTGGTGGGCATAGCTCTTACTCTAATACTAGTCCCGATTTTGTACTCTGTGGGGGCGGCACTTGCGTATCTATCGGTCACGCTGTCTACTTTGGCGGTAAATCTAATTTTGGTTTCAAGGTACATTAAAATAAGATTACCATATAAAGAGCTGCTAAAAAGCGTAATATCCGTTTTATTGATGGCAATTTTCCTGTACGTTCTTTTAACGGTAGTAACAAAGTTAGCGTACTTGCCATTGCTTTTAATCGCAGCCCTGGTTTTCTACGTTCTAATGCTATACGTCACCAAAACTGTAAGCAACAAGGAGCTAAGGTTCATAATAAGGCTCTTTAAAGCAGACAGGTTTGTAAGGATATTCTATAAAAAGTATTAATTCCAGTAAAAAATAACGTAAATTATGAAGCTTAACGTTAAGGCAGTGGACCTTGAATTTGATGAAAAAGACAGAAAGCTGTTTGCGGACGGCAAAGAAATACCATTTTCCGTGCGCAAGGTAAGCGAGATGAAGGACGTGCTATTCAACAGGGATTTTATAAACGGCAAAAACAAAAATGACATAATATACAGAATGTACAGGGCAGCAGGCGTGTCGAAGAACGCCACCGTTTTTTCCGCGCATAACATAAGATACGACGTTACCGTCATTGAAAATTACGATTTGGGAGGTGAGTTTACGAAGACGTTGGGGCATTATCATCCAATGGTAGAAAACGGGCTTGCATACCCAGAATTGTACGAAATAATAAGCGGAGAAGCAGTCTATCTCCTCCAGAAAAGAAACGACAGTGGCAGTTTTGATCTTGAGCTCGTGCACGCAAAAGCGGGAGACAAGGTTATAATGCCGCCTAATTACGGGCATTTTTCCATCAACATTGGAAAGAGTCTTTTGATAGAGGCAAATCTGGTTAACTCCACGTTTGATTCTGATTATAAATCCGTGCAGGCAATGGGCGGCGGCGCTCTTTTCCTGTTAAGGAATGGAAACATAGTTGTAAACAAAAACTATAAGGAAACATCGCTTAAACACAGTGAAGCGGAGAAGATACCATTTCTTGATTATTCAAAGAGCATATACGACGAATACATTGCACATCCTGAGCATTTTATCTTCCTGAACAAACCCGAATTCCTGCTTTGGAAGCATGATTCATGGGATATAGAATCGCAGGATTTTTGATTAGAAAGGTTTAATAATCAGTAGTAATTTCTCTATATATTTGAATTATGGTTGAAAACGATGAACTCAAAAGAATAGAGCAGGATGCTTCAAAAGAGGAGCGCAAGGTAGAGCAGGAGATCAAGAAAGAGGAAGTTCAGATAAAAAAAGAGGAAACGGAGATTAAAAAAGAAGAGGAAAAAATAAACCTGCTGAAAAAGGAAGCTGAAAAGATAGAGCGCGTAAAAGAGGAAGTTTCAAGGAAAAAAGTAAGCGAAGTAGAGATAGAACTCAATCTAGCTGGCTTCAAGAGTTTTGGCGAGGCCACTTACAACATTCTTATAAAGAAAAAGGTCCTTTTCTATCTGCTTCTTATACTGGCGGTAACAGTCGGCTGGTACGTGCATACAGCAAGCGTTCCGGCCCTATTAAATCCGTTGCAGGCTAACTCTCCTCTGATAGGAAACAATTACCTGAATATGGGCGGATCGCTTTCCGGTTTAGATCCTTACATATTTTACGTCCAAATGCAGAACATACTTAAAACGGGAAATGTTCCCGTAGTAAACTACCAGCAGTACCTGCCGATAGGGCTGCAGTCAAGGAGCGACGAGCTGATGGTTTCATTCTTCGGGGCATACTCCGCAAGGCTTATTGATCCAGTAGTAAAAGGCGCTGTGCCAATGACATCATTCATGTTCCTGCCGGCATTCTTTGCAATCCTTTCGGCTTTGCTGCTTTTCCTTATAATTTTGGAACTGTTCGGGGATTATTGGATAGCAAGTATAAGCGCATTTATCTTGCCCGCTTTTCTTACCTTTTTAAGCCGTTCTACGGCAGGATTTACACAGAAAACCTCTTTGGGTTTTATGTTTATCCTGCTGACCATATTCTTCCTATCAAAATCTCTTAAGTCAAAAAGGACAAGAAGCAAAATGATTTATGGGTTGGCGACAGGCATAGCTACAGGACTGGCGACGGCAGCAAGCGGATACAGCGAATATCTTATTTTGGTCATACCGGTAATATATATAGTGATTGTTCTGCTTGGATACGCCAAAAAAGGGGACATGCTCGCTTATATCCTGTTTGCTATATGGGTACCAATAAAAGTAAGCTTCGTGACATTTACTTTTTCCGACGTAATACACAGTGCCCTTTACTATCCAATGCTGTTCTCTTACGTCTTAGTTCTCTTTAAGCTCATAATATACGACAGGTACAAGCATAAATTGAAAATACCCCTCATAAACAACGGCTTTTCAATCGCAATATACAGCATAATCATCTCTTTGCTCTTGGTCGCTCTTACTGGCTTGAATACATTAAAACACGCCCTTTCAAGGGTCTCATCAGAGTTCATTCATCCGTTAGGTGTAGGGATAGTAAATCCTGTAACACAGACCATAGCAGAGTACGCTCCATTGAATTTAACGCAGAGAGTGCAGGACTTCAACTTTCTATTAGGTCCTCTCGGCATAAATTTCCTTCTTTTCTGCGCCGGTGCAGTGTTCCTGCTTTACATGGTTTTGAAGAGGTTTAAACACTGGTACATTCCATTTTTGTTGAGCGTGCCGTTTATACTCATGCTCAATGGCGGAACCTTTAGCTATAATGCAACCTCTTATTCATTTTTGTTTATATTCATAGCTTTGGACTTCATACCTCTAGGCTATCTATTTCTGCATAAAAATGAAATGGAATCAAAAAGAATACTTAGCCTCATGATTTTTCTTACGTTAATCTCATTGATAATGCTGATTGTTATATGGACTATGAATTCCTCTGCGAACAACTACAAATACGGAGCAGTAGCGCTTGCAGTCATACTTATATTAGAGTTTGCATTTGACAAACAGGAAGACGCTAATATGATCTCTTTGCTGGCCGTAATACCCTTCTTTTTCTTCATAGCAACAGTAATACTTTCAAATGTTGAAAGTAGATTATTAGAGCCTACAGAGTTGGCGGCTGCGATAATAATACCTTTCGCGATAGTTTATTTCTTCAGAGAATCTATAAGTATTACAAACAAATTCTTCAAGAATTCTCCGAGAAACATGGCTATCGTATCTGCAGTTATAATCATAATAGCGGTTGCTTTTGTGGCCGTAGACATCCATTCCAGCCTTTCTTTGTCGTATCAGACGGCCCAGTCAAGCGGAAGCGGACTGTTGCTTTGGGGCCCGACTTTGCAATGGGTAAGCCAGAATACTCCAGTCAATACTTCTATAATATCCTGGTGGGATTACGGTTACTGGGAGGAAGCAATAGCAAACAGAACGGCAGTAGCAGACGGCAGCAATGCCTATGGTTATCAGTCCATGATAGCAAAGTACTTCTTTGAAGCAACTTCACCGTATGTTTACTCAACTTACCTGAATTATGTCCACCGGCCTACTTATGCGGTAATAAGCGGCAGCGAAGTCCAGAAATTCTCGGCCATCTCAACCATCGCATTGGAGCCTACGTCGTTTACGCCCATGACGGAATCAAACGTCACCGTAAACAGCCAGAACGTTGGGAATAAAAGTTACAAATACCTGCTGGAATTCGGAAATGTAAATAATGAGATTTCACCGTTATATTCGAATAAAACAATAAGCGGCCAGCCAGGCAATGCAAACAATGATCTGCTTATAGAGGTGATTATACCACTCAATGCGACAAGCAATGGAGTGATCACAAGCATGGGTAACCCGTACGGTATAATATACAATGAGCTCACGGCGCAATTTTCAGCTCCGTTGCCTTTGGATTACAACTGTGTATACAGCGTAGGCTGCAAGGAAGTTTCAAATAACGGTATACCCGGCGGAATGATGCTTTTGAACGCTACAAACGCCGTTAATCTTCACATTGGAGGATTTCCACAGGCGCCTGGCGGTTACGAAGTGTTGCCAATAAACATGTCTCAATTCGGAAACACGCCTTCGATACTATACATGCCGAATGAAACGCTTAATACATTATTTGACAAGCTTTACCTGCTAAACGAAAGCATACCAGGTTTCAAACTCATTTACAGCGACAACATGCCCGTAGATTCTTTATTGAGCATAGAAAACCAGGTACTTACGAACGTAAATGTCTACCAGATAAATTATACCGAACTTAGCAAATATATGCTTACAGGAGAATGCTCCGTTTTACCTTCCGCGCAGAATTACTGTGATAATCTCAGTTATCTTCCACCGATATTCGCAAACTACAGTAAACTTATAAATGATACACCCATTAATAATTCATGAAAGTAGTAGTTTCTGGGCTTACCGCTTCCGGTAAATCGAGCGTTGCTACCAGTCTTGCCCTTAACTTCGGAATTGAATATTTCTCAGCCAGTTCAAAGTTAAGGAAGCTCCTTCCTAAAAAAGATTTCATGGTTTGGGAGTCAAAAAAAGGGATAGAAGCCGTAAAATTCAGGCTTAGCAATCCGCAATACGACAAAAAACTTGATTCTTTCATTATTTCCTATTTTAAGGCAAAAAAGGATTTAGTGCTTGACAGCTGGGTAGCTCCATGGAAGATAAAGGACAAAGAAACTATAAAAATATACATTAAAGCGGACGAAGAAGTTAGGGCAAAAAGGGTAAGCATCCGCGATAAGATAAGTTTAAGTGAAGCCTTGAAATTTATGAGAGAAAAGGACGCGTTTACAAAAAAGATATACAAAAAAATATACGGAATAGAGATAGACAAGGATTTTACTCCGTTTAACTTGGTTATCGATTCATCAAACATTGAATTAAACGACGTTATACAGCTTTGCTCTGATTATATCATGCATCAACAAAAGACGAATAAGTGAAAATTGATGCAGATTTTAATGCAGTACCTTAAACATTATGTTTAGTATAACATAACGCGTAGCGTAAAAAGCAAAGCTTTAATCTTTGAACCTACGATTAAATGAAATGAAACTGCCTTTGGAGGATTTCAAGCATGAAATCTTTTCCTTGAGAGAGGAAGAAACCGACAGCAGATACGGCAAAGCTCCAAAGGACAGAAGCATAACGGAGAGGATAAACTACGGTTTTATACTTCTGGATAAACCAGCGGGTATAAGGTCTAAGACCGCAGCCTACATAGCAAAGAACATTATGGCGGCATTAGGTGCCAAGAAGATGGGTTACTCAGGGACTTTAGAAAATTGAAGAAATCCCAACGTAACAGGTCTTTTGCCCCTAGCCATAAACAACGCTACGAAGGTTCTCCCAGTGCTTCTTTTTGGAGGAAAGGAATACATAGCTCTGATGCATCTGCACAGCGAAGTTGATGAGCAATTACTTAGAGATACGTTCAACAAATTCATAGGAAAAATAATGCAATTGCCCCCGGTTAGATCTCACGTTAAACGGCAGTACAGACAGAGAGAAATATACTATTCTGAGATATTGGAGATGGACGGAAAGGACGTGCTTTTTAAAGTTGGTGTAGAATCAGGAACTTACATAAGAAAGCTTATACATGACATGGGAGAAGAGCTAAAAGTCGGTGCGCACATGACGGAGTTGAGAAGAACGAAGGTCTCAACCTTATCAGAAAAAGACAACTTAGTTACATTGCAGGATTTAGAGGATGCAATTTATTTTTATGGAAAAGAAAATGATGATAGGCTATTGAACAAATGTCTCGGCAGCATAGAATCAGCAATAGACTTTTTGCCGAAGGTTTTTATTTCTGATACTGCAGTAGACCCGGTCTGTCATGGTTCTCCGCTTGCCGTTCCAGGCATCGTTAAACTTACTGGTTTTGACAAAGATGAAGTCGTAGGGATAATGACGCTGAAAGGAGAGCTTATAGCACTCGGCAAGTCTGTACTGTCAGCAGAGGAAATAAAGACCGTTAAAAAAGGAGTAGCAGTTAAAACTGACAGCGTAATAATGGAAATAGGCACATACCCCCAATACAAAAAGGTTAATTAGAATTGTATATTAATTATTCAATAAGGGGTGGTGATCTAGCTTGGTATGATGCTAGCTTCGGGGGTTAGTTGACCTGGGTTCAAATCCCAGCCACCCCAATTATTTATTTTGCATGGATCAAAAGACATTAAAAGATATATTTTAAATGTAAGCACTATCGATATTTGTTTTGGCGGCAAATCTTCACAACAAACATAGCTTGTTTATAACGTTTTATGTAAAGTTTTCAATATAAAAGTATATATATTTATACATAGAATGTCTATTTTTGATATGCATTATAAACATTTTCAGGATGTGATAAACAGTCTTTTGGAGAGAGGCATAAAAGTATTCAGAACCAATGATATTGCTAAATTGCTGGATAAATCTAGGGCCTACGCTTCGCTTATGGCAAGCAGGAGTAGAGAGATAAAAAAGATAGAAAATGGCAAGTACTATTTAAAAGGAGCGGATATAAATGAGATTGCGTCGAACATAATCGTTCCTTCTTATGTTAGCCTTCTGGCGGCTCTTAGTTACTATGACTTAACTAATCAAATCTTAGTAAATATAATGGTTATAACTATAAAGAGACATAAGCCACTTAAAATAGAGGGTTACGGGGTGGATTTCGTTACCATCAATAAAAGCAGATTCTTCGGTTATGTTAAAGTTGGAAATGCGTATATTGCCAGGGTTGAAAAAGCCATTATAGATTCCCTGTACCTTGATGCTGTGCCGTACAGCGAACTTAAGGATGTGCTAAAAGAAGCCATGGATAGAGGGCTCATAAATATTAAGATATTGAAGGATTATGCTGTATTTATGCATTCAAAGGTTCTTATAGACAGACTTGTAATCCTGCTTTTAGATTTAGGGATTAATACTAATGATTTTAAAAAGTTCGTATCTGGAAGAAAAGTCAGAATGCTAGGTTTGGCTGGGAATAAATATGATAAGCGGAACTGATTTGTTACTGTATCGATCGCACTTCATAACAGTTAGGCATTTGGAAAAGGATTATCTCCAAACACTTGTTCTGAATGAAATATATTCGGATTTTTCCAGCGACTTAGTGTTCAAAGGCGGCACAGCTCTTCAGAAAGTATATGGTTTAGACAGGTTTTCTGAAGATCTTGATTTTACCTTTAATGGAGAAAAGGACTATAAAAGTAGATTAGACAGAGCACTGAAAAGAGTAGCCGACCAATACAGCTTCAATCTACACAGTCATCCTAGTGAAAAAGATTCTATAACAATAGAACTGCGGAACATGCAAGGTCCTTTGTATCCTTTATACAAAGCCACCAATACACTTAAATTAGATATAAGTTTGCGAGAGCATACCATTTCTAGCCCAGAATTGAAGTACATAGTTCCTATATATCCGGATTTAAAGCAGTTCTCTGTCTATGTAATGAGCTTAGACGAGATGCTGGCAGAAAAAGTTAGGGCCATATATTCAAGGACTAAATCAAGAGACCTTTATTATATATACTTCATACTCAACCGCAATAAGCTGTCATTTGATTTTGGCATTATAAGTAAGAAGCTTGGTGACGTAAACTTCTCCAAGAAAACATTTGAGGATAAAATCGAAGCGATTGGTACAAAACTATGGAAAGAGGAACTGTCACAAACTATAGTTAATCTGCCTGACTATGATACAGTTGTGAGATACGTAAAAGGTACTTTGCGTAAATCTATATTAAATTAGTCCAAAAATAACCATGAATTTATTAGTTGCAATAACCAAGCAGCTAATAGAAAAAGTTTGATATCCTCGGACAGAGGCAATGTAAGTCTGTGGATAATACTAATATCCAGAGAAGCAGGAACTATACGCTCTGATAGGATCTGGAAGCTCACGAGTTTATTCGTAGGGGGATGTCACTAAGTATTGCGAAGAAGTGAAGTGGCAATTATTGATATGATTATAGTTGCCAATATCACTATTGAGTAAGCAGAATCTGTTATGACCCCTATTTCAAATGCAACGGTGGCAATTGCTATTCCCACCGCCCCCCTCCCGTTTATTATGGCGCTGGTTTTTATCTTCCACTGTTTTTTCTTTATTTTCATGACTTTTCCAGAAGAGAAGTAATTCAGTACTATTGAAAAGGCTATGATGACAATCGCTATGAGTATTATCGCTGGCAGGAAACTTTCGAGAGAATGGAAGGAGGAAACGTCAATTCCCGCTATGCTGAAGAAAAGGGGTATAAAGAAGCCATCGTTCATTCTTTTTATCGTCTTTCGGACTTTTCTGAACAGAGTCCTTCCTATCAGCCCCTCATGTATTATCAGGCCGGCAAAGAAAACCCCTATTATATAGTTTATTCCTATCAACTGCGATATCCCCCCGATTAGCAAGCCTATAATTATTATCATTGCGTATCCAAAATGCTCACTTTTTAATATCTTTCTGGATTTTGTAAGCCTCCTTCTGAGTTTTTTGCTTCCCTTATTAAGTATCTTGTCTACGTTCAGAAATATCAGCAGGAAGATTACAAAATAGACAACTACCAATATGGCGTTCAATGCGCTTTCGTATGTTATCCCAAGCAGCAGAAAGGCTATTACGTCCGTTATAACAACCGAGCCTATAATCGTAATCCCCTTTGGATCTCTTGCGAGCTTATATCTCATAACAAGGACCGATACTATTGATATCGATGGCACGGCTATTGCCAATGAAACTATGAAGTCCTGCCTTAAGCCAAAGTGCAATAAGACTACGGAAAGCAGGATGGACAAAAGCAGGGGCAAAATGAAACTTGTAATTGACATCTTGATGGAAGGCTTAAGATATTTTATAACCGACTCGGTTTTCATCTCTATTCCTAGTAAAAATATTATGAAAAAAAGCGAAAGCGAGGAAAGGGCCTGCAATTCTGCATTGTTCTGTATAAAGTTAAAGATAAATGGGCCTATGATTAAACCTGCTATAAGGTAACCGACGACCGATGGAAACCTAAGCTGTTCAAACAGCTCTCCCATGATTATCGATACGGATAATACTATCAGAATCTCTATTATTATGTTCAATGCCATGTTTTTTTAATCGTTTTAAGTGTATAAATCGATTTTTATATTATAAATAGGTTATTGAATAGTAAGCGTTTTATTATAGGCTTATTTTAAACTATCATGCAGAGGTAGCGAAGCGGTCAAACGTGTAAGGCTAAGGACCTTATGGCTTAGGCCTTCGAGGGTTCAAATCCCTCCCTCTGCATTTTGATTAAAAAAGTATAAATACTAAGCAACTTTATAAAATAGAATTATGTCAATAACGGGAAACGGTTTGCACAAGAGATCAAGGAAAAGGCTGAAGCTGGATATCAAGGACAGGGGCAAAATAGACATAAAAAAGGCTTTGCAGTCCTTTGAAGTCGGCGACAAGATAATAGTAGATCCTGATTCGAGGATTCAGAGAAATCTGCCACAGAGGAGTTTTTTCGGCTCGGTCGGCAGAGTAGTTGAAAAGAAAGGTAAAGCCTATACAGTAGAGGTTAAACAGCAGGGCAGAAGCCTTAAACGGATAGACCTCTTACCTGTTCATATGAAGAGGCTCTGATATGGAATACCAAATAATAGACGAGAAGTTTTTAAGCGAAACGGAAGTAAAGGAGAAATACGTAGATTTTGTCGATAAAGGCTCGGAATCTGGCAAAAAGCTTTTGGATCACATGCAGAAGAACATAAAAATAGACAACTTTGACAGCGTATTTGAAGAGCTTTCCGCCCTCAATCTAAGCATAAGAGACGATTATCTAAGGATGATAATAGACGTTTCCCCATCATCAGCCGACCAGATAAGGGCAATAGTCTCTCCGCTGAAATTGAATGTAAAAGAAGACGATTTGAAGGCCATTCTATCAGTGCTGAAAAAGCATTTATAACTTTGAAATAATCCTTTATACTATGGGAAAAGACGAATATGCTTATGTTTTAGAGTACCTTCCGTTCGGATTACAGGACTCAAAAGACAGGAAGGCGACGGCAATAGTGCTTACAGATTCTTTGGGCCTTTTGCTTGTAGCGCTTAAAAAGGAAGTAAAGGTCGAGCCAGGTATGAAAGTCTACATAGGGGAAAACAAAAGAGAAGAAGTGCACCACATCATACAGAGGATTACGCCGGATAAGTTAAACGGAAACGGCCTTCAGATGCTCAAGGATAAGGTAGATGCGATTGTGAAGGAAAACGAAACGAATTATATCGGCATAATAAACAGGCTTGGGCCTATAAACGTAAGGCTGCATTCTTTGAGCCTTATACCAGGGGCAGGCAAAAAGATGGTTCAAAAGATACTGGCTGAAAGAAGCAAGGGAGAATTCAAGTCATACGTTGATTTCGATGAAAGAGTGGGCTTTACATCAGGCATAGCCAAAAGCATAGAAGCAAGAATCGAAGAGGAACTTGAAAACAAGGATAAGTATAAGATATTCACCTGAGGGGTTGTAGTCTAACCAGGCAGAATAGGCGGCTCCAGCTTGTCTGGAAAAATGACGTTAAGGATGATTAAGAAGAAACCGCTTGACCCAGGTTCAAATCCTGGCAACCCCAGTTTCGTTCTAATTTATTAATACTGCATTTAAAAAGCTGACATTAAAAACGACCGTTGAGAGCAGTTTAAACATTTAAATATAAGTTCGATTCTTTAAATAATTTTTAGCAGTTGCTAGATTATTTGCTTAGAAACTGCAAATGGAAGAAAAGGCATTGACTAACAATGTAATGATGGTAAGGCCGCATAATTTCGGCTTCAATGAACAGACCGCAGCTACGAACAAATTCCAGAAAAAAGCGTCTTTTTCGGTCAATTTGCAGGCATTGAATGAATTTAACAACGCCGTGAAGACCCTCAGAATGCACGGGATAAACGTGCTTGTTTTCGACGATTTAAACGATATAGACACCCCGGATTCAATATTTCCGAACAATTGGATTTCTTTTCATTCTGATGGTACCGTAGTAGTATACCCAATGCTTGCATTGAATAGGAGAAATGAAAGAAGGCCAGATATAATACAGAATCTTTCCATGTTTTACGGGTTTTCATGCTCCAGGGTTATAGACCTTACTAATTATGAAAACTCTAATAAATTCCTCGAAGGCACTGGTAGCCTGGTTCTCGACCGTGAGAATAGGATAGCTTATTCCTGCGTCTCCGAAAGAACAAATGAAGAAGTATTAAATAAGTTTTGCAATGAAATGAATTACAGGCCCGTAAAGTTTCATGCTTTTGATGAAACAGGTTTTCCCGTATATCATACAAATGTCATGATGGCATTGGGAGAAAAATTCGCGATGGTCTGCTTGGATTCAATAAAAAATGAAGATGACAAAACGGCAGTTATTTCAGCCATCAAAGGGTCCGGTAAAACCTTAATTGAGTTAACGTTTAAACAGATGCTGAATTTTGCGGGCAATGCATTGGAATTATTGGATTCAAGAGGAAACAAGAAGCTGGTAATATCTAGGAAGGCGTTAAACTCCTTGTCAAATGAGCAGAAAGATAAGCTTGAAAGATATTGCAGTATAATAAGCATAGACGTTAGTACAATAGAAGAATGTGGAGGGGGGAGCATAAGGTGCATGCTTGCAGAGATATTCTTGCCCCAGAAAAAAGAAATAAAAACTACTGCACGGGATTCATTTAAAAAGAGTAAATTAAAGTTAAGATAACTCGTTTTATTTATTAAGACTTCTTTAATTTTTGTTTATAGTTAATTTTATTCTGCAGTTTGCGAAAGCGCGAATTGATCTTTTATAAAATATGTATATAACAGATATTGAAATTACTATTATTAGGGGGTCATACTCAACGAGTAAAATTTGCGCAGTGTTATACACTGGTGAAAGAGCTGCGGATCCAAATATAAATGCGATAAACAACGGAATTAAAACATTGCAGCAAAATGGGGTAGACAATAAACTGAAGAAGATTGCCCAAGCCGTATTTCTTTTGTTTGCGTCTTTTTTTGCCTTTATTATGTAATAATTCAGGGCTATGATAAAACTTATTGTAAAGCTGAGCAAAATTGCACATACCACATCAAATAAGGGATAAAAGAATGAAAATGTTAAGGCCCCTACTTTATCGTGTATAAACAAATAAACATAAGTAGAGAATATCACAATAGGAACAATGGCAAAGAACTTATTTTGTTTTAAAAGATTAGCAAACACTTTCCAACCTTTGATATCTTGCATTTCTTTTTATGTCAGTAAATTCATAAAAGCTTTTTATTTTTATTAGAGCTGTAGATATCGGTATAAATAACAGGCAACTTACTACTTCATATGACAGGCATAGCGGACTTACCATTGCATTACGGCCATGTTCCGGATTACCTACTGAAGACAATGAAAGGAATGTGCGATGCGATAGTACATACAATGCTATATGAATACGGTGAAGATAAACTGCTTGAAAGGCTTTCTAACCCAATGTGGTTTCAGGCTTTGAACAATGCCATAGGTATGGACTGGGACTCAAGCGGCTCCACTACTGTTCTACTTTCAATTTTGAAACAGGTAATAAAACCCAAAGATGGTATGGCAGTTTTCGGTGGAAAGGGAAAAGCT
Organism: Nanobdellota archaeon; assembly: GCA_021817165.1. Classification (GTDB taxonomy): domain Archaea; phylum Nanobdellota; class Nanobdellia; order Parvarchaeales; family Parvarchaeaceae; genus Parvarchaeum. The sequence continues at coordinate 19,119 of JAKAVT010000009.1, forward strand.
TCATTATCAGTGAAGGATGAAATTGCATCGGCCAATTCATTTGACATAGAAAAAAATAAACTCATTGAATACAGTGCTTTGTCAGCAAAAACTGATTCGGTGCTTTTACAGGACGGCTACAATCTTTACATACATTATATACTTGTGTCTAAAACAGGCAGATGGCTTGTTATACAGCAGGGCATGAACCCCTACACAAAGTATGCCAGAAGGTATCACTTATTGGATGTAGACAACTTCGAATGTGAGCCAAACTCTGCTATAAGCGGTATTACTGGGCCGGTCATAAATCTCCTTGATAAAGAAATAGACGAAACAAGGAAGATTGTTCTCGAGGAAGTAAATAATAGCAAAGATAAAATAATAAAAGATTACAGCAGGGCTTTGAACACGTTAAAAGGCAACACTACCTTAGAGCTGTTTGAAAAAGGCGCTGCAATATCCGGTTTTGATAGGCCAAAAATGATAGAGTATTACAGGCCTATAAGCATACAGAAACTTAAGAGAAACCTGGAAAAAATAAAGAATGATAGTTTTTCCAGTCTTCCGGATTCTCTTTTGGGGGGATTGACAGCGTCTACTGCAAGAGCGGTGTTTTTAATAGCCGATTTGATATACAATGAGCCGCCGTCTTTTCTCGATCCTGTAAACTATCCTTATGATCCTTTCAAATACGCTTTTACCATAGGAGGAAAAGATGGTGTGCCATACCACGTGAACAGGAAAGTAGCAGAAGAAGTCATAGAAAGCATGAAACAGATAGTGCTGAATTCAAAGATAGAGGATAAGAACAAGAAAAGGTCGATTTATAAGATAGAAAAACTGCACAAACTTGTAAATATTTAAATATAATAAGTAGTAAAATATCGGATGCAGTATAAATGGACAGTTCTGGCAAATACAACCATGGGCGGTTTAATGGCGTCTATAAATGCCACAATAATACTTATATCTCTTCCTTCAATATTTCGTGGTTTAAATGTTAATCCAATAGCACCTGGCAATTTTACCTTGCTTTTGTGGGTTCTTCTGGGTTATATGGTTGTAACGGCTTCCCTTTTGGTTACTTTTGGCCGGTTATCCGATGACTATGGAAGAAAAAGGTTTTATACAATAGGGTTTGCAATCTTTGCTGCAGCTTCTATAGCCCTTTCTTTTACACCATATAATTCGGGCACAAACGGCGTTTTGTTCATAATAATTTTTAGGTTGGTGCAGGGAGTCGGCGGTGGATTCATAATGGTTAACAGCACTGCTCTGCTTACCGACGCCTTTCCTGACAATGAAAGGGGAAAGGCGCTGGGAACTAATCAAGTTGCTTTCCTTGCAGGATCATTTATAGGACTAATAGCTGGCGGTTTATTAGCTCCATTTGACTTTCACTTGATATTTATAGTCAACATTCCTTTCGCAGTTTTAGGTGCTTTCTGGTCTTATTACAAATTGAAGGAGGAAAAGACCGGCGGGAAGAAAAAAGGACTGGATTGGAAAGGCAATCTCGCTCTTTCAGCCGGCTTAATCCTTGTTGCGTTAGGCTTTACATATGCTCTTACTCCATATAAAACAAATCCATTGGGCTGGGCAAATCCGTGGGTAATCGCAAGCCTTATTATAGGCGTTTTTCTTATAATATTATTTATTCCAATAGAAAGGAAAATTAAAAACCCATTATTTAAGCTGTCTCTATTCAGAAACATACAGTTCCTTTTCAGTTCTCTTGCATTGTTTTTAAGTGCTCTTGCCAGAGGAGCAGTGATGTTTTTGGTTATAATCTGGTTGCAGGGCGTTTATCTTCCACTACATAATTTTACAATCGCTCAGACGCCATTTTGGGCAGGGATATACATGATACCGTTAATGGTAGGTTTTATAGCCCTTGGGCCAATAAGCGGCATTTTAACGGATAAATTTGGTGCAAGAATATTTAGTACAGTCGGCCTTTTGATAACCGCAGTAGGCTTGTTTCTTTTAACTACTTTTTCTGCTAGTTTTTCTTATGTTCCGTTTGCAATAGTCCTTTTCGTTATAGGCGTAGGAAATGGGATGTTTGCCGCGCCGAACACAAAGAGAGCAATGGATGCTCTGCCTTGGAAAGATAGAGGAGTGGGCAATGGGATAAGAACGACCTTTGCAAATGTAGGCCAAATGATAAGCATGGCAATATTCTTCACAATAGCTATAACCGTATTCTCATATGCATTGCCTTCTATAATCTCTACACAACTGATAGCATTAAACGTTCCATCTACATTATCTTCGCAGTTCGCTGCAATACCTGCTTCTTCCTTCCTATTTTCGGCATTTCTTGGAATAAATCCAGTATCCACATTTTTATCCCAGGCGCCATCTTCAGTAACTTCACTTATACCGAATTCATCATTAAGAATTATGAATGAAAGCAGCTTTATTCCAAAATTGATTGCCTCTCCGTTTATGCAGGGATTAAGAATTGCGTTATATATAGGGATAATTATACTGATAGCAGCAGCAATACTCTCTGCGTTTACAAAACATGGAGTTGCAAAGGGCGCAGAAAAAGTAAGGTAATTAATTATTTACTCTGTAAGAAATGATTATCTACTTTATATCTATATTATTAATGATACCTTTCTTTAATGTGTAATTTTCACTGTAAATGTTATTGCCGTTTGAATATGCGTTTATAATGTAATTCCCTGCTTCCATTGTAAATTCACCTTTTCCATTTCTCAGGCTTTCATTAAATGTATGCCCATTCTTATTCAATGAAATTATAATATTATGAAAAGAACTGTTTATATAAAGTATCCCTATATCCGAGGAATTCATAGACCATAAGCTACCCAAATAAATCTTTTTTCCGCTGCTTATGTTGGCATACAGCAAACCATTGTTATAAAAGGATGGAGATACAACTGCATTGTTTATTCCTTCTTCGGTATCACAACCAAAATCATACGCATCCTGTACATTCTGAAAGTTATTTTCATTCCAATAACTTAGTGTAAATCCAGCAGATCCGCTTATAAGCGTTGTATTGGAGCCGTCACCGGGCCCTCCTATTATTATGCCGGCATTGTAAAAATTATAGCTTGGGGTGTAGTTGAATCCGCTTATTAGAATGGAGTAATTTTTTATGCTTTCATTGATGAGCAAACTTACTTTATCGTATTCTATCCATCCGTTCCCGTCATTGTAAGAAAATATCATCTCAGGCATGCCTTTTTTGGACAGGCTGGAATTCGTTCTAAGATAAACGGTTTGATTATTTTTTAATGTTATGTTGTCTCCGGTTTGGTTTACAGACTGGTAAAAATAATACGTGTAATTTTTAAGGGAGGGGGAAACCGTGCCTTTTCCTGTTATAAGACTGCCGTTTAAACTTGCGTTTATGGCAGAATCATTCCATACATTGTCTATAAAATTTATCCGGCCGGTCTCAGTATCCATAAGGATGACGTTCTGTGCGAAATAGGCCTGCGTTTTATTTCCATACTGCAGCATGACATTTAAATTAAGCTGTATTGATGCATTGTAGTCGTTGCTTAAATTTGTCAGCACATTGTCCAAAGTTATGCTGCTTTGAACAGAACTCGTGGAAATGTTATAAACGTTGCCATAGCTGCTTACTCCGTAATCCACTATCCCCATCGGGGCAGGTTCAACATACTTGCATGAGTATAAATTTACTCCATCGCTTATCCCCAGACTTGTGAATTGGTAATTGCTATATGGATATAGCATTACTACTGCTATGACGGTTATTGCAAATACCCACCCTAAAAGCAGTAACAGCTCAGATTTTTGGTCATCCATACATTGAATTATGTACTCTGAAATTTAAGTACCTTTATGTCATTAATGAAACAAAACTCAAAATGCCCATGCAGTTATCCATTAAACAAACCTTGTATTGCGGGATAGTAAGCTTTATATATAATATTTGATTACTAATGAATACTTAAAATGATTAAGAAAATTTACAATTTAATCATAAAAAAGTATAAATATCACAGAGGATTATTAAAAGTATGATGAAGTATAGAATTTTATCTGAAAAAAAGAGTGAAAATGGGCATATAATAGCACTAGCTGTAAATTATATCTCCCCTTCAATGGTAAAAATATCATTAAATAGAAGGTTAAAGATAAACTCCATAGTGCATGTAGACAGCGATATTGCATATTTTAGAAAGGGGTACATCGGTAAAGTAATGGAAACTAGAAGCGTAGACGATTTGGCAATAAGTGTCGATTATACCATAAAATACACAGGTGGTTATTCCGTAGACGGTAAACGAATCTTTCTAGACAAAAGTTTCCCAAAGTTTATAATCGTGAAGAACAAGATCGTTGATACTGTGGAAAGCATAGCTAAGCATCATGAGGTTACGGAAAAATGGCTCGTTGATTTCGGTCATTCATATGCGTATTCGCACAGATTAGCGACTTCAATAGAAAAGGACTTCATAAGGCTTTTGAGGGTAAACTGGCAGGATTATGACAAAGAAGTAGCTAAGTACCTGCACAAAAACTACAACAGAAAACTTGAGAATACCCCATTGGACCTGGACCTTTTACCTTACATAGAATCAAAGGACTCAGAGGCGCTGAAAGAGATAAAGGAAAGCATGAACACTGCAATATTGGACATGGTACAATACGATAGATGAAAATCTTTTATCAAAGGTGAGCGGGAAAACCCACAAGTTAAATCGTGGGATGAAAGCGAACAAAAAGTAGAAAACATAAATAGCAATAGTGGTAAAACAATAATATGCTGACAGCATACAGGTTCAGGTTGTACCCAAATGAAGAGCAGCAAGAACTGTTTTCAAAATACTTCGGCTGCAGCAGGGTAGTTTGGAACAAAGCGTTAGAGTTGAGAGAAAACTATTACAAAGAGCATAGAAATGACAAAGCAAAGAAAGGACTGAACTACTATGATACCGCAAGATTCCTCAAAGAATTAAAGCAGAAAGAGGAATACAAATGGATTTCAGAGGCTCACT
>JAKAVT010000004.1 GCA_021817165.1 Nanobdellota archaeon
AACGCCGGTCCACAAGGTACTGCTTGACATGGTCATAGAACACCTTCCCAATCCGGTAGAGGCGCAAAAATATAGGATACCGATAGTATGGCACGGAGAATTGGACAGCGATGTTGGCAAATCACTGATAGCATGCGATCCAAACGGGCCTTTGATGATTTCAGTTACAAACATAGAAATAGACCCGCAGGCTGGAGAAATAGCGGTCGGCAGGATATTCTCCGGAAAGATTGTCAGGGGACAGGACGTTTATTTGGTAAACAACAAGCAGATCAACAAGGTACAGCAGATATACATATGGAAGGGCCCGCAGAGGTTCCAGGTAGAAAGCGCTTTGGCCGGCAATCAGATAGGGATGGCTGGCCTTAAGAACATAGTCTCGGGTGAAACGCTCAGCTCTGCCGAAAAGCAGGACACTACTCCATTTGAGCCGATAAAGCATTCCCTGCAGCCGGTGGTTGTAAAAGCGATAGAGCCTAAAAACCCAAAAGATCTGCCTAAACTAATACAGGCCTTGAGAGAGCAGGAAATTTACGATATTGCATTGAAAGTTTCAATAAACCACGAAACTGGAGAGAATTTAATTGCAGGTTTGGGCACGCTGCACCTTGAAATAGTTGAAGACAAACTTAGAAGAACCTACGGCATAGACATAGTAAGCTCGCAGCCCATAGTAGTGTACAAGGAAAGTATATCGACAAAAAGCCCGATTGTTGAGGGCAAATCGCCAAACAAGCACAACCGTTTCTATCTCTATGCTGAGCCTTTGTCACAGGAAGTTATAGAGGCATTGAATGACGAGGGCATGCCAACTGGAAAGATAAAAAATTTCACGCCGGAAAACATAGACATGCTTATCAAAGCCGGGATGGAGAGGGACGAAGCCAAGAAGATAGCTGCCATATACGGTGAAAATATGCTTGTAGACGGGACCAGAGGTATAATACACATCGGTGAGGTAATAGAAATGTGCATAGAATCGTTCAATGAGGTAATGAAAGAAGGCCCGCAGGCCAGAGAAGAGGTCCGCGGGGTAAAGATAGTCCTTACAGACATGGTTTTGCATGAAGATGCCATCCATCGTGGTCCGGCACAGGTCATTCCGGCAGTAAGGGATGCGATAAAAGACGCAGTTTTGCAGGCTAATCCAATACTTTTAGAACCTATACAGATAATAAGGGTAGACTTGCCGATGGCAAACCTGAGCAACGTAAGCGCTTTGATACAGTCAAAAAGGAGCATAATAGACAACGTAAAGGACGACGGAAACAAGGCAGTTATAACCGCTGAAATGCCAGTTTCATCAACATTCAATTTCACGAATGAGCTAAGGTCTGGCACGGAAGGGAGGGGTTCGTGGTCTTTGGCGGGAGAAACCTTTAGAAAGCTGCCAAAGGATATTTATCCTACAGTTGTAAAACAGATAAGGGACAGGAAGGGATTGCCGCCTCTTGCTTGATCATTAAGCAGCTTTAAATTTCAGATTATTTCAAAACTTTGAATAAATCCGTTAACTTGTTGCGTTAACTGAATAAGAAGCTCTTGCTCCGTTAGTTCCCTGAAGATAAAGATCGTATTGCGTACCTGGTACCAACTCCAAAGCCAATAATCCTTCACCAAGGTTTATCTCTGCCGAAAAGTTGAGCGTTACGGAATTGCCAGCGGAAAGATTGTAGCCGAAGTTAACTGGGAGCGCAAAGTCGCTGTTTTCTCTTACGGTATTTGAAATTCCCGAGTTATCGTAGCTAACATTCACATCCGTGCTGTTTATTCTTTCTACTTGTGCATGACTTACGTTGACAGGCATGTTAAACAGTGTAAATCCTGAAAAAGGAAGGAAAAGCGTAGCATTGGAAGATATGAAGAAATTAATGGACCTGTCTTCAGCTATCCTGCTTAGTATATTGACCCTGTTCTCGTTTGCGACTATATTCTGCTCCATCTGATTTTCTACCGTGTTTAATTGTGAATTTACCCTCGTTTTTATGTCATCAAACCTGTTTTCTATAGTTTGATCGCCACCGGAAAGATTGTAACCACCAAGTCTTAAGCTGGCGTTTATGCTGCTGAGATTTGAAAGCAATGATTTGTTCAAATTGTCGATTATCGAAGACATGTTTGATTTAATCGCAGAAACCTCATTTTGCAGTTCTGCCTTGTGTTCTTTTATACTTGATATTGTGTTGTTTGAAACGTTCGCGCTGAAGTTAAATGTTGAAAGCTTAAAGCCATTGATCATTTTAAGCCTTAAATGCTGAAGTAAAACGGCCTCGTTTGAATTGTCTTTTACCGTTACCGATATCTTAGTAATGTTGCCCACCTGCTGCAGACTTGCGCTGGTTATTGTTATATTAGGCCTTTCTGAGAACAACGATCTGTTAATGTTTGTAGGAACGTGCTCCTCTGAACCTACCGCTCTGTTTGTCAAGCCTGTAGAGGAAAGCGCTAAAAGCGACGGAACAAGTACGTATTCAGTAGAATTGGAAGTGTAAACCGTTACTACTGCAGGCGTAAAATCTAAAATCAAAGCTGAAGAGCCGTTTATCTTGTTAAACCCTTTCGGCACGGTGACCGTTATGATGGGGCTTGGAACTCTGACTGAATATGTAGTACCGTTTATGGTTATGTTTGCCGAAGCGACTGCAAACTGTATGGACTTTATTGTGGAACTTAAAGGAAGATCTGCCGAGGCCAAAACCTTAGAACTATTCACCAAAGAAAGCAGGTTTATGCTGCCTGAGGAGTTAATGCTAACGATTCCTGTAGAACCGTTTGAATCTGCGTATGTAACCTTGAACGAAAGATAAGATATGAATAGGCTTGTAGTGTTTGCCGGTGTTTCCGCCGGGTCCGTCATTGCTATAGGAACCGCAGTAGTGCTTGAGCTAGTAGTCGTTTTCGGGATTATGTTTGGATAATACACAAGAACTATTGCTACCACTAAAACCACGATTACGACAGCCATTACTGGAAACGTTTTATTCATATAACCTTGTCAACATTATCAATATATAAATATTATTGTAAGTACAATTCTGTATGGATTGTGCATTCTGCAATGCTGCTGCTTTAAAGGAAGAGAGGTTCTACGAGGATGAAAATTTCATTGCAATATACAACATACGCCCGGTAGTTAAAGGTCACTGCTTAGTAATCACAAAAAGACATGTTGAAAGCATGCTTGAATTTAATGAAAATGAAAGGAAGGATTTCATTCCATTTTCAAACAGAGCCATATTCATAGCACTGAAATATGCAAACGCGAACGACTTTGATTTTCTGCTGCAGAAGGGGGAAAATGCCGGACAGAGCATAAAGCACCTGCATTTTCACATTCTACCGAGAAAAAGAAACGACAACCTTGCGGTAAGCAAGAAGGAATTCTTCCAGTCTTTCGCTGAAAAGGAAAACACAATGAAAACGTTGACACAAAGCGAAATGGCTAAGACTGTAAAGGAGTTAAAGGAGATAGCAGAAAAGCACAAATTACAGATAAATGAACTTTGATGATTGTGATTCCGCTTAAAGCTGTAAAGTTATAAATAAAAAACACATAACCAATAAGATGAGCAAGGCATGATGAAAAATTACGTTATAATCCCTACATACAAGGAAGCTGAAAACCTAAAGGAGCTGCTGCCCCTTCTTACAAGATATAATGTCATAATAGTGGATGACAATTCCCTTGACGGGACTGAAAAGATTTGCAGAAAATATGGAAACGTAAAACTTATAGTGAGAAAAGACAAAAGAGGGCTTGCGTCCGCGGTGATGGATGGTGTTAAGTCGATAAAGGCAAAAGACGCAAATGTGGTGGTAGCAGACGCCGATTTTGAACATGATTACGGCAGGATAAAGGACGTTTTCAATCTTCTTGACAAAAACGACTTTGTGGAATGCATAAAAAAGGGGAAAAGACTTTGGAACAGGGGTGTTATATCCACTGCAGCGAAGAGGTTTCTTTACGCGCTTGTACCAGAAAGCATGTGGCTTAAAGACCCCCTGTCAGGTTTCTTCGGCTTCCGCACGAAAAGCGTTAACCTTGATAAAATAAAGCCAGTAGGCTACAAGATAATGCTTGAGGTGTTCATGAACTTGAAGAAAGGCAGCGCAAAGACGCACTTGGAATACGATTATGGGTACAGAAAGCATGGAAAATCAAAGCTGAAATTCAAGGTAATAACGGAGTTTATAGGACAGGTGCTTCGCTTGAACAACTATAGGGTTTTGGTGTTTTTAGCCATAGGGGTTTTTGGCATATTCCTTAATGAATTCTTACTGTATGCCTTTTACTTAAGGTTCCCTCTTTTCTTTTCACTTGTCTATGCCATAGTGATATCTACGCTTGCAAATTTCCTAATGAACCACTACATAACATTCAGGAATAGGAGTAATTTCATCCCTTCCATCATAAAGTTTTCTGTCGTAACATTCTTTGCCGGGCTCATAAATCTTGGGGTAGCCTTTTACCTCTCCTATGTAATTATGTATTTGATAGCAAATTTCATTGGGATAGTGCTCTCTTTCATCTTCAAATACCTCCTATCAGAAAATTTCATATGGAGCATGCCTAAAAAGTGAATATCCGCAACTTAATTTTCTTGCAGCTTCCAAACGACATAGAACACGAATGAAAGTGCAAACGAGATTATCCCCAAAAGATCCGCTCTTATTGGAACGTAAGCCGAGAAATCAGTGCTGTATACTACAGAGGGATAAACGAGATTTTCAACCGCAATATAGCCCCACAACAGAGTAAAGTATATCCATAAAGCCTTTAGTATTACCGTCGATTTTTTGCCTTTGTTTTTCATATCCTTATTATAAACTTTTCATAAATAACTTTATCTGAAAACACTGTGAAATGCATTGTTCAACTCAATGCAGCCGTTATAACCCAATGCAGATTCTGGATTTATGCCGAAGAGCCAGTAGCATGCGTTGTTTGGTATTTTTTCCTCATTAATGACGTAGTACGCCCTTGACTCGTTCAACGAAGGGTAATATGCGCATTTGCTGTACCCATACAAGTAGATGTGTCCCTCGCTTTTCAGAAGTGGCAACATAGTGTTTATGCTGCCGAAATCAAGTATGGCTCCGCTGTAATTTGCGTACGAGGAAGGCGGCGGAACGGCATTCAAACCAAGATAATCTAGATAGACCCATTCATTTGAAGATACCGTGCAGCTGCTTGCATTGTATACGGAAGTGAAAAGCGACACTGCAGACCGTGCATAGGAAATATGTAAGGCGGATGAAATGCTGGAGTAAAGCAGCAGGATCGCTATCAAAAAAGACACTGCGAAGAAAACGTAAACAAATTTCATCTGCTTGTCCTTAAAGAACGAAAAAGCCAGTATGTACGTAAAAATAGACAATGGTAGCATGAACCTAAATATTGACAGCCCGGTTATAGCAAGCATGTTCGCTACGGAAAAATACGCCAAAAACGAAAGGAGGCATGCTGCGGTTATGATTGAATATTCCATCTTGTGTTTTCTTATTCTTTCGATGAAGTGTTTTCTGTCATAAACAAAAAAGAAAACCAACAAAGCGCCTGGTAACAATATCTCTACAAAGCCTATCAAGGGAATGTTCATTATGTGGCCGATTGAAAGCCCCAGGCTAACATATGCGGAAAATATGTGAAAGTACAGATAGGATAGGCCCAGTGAATAAAGGAAATTGCCGTATGCGAGAAAATTATAGATGAAATAAGGTATCAATGCCAGCACTGCAAATACTAAGGACACAATGAGCTTTAAAACGCTCCTAACGTTCCTGTTCCATAAAAAGAAGAGCAGCAATGGCGAGAAAAGCAGCGCATACGACTTTGAGACAAAAGCCAGTGACAGGAAAATGCCTGCCAATATCGGTTTGTCTTTCAATATTGCCACAATATATATTATAAGAAATGACACTACCAACAAATCAGAGCCGTTCTTTATGCCATAGAAAAAAACGAACGGGGAAAGCAAAAACAGAAACAAAAAAGGAAAATCAAGTTTCAACGTCTTTGAAAGGCAGTATACTGAAATGAAGAAGACTGCAGAAACAAAGAATATGAACATATAGACTGCGTACGGCTGCGATATGAATGAGAACATGCCTATTACAAAGCTTTCTAGTATTGCTCTCATGGGCTCATAATAATAGCCGTTGAAGAACATGTGCCTTGCATTCAATATCCTTACCAGCATGTCCCAGTTCTTTATGTAATTAAAAACCAAGGCTGAGAAGATGAAAAGCGACAGAAAGGAAAGAACCTCTATTATAATGTATTTTCTTGAAAGAAACGTTTTAGCCAATTTATGGCTAATTGCATTTGATTTCTCTTTATTCTTCATAACAAATCGTTTAACCACTGAAGTTCAGGCACTTTCCATACTTGCATATCAAGCTTTCTATCTGCGAAGTGTTAACAAAGCCATCCTGAACGTATTTATCGTTGATTATCAATGCCGGCAATAAAGCACTGCTTATATTGTAAGATTTCAATAGTATGCTCACAATGGAAAGGTTTAGGTTGCCGTTGATTGCGCTTACGACCAGAGAATCGTTCTTATACGCCAGAAAGGAAAGCTCATCTCCTTCCACTATGCTTTGAGTCCCTCCCACTCCAGGATAGACGAACATAATGGTTACAAGGTCATTGCCGCACATCGAATTTATCTTGTTTGCAAGAAGCCAGTATTCTACCCTTACATAGGTGTACTGATCATTAAGCTGCTGATAATTCACTTCGGAATTTGCCAAGCTGGAACTCGTAAGCTGTTTGCCAAGATTCTGCATCTCATTCGCTATGTTGTAAAGGTTTTGAGTGAGTATGCCACAGGAAAAACTGCTGTTTGTAGTTGTTAAAAGCGTGGCGAGCTCCAATTCATTCACGCTCTGCTCATAGTTCTGCAGGTTATTGCTCAAATATGATATTTTACTTGAGTCGTAAAAGTAGCCTATTATAAGTACAACCGCCACTATCGCAAGCGCTATGGCTATTGACAAAGTCAATCGCTTATATTTGGAAGCCATATCAATTTACCCGTTCTAAACTTTCCTAATGCAGAGAGACTATATAACCATACGAAAGAGAGAAAAAACGAATAAAAGGTCATGTAGCCCAGTATGCCAAAGAAATCCTCCACTACCTTAAACTTGTGATCTATGGTCTTTAAAGAGTAAAGCAATGAGAAGATTCCGACTGCAGCGCCAGCGATTTCCAGAAAGATCCTTGAATCCAGCGATAAGAAAGATATCTGCGGAAGAAAATAACTTGTAAAAAATGAAAGGCTGGTGTTTGAAAGTACGCCGTAAGCGGGAAGCAAAAAGACAACTACGGTGTACGTTATGCCTATTATCATGAAAAAGCTAAGAAATATGGAAACAAGCATGAAAGGCAGGGCTATTTTCCAAACGTCGTTTCTCTTTGAATCCAACGCCGTCTTTCTGTATTTCAGAATATTAAAGAAGAAACCGGATGACCACCTTACCCTCTGCCTCAAAAGCTTTCCCAATGTTGGGGGTGCAATCGTATAAGATACGGCTTTGACCGAGCTTTCGACTTTATATCCGCTGGTCAATATCCTCATCCCTATCTCCATGTCCTCGGAATAGTTATTGTCGTCAAAGTAACCTATCTTTTTAAGTATCTGCGTGTCAAACATAGAACCTGCTCCGTGTATTATCACCAAGCCGCCGATCTTGCTCAAAGCCTTCCTTGCAAGTATGGACAAAAGATATTCATAGTACTGTAGGTACTCCACTATTCTTCTGGGTTTGTAAACCTTAACCGAGGAAACGACTGCAGCCACTTTCTTGTTTTTGAAGTGATATACCAGCCTTGTCATCAAATCCCTTTCTATAAAGGTATCTGCATCAAGAACAAGAAGAAACCTTTCGCTTATGTAGTTTTTAATCGCATAGTTCATGACCCTCGCCTTGCCGTCAAACGGGGCTTTTATGACCCTTACCCCCTTTACAAATGCGGCCTTTACCGTTTCTTCTGTGGATGACTTGTTCAATACTACGTATATTTTGTAATTCGGATAGATTGTATGCTTGACGTTTTCTATGGTTTCCCTAAGCCTTTTTCCCTCGAATATCGCGGGTATAAGGACGGCTACGCTCGGGTATTCTTTCAACTCTACCTCTCTCTTTTCCTCCCCCTTGATTTCATGGTTTATGTCAAAGAAATATAGGATCCAGAAAATAGACAGTGACAAGACAACGAACACTATTGACGCCGTAAATAAATCACTTAAAGATAGCATATTTTATTATTAATTATTCTGCTATTTAATAATGTTTGCATCGCACCGGCTGCCTGGCTTAAGCCTCTCCATCCCTGTATACTTTCTCGACGCCGAAAAGCTTCATCAAAAGTACAGTAGCGTAGGATCCTTTTTTTAAGTCGAAGCTTATTTCCGTTTTTTCTCCTATTTTAGCAATCTTGAAGTTTTCCGGAATGAAAAAAGAGGGATGATAAAAAGACTTTAAGCTTGCTTCCGGCATGCTGCTTATGTTGAAAACCGCCAAGTCTTCTATGCCTTCCTGTTTTAATAGTTCTTTTATTGCTTTTCCTACTTCATCATCATTCAAACGCATGTCATAGCCTACTGCAGGTATGCTGCTTTCCAATTCATTGACTTTTCTGCCTGAAAGCAACGCGCTTAACGTCCTATTGAAAATGTAATACTGGTATGCCTGAAGGACAAGCAAGCGTATGTATTTCGGCATCATTCTAATCGCTCCGATATAATCGTTTTTATGCTGCAGCAGGTACTGCAGCGAATCCCTTTCAAAATACATGAAACCCGGCAGATGAGAAAGAACCTCCTTTGCTTTTTCAGTGTCTATCTCCGTTCCTTCTAGATACGGTGAAAAAATGTCTCTTAATTCGGCTCTTTTCTGCTGATTCAACTGCGATTCGGCCCTTTCCTCAAGTACCAAGCCGTAAAAAGCAGCTTTGAAGTCTCTTTTTATAATGTTCCTTGATACGTCAATGTTTAAGGATGAAGCGCCGAATCTCTGCGGACCATAGAAATTCGGTATCCCTTTTGATATTTCCTCCGTTATCCGCTGCATCTCCTGATCCTGTATTTCCAAGTCCTTTACGATTACAGTAAAATGGTTTCCATAAAGGTTTCCTATCTTGCAGGATTCATCGCTGTATGCAATGTCTCTGCAGTATAATCTTTCGCTTTCTAGCTTCAATTTTCCCGCATCCAACTTGAATATGCTCATTCTTTGTGAAGTCAATGCCCTTTTATCCTTATTTCCGTTGTAAGCGATCCTTTTGAAACTCACGTGAAGCGTTCGTGCTATTAACTTGATGGCTTCTGGCGTAGAAATTCCTCTTTTTACCAGTGTAAACGCAAGGTAGTCTTTCTTTTCCCCGCTCATTTCCTTCTGTTCTTCCCTTTCTAAGCTTAATACTCTGCCGTCTTCCTCTATTTCCTGTACCTTGAAGTCCTCTTCCCTTTCAAACAATTTCCCTTTTAGATTATAGCTTTGAAAACCCAATATGCCTATCTGTTCTAATGAAACCATCTTTTTTTCAACTCAGTGACACTTTAAAGCACATCCCGGTTGCTATTACCTGATTTGGCTTAAAAACATCACAAAGAAAGCTTACCGTATTAGAGGACTGCGGACCACTATATTGACATGACGAGGAATAATAGCAGTAGATGACCGACCCGCAACCTATCTTCGCCTTGCTTGAATTAATAAATGAATAGTTCTGCGTGCATGCCGTTGAATTGGCTGATATTTCACTGGTCAATTGCTGACCATATGCCGCTGCCTCTGCATTTAGTTTTGCTATGTCTTTTTGCTGTGAAACGTGATTTATAGAAACCGCTATAAAATACACCAAAACGGCTATCACTATAAAGAAAGCCATTGCAGCTATAAACTGTTTGTTTATCTTCTTTTTCTCCTTTTCCTCTTTTTTTATTATCAATTTCATGGATACCGATACAAGTAATAAGAAAACAAGAATTTATAAAGCTATAAAATAAAAAAACAAAAAAATAGAAGGGAAAACCCCTTCTACTTATTTCTTAATGTAAGGTTTTTAGCTGTTTAGCTTACAATAGTAACGCCTGTGTAGCTGGATGAAGCAGTACTAAGGATTACCTTATTGCCTGTCAAGCTAACTACTGGCTGACCTACTAATGATTCAGCAAGTGCTTCTGAAGCTTCAAGAGTGCCGCTTGAGCTGTAACCTGCAATCCAAAGTGCTGGCTGGTTGTTGAAACCGCTTACACTGTTGAACATTTCGATTACGGCTTCATTTGCGCCTACTCCCGTCAAATTGGTAAACTTTGTGCCATATACGGGCGCTGATAAGTTAAGCAATGTGTCTGCTAGAGTGTTTACTGCTGGACCACCAATTACAATTACTGGCACATTATTTGTTGCACCTGTGAAATTGCTGTCCAATATTGACAAGTCAGGGTTGCTGTTTATCAGACTACCTGCGTTTATCGTTGAAACGCCGCTTACGTTCAATAGTTCACCAGCGCTGACTGTCTGTCCGATAGTGTAGTTCTTCTGACCAGTAACAATCTCCGAACCTGCTACTGCTAAAGTATAGTTCTCAGTTGGTACGAAGAATTCTACTGAAAGTTTCTTAAATGTCGCGTAGTCACCCCAGGTATTTGCTGAGGTGTTTGTTGGCGACATCAAGTAAGTCGTTCCATTGCTGTATGCTTTAACGTTAGCTGTCTGTGTATTGCCCAATAAATCCGTAAACTTAAGTATGGATCCATTGAAAGTCAATGTACCTATGTTTGCATTTGCAGTTGCCGCTGAAGTAACGTTTACTGAATTTTCAACTCCAGTTGAAGTAAATATCCCACTGGCTCCCGGTACTATCGAATCACTAGCCAACGATAACGTAGCTACAGGTGCTTTAATACTTACGTTTCCAAGATAATCTGGTGCTAATGCTGTTCCTAATAGAAATCCTTTAACTGTAACATTATAGCCTCCATAAACCTTTGAAAATTCATGACCGCTATTGTACACAATCGATGTATTTGTTGGTGTAAGCGTATTAGATGCGTTGAAACTTATTATATGGGTTAAGTTTTCCGAAACAATCTTAGCTGTACCTGTACCAATAGAAACCGCTGCATACTGAAATCCTAAGTATTCACCGTTTGGCAATCTGTAGAATACCAATCCTGGTGCAGTACCAGCAGCACTATAATTCAAAGTCGGTGTCAATGTAGGATAACTTGCTTTTACTGTTGCATTTGTTATTGCAAGTCCTAATATTCCTGCTGGTGCGGTCGAAAGTGAGTTAAATGCTACGGTAACGTTTTTATCGATGCCTGTGACTCCTGATGCAACATCTCCAGGGTTTCCGTTAACCTTGTAAAGCAAGGTGTTATTTGCAAGTATGTTTGTCAACTTAACTGCAGTATCTCCCGCTACGAATGTAGTAGCGAACATAATTTCGCTTGGTACGTTTACACTAGAAGAGAATAATGCACCAGTTCCCACTGCTATGTTAGGTACGTTGCTTGCAACGTCAAGAGTACTTGTAGCATTCTTAACGGTTATGTTGTCGAAACCTGCTTTTCCAACAGTCAATGTGACATTAGCACCATCAATGTAAACTGGAACCAGCTTCTCCAAACTTATGCTTGTAAGGTTCTGTGGTAACTCAAAGTTGCTTGCTGCTGTAAAGCTGTGCGGTAGCATGAATCCTGCAGTGCTTGTAAGGAGAAATTCTCCTCCGGTTGAAGAATTGGTTGTTGTCATGTTGAATGAGCTCAAACCCGGTAAAACTGCAACGTGCGAACTTGAAAGGTTCTGTTTGTGTGCAATGCTTGATATTGTAAGCGTTTTCAAGTAACTACCTGTGGTATTTGTCAGAACACCTGGGCCTAAGTTGATTGTCACTGGTCCTATGGTCGTTTTAGTACTAAAGTTGACATACTGTGTTGCACTACCATTAACGCTTACTTCAAGCTGGTTGTATGAACTAGATGAAGTACTACCGGTAAAGGTTACCAATCCTTCTAAGTCAATTGAATTTGGACCCTGTGTTACTACCCCAGGTACCTTTATGTCTGAATATGTTTTAGTTGTACCGAACTGTGCTTGTGTGCTATTTAACAAAAGCAGTGACTCTGCAGTCTTACCAAATGTGTAGGTAACGTTTGCTGCTGTGTCAAACGATGTAAAAGGAACTATCGATAAGCCTAACTCATTTTTATTGCTATTTTTAGATCTGTTTACTATGTAGGACTGCAATTCGTAGGAACCTGCTGGAAACTCGACGTTTAAGCCGTTAAATGTAGCTGCTTTAGTAAACGTAAGATTTTCAACACTGGTATAGTTCTTTCCGCCAGATGTAAAGTTCGAAGCTATTAAGTTAACTGAAGGGCTGATTACAGCTAATCCAGTTCCATTGTTTTCAAAGACATTTACACTGTTTGCTTTTGAGCTAAGTGACAATGTTCCGATGGTTATCTGTCCGCTGACAGTTGAAGAATGAGTTGCTGCTGCAGCTGCTGTCAATGCTGCTGAAACGTCTATTGCGCCCAATACATCGGAAGGTGCTGCGTTTGCTCCTACTACGAAGACTGCGTTAACATGTCCATTGCTGACGAATGGCCCTGGTAAGCTGGATAATCCGCTTGCGAATACGCTCGCCATTCCTAATGTTGCTCCTACAAAAAGAGCTCCTGTTGCTACTGCTGCTAATTTTTTTACATTCCTTACTAATTTCGCTTTCATGTTTACCTCACATTTTACTCGGACTTAACTTATTTTAAGTGTCTAAGGCTTAGATGCCTTAACGATTTAACAAATTAGGTATTTAAAAAGGTTTCTATTTTCATTCTTTACCAATATTGAGTGAAAAATACTTTGTTATTGCATTTTCCTCCTTACTGCTTATGATTATTTGGATATGAGTTTAAAATAGAAAGGTTTTACTTTTTCTCTATTTTCTTTTTTAATTCCTCTAATTGCTGTGACAGTAAGATTGTCTGGCCGGAGAATATCTTAAGTCTTTGATCCAGTTCATTCATCCTCCCTGAAAGGTCATTCAATAATGCTTGTAAATCGGTTATTGAAAGCTTTGCATCCTTTGTAGTCAAAACCTCTATCGAAGAAGGCGCATAATCCATGACAAAGCCGAATAAGTCTACAACACTGCCTTTGATCTTAAAGTCTGCAAACGAGGAATAGAATCCATCTTTTATCTCCTTCGGCTCGGCGTAGCTTTCATCCTTTATTTCTAATTTCTTCCCGTTTTCTTCAATGTTTGAAAGTATTTTCTTTAATGAATCCATTACTGCTTCCTTTGGCTTTCCCATCAATTCTATCGTGCATTTCAATTCTATCTCTTCTTCCATTTCTTATTTTAAATTAGCAAGGTATTTAACATTTTTACTTGCATTTTTTTAACGTTAATAATGGACTGAGAGATAATTCCTTAAATCAAGAATAAAACGCCTTTCATCGGCAGAAAACTTCATAATTGTAATTAAGAAATTTAACATCCTTTCATCTCCAAAGAATGGAGCTTATCCTCTGATATGATAAATTTTTATAAATGGAATTCCAGATTATAGCATGGATGAAGATAAAATAGAGGCTCTTTTCAGGGAAGTTTTAAAGGAGATAGGGATAGAGGAAAACACTGAAGTATTAAAGAATACGCCGAAAAGGATCGCTAGAGCGTATAAAGAGATATTTACGGGGATGGACGACGGCAACGAGCCGAAAATAACCCTGTTTGAAAACCCTGGTTACAATGACATTCTGTCTGTAAAAGATATACCTTTCTATTCGATGTGCGAGCATCATCTTCTGCCTTTCTTCGGAACGGTTTCAATAGCTTACATCCCTGGGAAGAATATCCTAGGGCTGTCGAAATTTCCTAGGATAACAAGGTTCTTCGCAGCTAAGCCGCAGGTGCAGGAAAGGCTTACCAAGGAAATAGCGGATTTCATCAGCGAAAAGGTGAAAGCCAAGGGCGTTTTGGTCATAATAAAGGCAAGGCACATGTGCATGGAGATGCGCGGGATAAAATCA
Source organism: Nanobdellota archaeon (assembly GCA_021817165.1). Classification (GTDB taxonomy): domain Archaea; phylum Nanobdellota; class Nanobdellia; order Parvarchaeales; family Parvarchaeaceae; genus Parvarchaeum. The sequence goes on from JAKAVT010000004.1 coordinate 14,059, forward strand.
AGGACCGCTGAGACAAGAAGTAGCGCCGTCCGTGGAGTATTCAAGGAAAGCAATGAAACTAGAGCGGAAGCCCTAAAGTTGTTACTGGAGGATTAGATGTCAGTAATTATAGCGATTTACATGCATATCACACCCAACGGAATGATTGCCAGGTTGGATAACGGCGATTTTTCCTCTAAACTGGCAAGAACAGATTTCCTTAAAACCATCAAAAAATACAAGGTAAACGTGATAGGAAGGAATACTTTTAATGTTGCATCAAAAAGCAGCGGTTTCCCATTGGGAGGACTGAACATCATTGTAAGCAGGCACAAAATAAGAACAAAAAAAGAATGGAAAAATGTCATCGTGACGGACAAAAACCCCAAAGAAATAATCAAAATCATAGAGAGCAACGGATACAAAAGTGCAATGGTGGCCGGCGGCGCTTTGGCTACAAGCTTCCTGAAAGAGGGCTTGGTAAACGAGCTTTACCTTAACGTTGAGCCGATCGTTTTCGGTAAGGGTATACCGCTATTTTCAAGCGAAAACTTTGAGAAGAAGCTAAAACTGCTGCAAGTAAAGAAATTTTCTGAGAATGAAGTAAGGCTGCATTACAAGGTTTTAAATTAGACGAACTGATACTGATATAAAATGCTCTACCCTATCATTGTAGATTGCATTTTACTTCAAAACGGGTATTCCGCACCAAAATTAAACGTAGACTTTTGTTCTTAACTATAGGTATACAAGAAAGCATTTTTACCGTTCGCTGCTAAACCCGGTATGAAAAATTCATAGCCGTTCCATGCTAAGCCTTCTCCAGGTACTCCGCCGATATTGCCAGATGTATTGTATATATTAGTGTAATTATTAGTAATTGGGTTAAACAAACTAGTAGTAAATCCGCCACCTATTGCATTCACTACAAGGAATTTAGCGCCGTCCCAAGCTATGCCCCCATTGCCCCAATTTGACAAACCTGTTAAATTGTCCAATTTAAAGCTATTATTAGCGGGGTTATATAATACTACACTAGCGCTAGAACCATGATAACTAAGAGAAGTAGGTGCATTATTATTTGCTTCTAGTATCCCATACTCAGATCCATCCCATGCAACGCTAAGAAAGGCATTGTTATGTGATATATTTGATATGTAAGAAGTTAAACTGATTAAGCCACTTTTTTGACTATATGAAAATAATGCTGCCGATACTGGTCCTTGTGTTGTTGTATTTGGATAATACCCTGCAATTAAATAAGATACACCGTCATAAGCCATTCCCGAAGGGATAAAGTCACTACCAGACAATGCAGATGTGAGATTTACAAACTTCCCGTTGATATATTCTATCAGGCCTGTCTTATAACCTGTAGAGGTATTATTAGATGGAGTAGCATAAGCTATCATAAAATCATCCGGCCCTGCTACTGATGACACTACTACCCAAGGTTTATAGGAATACAACTCTGAAGAAAGATCTATTAAATTTTTAGAAACTGGATTGTACAATGCTACAATTGGGTATCCAGTAAAATTACCTCCTGTCATTAGAACATCCGATCCATTCCATGAAGCGGAAAGTAATATTGAGTACCTAGTAAAACTAGATGCATTAGTGGTATTAAAACTGGATGGGAATGTTGTTAAATTGGCAAGGGTAGTGGGTAAAAACTCGTTATCTAACTGATATAAAGTACTATTCAATGATGAGACCGTACTGCTCAGAGATGATATTAAACTATTTTTATGAGGGATCACATAGGACAAGAGATAGCTATTGTTTAGCCTATAAAGTTGGGCCGTCTGATTAAATGCCTGCAAAGAAGAGTTAAGAGACGCTATCTCTGCAATATAGTTAGCTGCCCCATTCTGTAAGCTGCTTGCTTCTGCTTCTGCGGCAGAAAGTTTACCCTGCAAATCAACAACCTCGCTTTTATAATTTGACAGCGTATTGTTTGTTGCATTCAAACTAGAAGAAAGTGATTTAACGCTTTGAACCAGAGTAGAAACCTTGTTATTTAAAGAATTCTGAACAGTCTTGTAGGTATTTATCACAGCATTACCAGATGAAACCTGCCCATTAGCGAAAGTGTACTTTGAAGCAACCAAACCTATTACTATAATCAAAAAAGTGACTGCCAATGCTGTAGCAGCATAATGATGTTTTATATGAACATGTTTTTGCGGTTGCATCTTAATTTAAGAATTAATGTAGTATATAAATGTTTATATTTTATTTGCCACCTGAATGGGGTAGTAAAAATAAAAAATATACATTGCACACTTCATAATAATAAATTGGATGATGCACATCAAAGAACAACATAAATTATCCAGATATTGCACTTCTTACAGGATTAGCACAGGTTAAAACAGATTACAAACATCAAAAGCATTAACATAATTAAAAATGCGCCAACCGGGATTCGCACCCGGGTCGCTGGCTTGGGAAGCCAGAGTTATGCTGCTAGACTATTGGCGCGTATAACCTTAATGGCATATAAACTATAATTTGTAATAAAGAATTAAATATTATACTTTCTAGGCTTTTAATGGAAGGATCCTTTCGGAAAGCCATGTTAAACTTCTTTTTATTGGAAGACCTGAAACAAAAAGGGTTATTTGCATGGCTATGAATAACACTGCAAAACCGATTAAAAGCATGTTCGCAAACCCATTAATTTTCTCCGTCAAATACATGCTAATTGATAGCAGATGGGGATTAAAAGCTTAAAATCTTAAAACTTTTATATACAGGTATAATTTACTATTATTATGGCACTTTTCAAAAAGAAAAAAGAAGAACCTGTAAATCCATATTATAAGGAAAGCAACCTCAAGCCGGTTGCTTCTGAAAACGCTGCTCAAAATGCCAATACTGCTAACATGGCCGCTGAAAACGCTAAAAACGGCCAGCAGATGCAGATAAACCCGCAGCCACCGAAACAAGGCTATTCAATTCCGCTTATACCTATGCCTAACGTGAAGGTGCCGGACATAAATCTGCAGCCAGTAAGATCCGCTGGAATAAGCGTACTTGATGCATTGAGGATGGAATCGAACAGCAAATCCATAGCATTCATAAAAATGAGCGACTTCAAAAAAGTACTAGATGACATCAAAGAATTGGAAAAGAGAATAACGCAGTCGCAGGCCGACTTGGAAAATTATTCTAGAGCATTGGATACTCAAAGAGATTACGTAAAGAATTACAATCTACTTATACAGGACATGAGAAAAATGATTGAAAGGATGTCAACATATCTTTCAAACGTAGAGGAATAAATTGACAAAGGAAGAAATAGACATTGACCTTTTCAGAAAGCTTGACTTAAAAGTCGGAAAGATAGTGGAGGCAGAGGACGTAGAAAAAAGCAACAAGCTCATAAAGCTGAAGGTTTCTTTGGGTGGCAGGGAAAAGACGATTCTCAGCGGGATACGGAAAGCTTACAAAAGCAGGGACCTCGTCGGAAAGAAGGTAATACTGATTGATAATTTAAAGCCTGCGATGATTATGGGCTTAGAATCCCAAGGCATGCTGTTGGCTGCTTCCGATGAAGAAGGAAACCTTTCACTGTTGACAGTAGACAAGGACATTAAAGAAGGCAGTTCTATATCCTAGGCAAAACCCTTTTCCCTTATTATCTTTATGGGATCTCTGTCCACTGCAATGGTATCGCTTGGCAGATATTTTTTGAAAACCGGGGTATCATACCTGGAATCCATCAAAACGATGGCGCACTTGTCGTTCTTTGACCTTATGCCCCTGCCGGCAGCCTGCATGACCTTTATCATCGTTGGAAGGACCTGCGCATATTCAAAGCCGCTGCCCATCTTCTTGTCATAGTATATCTGCATCGCCTTCAGTTTTATAGAAGGCGGCTCGAAAGGAACGCCGACTATCCCTATAAGCTTTATCATGTTGTTCTTTATGCCTATGCTTTCCGAGAAATTCCCGTTCATTACCGCAAACAGTACTGAGCTTGAAAAGGACAACTTTTCCATTATCTCGTTTTTCCTCTCCCTTTCCATGCTTTGCTCTTCTTTTATTATCCTTCCTTTTTCCTTTGCTAGCGGATAAATTCTGTCCATAAAGTAGTAGGAGGGAAAGAAAAATATCATGTTGTACTTCGCCTTCTCCATCATTTCGTTTATGGAATCCGCTATCCTGGAGTACTGCTCTTCCCTTGAAGAAAACCTAGACGTGACTTCCTTGTCTATTATTATCAAACGGTTATCGTTTGCGGAATCGCCGTCTACTTCGAGGCTTTCATGTCCCTTTAATCCTAAAAGATTCGCGAACATGTCCATCGGCCGGAACGTTCCGCTCATTAGTATGGTGGAATAAAATGAGTCTATTACTCCCTGCGAATAATCTGCCGGATCCAACGAATTGACGTTTATCCTTCTCCCCTTTTCATCTATAGAGATATATATTATGTCATCATCTTTTGCGGAAAGGAGCTTTTCCGTGAAGTTCTTCAGCATGAATGCCGCCGGAATGTTGTAGCCTTTTTCGTGGAATTTCACTATGTCTTCCATCTTTTCCAGATCCGCTTCATTGAATATCCCCCTTATGTCCACCGCATTTTCCCTTGTAACCTTCCTTATCTCCGCTACTATTTTGTCTATCTTTACAGCTATGTCATTGTAGCCTGCGAGATTTGCTTCCGAGTACGCCTTCTCCAGGTTCCTCTGCGATATCGAAAACGAGTTCATGTCCAGTATCTTTGCCGGCAGATTATGGGCTTCATCCACTATTAATATGGTATTCCCCGGGTCTATCCCCGTTCTTATGGTAAATCCGAGGGCTATGCTTGGATCGAAGGCATGCGAGTAGTTTGCAACGACTACTGTAGACTGCTTTGCATTAAGCAGGGAAAGCTCATATGGACACAATTCAAACGCTCTTGCGGTTTCCATCACGCTCTTCGGATCAGATATTTTCTCGGATAATGCTTCGATTACTGCGGGCTTGACGTCCTTGTTCTTTGTAAACGTATTGCTATAGAAATCGCACATGTTCTGCTCCCTTACCGCCCTGCAGAACTCTATGAACAAAGATGGTTCAACGCTGTTCTCGAACAGGCACATCGACCTTTTTCCGTTTATTCCAGCAAAACCTATCTTTTCGGATGAAGAGTCGTTTATCCTCCTCAAAGTATCGTATACTATGTTCTGATGCGTGTGCTTTGCCGTAAGGAACAAAACCTTGAGGTTGTGTTCCTTTGCCGCATTTACTGCAGCATAAAGAACCGCTGCAGTTTTTCCCATTCCGGTTGAAGCCTGTATTATCAGCTTTCCCCTTTCCTTTACGGTTTTTCCGACTGCCTCTACTATTTCTCTCTGCCCGCTTCTCATCGATTTGAAAGGAAATGAAATCATAATCTTTTAATTTGCTTCAAGGTTAATTAACATTCCCTTGACAATTTATCTAATAAAAGCACTTCAAATTTAGCCGCTTGCGGTTCAAAAGTCTATAAACGGACTTTGAATTAAACCTTGTCATTTGTAAATATTGAATAAAATACAGAAATGCGCTTCTAAATGCTTTTGTTTGGAAGACTATTCTCATTTATGTTATAATTAAAATCGCTTATTTTTGATATAGATTCATTGTAACTGATAAAAGACGTTGAAACAAAGTTAGTACCGTTTATTTTCATTGAAATAGATATTGTTGCGGCCAGGCTGTTTAGAACGGTTATGTTGTAGTTTTTGTAAAGGCAGCTTGTCAATATCCCGTTCAATTTCTCATTCCCCGTGCTTCCAGCTATTAATTGACTGTTGCTGCTGTTTATTGACAGAGAGAAGGAGGAAACGGTGAAAAGGCATGGATATCCCTTGTATGTTGTGTTGTATGCTTCAAGCAGTGAAACTTTGTCCATCTTTAAAGAATTAAAAAGGGCATAGTTTAAAGTTTTCACGCTTTCATTTAAAGGCTCGCATGATACTTTTCCAGAGGTTGCCGACGATCCGGAACATAAGTAAGTGTTGTTTCCTATCGCAAAAACATACGAAAGAGAAGTTAAGTTGTAGCCTATTCCCTGATAGACTGGAACGAAAATGGTGAAGTTTGAAAACGCTTCTGAATTTCCGTTCAACCCATGAAACAGTTGTATGTAGCCATTTGAGCTCTTTGTGCTGTTGGAATTACTGCCGTTTGACAATGAAGCATAGGTAGACAGGCTGTAATTTACGTTGTATGATACCATTTTACCTTCAGGTATAACGTTCTGATAGGTCTGCAATCCCAAGATGTCGTTGTAAACTGAACTTTCCAGCGATGAATTTGCGATGCCATAAGCCTGCTGCGGCACGCTTGCAGCTGGATTGCCATTTTTTCCAACCCCGAAAAGCAGTAAGATAAAAGCGAACACCGCAACAGCGGCGATTATCCCAAAAATATAGTACTTTTCCATTTATTCTTTCTACTTGTTCTGTGCTTTCTTACTGATTGATTTCGGAGTTTCTCCGCCGTGCCAAGTCAGTCTTGGCCTTATCTGCACAGGGTATATCCTTTCGGAATTGTCATCCAGTATTATGCACGCTCCTGGCAATCTTGGCAGGTCTACCAAATACTTCCGTATGTCGGATGCCATATAAGTCTGCATTACTGTGTTCAATGCGTCTATGTCTAGTTTTGCCGTCACATGCTGCGATATTATGATATCGGACTGCGTTATTATATCAGTATCCAATTTTCCAGGCTGCTGCGTAGCCATCACCAACCCTATGCCTGGCTGCCTTCCTTCTTTTATCACCCTGGAAAGGGAAGCAGTAGCGGCCGTTGTACCGTTTGCCGGCAGGAACTCGTGAACTTCGTCTATGAACAGCCAAACTATCGGTATAGTCTTTTTCTTTTCCTCTTCGGTTATTTCCGTTGAATTGATTTCATTTAACTCCTCTACTCTTCTCTGTCCAGTCCTTATCTCAAGTATCTTCTGAGATAACAAACCTATCACCAATGCTCTTAAGCTAAACTCACCCAAAGAATGTGCATAAAGGCTTATGTCCAGTATGTTTATGTGCCCAGGAACAAGCAAATCCTCTATTTTAGTGCCTTCCTTTTCAAACAAGCCCCATTTCAAAGCAGCCTCGAACCTTTCCTTTACAGCTTCTTTTACGGTATCAGAGGTGGTTATCTGCGAATTTACGTTTTCTATCATGTCCTTTAAGTCATACGGCCGCTTGTCTTCTTCCAATGCCTCTAATACCTGATTAACCAGTATCCCATAATCATCGTTTATTGAAAAGCCGAAGATATCACACCAGTCGCTTGTTGAAAGCTCGTTTGCAGAGATTGAAAACGCGTAATCGGCCATTTCCACGTTTTCCTCTTTTACCCTGTCAAACGCACCCTTTGGAACGAATACGTTTATGTTCTTGAAAGCCGTCGGCTGATACCCCCATTGTTTTAATAGATCCGCTTCCTTGTAATTCGGATTTTTCATTGTCCAGTAAATTCCCATCGTATCTATTATTAAAGAGGTAATGCTGTTTGCCGTGTCTTCTTCCAACGAAGCCAAACCTTCTGCTATAACTCCCATGGTGTAGCTTTTTCCAGAGCCCCTTTTCCCGGCTATCAAAACCACATGCGGCCTTAAGGCATCAAGCATTATATTGTTGCCAAGACTGGTGACGTTGCCCATCGTTATGTACTGCTTTCCTATAAGGGTAGTTGCTAAATCACCGTAATTTCTGTGATCTTCTTCGTTTCTCCCTATAACTACACTATATACCATTGCATTCTGCTCCTAATGAATTAATTAACATCCTTCCATGAAAATTAAAGTTTTTTACAGTGCATATCCCTTGATTCCCAAAATTACAGCTGCTAAACCCTTCTTTGCTTTTCATACCGGTAAGTTCTGTTATTATAGAAGCATACAAGAGCTTAGATTTCCATGTTGTCAGCATATTGTTATTCTGCCTTTTCTGCTATTTATGTTTTCCATTCTTTCAGTTCACTTTTATCCCTGAATCGTGGTTTTCCCACTCACACTTTATAAAATTTAAACAGCTGCACTATTAAAAGTATGCCGTTATATAGTGATACTTTTTAATAATGTATACCGTTTAATAATGATATATTTAAATCTTAAAACAGTGATAAAATACTATGAACGCGGCTGAATTTAAGAGAATAATACAAAATCAAGAAATTGAAAGAAATAAAATATTATCAGAACCTGGAATAATACCTAGGGAGATTAATATAGACCACATCAAAAAACTTCTTCTTTATCCAAATGCACTGGTTATATTGGGAGTTAGAAGAAGCGGCAAATCTACCTTATCATGGCTGATAATGGATAAAAATAGATATGCTTATATAAATTTTGATGACGAAGCGTTATACGGAATAAAGTCGAGTGACTTGGACATGCTGCTCAAGGCATTTTATGACTTGTACGGAAGCTCCGTCGAATATTTTGTTTTTGATGAAATACAGAATGTAGAAGGCTGGGAATTATTCGTCAACCGCCTCATTAGAACCAAGAAAGTAATCATTACCGGATCAAACTCAAATTTGTTAAGCCGAGACTTAGCTACACATCTTACAGGAAGACACAGCGACATAACTGTGTTTCCGTTTAGTTTTAGGGAATTCTTGAGGTACAAAGGCATTGACTACAAGGATATTATAATCAGAGGCTACTCTACCGAAGTTTCTGCACAAATTCTAAAGCTTTTAGCCGAATTTATGAAATTTGGGGGTTTCCCAGAGAGCTATAAATTTGGATTAGAAAGAGCCAAATCCATTTTTGGAGACATAGTCTCCAAAGACGTAATAAGACGTTATAGCATAAAAAATATAAAATCCATAGAAGAATTGGCTAAGTACCTGATATACAACTTTTCTGCAGAGATGACTTTTAGCAAATTAAGGAATATAAGCGGAATTAAAAAAATAGAGACAGTTAAAAACTATGTAAATTATCTGACTAATTCGTATCTAATCTTTTATTTAGAACGCTTTTCTTTTAAGTTAAAACAACGGATTATATCTCCGAAAAAGACATACTGCATAGACACCGGAATAATAAATTCTATAATCTCAGTAAGTTCCGATAACTTAGGGAAGATAATGGAAAATGTAGTTGCAGTAGAGCTACTTAGGAGAAAAGCTTATTCTGACAATTATGATATATTTTACTGGAAAGATGCATCACAAAGAGAAATAGATTTTTTAATAAAACGTGAGAAGAGTGTAGAACAGCTTATACAAGTGACATACTCATCCTCAAGAGAAGAAACGAACAATAGAGAAATAAATAATCTTATCACTGCATCTAAGGAACTTAGGTGCAATAATCTTTTAATTATAACGTGGGACTATGAAGCGGAGGAAAAAATAGAGGGGAAGAAGATAAGGTTTATACCACTGTGGAGGTGGCTTCTTACATAGTATACCTATTATTCATGCTCATAACTATTGTCCTTGTTTTTCCTTAACCACTCCTCTTCATCAATCTTTATAGATTTTCCCTTGACTTCCTGAACGTTGTACCTCTTTTCAAGCTGCTTCATCTTTGAAAGGAAGGCTTCATCCAGATCAAAATTCAAATGATCGGAGATGGCTAAACAGCCGAAGAAAACGTCTGCCGTTTCGTTCTTTATCTTCTGCATGAATTCCTTGTCCTCCCTTGCCTTTTTGTCAATCTCTTTTCCATCTTTCCACAGGAAAAGCTCCAATAATTCATTTGCCTCTACTGATATGTCTTCTGCTAAATCCTTTGATGTCTGAAACTGCCTCCAGTCCCTCTCGTCTATGAAATTTTTCGCTATTTCAGCCAGTTCTTTTATGCTTTTTTCCATATCTTAGCTTAAAAAGTGCAAGAATTAATCTTTTTGTTCTGGTTAAAGGTTAACTAAACCTAAGAAAAAAGATATGTGGTTATATTTTTTGCCTGCCGGTAATCCATGTTGTCATTTGAAAGAGTTGCGACTACTACCGACTTGCCGTTCACCAAATAAAGCTCCGTTGCGTTTTCCGTCGATGAATTTGAAGAGTTCAGCCTTCCGTTTATATAAATCATGCTTGCATTTCCAATGCTGCTTAAATTATAGGCTACTTTTGAATGATTTGCGTACTGTGAACCTATAACTCCGCTTATTTCTCCGAAAAGAGAACTGGCGGTGAAAGATGAATTTAAGTAGTAAACGGTAGCTGTGAAATAAGATATGTTCTTTGCCGAGCTATTTGATGCTATCTTTGAAACCTCAGAATACGGAACGAATTCCTGTATCGCTGCGGCTACTGTCCCGGACGGGAAACTGCCCGTTCCCGCGTATTTATTTATCACCGTTGAATTTGCCGTCGCATTGTATATCAAAGACCAGTTTCCGCCGATTATCGAAGTTAGACCTGAATTTGAGAGGTAATTTACAGGCGTATAGCTTACTGTATTTACTGTCGTTTTTCCAGCTGGATGAATAATAAAGATTGCGATTGCAATTACGGCTATGATAACTATAACCGCAGGCACGATGATTTTTACAGGTATCTTGAAAGGTTTACCGTTCCGAGGCTTTTGTTCTGTAGCATTGTCTTCTGTCTTTGAGCCAGTAACGCTTTTCGATTCACTTTCTCCGGCTTTTTTGCTTTGCTTTGGATCTTGATTTATTTTGTTTTCTTCGTTTTTTAAATCAAGATTCTGCTTGTTTTCATCAGAATCCATCCCTGTATTTACACCATATAATATTTAAAAGTTTCCTAAGACGCTACTTCAGAATTTCTTCCATTTTGCTTTCCAGTTTTTGCGAAAGCTGCTTTACTTTCTTCAAAGACGCCAATGGCTCGTCCATAACTGCTAGCGAATTATAATTGGCGTGTTTATTTATGTAAACTGAAAACTCACCAATGTACAAATGCAGCAGTTTCGACAAAGGACTGAAAAACGAGATTTTTATGCAATCCCCGTTATTGAGACCTGGATTACCGCACATCATTCCCGTCACATTCTCCCTCTCGATATAGAAATCAAGTTCGTTTGCTGCTTTTTCCAGATAAGTTACTAACTGCGAACCTTTTTCCTCTTTTCTCAGATTTATTCTAATTTCCTTATATCCTTCGGTATTGTCTCTGTATAACATTTAATTACTATGAAGTGATTCGGTATTTAAAGATTATTATCTACATCGAGGAAATTCGCTTCCTCACCGTTTTATGTGAAGCAAAATTTTTACCCTTGTAACTTATCATTAAAAGACTGAAGTCCAATACAGCAAAAACGCTGGGTGCAGGATTCGAACCTACGCATCCTTTCGGAAACCGGTTCTCGAGACCGGCGCTTTAACCGCTCAGCCAACCCAGCTTTTCACTTTTTTATATGAATTTTCTAGTTATTATTGCTTTAAATTTTACTTTTGCTATTAAAATATTATGGAAGTAACGCTTATAGCAGAGACTTTGGATCCTAGTAAGGGTGGTATTCCCAGATATAACTATGAGATAAGCAAGATAAAAGATATAAAAAATGTGGTTGACTTTTCAAAAAGCCTTAGCAATGATAGGCTTTCAAACAAACTGCTAAACAAGCTTTACAGGCGTAAAAACGTACTTGAAAGGAATGCAGACAAGCTTGGAAAAGTACTGCATTTCACGCAGCCTGAAGTAATGGTTAAAACCGACGAACTAAGAAAAAGGAAAGTAATTCTTACAGTACATGATTTAGCGGTTTTCGGTACTATGAAGGTTAAAGGAGTTTATGGTAGTTTGCGCGGAATGTCATTCAGAAAGCAGTTTAAGTTTGCTGTTGAACGCGCTGATACTATAATGGTGAACAGCACTCAAACCAGAGATGAGCTAATAAACATACTCAAAGCTGATGCTGGAAAGATAGTAGTTGATAACCTTGGCATAGAAGAGAAATTCAAGCCCTTGGAAGCCAAAAAAGAGGGCATAATAGGCTACTTTGGTGGTTTCAACAGAAGAAAAAGAGTGGATAAACTTATCGATGACTTTATAGCTTCGTCATTGAATGCAAAGCTAAAGCTAGTCATATTCGGAAACAATGAGGATTACCCTATGCTAAAGAAAAAATATGAGAAGTTCGGCAGCGTAATCTTCAAGGATAAGATACCTGAAGAGGATATAGTAAAGGTAATAAACGGCTTCGATTACTTTGTTTATCCTACTTCGTATGAAGGTTTTGGCTTGCCATTACTGGAATGCGTAGCCTGCGGTATACCTTCTTTCATATACAAAGATGCCGTTATACCAGAAGAAGTTAAAAAGTATGCCATTGAAATTGACAAACTGGATGACATAATCACAAAGGATTACAAGGAATTGGAAAAGGAATTTACTGAAAAGGCAAAGAAAGTAAAGGAAGAATTCTCCTGGGACAAATGCCGTGAAACGCTTATAGCAGAGTACAAAAAACTATTAAGCTAAAGCATTAATTTACATTTACTCTAAGTTAATAATGGAACCAGATGTTTTACTGATAGTTTGTGATAGCCTGCGCAAGGATATAATGCAGATTTACGGCGGAGAAGCAAAAACTCCCAATTTACTGAAGCTTAAAGAGGATGCAGTTGTCTATGAAAACGCTATAGCTCCTTCCCCATGGACTTTCCCTTCCCATGTTTCATTGTTTACAGGCTTGTACTTAAATGAGCACAAAGTTCATGAAACTGAGAAAGACAAGCTTTTGGATTTGACAAAATTCAATCTGGATTTAAAAGCTGAAAGACTAGCGGAATATTTTTCAAACAGAGGCTACAACACCCTGGGAATTTCCAACAACCCAATGGTTTCCGTTCAAACGGCTTTTGACATTGGCTTTCATAATTTCTTCATGATTGACCCTTTTCCTGTAAGCAAAGAAGATCCAATATTTCAAGAAGCCAGAAGACTTGGAGCAAGCCCTAAAGAGATTGCATTTAAGCTAATAAAACGGGGCAAATTTGGAAAGATACTTGAATTCGCTAAACTAAGAAAGAGAGAGAAATTAATCAGCGAAGTAATAAACTTTCCACTGGACAAAGGAGCTGAACTTACTAATAAGATGCTTCTAAACGGAAACTGGGAAAGCAAATTCTTCAGATTTATTAACTTTTTAGAGGTTCACGAGCCTTACAGAAACTACAATTCTAAAGAAGTGTGGGATAACGTTACAGGAATAAAGCCCATGAGCCAGAATTCAATAAAAAACATAAGAAAGGAGTACATTACAGAGATGGAATACTTAGATGAGCAGATAGGTAAACTTATTTCAACGTTGAAAAAAGCGGGAAAATATGACAATACTATGATAATAATAACCTCTGACCATGGACAAGCGATAAACGAGCATGGGTATATGTTGCACAGCACTTATCTTTATGATGAACTTGTCAGAATACCTTTGATAATAAAATATCCAAATAGCAAAAAATTCGAGGCTAAAAAAGGCTACCAGAATTTAGTTTATTTGCCAAAATTAATAAAAGAGGTTTTAGATGGCGGAGATGATTCTTCGGTTTACTCTGAAACTACTTTCAGCGAAGCCTACGGTGCAGTTATTGTTTTACCTGGCGGGTATAAAGATAGGGAGGAATACGTGAAGAAAACCTATGAAAAACTGAGAAAAGCGGTCTACAAAGACGGATTTAAGTTAACTGTAAACGGCACTGATGGTACAATAGAAGAATTCTTGGAAGGAAGCAAGGAAATAAAAATTGAAGATAATAAAGAAAAGGCAAATGAATTGCTGGAAGAACTGGACATATTCAAAGGCAAAGAAGACTTTAAAATACCAAACATTAATTAAGAGAATATTTTATTAATAAATTTAAGATGTTGCTACGCATAAATTTAATAAGTACCGCTTTAGATTATAATTAATGGAATTAAGTATATACGGTACTTGTTATAATAACGCAAATCTGATAAAACAGTGTATAGAGTCGATAGCTTCACAATTCGATCTTAATAATGACACAGAATTAGTTATAACTGACAATTTCTCAACCGATGGAACTTTCGGGATAATTGATGAATATACTAAAAAATATAAAAATATTAAAATTCTAAGAGAACATTGCAGTAGGGGCATGGGTAGGAAAATTGCCTATAATAATACAACAAGTAAATATAGTTTTTATATTGATTTTGACACGGTTTATTCGCCATTACTATCAAAATTAATAAAACAGATAAAAGCAGAATATACTGGAAATCAAATAATGCCCTTCGGATTTATGGATAGAGACACGATGACAAAGATAGGTGGATGGGATGACTTAAATAACGCAGAAGACGGAGAACTAGAAGCGAGAGCTATAAGCAAGGGGATAACATTAAACACTTTACCTATAAGGGCTTATAAGAACGAAATACCCTCGGTTAAAAGGAACCTTAGATTTAGAAAAAGAAAATTTTCTATAAAGTTCTTATTAAGACAATACAGAATCACAAAGGATGGGTTGATAGGAAGAGGTATTAAAAATCTAAAAGCAATTAAAACATATTATACTGGCAAGAAAAGGCTATTTGTTTATTTCGTTTATATAATGCTAAAACTAGGAAGAAAGAGAACGAGATCATATTCAGATTTTGATTCAAACTCTGAATTAATACAGCAAAATAGAAACCTACTTGATCCAAGAAAATACGGAATAGAAAAAGACTACTGGATTTATGCATTCTCTACAAGGTTTATCTCAAAAAGTGCAACAACAAGGATAGTTAATACTCTTTTTGATTATGGGTTTGATAAGTTAGAGATGCTATCAGATAATTCAATAATGGTTTACTCGGAAAAAACATCAAAGGAATTTATAAATGAAACAATTAATTTCATAAAAACACTATAGCTAATTAAAAATAAATAATTCTTAATAATTTTTGTAGAAATTTATTGCATAATCTAAAAGTTTTATATCAGTAAATTGTGTATAAAGTAAAATTAAACCATTATCTAAAAACTTAAATTTATTAAAACCTAGGGCAATGTGATCATCTATAAGATTATTAGTAGTAGATATATCTAAAAACCTAGGCTGGATATAAGAAAACCAGTACTTTTTATCAATTCCAAATTTTTTAGGGTCTAATAAAATTTCATTACGCTTTAAATATTCTGTATTTGAGGATAAATTAGAATAAAAATAAATTTCATCCTGGGTTAACTTCATTTTTAGGAGAACTAAATAAGAAAAAATCCTCTTTAATCCGTGATATCTTCTTTTTAATTCAGAAAAGGTTGTAACTCCTCTACCTTTTATACCATAGGTTGTATTTTTGTATAATCTGCGCAAAAACTTTATAAAATGTTTTTCGTATCGCTTGTCTCTGTTACCAGAAATTATATAGTTCTTTGAAACCATAATAGTTGGGAAGTAAACTTTAATCCCTTTACTAATGGCCCTTGCCCAAAATTCTAAATCTTCATAAGTATTCATGTCTCTCCATGGCATTAATCTATCGGCAGTAGCCCTATCCATGAACCCGAAAGGTAGCATTGTACCTGTTTCATATTTTTCTGCAAACGAATTTATTATTTTTGAGAAAATAGGCAAGTAAATGGTATCTAAATCTACATAGAAAGTATATTTACCAGTGGTATTTCGGTATGCTTCGGTTCTTCCGATTCCTTTTGTACATTTCATCTGTATTACACGAAAATTTTTGAATTTTTTGGAATAATCTTTAAGAACCTCAAAAGTGCCATCTGTAGACAAGTTATCTACTATAACGAATTCATAATCTTTATTAAAATCAAACTGTGACGTTAAAGATTTTAAACAATCTTCTATTGCAAATATAGAGTTATATACAGTCCCGTATATACTTATTTTAACTTCTGATTCCATATATCACATTCTTTTCTTATATTCATAATTAAAATATATTAAACCATTAAAATCCCGTAATAACCTAACATAGGAATTTCCAAGTGAGCTACCAACTATATCTTCAATAGGCAGGTCTATAGGCACTAATTTTACAGTGGAATTTTCTAACCATATTAATAAATCCTCGCAGCTATTTATAGAGATCTCATCAAAAACAAACCCATTTTTACTAGATAAGAATTCTTGAGAAAACACTAAGAATGCACTATTTAGGGGTATAGCGGCAATTTTTTTATAAAGAAGTCTATCAAAAAATTTGTGACGATAAGTTCTACCGAAGTATAAAACTTCAAACTTTGATAATATATGACTTATATGACGCCTTTTAAGGCTATTAAAAATTTTAAAGAAAAATGTTGATTTTACGAAGTAATAATCATGAAAATGCCCAGTATTCGTTGCTTTGACAGAGATTATGTCCCCAGCCACATTAAATAATTTATCTTTTAATAATTTTGTACTTCCTATTCTTGTTATGTCATCGTTTGACAAAACTATCCATTTTGGATTGTACTTCAAAGCGTACTTTAAACCGAAATTACAACTTCTTGCATAGTTGAAAAAAGGACCATTGCTTTCAACGAATATTATCTGCTGTCCTTTGAATATATTTTCGACGCAATTTTTAGCAAGTTTGCCATTATGATCTGCAGTAGGTATAACAACCACTATGTCCTTCTCACCCTCTACTTCATAGATTTTCATTGGAGCACTTGGCCTGTTCTTCATCCAGTCTATTAACTGCTCTGGAGTGTCAAAATGATCATAGAATTTTATTACGTCTTCTACGTTCTTGCTGGTAAAAAGGCTATTCAATTCGTCTAATTCCACATTTAATATGTACTATTTATGGTTTATATAGGATTTTAGAAAAAGTTATAAACAAGAACTTCGAAGTACTCTAATGATAATTAAACAAAATTGTGCGGCGTGTGGAGGCAAAAATCTAATAAGTGCACTTAATTTGGGAGAATTGCCTAATTCTAACGAATTTGTTTACAAAAAAGATTTAAAAAACATTAGATATTGGCCATTGCATTACTATTGGTGTGAGGATTGTGGGCTATTTCAGCAACTTGAACTAGTGGACAGCAAAACACTATTCAGAGATAATTACACCTATCAAACTGGTGTAAATTTACCAGGGGTAATACATTTTAGAAAGTTATCAAAAACTCTTAAAAAAGATTTAGTGGGAGAGGATAACTTTGCTATAGTTATTGGATCAAATGATGGTACTGAATTGCAACTTCTTAAAGAAGCTGAATTCAAAAGAGTACTGGGTATAGAACCTGCAAAAAACATCGCCAAAATCGCTAATAAAAAAGGTTTAGAAACAATAAACAAATTTTTTACAGAAAAACTGAGTAAAGAGCTAATTAAAAGATACGGTAAAGCAGATTTAATAACAGCAAATAACGTTTTTGCGCATATCCCCGACCCTAAAGATATGATGTTGGGAATGAAAAACCTGTTAAAACCCAATGGAGAAATAACTATAGAAGTGCAATGGTTTAAAGATGTTATCAGAAAAAATTCTATTGATACTCTTTATAGTGAACATTATTATGAATGGACAATTAAAGCTATGATAAGTTTAGCTAAAAGATGCGGATTAAATGTTGTTAAAGTAGTACCTCTCCCAAAACAACAGGGTGGCTCAATAAGATTCTATCTAAAATTAAAGGGTAAAACTGATAGAAGACTAGAAATTTTAGAAAGAAGGGGGGGAGTATACAATAAAAAAAGAGTACTTGCCATGCGAGAAAAAACTGAAAAAAGGAGAATAAAATTAATTAAATTATTAAGGAAGCTAAAAGCTGAGAATAGTATTATAGATATATGGGCAGTGCCTGCAAAAGTTTCAACAGTATTAAATTTTTCGGGAATAAACTCAAAATTGATAGATTGCGCATTTGATTCCACACCAACAAAAATTAATAGATATATACCAATGGCGGGAATAAAAATATTTGATGAAAAACTACTAAACCCCAATATGACAAACAAACCAGATTATTTAATAATCGGAGCATGGAATTATCTGGATTTTGCTAAAAATAAGCTGAGTTGGTTTACAGATAATGGTGGAAAACTTATAAACTTATTAAATGCAAAAATAATAAATTAATAATTAGTAACCCTCATATTTTCAGAATACTCCACAAAATTCAAGCTATGTAATGACTAATCAATTATTTTTTAATAGATAGTTTAAATAAACCAGATTTATGAAACTTCTTGTTTTGTGTTGTTTGCTAGTCCCTAAACTACCATTCATAATAGAGCCTATTTTGAAAGGTAATGGGGCCTTCTCAATTTTACGTATTTCATAAGATAAGTAAACATCCTCTTCACCATTTATGAAAAGGGGGTTAAAAAAGTAGCCTCTCTGCTTAAATAGATTATAAACAAAATCAGAACGAAATATGGCAAAATCTGCGACATTCAAAAAAGAGTAAACCTTTTTATAAAGTTTTGGATGTTTTCTTGTAGCTGGTCTAAATGTCAAATATTTTGCTGAAAATTTCTTCCTTAATCTTAGGTATTGGTACTCATAACCTCTAAATATATACTTAAAAATGACTTCTCTAAAGAAAGAGGGTTTTGTCACCCATATCTCAGAAGAATGACAATGTTCTGGCAATTCGCTAACAGAACAAACGTCCGTTGAAACGCTAACTAAATTAAGTTGCTTCTTAAGAAGTTTAATATCATCAATCTTATACATATCATCATTACTAATTATTATCCACTTAGGTTTATATTTAAGAGAATACTTTATTCCATAGTTACAACTCCTTGCAAAATTAAAGAATGGCCCATTGCTCTCTACAAATACAATCTGCTGTCCTTTGAATATATTATTAGCGCAGTTCTTTGCAAACTCCCCTTCGTGATTCGCAGTAGGTATAACAACAACTATGTCCTTTTCTCCCTCAACCTCATAGATTTTCATCGGAGCACTTGGCCTGTTCTTCATCCATTCTATCAGCTGTTCTGCCGTATCAAAATGATCATAGAATTTTATTACGTCTTCTACGTTCTTGCTGGTAAAAAGGCTATTCAGTTCATCTAATTCTTCTGTCATAAATCAAAAGATACATTATTTAAGTATTTAAACATAAAATATTAAATGGCATTTGAATTCAAAAGATTAGAAATACCTGACGTTATCATTATAACTCCAAAGGCATTTTCCGATGAAAGGGGCTTTTTCATGGAAAGCTATAAGGAATCAGAATTCAAAGAAAACGGCATAAACTTTGAATTCAAGCAGGATAACCATTCAAAATCCTCAAAAAACGTGCTTAGGGGTTTGCATTATCAATTAGACCCACATGCTCAGGGCAAACTTGTAAGAGTCATCACCGGAAAGATATTTGATGTAGCGGTTGACATACGAAAAGGTTCTCCAACATTTGGAAAGTGGGTCTCTGCTGAACTCTCTGAAGATAACAAGAAGATGCTTTGGATTCCGCCAGGATTTGCACATGGCTTTTTATCACTTGAAGACAACACAAATGTACTTTACAAGTCTACAAATGAGTACAACAAGGAAAGTGAACGTGGCATATCGTGGAATGATCCTGAGATAGGCATAAAATGGCCGATAAATAATCCCGTATTATCAGATAAGGACAAAAAGCACCCTATTTTAAAGGAAGCAGACATAAATTTTAATTATTAATTCAATAAATCACAGAATACTCTATGAAACTAATCGTTACTGGTGGATACGGATTTATAGGCTCTAACTTCATCCTTTACTGGCTGAAAAAACACAAAAAAGACGAGATAATCAATGTAGACAAGTTGACTTATGCTGCAGACCCTGACAATCTAAAAGACTTAAGTGAAAATGCAAAATACACATTTATAAACGGTGATATAGCAGACAAGGAATTCGTAGAAAGAACGTTTAAGGATGCCGATGCAATAATAAACTTTGCAGCTGAATCGCACGTTGACAATTCAATAAAAGATTCTAGCTTGTTTATATCCTCTAATATTGTAGGTGTACACAACATACTTGAAACCGTCCGTAAAACGGGCATACGTTTCCACCAGATATCAACAGATGAAGTTTATGGCTCTTTGCCTTTGAACTCAAAGGAAAAATTCAATGAAAATTCAAAATATAATCCAAGGAATCCTTACTCTGCTACAAAAGCGGCTGCTGATTTTTTAGTTAAAGCATATTACAACACGTATAAATTACCCGTAACTATATCTAACTGCAGCAACAATTATGGGATTAACCAGCATCCTGAAAAGTTAATACCAAAAACGATACTAAATGCCTATTTAGATGAGAATATACCTGTTTACGGCAATGGCAAACAGATAAGAGACTGGATTTTTGTTGAAGACCATTGCTCTGCTATCGAATCAATAATACAAAAAGGAGTATATGGAGAAACTTATCTAGTTGGTGAAAACGGGGAAAAAAGAAACATTGAGGTTATAAGAACGATACTAAAAACGATGAAAAAGCCGGATTCACTGATGAAGTTTATAGAGGACAGGCCGGGACACGACGTTAGGTACGCCATAGATTCTAGAAAAATTCAAAAGGAATTGAAGTGGAAACCTAAATTTTCGTTTGAAAAAGGGATAAAAATTACTATAGAGCACTATCTCAAAAACAAGGAAAGATACTTAAAAAAGATGAGTTAAAATGAAAACTTTAGTTCTGGGTGGAAGTGGATTTGTAGGCTATTACCTCGCTAAACATTTCAATGCTACCTCTGCATCTGCTCATCAGAAAGAAGGCTACGTAAAGCTTGACATAACCGATAAAGAGGAAGTTTCTAAAGTATTAAATAAAATTAAGCCGGAGCTTATAATAAATTCTGCTGCAATTGCAGACGTTGACCTTTGCGAGAAGGAAAAGGAAACGGCTATGCTTGTCAACGGCTATGCTGTTGAATGGCTTTCTTCCCTATCAAAGGAGATAGGAGCAAAATTTGTCCAGATTTCTACGGATTATGTATTTGACGGCTTGACTGGGAACTACAAGGAAGATGATACTCCAAATCCAATAAATGAATACGGCAAAAGTAAATTAATTGGTGAAGAAAACGCACTGAAAAATGATGCAATTGTATTAAGAATAGAGATGCCTTATGGTATTAACGTTGCAAAAAACAAGAATGTGTTCTTTGAATCTGTAATAAATAACCTCAAAGAGGGAAAAACTGTAAATGCAGCTTTGGACCAGATAATCTCTCCGACCTTTGTTGAAGATATACCAAAAGCAGTAGAAGTGTTAGTTAAAAAAGGAGCTAACGGGATATTTCACATGGCTTCAAAAGAGCACTTTAGCAGGTTTGAATTTGTAAACATTATAGCAGATGTTTTCAATTTTGACAAAACTATTATAAAGCCTGTGAAATTAGCAGACTTTAAAATGCTGGCTAAAAGGCCGAAGAATACTTTTCTGAACATCGATAAAATCTCCAAATTCTATGAGATAAAGCCGCTTAAAGAAAACCTGGAAAAAATAAAGACTGGAATGCTTATTTAATTTTTACTTAGTCTTTCCCGCAGTATATTTGATGCCTCTAGCAGACTTTCAAATGTGCCGGCGTCCAGCCAAGGCTCCTTTAGAAAAGAATGGGATAACTTTCCCTCTTCAAGATACATGTTATTAACGTCTGTTATTTCAAGCTCTCCTCTTGCTGATGGCTTTAATCTGCTGATTTTGTCAAATACTGTATTATCATACTGATAAATTCCCGTAACGGCATAATTGGATTTAGGCTCTTTTGGCTTCTCTTCTATTCTCTTTATTCTTTGGTTTTCATCAAATTCTGGTACGCCGAAACGCTGCGGATCCTTGACTTCTTTTAGAAATACCCTTGCACCGGAAGTAAAATTACTTACGTGCTCAGAAATATCATCTAGTATTATATTGTCTCCTAAGATTACTGTTATGTTATCATCCTTAACAAATCCCTGAACTAATGACAAAGCATGTGCTATTCCGCCGGCTTCATCCTGCAAAGTATAATGAAATCTCGCTCCAAATTCCTTTCCTGAACCCAAAAGATTCATGAAGTTTCCTGCGTTTTCTTTTCCCGTAACTATTATAATATCCTTTATCCCTGCCGAAACCAATCTTTCTATTGGGTAATATATCATCGGCTTGTTGTAAACCGGCAGTAAATGCTTGTTTGTAACCTTTGTTAATGGATACAGTCTAGTACCGTTACCTCCTGCAAGAATCACTCCTCTCATTTATATTTAAGACGATATTTGCTTTATAAATATTAATATTAGATAAAAACTCTTCTATTTTGAGGCATATATTGTTCCATGGCTGGAAAGGTCAAATCTAAGTTGATTGTGCTTAAATATTATGACATTCTTGAATCCATAATCCTTAAGTTTATCTAATAAGTACTTAAGAGTCTTAGACTTGTCTTTTAGCAGATATGGTGAGTATTCTAATCTTACCAATTTAAACCTGGATACAGCTTTATCGTTGATAACATCGAATTCTGATCCCTTTATATCAAGGTCAAGCAGGTATGGATGATGAATGTTCATTTCTTTTAGCAAAGTTTTAATGGATTTTGATGGCGTTGTTATGTAAGCATTTGTTTTATTAAATAATGATGAACCGCCGCTAGATTTAGACGAAGGAAAATCTACTTTTCCATCTCTGCCTATAGCATATCTTTTTAAAACAATTTTATTTGCTAGCTTTTGATTTAATTTTATATTTTGTTTTGCCAATGCAAATGACTTTGTATCTGGTTCAAATGCATATACTTTTGCACCAAAATAAGCATAATATAAAGGAGTATCTCCGATAAATGCACCAGCAGTAACAACAATCTTATTTGCTAAATCGTGACTAGAAAAATGAATTTGCCTTAGGAAAGTTTCAGAAAAGATAAGCGGGTCGAAATTCTGAAGATATAATTTTAAGCCTTGATGAGTTTGTATGATGTTATTATTTAATAATTTCCATTGACCTGGCTCATCGCCTAATCTGATTCCTTCGGCTAAAAGAAAATAGACGAAATTAAATATATCTTTTTTATTTTCTTCATTAAATTTTACTGAATTTCCATCTGTTAGTTTTATAACACCGCTTTGAAATATCTTTACCCAAGGATTTTCTATAGTATACTTTTTCCCCTCTACGGTTTTTGTAACAAGAGTTTTCTGACGGGAAACTGCATTAATAAATCTATTTTTCAATCTAAACATAATATAACTTTATGCAATAATTAGTATTTAAATCAATTTTATGTATACTTTAAGTAACGAATTTATTTTTCGAATAATTTCAATTGTTTACTTAACTGCTTATTATGAGAATGTTTCTGTTCCATGGATATTTACAGTTTCACTACTAATCATAAGCACAAAATTCAACTTGGCAGATTAAAGCTATATATGAAAATATCTTATTGTTAATAAAATTGATAACTATAAGATATTTATATAAAGAGAGGCTAAAACTATTATGAACACGTACGAGATAGCAAAAGAACTAGGAAAGAGGGATAAAAAAGTCTTTTCATTGGCAGAATTGGCCGTTTTGACCGGTTTAAACCAAAGAAGCGCAAGCGTATTACTAAACAGGATGGCTAAAAAGCAGCTTGTCTACAAAATAGAAAGGGGAAAATTCTCGTTAACCGATGATCCATTTATCTTAGCATCAAATGTCATTTATCCCGCATATTTATCGTTCAGTTCCGCCTTTTACGTGTATGGTTTACTTGAGCAGGTCATAGACAAGATATACGTAGCGACTTCCAGGAAAACGAAAAACAGAAATTTTAACGGAACTGAGGTTATTTTCGTAAAGATACCTGAAAAGCTAATGTTCGGCTTTAAAAAGACTGCTTATGCCGGTGGAATAATAGCTATAGCGGAGAAAGAGAAGGCATTTGTGGATTCGCTTGCTTACACAAGATATGTAAGGATTAACTTCTTAAATTCAATAATTGGGGAAATGGACAAAAAATTGCTTGAGGAATATGCAGATATGGCAAAAATTGAGGCCGTAAGGAGGCGTTTGGGCTTTCTCCTTGAAAAAAATGGCATTGAAACTAGGATAAAAGCAAACGGAAAAACGGTGTATAAGTTAAACCCCTCTATAAAGAGCAAAGGTATTTTAAATCCCAGATGGAAATTGTACGTGAATGAGGAATTATGATAAGCAAGGAAACATTGACAGAAATCGCAAAGATGGAAGGATTAAAACCTTACCAGGAAGAGAAAAAATACATACAGATGCTTGTGCTAAAGGCAATGTCCAATTCAACTTATCTTGTATTCAAAGGAGGAACCGCTCTCTTTCTTTTATACGGATTAAACAGATTCAGTGAGGACCTTGATTTCACCGCTGTTTCTGGCTTAGACTTTCCAGGGCTTTTAAAAGAGATATCTGCTTCTCTTCAACTAATGAACGTAAGAAATGAAACCAAAGAATTTGACAGCATTTCCGGTTTTAGCGGAAGAATAAAGGCGTATGGGCCGTTGAATTCAAATGAAAGGGATGCGTGCTTTGTAAAAATAGATATAAGTACTATGGAAAAAATTTCGTTGAAATCGGACCTTAAAGAGATAAACAGCAACTTCCCTGATTTACTGCCTTTTTCTGTGCAGGTAATGAATGAAGCAGAGATATTATCAGAAAAGATCAGAGCAGTGATAACAAGAAATCAGGCAAGAGATGTATATGATCTTTACTTTCTTTTAAAAAAGGGCGTAAAATTTGACCTTTCGCTTTCAAACAAAAAGCTTGAATACTACAAACTAAAGTTTTCAATGGAATTGCTGGACAAAAGCCTTGAAAGGAAAAAAGAGATATGGAAACAGGAGCTTAATCCGATATTGATTGGAAAGATACCTGATTTTGAGGATGTAAAATCACTTGTAATTGACAAAGTAAAAAACAATAATTAAAAGGACTTACCTCAAAAATTCATTTAATCCAAATACTTCTTTGTTATGACAAAAGTGTTAGGTAAATCTGCAATGAAATAACCATTTTCGCTTATCCTTTGCCTTAATAAATCGGCTGCTACAAAGTCCTTATCCTTCCTTTTCTTTTCCCTCTCCTCTGCTAAAGCAATCATTTCCTGAGGTATTTCATAGTCTATGTAAACTCCTAAAAAGCCGTTCATCTTGCTGATTGCATTTGAAAGAGCAGAAAACTCTTTATTGTCAATCTTTCCTTTCTCTGTCTTTTCATCTGCTAAATCAAGCAGTGAAAGGAAATGCTGCAAAGCTTCATGCGTGTTTAGATCATTGTTAACAGCTTCTTTGAATGCCTGTAGTTCATTATCCACTTTCTGCTTTGTCTGTATCCTTGAGTAACTATCTTCTTTTTCATCGTATTTCTTCGTTTTGTTCAGCGCTTTTATGGATAAATCTATCTTTCCCAGTAGTTTTTCATACTTCCTCAGGTTTTCAAAGTTGAAATCTAATTTGTTTCTATAATGGCTGTCGATTACCATTAATCTGAAAGACAGCGGATTAAAGCCCTGTTTCTCTAGATCCCTCAAAGTATAGAAATTATTCAATGACTTTGACATTTTCTGGTTGTTTACAAGCAAGTGTTCTCCATGCAGCCAGTAATCAACGAATTTTTGCTTGCTGTAGCTCTCGCTCTGCGCTATTTCATTCTCATGATGCGGGAATATCAAATCTACAGCTCCGCAGTGTATATCGATTGTTTTGCCGAGGTATTTCATTGACATAGCACTGCATTCAATATGCCATCCCGGTCTGCCTTTTTTCAGTTTTCCTTCCCAGTGGACCTTTCCATCGTTTGTATCCCAGTATTTCCACAAGGCAAAATCCGCCGCATTGTCTTTGTCATACTCATCGGTCTTTATCCTCGAATAATCGCCGTTAACCTTCATCCCTGATAATTTGCCGTAATCCTTGAACTTTGAAACGCTGAAGTATATGCCGTCCTCTGCCTCGTAAGCATATCCTTCCTTTAACAGTTTTGCAATGATTTTTTGCATTTCATCGATGTTATCCGTTGCCTTCGTAAACTTTATGTCCATGTCTACATTTAATTTTTCTAAATCTTCCATAAAGTACTTGGTGTAAAGTTCAGTGTATTCCTTTAAGGATACCCTGCTTTCTATAGCTCCCTTTATTGTTTTATCGTCAACGTCTGTAATGTTCATTACATGTTTAACCTTGTAATCGTTGAATTTGAAGGCCCTTTTGACCATGTCGTAGAATATGAACGTTCTAAGATTTCCGATGTGTACATAGTTGTAAACCGTCGGGCCGCACGTATACATCGTAACCAGCCCTTCCTTCAGGGCCTTGAAATTCTCCACCTTTTTGCTTAAAGTGTTGTAAATCTCCATAAAGACAATAATCTCTTTTCACGAATATAAACTGTAAGTATTCAAAGAATCGATAAGTTAACATTAAATAATAAAGATTGGTATAGATTGTATGATGTTGGGAAAAGGCGGCAGGTACCTGGGCGGATTGCTTCTGTTCTTAGGACTTCTTTTCTTCACATTGATATTCGCAGGCTTTTCATCTGGCTTTTTATCGCATTCATTTGCACAAAATGCAGTTTCAAAGATAGTGAACTATACCGTGCAGCAGGATGAACTAACCAATATAATATCGAGCACAAACGTCACTGGTTTGACGTCAACTGTCACTGCAAAGCTAAACTCCCAGATATCGTATATAAACTGCGGCATGGGCTGCCTGGCTTCCTCTTTTTTAAAGGATTCCACGGGAATAAACCTATCCATGAACAATATAGACATCTACCACTATGAGCTTGCCTCTCTTGCAATAGCAATCATCGGCATAGTACTGATATTCTTTTCCTATAAAAAAGAGAAAAAACTCGTTGCAGTAGGCAAAAACGTGATTTCAATGGCCATCATATCGATAGTACTGTTCTACATACCGTTGGCATACATAATACCGATACTCCTTTCTTTTTCGGTTTCTACTTATTCTGTAAAGATACCCGCTAACATATTTTCCGGTTTTGCGGGCACTCTGCTTGTAATTGACATAGCGCTGATCATAGCAGGCGTTGTTTTGATGATAATAGCGGCAATACTTTCTAGAATAGGGAAAAACCCCATGCAGAGCACAGGCACAAAATTAATAGTGGCGCACAAGTAAAACCATAAATATTCTTCATGCAGAAAAGTTAGATGACATCAAAACGCTTCAGATATAGGCACAACTTTTCCTTTATAATAGCGACGGGCTTATTTCTGTCCATTACAAATGCGGTCTGGGCGTTCCTGCTCTCGATAGCCGAAACGGCAAACGGCGATTTTGCCGCAGTGGCGTTGATAATGGTACTCGGACAGGTGCCGATTACAGTGGTTGTCGTACTGTTAAGGAAGGAAAGGATTGTTTTTTCTTTTTACCCCGCGGTGACTGGAGTACTTTACGGGCTTGCAAACGTGCTCCTTCTAAGCATCTTCTCCTTCAGGAATTCGGCCGTGATATACTCTCTGATATCTCCCACGATAATCGTTTTCATAATCGCGGAGATATTCATAAACCGCAAGAAAATAATGAAAAGGAACGTGAAAAACCTCGCGGTCGGAGGCGGCATTGCAGGCATCGGCTTCTTTGTCTTGTCTCTATCCGGATTAAACCTGTCAATAATAACGCCCTACGACATATTCTTATCCATAATTCTGATAGTGCTGTACGGCCTTGCCGGATTTTTTTTCACCCAGACGGGATTGAAAAGCAGGAGGACTTACTTTCCAATAATCGTAATTGACATCTTTGAGATTGCGACAATCTTGCCTTTCCTGCTTTTTTACAGGTTCACCATACCGGTTAATGGATTGACAATAGCGCTTCTTGCCGGCTTGGTTGTGAGCGTGGGTGTGATAATGAGCTTTGTCGGATACGGAACTCTCGAAAAAAGCCGCAAAGCAATCCCTTATTCATCGGTGATGTACATACTATCCGAGATGGAAACGCTTTTCCTGCTGCTTTTTTACAGTATATTCGTAAGAGTACTTAATTTATACGTAATAGGCTCCATCCTGCTTATAATTCTGGCTATCTGGTATCTATCAAAAGAATCCGACGTTTCTTTTTCCTAGAGATTCATTCGCTTTCGCTGCTGTAGTATTCTTTTAGAACTTCGTTTGAATCCTTTTCAACTTCCTGTTCTATTGCTTTTTCTTCCTTGTCCATAATTTTGCCTTAATACGCTCATTATATAAAAACGTTAATCAACCGACTTCTGTCATTTGACAAAACAGATTAAAATTTAAATGTTATTCTAGAAGAAAAAATTTACGTAAAACCCAACTAGTAATCTCCTATAAGCATTCTGTAAAGCAGATTTGACAAAAATTACATTCGAAAGTACTGAAAAAGGTGAGCGCGGGAGTCGAACCCGCCTACTTCGTTAACGGCTATGTCTCACAACGCTAGACAGCATTTGTCATTTGCAGACGAATACATAGCCGCTCTGTCAGCTCACCACATGACAGAATAACAATTTAATCTGCAGTAACTTAATAATACTTTCTACCTGCAGAGTAAGCGATTAGACTTACCTATACATTTAATTTATGGTAAACAAAAACAACTATGAGATATTCTTTCCAAGCGGAACTTCGTTATCCGGAGAAAGCAAAACGACACCATTTTCAGTTTCCACTCCTAAAACAAGGACCTCCGAGAGAAAGTCTGCAATTTGCTTTGGCTTGAAATTAACTACCGCTATTATCTGCTTTCCGATTAAGTCTTCCTTTCTATAGAGCTTTGTAATCTGTGCACTGCTTCCCTTTATTCCTATTTCTCCAAAATCTATCTTTAGCTTATAAGCCGGCTTTTTTGCATTTGGAAAGTCTTCTACACCAATTATCTTCCCGGTCCTTATGTCAACTTTCTTGAAATCCTGAACCTCTATATATTCCATTATTTCTTCTTGGTTATCCTTAAAATGGAAGCTATTTTCTTTCTAAAGATGTAAATCAGGAAGAAAAGAACGAATATTACTGCAACGTAAACTCCTGCTTTTTCAAAGATATTTGCTATGGATTCCCAGTTACTTGAAAGGTAATAGCCGGTATAGACAAGAAAACCTGACCAGATAAGTACTCCTGCAGAGGAATAAGCTATGAACTTCTTTATGTCCATCTTGAAAGCACCGCATATTATCCCGGCTATAGAACGAATCGCAGGCAAAAGCTTTGTGAAGAAAGCAAAGTAATCTCCGTATTTCTTTATCCACCTTATGCCCTTTTCATACTCTAAGTCTTTGAAGCCAAGTTTTTTCGAATACTTGAGAAATATCTCTATACCCAAGAAGTAACCAAGCAGAAAACCCACTATGCTTCCCAATATGGAAGCCGTTACTGCGTCAGTAAACCCTAAATATGGGTTGATTTTGCCTATCGCTATAAGAAAGCCTGTAAATGGCAGCACTACTTCACTTGGTATGGGCAGTATTACTGACTCAAGGAACATCAATATAAAAATGGCAGAATAGCTATTGCTTTCCAAGAATGCAAGTATCTGATCCAAACCAAAAATCATTTTACACCTTTTTTATGAGCTCTCTCGGATCCTTGTCGTCAACCTTTAAGCCAAGGCTTAAGCATGAACCTAAAACTTCGTTTATCATTCCCTGCTCGTTCTTTGCAAGCGAGTATTTTGAATGGTCTTTTGCTATCTTCTTCACTTTTTCAAATGATATTGAAGCTGAATCCTTCCTATCGCCGAAGCCTTTTTCCAAACCTGCTTCTTTTATTAGAAGCTGCGAAACGGAAGGCATCAATACATTTAATTCGTATTCCTTTGTTGCCTTGTCTATCTCTATCTCCACAGGCACTTTCATTCCAGCAAAATCCTTCGTCTTATCGTTTATTTTCTTGACCACTTCTGGTGGCTTCAAACCCAGCATTGTAAGCTGCGGTCCCAAAGGCGGGGCAGGAGTAGCCTTTCCTCCTTCAACAACAATCTTGACTTTCGTTTTCATTTTTGATCACTTTCGCTTTTTATTGTAGACACGTCTGCTATTTTAATATTAACGTTTATAGGAACCGCGGACTCTAAAAACATTACTGTTAATTCTTCCTTTTCCTTGTTTACGGCTTTAACGGTTGCCGTCTCTCCCTTGAACGGGCCCGAAAGGACTTTTACGACATCCCCTATGTTTATGTCTATCTTCTGTTTTTTCTTCTCTATAGTCTTCAAAGCCTCTTCCTTCGATAATTCCTTGTTCATTACGCCGCGGATGTGCTTTATGTTGTAGATTAGATTGGAAACGCTTTCCTTTGAGTCTGCTTCTACTATCAGATAACCTTTCAACGAATACGGCTTTATAACCGAGTAAATGCCTTGCACCCTTGCAAGCTGCGATTCCAGCCTCTCCAGGGCCTGCATTTCCCTTCCTATCGTAACCCTAATTATGAAGAAATGCGATTCTTCATTATTCTCAGTAGCTTCCATATATTTTAAAGAATATTATTCTAAGAATTTAACAGTATAAAAGCTTATATATTGCCTTTATAGCACCATGTATCAAGCATATCCTGCCACTTACTAAATTCCTCTTCTTTAATATTTGCAAACTTCATTATATCTTTTACCCACTCTCCTTTTTTGATGTACGCTATTTCAAACGTGTATTCCGTGCTTTTACGGGCATAATAATCGTCAATGATGTTTGAAAAAAAAGGTGAAAGCAGATTACTTAGAGAGTTAAAATCCGGTTTTTGCTTCTCGAGGATTTCTTTGTTTAAGTAAGGTTTCTTTACAAAATATAAGACCGGTTCATATCTTTTCCCATTACTAACAGATAAAAACACCAGATAAGTCTTTAAATACTGCCCGGAGTTAAACCCTATTTTATTAATTTTTATATCGCCGGAATCGCCGCTTAATACACTTTCTGAGATAGACCCGGTATCCGTAAGTTGCGTGTCATTGTCAGGGATACCTATTATCGCATTTAGTAGTTCATCCAGACTGTTTCTATTTTTATCTATTTCGACCATCTTTTGATGAAGAGATTAACTAGTATTTAAGCATTTTTGCAAAGATACCCTCAAATCTGATATTAGAATACAGGACAAATGTTTCAAGATAAAAAGACTTAAATTAACGGTGTTTAGAAAGTAAATATGGCAGAAAAACTAGAAAGCATAATCGATCCTAGAAAACTTAGAAAAATTGCAAAAAAGGATATAGAACTTGAAGGGCTAAAAGAACTTTACGGTAAACCGGTGGCTTTTCTTGGAGTCAGTCCCTTTTTCATGGATTACGGCCGTTTTCCGAAAAAGACGTATCTGGTTTTGCCTCATTTCAGGGAGAAGTTCAAACTTCAGGAAACAGAGTATTCAAACGATACTGTAATCGTAAAGATTTCAGGAAACGAAACAGAAAAAATAGAGCCGATGGATTACATGCATGACAACGGTGATGGTTCATATGATTTCCCGCGGTTCATTACCATAAAAACTTTCAACAGCTATTTGCACATCTGCTCATCGAACTTCGAAAACAGCGAGTACGTAGAAATAAAGAAAAATACAAAAAAGATAAAGGCAGTTTTTGAAAAACGGACTGCATATTTATAAACAAAAAACCATAATAGATAGTATTATTTTGAGGGCTCGTAGCTCAACTAGGTCAGAGCATTCGGCTTTTAACCGAGTGGTTGCGGGTTCAAATCCCGTCGAGCCCATAATTAACTAAAAATTAATAAGATAGGTAAAAGACCAGCTGTTTCTAAGTCTTTTACTGGATATCAATCTTTTTTCAAAAGCTCCATGTATTCTTTCCTTAGTTTTGCTATTTTAGGACGGATGACCATAAAACAATAAGGGTTCAGAGGATTATTCTTGTAGTAATCCTGATGGTATTTCTCTGCGAGATAAAATTCTTTCAACGGCTCCAGAGCAGTGACTATCGGCTTGTCCCAAAGCTTTTCTTCCGTTAATTCTTTTATGACCTTCTCTGCTATTTCTCTCTGCTTATCATCAACGTAGAATATCTCGGATCTATACTGGCTTCCTACGTCATTTCCCTGCCTATTCAGGCTGGTAGGATCATGTAAAGTGAAGAAAACCTGCAACAGCTGTTTGTATGAGATTACTGAAGGATTAAAGGTAAGTCTCACCGATTCAGCATGTCCTGTTTTGCCTGTGCAGACCTCTTCGTAAGAAGGATCTTTAACATTTCCTCCGCTGTACCCGGATTCGACCTTTTCCACGCCTTTTATCTGCTTAAAAATTGCTTCCATACACCAAAAGCAGCCTCCTGCCAGCACCGCCGTTTCAAGCTTTTTCTCCATGAATATAAATGATGCACTGCACATTTTAATATTGTCATTTACGGCGTCAAACAAAGAATTAAAGTTATAAGAACATAAAATTAATTATATTGTAATACTACGATGGAAACAGAAGGAACCGAGATAGTAGAAAATTACCAAGTTATCTCTGACGGTATATCCGCCGACGTAAAGATATTGAGGATACCTTCCAAATTCACGATGAGCTACAGGATAACGACTCCGGTAATAGACCAGAGCATGAACGCCGTGTTGACTGAGATAAGAACCGAACTTATAAAGGAGGACCCTTCAAAGATACAACAGCTTTCTCAGACGACGTCTGAAGCACTCAAAAGGGAATTTCTAGACATAGTACAGAAGAAACTGCAGGAGATAATACCTGGAATGCAGGAAAAATCATACCTTGAGCTTTCAGCCACGCTTCTGCATGAAATGTTCGGCCTTGGGATAATAGAGGTGCTTGACGTTGACCCCAACCTTGAAGAGGTGGTAATAAACGATTCAAAGACGCAGGTAATGGTTTACCACATTAAATATGGATGGCTTGAGACTAACGTAAGAATAGAATCGGAAACTAAGATTGAATCATATGCGCAGCAGATTGCAAGAAAGGTCGGAAGGCAGATCACAAATCTAAATCCATTGCTGGACGCACAGCTTCCGAACGGAGACAGGGTTAACGCTACGCTGTATCCGATATCAACGCATGGAAACACGCTGGACATAAGGAAGTTCCGTGCCGAACCTTGGACCATAATAGACTTTCTAAAGAGAAAAACGGTCTCCCCTGAACTGGTTTCGTTTGTATGGCAGGCCATGCAGTACGAACTTTCATTTCTTGTTACTGGAGGTACGGCAGCCGGTAAAACGTCGATGCTTAACGTGTTCCTTCCGTTCATCCCTCCAAATCAAAGGATAATAACGATAGAGGATACCAGCGAGCTTGTCCTTCCGAAATACATGCACTGGGTGCCGATGCTTACGAGGCAGCCTAACTCCGAAGGGAAAGGCCAAGTGACCATGTTGGATTTGCTGCTTAACTCCCTTAGAATGAGGCCGGATCGTTTAGTAGTAGGTGAGATAAGAAGGAAAGAGGATGCACAGACGCTTTTTGAAGCAATGATGACCGGCCACTCCGTTTATGCAACAATGCACGCAGAAACGGCGCAGCAGGTCGTGAAAAGGCTGATTTCCGAGCCTATAGACCTGCCGGAAATCGAGGTTTCAACGCTTGACCTTATAATAACGTCATTCAGGCAGAGAAGGACTGGGGTAAGAAGGGTATTGGAGCTTGCAGAGATAGTCGAAAGACAGATAAGCGGAGTGATGGAATTGAAGACCAATAACCTGTTTGAATGGAAGCCGAGAACAGACAGCATAGAAAGGACAATAAACACTTCGCAGAAGATTTCAACGAAGCTCGCTCTTTATTCCGGATTGACTAGCGAGGAAATGGCCGCAGATTTGGTGGAGAAGGAATCTGTACTGCAATGGATGATTGAAAAGGGGATAAACAACGTAAACGTCATAGGGCTGGCGGCAAGCAATTACTACACAAATCATGACAGATTGATACAGCTGGTCAAGGACAAGGGAGACCCGTCGGAACTGGAAACGCTGTAAGATGGAAACTAAGATACCTGCTGTGATGATTTCACCGGAAAAGGCATTGTTCTTCGGAAAGAAAGTGAAAAGATTCGCATCCAACTTCAAAGGCCTTGCACCCACGCTGAACCAAGACCTTATACAGGCGTCTATGGACATAGATTACCTTGACTACATAGCGGCAGGGATAATAGTCACTTTGGTTCTTGTGGGCCTGATGGCCGGCGTATCCGGGCTTATACTGCTGATAGCAATAAAAAAGAACCTGCTTACCATAAAGATAGAGGCCATACTTCCCGTTCTTATTCTGGTGGTTCCGGGGGTTTACTTCCTGTATTTCCTTAACTACCCAAAGCTGCAGGCAACTAAAAGGACCAAGCTTATAGAGGAACAAGTCGTGTTTGCCACGAGGGAGATAATGATAAAGGTTGGTTCCGGAGTTCCGGTTTTCAATGCTCTGCTTGACGTGGCAAACGGAGAGTACGGCGTGGTATCGGATGAATTCAGGCTGGCGATAGAAGAGATAGAGTCGGGAATACCCCAGGAAGCAGCGTTGGATCATCTTGCTAGAAGGGTGCCTTCGCAGTCGCTTAGAAGGACAATAGACATAATGCTGAATGCCATAAAATCGGGAAGCGACGTTGCAGGTACGCTTTCTCTTATAAACGATATGCTGATCAAAAAGCAGCAGTCTGACATGAAATCATATGCTGGAGAGCTTACGCCGATGTCAATGGCCTACATGCTGATTTCCGTGGTACTGCCGAGCCTTGGCATGTCGGTATTCGTCATTCTTGGTTCGCTTGCGCACTTCAATACCGTGGACATAATATACATTATACCCCCGTTCCTTCTGATATTTCAGGTATTCTTTATGGGAATGGTGGGAAACAGGAGGCCTTCGATAGGCGTATGAAAAAGTATGCAAACGACAAAGGAGTACTTGCAAGCATAGCGCACGCTCTTCCTAAACGCATCACTATACCAATGAAGGAGGAATTTATATACGCACAGATGGGCGGAGAAAATCTGGATAATTCCGTTGGAGCAGTAGCTATTCTGCTTATCGTCGGAGCCGTTTTGAGTGGTATTTTAGTGATTCATTTTCTTCATTCCCCGCTTTATGCCATCGGTGCTGCAGTGGGAATATTCTTCGGAGGATTGATATTAGTAAGATCCATGATATCGATGTTTGCCGATTCTGTCTCAGCCAAGATAGAAAAGGTTCTGCCTGACATGCTTCTGTTGATGGCCGCAAACCTTAGGGCCGGGATGATACCGGAAAACTCCTTTGTGGCATCGATGAAACCTGAATTTGGAAAATTAAATTATCTTTTGAACAAGGCGGCAATAGAAACGCAGGCCGGAAAGAACTTCTCGGAGGCATTGCTGGAGATGAACGAGATGACTAACTCGGAATTCTTCAAGGACAGCGTAAGGATAATATCCGAAGGGATAAGATCCGGAGCTGAACTGCACTTAATACTAGAAAACCTTGCAAGCAACCTTTTGCAGAACGAAAGCATAAGGAACGACATGAAAGCGCAGGTAAAGAGCTACTCTCTTTTCATATTCATAGCCGCTACGCTGGCTGCGCCCCTGCTTTACGGAGTTTCATCCTTTCTCATAGGGATACTTGACGAAGTCGGCGCAAGCACAAACGGAGGCACGGCAATAACGAACCTGCCATCAGGAACGCTTGGACTGTTTTCGGGTTTCAGCCTGCCGCACATATCAGTAACGCTTGTAATAGCCGTTGCGACTATAAACGTCATCATAACTACTGCTTCAAGCGCGCTTTTGGGAGGGATACTTAACACCGGGAAGGCAAAGAACGGCCTGAAAAATGTCCCTGTGTATGTATTGATAGGCATAGGGATATTCTTTGTGGTAAGGATAGGGGTATCAACGTTGTTTGCAAGCTCGTCTCTTACCTCTGGATCCAGCGGCTTTTAACAAAAAAGTGGATAAATTAAATTTGAATAGAAAAACAGGGCAGCAATAAATACTTATGATACAAAAGACAGTAAAATAATAAAATACCTATATTTACGTAGTTTGTATTGAGTGGCATTTAAGGGCTCATGGTCTAGTGGCTATGACGTCTCCCTCACACGGAGAAGGCCGGGAGTTCGAATCTCCCTGGGCCCATCACTTCTGACGGAAACCGTAAAAATAACTTTTACATCTTACTGAACTTTTCTAGATTTATTGAATGTGAGTGGCGTAGGCTATCGCCTTCCCGCAGGTATCAACACAGAATAGAGTACTAGACTGCAATGACAAAGAGTAATGGGATAAGTGTAATAAGACGTATCCTATCGCTGCAAGGATACTCGTAGGAAACGAGAAAAGCAAGACATTTTACGCTGTCTCGGGATATGCATAAAATCAGTGCTTAATTATTTTTATGGAAGGATTTGTTGCGTCTGCATATATCTCCGCTTTTCCGCCGATAGGGAAAGTTATCATCGGAGTCGTATGGCCAAAATCAACATCGGCTATGACAGGGATGTCTTTCAGTTCCCTTTTCGTCTTTATTATCCTAATAAGTTTTTCGCGTGTCATTTTACTTGCTTTCTGGAACCGGCCTATAACCAAACCTTGAACCTCCTCAAACCCTTTCTGCATTATTAACGACTGCAAATCACGGTCAAAATTCTGAGGTTTTGATTCGCTATCGTCTTCTATGAATACTACAGAATTCCTAAGGTCCGGCATATAATCTGTCCCCTGCAACAGGTTCAACGTGCACAGATTACCACCTATTATGGTCCCTGCGCCGAATCCCGGATTTATCACATAGTATCCTTTGTTTTTTATGAAATGTACATTTTCTTGGTCTTTATACCAGTGTTCATCCCTGAATTTAGGACTGGGTAAGACCTCAAAAGACCTGTCTTCAATTACACATTTTTTAAAATATTCTAGTGTGTATTCGAAACCTTTCTTCTGCCCAAATGTGGCATATGCGGGCCCAGAGTAACTTATCAATGCGCTTTTTTTAAGAATGGCATTCTGAAGAGCGGTAATATCGGAAAAACCGCAAAATATCTTTGGATTTTTACGTATAATATCAAAATCTATGTAATTTAGCAATTGATTCGAATTGAAACCTCCTATCACTGCCAATACGGCTTTTACGTTTTTGTCCATGAAGGCAGTGTGCAGATCCTCGATTCTTTGTGAAATTGATGAGGATTCGAATTCATCCATCTGATCAGTGTTATTTCCAAAAGTAACTTTAAATCCGAGACGGGTAAGTCTAGCGAGAGGAATCTTCCGAAACTCTTTGCTCAGTATCCCCATTGAATTAGAAGGAGCTATGACTCTTATTTCATCTCCTCTTTTCAGCTTCTTTGGAACGAGATATTCCATATATAATAAAAATTTACTGCTAATTAAAACTTAACGCCTTGTAGAGTTTGTTGCATAATTCGATTGCAGACGGCCTGCAATGAGTAGCAATAGTCATTCTTATTGCAATCTGGTGTTAATCTTGTCTAAGAACTGCTTGCCTATTTTGAATAGTTGTGTATCTTCCTGTTGGAGTCTATGTATATGAAATTTATGCCCGATTCCTTTGCTTCTATTAAGGTTTCGGCTGCCTTTTCGCTGTTTTCATACCCTAATATTATTATGTTTTTAAGATCCTCTTCCTTTATTTCTTCGTATTCCTTTTCATGCTCGTATGTTTTGTTTTTTAGGTAAACCTTAGGAATGCTGCCCCCCATATCCAGGTAGATATTTAGCCAGCCCGTCCAGTGATCAGGTTTTCCGCTTTCATATGTTCCCCGAAGATGATTCTGCCTATGAGCTTCTTCATGTACAAGGAGATTTTCAATATCGACAATTTTACCGGAACACAATGAATCATAAAGAAACCACTTATCGATCAGCATTTTGTCGTTGCAATGGTCATATCTTCCGCAGAACATGTTGTTAGAGCTGGTTATGTAATATTTGCTTTTATCAAATGCCGAAGGATAAGGTGCATTTCTTTTCAGGCTGGAAAGCAGCGATTCCAGTATGCTTCTTTGCTTCCTTAGGTCAATAAATTCTCCGTTTATCATAAATAGTAGAGATGCAATATCGTTAATAAAGGTTCTCTACTTTTTATTAAGCATTCTTAGTGTTTGATGTTAAGCTTGATAACTGTGATGCCTATAATCTCAATTCTTTCTTTGCTATTACTTTTCCATCCGGAGCGAGACCATATATTATGGGCAAGCTCGTCGGCAGTTCCAACGACAATACCTGTTCCTTTGACAATTTATCTAAATACATAACTATAGAGCGTAGGCTATTTCCATGCGCAACTACCAATACATTTTTTCCCTCCTTTAGATCCGTCATTATACAGTTCATAAAAAAAGGTATTGTTCTCTTCTGCGTGTCTTCGAGGCTTTCCCCATTTGGAGGCTTTATATCATAGCTTCTTCTCCAAATGTGAACTTGCTGATTGCCGTATTTTTTGGCGGTGTCTTCCTTGTTTAATCCTTGCAAATCCCCATACATCCTTTCATTAAGTGCAGAATCTTTTATCATAGGGATATTTTGCTGTATTGTCTTCATCACTATTTCAAGTGTTTCTATGGCCCTGTTTAAAACGCTTGTGTATGCAACCTGAAACTGCAGCCCTTCTTTTTTTATTGATTCACCGGCTTTCTCCGCCTGTTCTCTTCCGAAGTCTGTCAAAGGAACGTCTACCCATCCGGTAAACCTGTTTTCCTTATTCCAAAGGGATTCTCCATGCCTCAACAAACACAGCTGTACCATTCTGTTTTATAGTTTTCATTTATTAATTTCTTTTAGATTTTGATTTTGCTTTCTATACGGCATATATTCGGCGGTTCCTCCTCTTTCTTATTACTTTAAGGATTATGAGAAGTATAATAGATATGAGAAGAACCGCAGAAACCGAATACATTATTGCATTCAATCCGCATTTAAAGTAAAAAGACCCTGAAACCGAAGAAACGCCCCCTGAAAGAGCTAAAGCGTATATTGAGCAGGAATTGTAATTTGTGAATATGAGAAAATAAATAGGTATTGCCAGAGCAATTCCTATGAGTATAAGGATTAATTTTGTCCTGTCTTTTTTTATTTTAATGCCTTTTATTTCTACGTTTATCCCCTGGGACTTTAATTCTTCCCTGTACTTATCCGCAAGACTCATTATATTTCTACGTGTCTCATTATAAATATAGATTGTATTTTCTTCACGTTTTGTATGTTCTGCAGTTTCTCATGCACGAAATTTATTATGTTTTCCCTCGGCCCGGTTACCATGAAAACGAAATCCCAGTCTCCGCTGACTTCGTATATTTCCTGTATCACTTTCTCTTCCTTCAAGTCCTGAAAGAACTTTTCAAAATCATTGTTATGCACGTTGTTCAATGAAACGAGAATGAACGCCTTTTCATAACCATTTGATTCATCATAGCTAATTTCTACCTTCAAACCCTTTATGAATCCGTTCTTTTTCAACTTGTTGTAATGATAGTAAACAGTAGACTGCGGAACGTTCAGCTTTTGAGTGATTTCCTTCACTTTTTTGCCGTTTTTGAACAAGTCCAAAAGCTCCATGTCTATTTCTTTGAGTTTCATAGCACTAAAATAATACTTATGGTAATACTACATTTAAAAAGCTTTCATTATGCAATTATCCTCGCAGAAAAGAAGTTCGCAACGACGTTTTTAAGCGTCGAATTGGGAAGGAACATCTCTCTGCCGTAGAAAGTGTTTAAATCTGCAGACGAAAGATAGAAGGCCGCGGTATTTTCATACAAAAACATCATTCCGTTGTAAAAGTTTGTGTTGTTTATTCTTACTGAAGGTATGTAAGTTGTGTTCTGGCCATTGTATGCCAAAGTACCGTTTAGTTCATAGGAAGAAGTTCCGTTTGGAAATATGACAAATGTGCCGAAGCCAAGACCTATGCTCTTGTTTATGTAAGTACCGTTTAATACGGGAACCGTGACGTTTGAATAAATTGAGCACAAGGCAAATACGCTGTTGCTGTCTTTTGCTACCTGGCAATCCTTAAGGGACGCACTCATATTTTCGGCTGTAAAATTATACGGAAAAGAAACGGCGGACGGAAGGCTGGAAACGTTCTCCATGTCTATGAGCACATAATATTTTGCAGGAAGTTTTGCGTTTGCGAAAAGGATGGAATCGTAAAGGGTGTTGTTCTCTACAACTTTATTGCCGTTTATTGAAAATGACTTTGCGGCGGCATAATACTGTGAAGGTACTAAAAGCGTGGAATTCTGGTATGCTGCATTGAAGTATTCAAGCGCGTACTGTATGGAAGAAGGAAGGGAAGCAGTGGTTGCATTCTGCGGTTTGTTTAGTTTCACAAACGCAAAGACTATGACAAGGAGTATTATCACTACCACTAAAAGCCACAAAAGAGAAGTCGATATCCTTAACACTACCATGGATCACTGCTCGTTGTTTTCCTGATTGTCATCTTGATGGTTTCCCTGATTGTCTTCTTCGTTTTGATCGTTTTCTTCGTTCTCTTTTTCAAATGCGTTATCCGGAGCCGGATTCTCGTTGTGCGTTTCGTCAGTTTCCGGAATTTTGTTTGCAAGGTTATCCTCAGTTGCGAATATCGTGAATTTTCTCTTTACTTTGGAACTGGTCGTTCTTTTTACGTATTTAGGCATGCCTTTGTAAAGTCTCTGTCCGTGTATCTTCTTTGCGCAGTCCGGGCAGTAATATGCCTTTATGCCGTCCCTGAACATGTAAACGGCCCTGTCTCTTCTGGTTATCTGTCCGCATGAAGCGCATCTAACGTTTCCCGTCCTTCCCCTTCTTACGTTCTTTCCCATTCACTTTATTATTATTGGGGATTATATATAAGTTTGCTATGCCGATTTTTTCGCCGTTGTCATTCTCTTCTGAATAATTATCTCCGCCGTTCTCCTTATCCGGAAGCTTATACATGTAAAAAAAGAAAAGGAGCATTGCAGTAAGCAGCGTTCCTCCTATCAAGGTCACCAAAATAGAAGCCGATGAAACTGCGGAATTATTCAGGTAGGAGTAAAGGGATTTCGTGCCGAATACCTTGGCATAATTCAGAAAATTGACGGATAAGACGGAAAGGAATGCGGCTATGAAAATGACCTCTCTTCTTGTCCTGCCGGTTACGTAGTAAAGGATTGAAACCAACGCAATTGCGACTGCAAGCAGGTAAGTTACATAGTTTGTGTTAAGCCCAAGTCCGCGGATTGATAATATGAACAGCAAAAGACCTGTTACTGTAGCCATAGGCGATAAGAATTTCATCTTTTCTATTTTGTAGAAAACGAATGATAAACCAAATGCTATAAGGAGGGTTCCGATTATGAACCCAAAAACGTATGGATTGGATAGAAATACTGCGGCAGAAAACCCTGTCAATGAAGGATTCGCTCCGACGCCGGATATTATCGATATAAAGATCGAAAGCAGTAAAATTATTATTATGAACGTTATAAGCGAATAAATTCTCGCAAGCGCCAGCTGGCTGAATCTAGAACCTTTCCAGATGTACTCCGAAAAGACAAGAAAGAGGTTTCTCCCTATGAACAACAGGGTCGCCAGCAGTATGGGGAAAACGTAAAGATAATCTATTGCTGGCATTATTGAAGGGTAAAGCACTTCTGCGTTGACAACGAAGAAAACTACAAACGTTCCCACTATCCCCCAGATTGGGTCTAGGTATTTCTTTACCACGGGCAGGCTTTTCCTGTCATACATGAAAGAAATGGCCGACATTCCTTCTACGAACAGAAAAGTGAATACCACTGCTAGCAGGACGTAATTTATGGATATGTATACATTCATGGCCTTGCCTCCAGTTCATTGTTAAGATCCCTTTTCTTCATTACCTTTCTCACAAACAGTATTGTCGCTGGCAGGACCACCACGTAAAAGGCTATTATTGCTATGCCCACCGGCACAACCGACGGCGAAGTGTTCGCGGCGGCTGAGACCGTCATTACGTTGTAGAGTATCCATGGCTGCCTTCCAACCTCGTCTGTTACCCAGCCGTCTTCCAAAAGGAAAGCTGCCAACACTCCTATTATTATCAATGCTTTCAACACCAACGGGTTGTCGAATGGATCGGAGAACATCTTCTTTGAAAGAAGCTTTTTAAAAAACTTGTTTGATTCGAACCTGTCTCTTATCTTTCTTACGTTCAAGAGCCATATTATTAGAAAGATTACCAGTAATACGCCGATTAAAATGCCAAGGCCCACCATTACGTCAAAAGTGTTGTGTACAACCGTAATGGGCGGCCACGTGCTTTTTGCATATGCCGCCAGCGAGTCGTTGCTAGATATAATGCCGTTGAAGCTTCCGGTAGCCAGAAAACTCATCAAACCCGGTATGTTTATGGAATCGACGGTTTTGTTGTTTACGAGGAAACCGCCTATTACCTCTGCAACGTGCGGCCCGGAATTGAAGTTCATTTCCAATGCCGCGAATTTTTCTGGCTGGTACACCATCAGATTTGTAATCGATTCTATGCCGATTATGACTGTTAATATGATGGAGATTATGGCTATTGCAGCTGCTATCTTTGCCGCTTTTTTATAGTATTCCCTTTCAACCCCTTTGGTTTTCAACAGCTTATAAGCGAAGTAGGCAAGGAAAAACGCAGCTCCTGCAAATATTGTTGAACCGATTACATGCCCTATCTCTATCCATGTAGTCGGGGTATTCAAAACGGCAAACGGGGTTACATCGATTATCTTGCCGGTGCTTAAGTAGTATGGGATATTGAATCCATTTGGAGTATTCATAAATGCGTTTATCATTGTTATGAAAACTCCGGACATGACAGCCCCTATTGCGATGAAAACCGAAAGAAGCCAGTGCTTGATCCTGCTTTTGAATTTATTCCAGAAATAGATGTATATCCCAAGAAAGATGGCTTCTGTAAAGAATGCAAAAATTTCCATGTAAAGTGGCAGTATACCGACTTGGCCCAGAACTGAAATGAACTTTGGCCAAAGGACAAAAAGTTCTATGGCAACGACAACCCCGCTTGCAGTTCCGACCGCAAAGAAGATTATCAGCGCGTTAGCCAGTCTTTTTGCAAGTATGTCGTATACGTTTATCTTGTATTTTATGGAAACGAACTCAGCTATGCTCATTATTATTGGCAAAGTCATTCCGACAGTAACCAGAAGGATATGTACTGCTAATGAGTAACCCATCAACCCCGCATCGAACAGCACTAGATTAACCACATTATTATTAACTTTTAGGTTTATTTATGGGTTTTTACAATGCTTTGAATAAAAATTACAGATGGATAACGCCGCTTGGATAAATCATTGTTCTGCTGGATTTTGAAAGTTTTCTTACTAAGGCATTTGAATCAACCGATAAATGAACGGGTACAAGCTTTTTTGCACGGCTTTCCGAAAAGACCCTCATCGTAGAGCTGTAAGTGGAATGCCTCCAAAAATCGGCTTCCTTTTGTTTGTTATCCAAGTAAGTCATTTCATGCAGCAGTAAATCAACGTCCTCTGCGCCTTTCACGACGTTCTCGCTGTAGGCGGTATCTCCGCTGTAAAATATTGTCTTGCCCTTGTAATTTACCCTGTAGCCGTTGTCGGTTACCAGATGCTTCGCGCGGAATGGCTGGATAAATTCATAGCGCTTGTCTTCAATAAATTCGGCATTTATCTTGAATTGCCTGGGAGTCTGCAGCGTTCTAAGAAGCCTTTCTGTATTGGTTTTTATCCCCTTTGGGCCGAGAACTATGAGCTTGTTTTCTGCTTTGTATATCGATCTATACCAGAATAATTCTGGCAGGCCGCTGAAATGGTCCAAATGCATGTGCGTTATAAGAACCATCTCTATTTTTCTGGGGTCTATTCTTGAGTCAAGAAGCGACTCTATGGTGTGCGGGCCGAAGTCAAAAACAATTTTGTCATCCAATGCAAAAGATACGTTTCTTTCCCCTCTTACAAGATTAGAGCTCCACTTCCCAAGAAATCTTATGTTCATTTTTCTGTCAGTTCTTCTAGGCTTTTATCCTTTGTTTCCGGTGCAAGGAATATTGTAAGCAAAAGCCCTATCAATCCTGCTATTGCGAAGAATAGTAATCCATAACCTA
The DNA here is from genome assembly GCA_021817165.1 of Nanobdellota archaeon. Lineage (GTDB taxonomy): Archaea > Nanobdellota > Nanobdellia > Parvarchaeales > Parvarchaeaceae > Parvarchaeum. Next base: position 57,932 of record JAKAVT010000004.1, read on the forward strand.
AGCCGTACAATGCTACTATCGTAGGAAAGGTCGTTAAACCAAGTATTGCACCTATCCTGCTTATGGAAGTCCCCCATCCCTGGCCGGTAGCACGTATCGTCGTAGGGAAAAGCTCCTGTCCGTATACGAAATCTGTACTGCCCATCCCCCATGACTGGGTAAGCTCGAACAATATGTACATTGTTGCTATTACCGCTCCTGTTATGCCTGCTGCAAATGCATCCGTGGGAGTGCGCATTGCTATTATTGCTAAAACTAGAAGCGAAACAAACATGCCTGCGAAACCAAGTATCGTTACGGTCTTCCTTCCCCACCTGTCTACGGTAAGGATGCACATTACAGAACCGATTATGGCTATTGAAGAAAAGATCGCTGACCCTAAAATAGACAGACTATGACTTAATCCAAGCAGGATAAGGATGGTAGGCGTAAACAGCCCTATGCCGTAAAATGCAACGTCGTAGAAGAACCATGCCAAACCAAAGTATATCGTGTTCTTTATGTATTTTTTATCAAAAAGTGTGAAAAATGAAACTTTATTGTGCGTTGCTTTGAGTACATCCGAATGTCCGCCGGTTATCATCTTTTCCGACTGCTTTGCCTTTTCTACCTGGTTGTTGTTTGCCAGCCATCTTGCGGATTCCGGTACTTTTCTCCTAAGTATAAGAACTATTATCGCCGGGATGATGCCTATCGCGAACATTACCCTCCATGAATTAATGCCTAATGGAAGAAGAAGATACCCTACTACAAATGCAAACGCTGCACCGACCCACCATGCCAGACCGTCGCTTGCTAGGAATTTGCCCCTTGACTTCTTTGGAGTAATTTCAGATATTATGGTAGCTCCTATTGCGTAATCTGCACCTATTGCTAAACCTAAGATTAATCTAAAGATAAAAAGAGACCAGAAATTAAACGAAAGAGTGATTGCAGCAGTAAATACGATGAAGATTACCATGTCCCAGAGGTACATGAACTTCCTCCCCTTAACGTCGGTTATGTAGCCTATTGACAATGCGCCGAAAAGCATTCCTATCGTCGTAGAAGCGGCCATCAAGCCTTTCCCTAATGGAGTATTTGTATAGCTGAAAGCGCTTATGGCAGTTATTATGGTCAAAGCAACCCCTATTATGGATATGTCGTATCCGTCAAGAAAAGTGCCCGCAACTGACAGTAAAGTTATCCTGTAATGATTTGAATTTGTCTTGGCGTTATCTAAAGCAGAATAAGAAGCGGTCTTTGCGGCCTTCTGCTTTTGTTGCATATGTTTTAATAATTTTAAACGTATTTAAATCTTTTTGTTTTGAAGAATTTTTTGATTAAAACGGCGCAAAGCAAAAAACAACAGTTATTTTAAATTTGAATGTGCGAAGCCTGACAAAAAGACATAAAAACAACACTGTCAATATAATTAAATGGAGCAGACGGACATTACAAGAAACGTCGTAGAACTGAGGGAATCGCTCAAGATTTTTGACCAGAGGATTTCGCAGCTTAAGGACACGATTAAAATGGTGGATCAGAACAACCTTGAAAAGTACAAGGAGATAAAGCTTGCGTTGCAGGAAATAAACAACGAGCTTTCAAGCAGCAAAACAAAGATCTTTGAGTTGGATGACGCCTTGAATAGACTGGAAAGACAGTCTGAAACGTACGCAAAAGTGCAGGACTTAAAGGTGATAGAGAAATACCTTAGCTTTATAGACCCTTCAAGGTTTTTAAATAAAGACGACATTATTAAAATTGTAAACGAATACATGAACAGCAAAAAATGGAGCTAGAACATGAATCTCATAAATGCATTTAAAAAGAAGGACGAGAATGAAGTGCCGGACGTAAGTTCGATGCTGAGCAACGGAATGAGCCAGCAGGACATAATTGATAACTTAAGACAGCAGGGCTATGACAGTACCACAATAAAAAACGCGCTTGTCAACGCGCTTAAAAACAACACCCAAAGGCAGACTGCACAACCGGTACAGGAACAGCAAATGCAAAGGGTACAGCCGATCCAGCAACCTGTGGTTCAGGAAGACAAACAGTCTTATGAAAATAACGCCGGTGGAATCAACAGCCAGAACTTGGAAAACATACAGCAGATACTTGAACAGATAATAAACGAGAAATGGAAGAACTCCTCTTCGGACCTTAATTCACTCAGATCAAGCGTAAACATAAACACAAATTCCATAGAGAATATCAAAGACAATCTGGAAAAGCTTGGACAGAGGATAGACAGCATACAGAACACTATGGTCGGAAAGACGGAAGAGTACAACAAAACGATATCAGACGTAAACGTAGAACTTCAGGCCTTTGAAAAGGTCATAGACCGTTTGGTCCCTGCAATAAGCGACAGCATAAGGGAATTAAGGGATCTCATAGACGACCTGAAAACACAGAAAACCGCTTGATTTAAAGCTTAAATAGCACCTGCATTCTTTTTAGTTCATATGGAGAAAATGCACATTTCATCGTTGTAAACTGTGCATGCATTTTCCCTAAAAAATCGGTGAGGTACGAAAAATTATGACCAGTGAAAAAGACCTTGAAAAAATCATAAGCGAGATTGATGAAGCGAGCCTTGACAAAGCAGCGTCTGGGATTTTCAAAATGTCCGCAAAAATGAAGGAAAAAATGCGGCTTGTAAAGGACTCAAACGAAATCGAGTTATACTATCTTAGCATGTTGCCTGACAATGAAGATTATTTGAAAAAAATCAAGAACATGCAGCTAAACGAGATGGAGGCATTGTATGCTGCTCTTAACCACCCCATACTGTTCGCTGACTTGGACGGCAAAAAACTGGATTATTTCAGCGAGGAGTTTAAAGGTTTGGACCCTGTCTACGGCATAAAGGAAAGGGAAATCAATGGTACAGAAGCGAAGAAGATATCAAAACTGTATTCCATGTCTGAAAGCGTCGATTCAAAACAAGATCTAAAATATGCCGAAATGTACGACGTTTCTTACAAGATAAAGCAGGGAGGGGTAAAAGTGATAATGAATGCTAATGAAACGGGATTTGAGTTTTACCTTGTAGACTTGTCTGCGCTTGGCAACGATGGCAATAAGATAATAGATTACTTAAGCGGTCTTAAAAACGACGATGCAAGCTATTTCGCAAGCGTTTCCAACGATTTCTCCATAATAGACATGGACAAGAAAATACTCTATACCATGAAAAGTTCGACTGATAAAAATGGCAAAGAGACGATAAAGATGTCTAAACACGAAAACAAGGAAGAAGAATACGGCTTCATGTATAAGCTCATGGGCCTGGCAAAACAAAACCCTAAAGTTAAGGTGCTTTTTGTGAATAAGCCGGAAGAAGAAACGTATCATACTGACAGCAAGCCGCCTTCCGACATGTACGCATGAGCTTTTTAGATGCTGCAGACATTGATTAAAACGCATTGCGATTCTTTGCATCGTTATGGAATCAGTCTTTCTGGCGTTCTTGGCAGCAGAGTCGCTTCCGCTACGTTTTCTAGATTAAGCATCTGCTTTACTATTCTTTCTAGGCCGGTGCCTGAGCCGCCATGTGGTGGCACGCCGTACCTGAAAAAATCCGTGTAGAATTTGAACTTTTCTGGATCCAGATTCTTTTCCTTTAACTGTTTTATTAGAACGTCATATCTGTGCTCCCTCTGAGCCAGAGTAGTTATCTCCAGGCCCTTGTATATGAGATCGGCCCTGTTCGTAACCTCTTCATTTCCTTCTTTTTTCATGTGATAGAACTGTGCGATTGACCATGGAAATTCCGTCAAAAAGAAAAAGTCGCTGCCGTACCTTTCCTTTACGTACTGGCCCATTATCCTTTCCCCTTCCGGATCAATATCACCGTCTTCTTTAAGCTTGTTCCCGTATTTCTTCAATATCTCTCCTGCTTCCTTTATCGTTATCCTTGGGAAAGGCGTTTTCAACTCTTCTAGGTTTATGCCGTAAAGCTCCAAATCGTTCTTGTTTCTTTCCCTGACTTCTTTAAAGATTCGAAGCATAAGCTTTTCCATTACTGTCATTACTTCTTCGTATGAATTTATGAAGCTCATCTCCAAATCAACGCTTGTGTACTCGGTCAAATGCCTCGTTGTGTGGTGCGGCTCTGCCCTGAAAACGGGGCCTATCTCAAAGACTTTTTCAAAGCCTGCGGCCATCATCATCTGCTTGTAAAACTGCGGAGATTGCGCTAGAAAAGCGGTCCTGTCAAAGTAAAGCACTTTAAAAACATCTGCCCCTCCTTCTGTGGCTTGCGATATTATTTTTGACGAGTGTATCTGGTAAAAACCGTTGTCTTCAAAGAACTTCGTTATTGCATTGCTTACCGTGCTTTGTATTTTAAAGATGGCTGAAATCTTCGGCTTCCTCAAACTCAAAAACCTAAAGTCAAGTTCCTTGTCCAAAGAGGACTGCACTTTGTCGCTTAGGTTAAGCGGAACCGGCTGTTCAGCCACTGTCAGAATCTCCAGCTTCTTTGGTATAACTTCATAGCCGTTTACTGCCTTTGGGTTTTCCTGTCTTTCTCCGACAACCTCTATGACGGATTCGGCCTTTATCTCCGCAAGCTTTTCAAAAAGTTCTGGATTTGAATTCTTGGAAACGGTTATCTGGTATTTTCCGTTTATGTCCCTTAGCGTTATAAACGCCAAACCGCCGAGATTCCTTACGTTTTCGGCCCATCCCCTTATTTCCACGTTTCCGTCCTTGTTTATTATCATAAACATCTTTCTATCTTTGGATTAATAAATGTATTTCTATCAAAACATATAACGTTGTTTTATGCATTTCCGGTGACGGCTTGAGACATGCAAAGTTAAATTTCTAGCGGAATTATAATAGAAATGGAAGAAAGCATTGAAGGGGCCAGGCTGCACACTGCAGAGCACGTGTTTGCAAGGGCTCTGCAAGAACAGGGATTAAACATACATGTAAGAAAGGCAGATACCTACAGACCTGACAATATCGGAAAGGCATACGTAAAGGAAATCATACCTTTTGAAAAGATAATGGAAGCCGAAAAGGCCGTAAATGCAAAAATCCTTGAAAACCTTACAATAACGGAAGAAAACTTTGAAAACTTGGAAGAAGCGATGAAAAAGAACCCAAAACTGAGATTTAATGAAGACAGGCTTGACAAAGAGCAGCAGGTTAGAGTAGTAACTATAGGGCAATATGATTTTTCCGCATGCAAACACAGGCATGTAGAAAAGACGGGGGAGATAACGATGTTTGCTGTAAAACGCATTTCCTATTTGGGAGGAGAGACTGAAATAGAATTTCTTGCCGGAAATGACGCCTTGCTTTTCATCCTGCAAATAAAAAACGAAGTAATCAAGGTGGCAATGGACAGGCACTTCATACCAGAAAAGCTTTCGGAATACATAAAAAACGAGAACGAAAGGATTGCTGAAACGGAAAAAGAAGAAAAAGAAATGCTATATAGGCTGCTGGAAAACGATTCCGGTTTGATATTACTGAAAGGCGTAAAAATATCGAAGTTTTATGGAGAGCTGAATTACTTCGTAAAAGCGCATCCGGAAAAGTGCACAGGCATAACCAACGGCCAGCAAATAACCGTTATAAAAGGAAAAACCTGCAGTACAAATCTTTTGGAAATCGGCGAAAAGATAAAGGCCCTTGGTTTTGATGGCAGCGTTAATGAAAGCTCGATAAACGGAAAAGTAAATGAAAGGATAATAAAGGAAATTGAGGGCTTGTGGAAAACCTGAAAGAGGTATCTGAAGAGATAGTAAGATGCACACTCTGCGATTTATGCTTAAAGAGGAAGAATGCAGTGCCTGGGGAAGGAAACGAAAAGGCCAGTGTTGTCATAATAGGGGAGGCTCCCGGCAAAAACGAAGACCTGCAGGGCAGGCCATTTATAGGCATGTCTGGAAGATTCCTTTCCAAAGCATTGGAAAGCATTGGAATAGCTAGATCAATGGTTTTCATAACAAACGCTGTAAAGTGTAGACCTCCAAACAACAGAAAGCCGAAAAAGGAAGAGATAGAGAAATGTCGGCCTTATCTTGTAAGGCAGCTTTCTGTTATACAGCCAAAGCTTATACTTGCATTAGGAACTTCGGCAGCCTCTTCGCTTGGGATTGAATTCAAGCACTTAAGCGAGATAAAAAGCAGATTTATCGATATTACGTTAAATGAAAGGCATTTTAAGTGCCTGGTTACGTTCCATCCATCATTTCCAATGCGCTTCCCATCGGCAAGAAAAGCCTTTATGGAAGACCTTTCTAAAGCGTTTAATTTGTATAATAATTTACCTACATAATAATAGTAAAGTATTTATATAGCTATATCTCATAGTATACAGTATGAAAACAGCTAAAAATCAGGATGAAAAAGATAAAAAGAAGGAAGATCAGCAAATGGCTGATGCACAACCTGCTAGTACGGAAACAGCTGGGAAGCAGACTTTAGATGATATAATGGGGGAAAACGGAGAGCACTACGACGCTTTAAACGAATTCGTAACGGACATAAAACAACTTGAAAACAACAGCTATAAGAATTTCTCGGAGTTCGGCAAAAACTTTTACCAAAGCTATGAACACTACATACAGCAGAGCTCAATCAAAGACGAAATAAGATTCGCGACAGGTTTTCCTGCCGGACTAAAAGCGCTTTTAAACAGCACTTCTATTACTGTAGACAAGAAAAAACAGTACATGCAGAGGATGATAAATCAGATTATGCCTGTTTTGTCTTCCGACTACGCTAAGATAAAGAACAGCTTGTCTCCAGAAAATTACCACAACATGGTAAAGGGTTCGCTGAATGACCCTATGATCATGGTTAGTCCGTTTACAACCAACCTGAAACAGGAGCTGGGCAAGAATGAGAATTACGGGAGAACCGTAAATATGAGTCAGATGTCAAAAGACATGGAGAACGACTTAGAAAAAGGAGATTTTTCAAAGTTGGCAGATTACTTCGAAAAGATACCTTATAACAGGGATACATACAAAAAACTGAATCTTAACGACAGGCAGATAGACAAGATGATGGACGACGCTAACAAAATATTCAGAGACGTCACTTCGGATTTAAATGATGACTCCAAAAAACAGATTATGGGTTCTCTTATGTTAGTATTGTCGGAAGAGAGCGACAAACAGTTTTCAAAACTGGACAAAACCCACTCTGTTAATTCGTTCAACAACGCAAATCCAGATCCAGTTACTGGTTTATACCTTGCTTTAAATTCGTCCAAAAGTCCAGTAAATCCAATTGGTAACGGAGTTGACGCGAAAAATTTTGCAAGAATGATGAGGGGCAATCCTTACGCAGCTAGGTCTGCCATGGGATTGACTTATTAGGAGGTGTTTTTATGAAAGTTGTAGGATTTGCAGAAGGGGGGTACAAGGTAATAGATACTAATGGCTCTAGCGCATTAGGAAAAAGCTTTAATTACACGCAATGGAATAACAATCGAAAATACAACCTGCAGAATTTCGCAGGTTCATTGCAAAGAGAAATGGGCACTGGGAACATAGCCGATTTGATGGCTTACAATGAAATAGCAAAGGTGCAGGTAGCCGCAGAAATGCCTGGTGCAAAGGTTGTAGGTTTAGAAGACAAGCTTTCAGAAATAAGAAGATTAAATCAATTGGAGCAGTCCGGACTTCAGCCACAGAAGACATTGGGCCCGTTTAACCCATTACATTTTGACATTATAGATGCGGGAGTGTTGAAAACCTATGATAGTAATAATAATGTTAAACTTCAAAAAATGTATAGACTAAAGATAGAATATGGTTACAGGATATTAGACAAAAAGAAGGCTTATCACCAGAACATGCATGATTTGGCACTGCAGTTGTTGCAAAACGCCGCTGACAAAAGAATGCATTTCGGTAATTTCGAAAGACGCTGGTTTAATGCCAGTATTTATTCGGATGACCTGCAGGTAGAATTCCTTTCTCCTTATAGATGGGGGGGAAGCTATGATTACAGAAATATCAACTTAAGAGACAATGGCGTTTTATCCAAACATGGAGTTGCCTATAAACTGGCAGATGCAGTATTCGGCGGATTAATCAAAGGATTAGTAGTTGGTCCAAGGATAAGCGTAGTTTCCACAAAACCGATGACTGAAGAAAGAGTAAAGAACCTGATGAGCATACTTGACCTTAAAGGAGCATACACTATAGAAAAAGAAGAGGAAAATAACTGAATATGATAGAAGAACATCGACTTGAAAAATTAATCTCCGAAGGCTCGAGTGCCGTCTACTTTAGTCTTAATCCTGCTGTAACGAGCAATGAAATATGGACAAAAGAGAATGGGCTAGAAAAAAGCATAGGCGCAAAAAACCCTGGGGATGCTGTTACGTTGATTGGCAGATCTGAAGGAGAAAAGGGCAGGGAATCTTATTTTCTTCATGGCGTTTACGAGCTTATACCCTTTTCTTTAAAAAGTAATAAAAAAAGGGATAAAACTGACTTCCGAAATGTTTACGAAAGCATGATACCTGGGGTAGCATACATAAACCCAATTTCAATAGGTATAAACCCTGAGGAATTTAATAACTTAGACAAAGAGACCGGGCCAGTAAAAAGGGGAAACAAAGAATTTCTCGGCGTTGTAAACCTTGATTACTTGGTATACCTGAATAAAGGCAAGATAAACGGATATTTCGTGAATGGCGCATACAAAGTCAGAAAACCTGGAAATGAAAATGGGGAGTATGTTGAGCCAACTGCCAAACATAAAGTCATGGAAAACGTTGGACAGGGCGCTGGCCTTATATCCTCAAAGATAACTGATAAAATCGCAGATAACTGGGGCTTTCCTAGGCCAAAGCCTGGAGAAGTCGTAGTTGGCATAGGCTATTTTGAGGATTCGTTATTGACTAATAAAAAACACGAACCGTATGCATTTTCGATGGTGGTATCAGCAGTTGGCGACAGGATGCAAGTCCCGTCAGAGGTTATAGACAGCATGTATCTAGAAGTGATTCTAGGATTAGACCGCAAAGTTGGAAAGAAACTGGTCTAAAGGCTTAAAATAAACCAAAGACAATAAATCAGATGGACAAGCTGATCCTCCCTGATTATAACAATAGCATATGCGATTTGTTCAATGAGGAACTGTCAGTATTTGGGATAGAGAACGCAGGCAAACGATTAAACCTTGATTTAAAGAGGGGAAAAAGGACTAGTCTGGTGTTCGTAGACGGCCTAGGCTGGAATCTTTTTTCTGGCACCAGATACTTTTCAGCATTGAAAAAAGCGAAAATAAGCAGCGTATTCCCGTCAAGCACCGATACCGCTTCCATTTCATTAGTATCGGGCTTAAATCCTGGGATGCATGGGATCATAGGTTACAAAGCCTTTTTAAAACTGGCGGGTGCGATAGTAAAGCCTTTAGAGAACACCTATGCTTCCGCTCCACACTCAAATAACCTGCTTAGTCACATAGGAAAACTAAAGGACATGCTACGGATAAAAACAATATTTAACGTCCTTTCGAAAAAAAGGATGCGCAGCCTTGTGATAACTCCTTCGTTTATAGTAAACTCTTCTTTTAGTTCTTTGATATTCTCAGGTGCGACGGAGGTAAGCGGCTACGAAAATATCTGGGATGCTTTTTATATCTATAGAAAAGCACTTGAAAACGACTCCATAAAGTTCATACATTTTTACATTCCATACGTAGATACTCTTGAACATATGTATGGTTATGAAAACGTAGAAGTTAAGGAAGCCACAGAATACATATTAAAAAGAGCAATTGAATTAAATGCGGGAAAAAAGACAAATACGATAATAACCGCTGACCATGGACACAAAAACGTCAAAGAGATTATAGATTTCAGCAGAGATAAAAAACTGATAAAGGAACTTGAACTGCCACCTTATGGTGACACACGTGCGCCATTGTTTAGATCCAGATATGAGATAACGCAGGATTTGAAGAAATACCCTATGAAGATATTCAACAGACGTGAAAGGGAACTGGTTCTTGGTAAAATAAACAAAGATATAGAAGATACGTTGCCAGATTATTTAGGCGCAGCGGAAGAAGATTTTGGATTTACATTTAATTACAGGTTGAACAAAAAAGAAACGGAATACAGAAATGGTGAGCCTGTCTCCAACCATGGTGGATTGTCAACAGATGAGATGGAAATTCCAGTCATAACGCTTTAGATGATTTGCGTTAATGACTGCGATGTTTCATTCTTCCGATCTTTTTAGTTTATAGTCCTCTAAAAGCCTTTTTTCGTCTATTTTGGTAGGTGAACCGTCGATTGGCGAATCGAAACTCTTAGTCTTTGGAAACAGTATAAAGTCCCTTATGCTCTGCTTTTCTTTCAGAACAGTAACAAAACGATCAAGACCTATTGCGAAACCTATGTCTTCCGGCGCGCCGAACCTAAGCGCGTTTATAAGGAAACCAAATGCATCTATCGCCTGCTCTTCAGGCATGCCTATCATCTTCAATATTTTAAGCTGCATGTCTGCGTTGTTTATCCTTACTGCTCCGCCGCCAACTTCGTTTCCATTCAATACCATATCAAACTGCCTGCCTCTCACTTTTTCAGGTTCTTTTTCTAATAATGCCAAGTCTTCAGTAAAAGGCGCAGTAAACGGGTTATGTGATGGCTTAAGTTTTTTCGTTATGCTGTCAATCTCAAACAGCGGAAAATCTATTACCCAAAGAAATGAAAACCGGGTATTGAATTTGCCTATCTTATCTCCGATTATCTTTCTTATTTTTCCCAAAGTCTGCAGAAGTAGCATCTCGTCAAGATCAGCAGCAAAAACGACTACCTCACCGTCTTTAGCATTAAGCGAGGAAATCAGCTCACTTTCGACCTTTGATAGCGAACTGGCAATCGTTTCTGGTATGGATTTCAATTTTCCGTTTTCAATAAAAAGCCACGTAAGCCCCTTCAATCCGTTTGTCTTTGCGATTTCTATTACTTCAAGCATGAAGTCTTTCGTTATTTTTCCGGATTTGCCATAATCGGCAGGGAAAGACACTGCCTTAACCTTCCCATTGCTTTCCAGAACCCTCTTTACGGTGTTGTAATCGCTTCTCTTCATTGTTTCCGTTATGTCCGTTATTTCATAACTATATCTTAAATCTGGTTTATCGCTGCCGTATTTGGTGATAGCCTCTTCGTATTTCATCCTCTTAAACGGAAATTTAATGTCGCCAATGTTTGCCTCCTCGAATATCCTTGCTATAAGACTTTCAATCAAGGACATAACGTAATTTTCATCTTTGAAAGAAACCTCAAAATCTAATTGGGTAAACTCAGGCTGCCTGTCCTCCCTTTGGTCTTCATCACGAAAAGCCCTTGCTACCTGAAAATACTTGTCCAATCCCGCAATCATTATAAGCTGCTTGTATATCTGCGGAGATTGCGGAAGGGAGTAAAAACTTCCCTTTTTTGTCCTGGAAGGCACGATAAACGGCCTTGCACCCGTTTCATAGGTATCCTTAACCAAAGTTGGCGTTTCCAGTTCAAGAAAATTATTATCCCAGAAAAACTTTCTTGCTATTTTTGTTATCTTGTCTCTGAAAATTATGTTGTTTACCATCTCTGTCCTTCTCAAATCCAGATACCGGTATTTAAGCCGGAGGTCCTCTGCCGCTAGAAATTTGTCTTTTTCATCGGTTATCTCAAAAGGCGGGGTGTCTGCGCTGTTTATTATAATCAATTTTTCCGCAGAAACCTCGAATCTGCCTGTCGGATTCTTTTCATCGATGGTTTCTCTGTCCCTTTCCTTTACTAACCCGGTTACGCGTATCACATATTCTCTGCCAAGAGATTTTGCCTGGCTTAACAGACTGTCTTCAAATACTACCTGGGAAACCCCCTTTCTATCAGCTAAATCTACGAAAAGCTTCCCGCCATGGTCCCTGACATACCTGCACCATCCGTTTAAGGTTACTCTCTTGCCGACAAATTCAGCCGACAAATCTCCGCAGTAGATATCCATATCATCAATTATTTGACATGCTTTTTATTACTTTCCTTATAAAATCTGCGGCTTCCTTTCCAGTTACGTGGTACTTTTCCTTTATCTTTCCTATCATGAAACTCATTGCTTTTTCGTCCTTAAGGCCTCTTTCCATTAAACCCCTGTCAGAAGAAAGCATTTCCTTTATACCTGCCTCTATCTCCGGTTTGCCAGCCTTCTGCTCCGGCTTCTTTTCCCTTCCAAGCATGAACATAAAATCGGACTTTTCAACGGAGCTAACATCATGTTTAAGCATGTCCTTGAATTCTTTCTCCGAATAATCATCTATTCCAAAAGAAGCGAATTTTTCTATTAATGAAACTCCATCCTTAAATTCCTCTTTCTTTATGCTGCTTAACAGCGAAAGATTCCTTCTATTGAAAAGAATCAACTCTCTTATCGTTTTTTCGCCGTAGTCGTTTTTATTTGCCAAATCCGCGGCGACAGTGCTTGCTATAATCGGCTTTTGAATCGTTATGCGAGTAGTATCATAAAACGTTAAATCCGGTTCAAATGTAAAGCCATATTCTTCCTCAGTCTCCTTTTCTCTTGAAGACACTGTTTCATTTGAATCCTCTTTGTATGCCCTCGTTTCCGCGGCTATCTTCTTGCCGCTTTTAATGAGTTCAGACTGCCTTGCTATCTCGTACTCGGCGGCTGCAATTAAATTTCTTACTCCCGTAACGTTCTTAATCTCAACCCTAGTTTCAGCCAAGGATATGTTAAGATCCGTTTTCAATTCCTGGTTTATATTAATCCCTTGATAATAAAGTATGCTTCTAAGCTCGTCTATGAAATCCTTCAATTCTTCTAAGCTGAATATGTCCGGCTCCGTCACTATCTCGTTCAACGGCACTCCGGATCTATTGAAATCTATAAGCGAATAATCTTTTTCCCGCGTTATTCTCGCAGGGTCTTCTTCTATCTGCACTCTCCTTATCCTTATTTTTTTGCCATGTACTGCCACATATCCGTTTGTTCCTATGGCCCCGTCTAACTGCGTTATCTGATACCCTTTTGGCAGATCAGGATAAAAATATACTTTTCTCACAAACCAAGTCCTTTCGCTTATTTTACAGTTCAATGCATTAGCTATGTTGGTGGATATCTCCAGCGCCCTTTGATTCAAAACCGGCTTTGAGCCCGGCAGGCCCAAGCATACGGGGCAGACGTTTGAATTCGGCTCTTCCTGGTTCTCATACGCTAAGTCAGAACAGAAAAGCTTTGTTTTGGTAGGCAATGCGACGTGCACCTCCAGCCCTATTTTCATATCAGCCGACCTCCTTTTTGAATCTGTACTTGAAGTCTTTTTCCCATTCAGATAAGAAGTCCAGGAGAGAATAGTCATTAAAGTGGTCGGTTATTACCTGTGCTCCCAGCGGCATGCCTTTTTCGTAAAAATATGGGAAAGACATGTGCGGAAAGCCGCAGAGGTTTGGCGGCACTGTAAGCATGTCCATTGAATATGCTTCCACTGGATTTATGTCGCTTACTTCGTTTATCTTGGGGGTAAATATCGGCATGGTAGGTGTTATTATAAACCCATTTTCTAAGATTTTCTTCATCTTGTCTATTATGGAACGCCTGAGTGCAAGCGATTTTTCATAATATTTTTGCTTGATGCTTTTGCTCCTTATAAACGTTCCCAGTATAACCCTCCTTTTTGCTTCCTTTCCGAATTGCTTTCTTGCAGACATGAAAAAATCGTTGTAATTCAGCGAAAAATCCTTTACTTTGAACCCATATTTAAACCCCTGGTATTTTGCTAGGTTGGTTGACGCTTCCGACATTGATAATATATAGTAGGCTGGAACGGAATATTCTAGGTATTCTATGCTTATGTGCTCTACCGTGTACCCCATTGACGACAGTTTGCTAAGAAGCTCTTCAAATCTGTCCTTTACCCCCTCGTCTACGCCATCCATCAGGTTATCAACAACATACAGTCTGCGGGGATTTTCGTTCGAGATGTGCTTTGAAAGGGAAGTTGTGTCCTTCTCATCGCCGCCGACGGTCTTTTCCATTACGTCTCTTATGTTGTCTGCGCTCTTTCCGATAAAGCCTATTTTGTCTAAGGAGCTTGCATAGTCTATCAGTCCGTACCTTGACATTACGCCATACGTAGGAGTTAAGCCGACAACCCCGCAAAAAGCAGCAGGCGCAGAAATGGATCCGCCCGTTGATTCGGCTATAGAAACGTGGTTTTTCATAACTGCAGTCGCGACTGCGCTCCCGGAACTGGAGCCTCCTGCAACGTAATCTTCATCAAACGGGTTCTTTGCTGGATGTTCGGAATTTAAACCGAAGCTCCCGAACCCGAATTCGTCCATGTTTGTCTTGCCCACCACTGAAAAGCCGCTTTTTTCAAGTCTATCAACAACCGTGGCATTAAAGCCAGGAACGTAGCCATGTAATATTCTGGAAGAAGCTGTAGCCGGCATTCCCTTGACGCAAATGTTGTCCTTTACGCTGATTATCTTTCCGTCTTTCTCCGTTTCGTCTATAAAATTAAAGGCGTTTAGTCTTTCGTTTTCTTTCTTTAGTTGTTCTACAAGTTTTGCGTACTCTGCCTTTTCCAGCTGAAGGAACTTGCTTGTCATATTCTAGGCCCTAAAAAGTAAAACCTGTAGCTTTCTCCATTGTAAAAAACGTTATTTAATTTGTCTTTGTTATCTGCCACATCGGATCTGAGTTTTTCCGGTATCTCCACGGAGTGAAAGGCCATCTTTTCATCTTCTAAAGATATGCTTTCAAGTTTATCGAAGAATGCTAATATGTCATTTATGTCTTTTTCTATGGACTCTACTTCTCTTTCGTCCAGCTCTACCCTCGCTACCTTCAACAGCCTATAAAACTCCTGCTTTTCCATGTATAAACCATTACAACATTATAATTATTGACATTGATAAATATTAAATAAAGGGATGCATATCATAGAAAATGAAGACACTGGTTGTGAAAATACATTTCGAAATGGACAAAAACATAAAAAGGGAAAGCGCTGCCATGCGCAAAATATACGAATGGGCAGACAACATTTTTCCTTCTGGCTATACTGTGTATAAGACAAAAGGTGTATGGAAAGGCAAGGCAAGGGAGAGTTTTACCATAGAAAGGTACGAAAAAAACATGAAGTTTGCCAGAAACCCCAGATTCTTGAAAGAAGTAAAAAAGCTGGCAAAAGACCTCAACCAAAAGGAAATAATCGTGACTACGTTTACCGCCGATATGATTACTGCCGGCTAAACCGCTTATGTTAGCTATTTTAATCAGGATTTTCTATTAAACTAATGCAAAAAAAGATAGAAAACACCATATTAACCGTCATTCTAGTAGTATTCTTGCTCTATTTTTTGTTAAATTACAACCTGTCGCAGGCAATAAACGACTTGGGCAGAATAAGGATAAGTTACATACCTTATATACTTCTTGCATGGGTATTGTTCACCGCGCTGAAGTTCCTTCCATGGGAATTGACCCTTAAAAAAGTTAATGTCAAACTGCCGATAATTAAAAGCTTTCTTATCATGTATGCATTTTTCGGCTTGGGTATGGGGGGTGCAGGAGTCGGCCAGTTTATTCCTCTGAGAAAGCTTGATAACTTCAAGAAAGATGCAAGGTTCTTTTCCGTCAGTATAATGATATTCTTGGGCACCGCCGGTGGAATGTCGGCCATATTACTCGCACTTGTATCTTCGATATTGTTATCAAAGTTCATACTTTATCTTCTTTTTATATTTGCGGTATCGTACGTTTTCATCACAATACTCGGGTTCGAATCGCCTTACAAAAAACTTACGTCTTTAGTAAACAATCATAAGTGGGCGAAGGCCTCCAAAACAATAAAAAAAGGGCTAAAATACCTGGAAGGTATGAGGAAGCAAAGGGGTTTGATGGCACAGAGGTATTTCATCTCCGGCATGTTTTTGTTTATACCTTCTCTGATAGCTGAATCCTTATTGCTGGTTTTTATACTTGCCGCTTTTAACGTGAACATTTCCCTTTTGACAGGCATATTCATATTCACAGTTTCCGTAACTATAGGCGGGATATCGATGCTGCCAGCAGGCATAGGAACGGAAGACGTGTCATTGGTGGCGTTTATGGTAATATTTAACGTGCCGGGGGTGCTGGCACTTGCATCTTTGATAATATTTAGGTTGTTTAACACGTTTTTAGTTACGATTGTAGGATATTTAACTATGGGAGTTATAAACTTAGATAAATACAGTAAAAAGATATGACAGACAGAATGAAAGTCTTACTTGTATCGGTTAGTTTTGCGCCAAGAAGCGGTCTGGGGATAATAGAACACGGAATACTGACTTACAAGGGCCTGAAAAAATACGCTAGAGACATGGACGCAATGGCGTATAGCCTGTCCAGCAAGAAGCTGTTTGACATGGTTAACAAAACGAGCAGAACAGTTACTTTGAAAAGCGATTTGGCAGATAGCCGGACAAAAGGCAAGCCTGACATAATACATTACATGTCACCTGGGGTATTCGTCTCTAGCTTATTTTTGAAACCGATATTCAACATTAAAGCAAAGCAGGTAGTATCTATACATGACCTGGATATGTTCAAGAAAATACCTAAGATAGGAATAGACAACTACATAAACAAAGCTGCGTCAAAGGGGTATTTATCGCTCCCGGTAAAGGCAATGAATAGATTTGTGCATGTAATGGAGAAAAGAGGGCTTGTCCTTGCCATAAAAAATGCGGATCACTTATTGTGCGTAAGCGAAAACACGCGTAGAGACCTTATAAATTTAGGGGTCGAGCCGTCAAAGATATCCGTAATCTACAACATAGTCGGGGAAAACTTCAGGAAAACGCGCGAAAAAAACAAGAGGGGAAAAATAGTGATAGGCCATCTAAGCAGTTATGCCTACAACAAAAATGCAGAAGTTTTAGTGAAGGCGTTCAAAAAAGTGAAATCTGAAAAATTCGAACTGCATCTGTACGGGGCTAAGCTGCCATTTGACATATCTGATGACAAGAGAATAAAATATTTCGGCCATGCAAACGACACCGTAAAGATGTATAACTCATTTGATGTGTTCGTTTTTCCGTCTCTGTGGGAAGGATTCGGCATGCCTATAATGGAAGCCAAGAGGTGCAGGATACCGGTCATAACATACAAAAAAGGAGAATTGCCCGACGTAGTGAAAAGAAACACGCTGCAATTCAAAGATGAAAGGGACCTTACAAGCATCATAGAAAACATGAAATGGGAAAGGATTGATACAAACAACGCTTACAAAGATACGAAGGAATGCGAAGAAAAAGTAATTATAAAAAAACTGGAAGAAATGTACAAAAAAGTACTGGAGGAGAGCTGATGCTGATAGGAACTTCCAGTTCTGCACACCAGATAGAGGGAAACGACAGAAATACCGACTGGTGGCATTTTGAAACCAATAGAAGGCTTCCTTATAAATCAGGAAGCGGATGCATGCAGTACAAATATTACAAGAAAGACATCCAGATAATGAAAAACTTACACTTGAATGCCTATAGGTTTGAGATAAATTTTTCTAGAGTCATGCCTTCCCCTGGGATAATAAACATGGGTGCAATAAAACATTACAAATCCCTCATAAAAGAACTAAAAAACGCGGGCATAGAGCCGATACCGACTCTATGGCATTATACCCTGCCTTTATGGCTTTACAACATCCATGGCTTTGAAAGAAGGGAAAACTTTACTTATTTTGTAAAATACGTTAACTCTTTGCTGAAAAACGACCTTGACGTTAAATATGTCCTTACAATAAACGAACCGGTAATATACGCATCGAAGGCTTACTTGTCAAGGGAATATCCCCCGTTTAGAAGATCTTACTTGATGTTCAACAAAGTACTAAACAACATACTTCTGCTGCATAACCAGGTGTACGACATGCTGAAGGCCAATGGTTACACAGTATCGTTTGCAAACAATTTTATGGAGTTCAAGAGCGACGCCATTTTTTATCCAATAACAAGATTCCTCGACTATCTGTTTAATCAAAGGCCTTTGATTCAGACTAGATTCGATTTTATAGGGGTAAATTATTACAAGACCATCGATGCAATGCGGTTTTTGACTTCAAAGATAAACAAAAACAGGAAAAAAATCTGGTTCGTGGACCCGGAAGGCCTTGGAAAAATAGTGGAAAGGGAATACAAACTTTTCAAAAAACCTGTCATGATAACGGAAAATGGGGTGGACACGCTGGATGAAAAATACAGAATAAAATTCATCAACGAGCATTTCTCGGAGCTCATGAAAGTGAAAAGAAGCGGCATACCGGTAATGGGATATCTTCATTGGTCTTTCTTGGATAACTTTGAATGGAACTTCGGCTATGACAAGAACTTCGGAGTCATCGGTTTTGATAATCTAACGAAAAGAAGGATAATAAAACCAAGTGCATTCACATTGAGGGATATTGCATTAAAGTATGGAAAGCGACGTGACTGACTATTTCACTTGCTTTTTCTCCGTATGGATTTGAACTTGAATTTAAAGCGCTTTGTGAACAACGCGGAAACGGTGGCGAAAAAGTAGATAAAGCCGGTTTTTATCGCACCCTCTTTTGAATGCCTTCTGTAAGACATCCTGGTGTGGTCCTTGATCATTTTGAACTTTCCTTGCTTTCTAAGCCTTGAAAAAAATTCTTTGTCTTCGGCAACATCTATCTCCTCATTGAACAGACCTGCTTTATTTACTGCATAGGTTCTGCAAAAATCGCAGCCATAAGCGGCTGGAACCAGGGTAAAGAAACTTACTCTTTTGTACATGTATATGAGCTCATTAAGCAGCTTGAACTTTATTATGTCCCGTCTTTTAAGGTCCTTTAGATTCAATTTCGGCCTTGGTTCTATGCATACGACCTTTTCATTTTTTGGGTCTGCAAGGCACTTTACGACGGAATTGAAAAGATTTTTCTGTAGTATGTAATCCGCGTCTATCAAGGCGAGTATGTCGCCCTTGGCCCTTTTGATTCCGGCGTTTCTTGCCGCCGAGACATTTGTCTTTGGTATTCGTATCATTGTCACGCCGAATTTTTTCAGTAATTTTGGCGTGTCGTCGGTTGAGGAATCCACTGCTATAACCTCATAATTTTTGTATGTCTGCTGTTTTATCGATTTAATAAGATCAGACACGTAGCTTTCTTCGTTGTAAACCGGTATGATTACCGAAATCATTGGCCGTTCTTTCATATTATAAACATTTTTAATGACGCGCTTATTTAAAAACTATCCATTTGGATTAAAGAATCTCTGTTAAGTAGCAATAAACAAACTAAAATAAGCTATTTATCGACTGAAACCCAATATAAGATTGAGGTGGTATTATGGCGTATACATTCGCATGCAAGGATATAGGCATGGATTGTGGCTTTAAGACCAAGGCAAAAACCAAGGAAGAACTCATGCCGTTAATAGCAAAGCATGCTAAAGAAAAACACGGTATGGATCCTGTTCCTCCTGACGTAATGCAGAAGGTAGAAGCCGCAATAAAAGAGAAGAAAGGTCTCTTCTAAACACTTTATATTTTGTTTTATTTTTTATACAGTTTTGTCTAAAACTTCTCTGGTGAATTCTTCTCTGCTTTTAAACGGCGGGTAGGAAGCTATGTATTTCATCCAGGGGTGGTGCATTAATTTGCTGTCCTCTATTATTATATAGGTAGGCTTGGACAGGTGCACGGAATTGTAAAAAAGCTCCATCGAGGTGCCTATGCTGTTTTCTGTAAGTATGGCCAGGATACCATCGCATCTGCCTATGGCTTTTAGATCTTCTTCGACTATAAATTTATAGTCCAGATTTTGTGTGTAAATCTTGCCCTCTTTTAATTCGGTAGCATCTTTTCTGTAATTATCAAAAAAGGGATTGAGCAAAGTTATGTTGTATTTTTTCTCAACGTCAAGCTCCCATTCTCTTATTTCATTGCGTGCTACTGTTGGATGTGCTAGATAAAAGGTCTTGCCGCCCTTGAAGTCTGATACTAGTTCATCAAGACTTTTATAAACAACCATTTTACTGATAGAATAGTTATACAATAAATACTTTACATATGAAGATTTTTCTACGAAGATTATGATTTAATCTTTTATTTAGCTGTCATACCTAAAATCTATAAACCTTGAGCGATTCTAATAGGCTATGCAATTTCATCAAAATCTAAGGGAATTAATGCATGGATTCAACGGCGCTGACAATAAAAAATCGCAGTCTGCTCTAGAGTACATGATGACCTATGGCTGGGCCATTCTAGCAATAGTCATAATAATTATAATTCTCTATTCGCTGGGAATATTCTCACCGACTAATAACCTATCATATTCAGTAACGGGATTCAGTCCATTTACTATTTTATCGCAGGAATGTGGAAACGGTGCATTGGTATTGGAAGTAGGAAATTCCGCTGGAAGCCCAGTCGAGATATTAAATGCGTCCGTGATAAGCTCAAATGGCCTTAAGATTAGCTCGCTCCCGAACATAAATTATTTTGCAGGCATAGACGATAATTTCTTTATAACTTTTTACAATAGCACCTGCAAAAGCGCTGATAACTTTTATTCCGCCAGTATAACAATCAATTATGCAATAGACACTTCGGCTGGTGAAGAGAATCTTGTAGCAAGAGGATATGTAGCGGGCAAGTCCATCACCCAAAGATTAATAACGTTTGTCGAATCTGGTTTGCCGGCCGGCTTAAACTGGACGATGGAATACGCAAATGAGATAAAGAATTCTAAACAGGGTAGTATCTCATTCTTGGATCTTGGAAACCAACGGTTCTACATAAAAAATACGTCAATAAACGGCGTAACATATTACCCGACTGCATTTTCCGGTGTTATAAGCGGAAACACTACATATTTTGACTTTATACCTTTAAGGGACATGTTTGTAGCAAATGGCGGAAGCGGAATCCTTTCGGTTGTAAACACTTCCAGCAATCTAATAATAAGGAATATAAGTGTAAGCAGCAATCCTGTCGGGGTAGCAGTTTCTCCAAGCGGAAACCCAGTTTTTATTACCAATCATGGAAACTCCTTTGTATCGGTTATAAACACCGACATAAACAAAGTTATTGAAAACATAACTGTTGGGGTAAACCCGACCGGCATTGCCATGAACATGAATGGCAGTTTTGTATATGCAACGGCACTTGGCAAGGGGGGGGTTCTGTCTTTGATAAACGCAACGAGTTTTTCAATTGTAAATTCATTTAAAGTAGGAGGTACGCCAGAAAGCATAGCAGTTGCCCCGAGCTCAAAGTTCATATATGTTACACAAAGCTCATCAAATTCGGTAGCAGTCCTAAATTCCTCTTTGGATTTAGTAAAGGTTATACCTGTTGGAAACGACCCTATAGGGATTACAGTCTCGCCAGACGGCAGGTTTGCATACGTTGCCAATAACCTTTCTAACACTGTCTCCGTAATAAACCTGTCCTCTTACGCTATTATAAAGAATATCTCGGTTGGCTCTGGACCAGAATCAATAGCAGTTTCCCCTACTGGGGAATCTGTGTATGTAGTAAATACGTATTCTAACAATGTATACAGGATAAATACGTCTAGCTACAGAGACATTGCCATCATAGACGTAGGCTCATCCCCGGTAGGCTTAACAATAAATCCAAACAACGAATTTGTGTATGTTTCAAACTTTGGTTCGAATACAGTAAGCGTGATCTCTACGTCATCTAATTCTGTTATTGATTCCATAACCGGATTTAAAAGTCCGCAGGGGATAGCAGATGCGCCTTCGGGAAGCAATTAATCAAAGATCAGGTTCAGATCCCAACAACTCTTAATATGAGCAGTATCGGACTAACTGCGAATATCACGTTAAGAATGGCTATTATAACTTGTAACCTCACCCTATAAAGCCAAAACGCCGTTACAGCGTATACAGCAGCCAATAGCGCACCGGATGCAAGAGCAAGCCCAGTGACGAGCGGATAGTTACCTACATTGAAAGCAAAGCCTATCCCCATTAGGACAAAACCTACACTTCCTACTGCCCCTATCGGCTCCTTCTTATAATGCTCTATATGCAGTAGATAAACAACTATAAGCAGTGCTACAAAAAGGACTATGGCGAGCGAGTATAGTACGTTCATTCTTAAGAAAGAAAGCACTATCCCTACTAGCACTATAATCTCAAGCGCCTGTATCACACGCTGCTTTCCCGCTGTAGCTGAAATGAAGAGTATAAAGGCACCTGCTAAGAGAAGTGAATTCTGCGGCAACGATCCGTACGATAGGAAGGATACGGAGTATATGAGCATTATCATTGCTACTACTGACAGATAAAACAGTAGACTGTCGTATTTAGAATACTTTTTCTTCATCCTGTAATCGAGTCAATAAATGCTTAAATGCTTTTTTTGTATCCGCTGCCTTTGTAATTGACAAGAAACTCTCTACTTTTGCGGACATATGCTTGTATATGCACAACGAATTTAAGCATATAACCCAGTCAGTTAAGTCTGATTAATGCATATGCATCTTTTCGTGTGCTTGCGCCGCTTTTCACTCAATGATGATCACTTCTCCGTCACTTAGAGCTTTAAACAGCAACTTATGGTCTATAAAATACTGGACAGTTTTGGTAATAAGCTTGCTTTCTGTATGTTTAGATTTATAATGGGGTAAAATCATATAATTGAGTAAACCTAATCCTTCCCAAATTATCTTATACTTCTTACCATATGGTCTTTGATTCGGGTCATCAACTATCTCCAATCCGTGCAGATCCTTTGCTAAAACACAGATTCCAGCGCTGTAACCACCATACAAAAAATCCTTTCTTTTAAGCAAATTGTTAAAGATTTTGTCGAAACCACTAAGTCTCATAGCTTGTCTTAATACAAATGTATTACCGCCGTTCACCCAAACCGCCCCTAACTCAGCTAGCTTCTTTTCTAATTCTTTTTGTTTACCAAAGTACATCTTAAGATCTAGGATTTCTGGTTCAAACCCGATATGCTCCAAAGCCTTAATTTTTCCTTTTACTTTTCTTTCGTCTATGCTAGTACAATCAAGAGCATTGAGTATTAATCCCACCTTTTTGTTTTTCGGCATCATCCGACGAAGTTTTGCAACAGAATTTCCCATCCTATAAGATGAAAGATAAAATTTCATAGAAGGGGTGTACAACACAAATTTATAAACTTTTCAAAAGTTATCTAAAGCAGTGCCATTTCTTTTAGATGGCATTATCC
>JAKAVT010000010.1 GCA_021817165.1 Nanobdellota archaeon
ATTTGTCTTCAAGCTTGTTTTGCTGCGCTATGAACACACAGGCTTTTGGCTTTATGGCTTCTTTGGCTTTGTCAATGTTTTCAATAAGATCGCCATGCTCTGCTATAAAATTCTCAGCCGGGCCAAAGATAAGGAATCTTACTTCATCTCCTTTGTCTTTTCTTCTGGAAGCGAAGCTTACTGCCATGTTTATCTTTTCACCATCCGCGCTTATAACGAAAAAGAACATTTTTGCCATTTTTCATTATATCTGCAAGGATTTAAATAAGTTTTTGTTTAGCCAGTAAATACACAATTATTATGGTATAAGAGTGTTTTTAAAAGCTTAAATTGTATAATCTATAATTAGATGTTTAATATTTATGAAGAAATCTAAGAGTCACATTTCATTATTCAATAGTCAAGTCAATAAAATTATATTTATCCTGTTTTCTGTTTTACTGGTTTTGATTACTCCTTTTATATATGCTAAATTAGTAGGTGATACTTTCAGCCTGATTGTCTTTTTATATGAAACATTCCTTTTCGCAGTATTCCTGATTGCATATTTCTATATAACCGGTAAGCAGCAGTATCTGATTGCAGTAATCTGGATAGCATTATTTTTGATTTCAATGGCAGGGACTTATTCTTCGCCTATAGGTTCATATGGCCATGCCGTTTATAGAGTAGTAATCTTAATAGGTGCATTTTTCCTTGAATCATATTTTGCAGTGATGATAGCAATAAAAGGCAGGGTAGTTTATAAAATTGTATTCCCTTTGCTTCTTATCTCATTGGTTTTCGTATTCGCCTGGGCATACTTAGAAGCAGGAGGTGCGACTACGATTTTCTTCCCGCAGGAAGTGTGGCTTTGGCATAATATGATTTTCCCAATATTTCATACTCCTAATAACTAATAAAGGATAGATAGTTAATTCATCTTGCTTTTTATTATCCTTGACAGCTTTTCTGAGAACTCTTCATCCCGGTTCTTCAACCTCAAAACCTTCACTTTTTTGTTTGAAAGTCTTATGTCGAAGGATTTGCCGGGATTAAGGTCGCTTATCACCATTCCATCATAGCTTAGTACTCCCCTCCCCTTCTCTATTTCAACGTGTAACTTTTCATCTTTTCTTAGTATAACAGAATTGGCAAGGGGGTTCTCTATCGACAGAAAAGTAAGGCACAGCACGCTTCTGTCCAGTATTATTGGTCCACCTGCCGTTCTGTTGTAAGCAGTAGAACCTATCGCACTTGTTACCAAAAAACCATCTCCGCTTAAAGTATATTCATAAAGCCTGCTTCTTTTTCCTCTTTCGTCATAATAAAGTTTAAAGTAAACCTCTTCCTGCACGTCCTTCAGAAGAATTTCGTTTACTCCATAATACTTGCTGTTCTCGTATTCAACCTCTATCTTTCTTCCCAGTTCTTCTATCCTGTAGTTTTTTGACAGCAGGCTTTTTATTATGAAGTCCATGTCCTTCAGACCAACGTCTGCGTAATACCCAGTGCTGTTCTTTTCGTCGCTTCTTATTGGCAGGATGGGACCTTCAAACTCATTCGCTGCCTTTATGAACGTACCGTCACCACCGACAGCAAGGCACACGTCTGCATCTTCTGAAACGTTGAACTTACTATACAGCTTCTTCAGTTCCGGGTAGTTCTTCTTTGAGATTATCTTTATTTTCATTTCAATTAATATACCCCATAGTTAAAATATCTTACTGGCGGGGAAGGCGGCAAGCCGTTTTTGTGCGCGTTTTTCTGCATCATCTGTATGACTTTGACCACCTTTTCCCTTTTTATTCCCGTTTCCTTTGCGATTCTTTCAGGCATGCGCATTTTCTTTTCGTTCATTAGATAAAGAATCCTGTCTATATCTTCATAACGCATGTCAAGCTCGTTTTCCGCGGTCTGGCCTTTCCAAAGCCGGGGAGAAGGAATTTTCTCCGCTATCTTAGCGAATATCTCCATTCCGTCCTTCTTCCCTATCCAGGAAAGCACCTGTCTTACCTGCATCTTGTAAAGGTGCTCAGGCACGTTTATGTCAACCCCTCCATCTCCGTATTTTGTGTAATACCCCAGGGCATGCTCGCTCCTGTCGTCCGTTCCAGCCACTATCGCGTTTGATTCATTCGCTTCCTTGTACAACAGCAGCATCCTTAGCCTTGCCTTTATGTTTGCCCTTGCCACCCTGTTTCTTTTTTCTCTTATTTCCGGGTTTTCCTTCTCTAGGGCTTTCATTATCGGAGAAAGACTTATAGTTTTTGCTCTTATGCCAATGGCCTTTGCCAAGGCATACGCGTCGTTTTCGTCCTCCTTTGGATTGGAATCGGACGGCATAACTACGCCGAGTACGTTGTCCTTTCCCAGCGCCAACATGCAGGCATATGCAGTAAACGTTGAATCGCTTCCGCCCGACAGGCCAATTATCGCTTTCTTGGCTTTAAGTGGTTTAAAGTAATCCTTTATCCATTCAACCGTGTAACCGAGCGCTTCTTTTTCGTTTATCCTTAAATAATCCGGCATTTCCAT
This sequence comes from Nanobdellota archaeon, assembly GCA_021817165.1. Taxonomy (GTDB): domain Archaea; phylum Nanobdellota; class Nanobdellia; order Parvarchaeales; family Parvarchaeaceae; genus Parvarchaeum. The sequence continues at coordinate 2,518 of JAKAVT010000010.1, forward strand.
GTTTAAATGAACGGTCAATGCAGCCCGTCTTTGTTTATTCTTATTATGCTGGCGGCATAATTTCCTTTCATGTATTCTATTGCAGTTTCATGTTTTTCCCTGCTTATGTCTGCACAGCCGTTCTCAACGACATTTACCTTGTATCCCCTGAAGAATGCGTCCGCAGCGGTATGCTGCACGCATATGCTGGTTACCAGCCCTGCAATGTAAACCTCCTTTATTCCTTTATATCTCAAAAGACTGTCAAGCCGAGTATTGTAAAAGCCGCTGTAAGTCCTTTTGTCAATCCTTAAGGCCTTGTCATGGTCTTCCTTACCGCCGATTTTATCGTTTGAATTTTCATTCGTTAATTTCAATAAGCCTTTTGCAGGAAGCCAGTCTACTATCTCGCTGCTTTCCGTGCCTTTCATGCAGTGCTCTTCCCATGGCCCGCCGTTCCCTTTCAGTTCTGGATCCTCCTTTTCATGCGCATCGCAGCAGTATATTATCTGCATGTTGTTTTTATTTGCGTACTCGACAAGCTGCTGAAGGTTTTTTCTTATTCCTTCGGCGTTTTTGCAGTACATGTTTTTGTCGTATCCTTCCTGTCCGAAGCCCTTTATTAAATCCACTAGCAATAAAGCCTTTTCCATTTTACCTCCTTTTCAACTCTTTATCGCTAATTCTTTAAATCAGGTTTAGTATGGGAAAAAAACGGCACATCCATTTAATAGACTGCAAAAATTTCCCATTTAGATCCATTAATAAGAGACCTACGTTCTCGTATAGTTATGGAAAGGCTGAATTCATTGTTGATGGACGATTCCGAAATGCCGATGTTTCTTGACTATTATGAGCTTACAAGCGGCCAAGCAAACTTTGATCATGGAAGAAACAATAGGATAACAGAGGTATATTACTTCAGAAAGGTGCCAGAAAACCTGGGCAGCTACATGGTTGCCGCGGGCCTTGAGCAGATTGTGCAGTTCATAAAAAACTTTAAGATGAGCAGGGAAGAAGCGGAGTGGCTGAAGAAAAGTTCAAACGGCGCACTGACGGATGGCTTCTTGGATTACCTGCAGAATTTTGAGTTTAAAGGAACGGTCAATGCGGTGCCTGAAGGAACGGTTGTGTTCCCAAATGAGCCTATCCTTACCGTAACTGGCAATTCAATAGACGTGCAATTATTTGAAACATACATTCTTTCCATTATGAACTTTCAGACGATGGTGGCCACTAAGGCAGCAAGGATAGCTTACGCGGCAAAAGGCAAGCCTTTCCTAGATTTTGGCGCAAGGAGGGCACATGGGAGGGATGCAGCCATTTTAAGCTCAAGGGCTTCTTATATGGGAGGAGCGGATGGAACGGCGCTGGTATCGGCTGCAATGAAATTAGATATACCATATTCCGGGACGATGCCTCATAAGTTTGTGCAGGAGAGGGGAAGCGAGCTTGAAGCTTTCAGGGAATACGCCGAATCGTTTCCAAACGATGCAGTTTTTCTCATAGACACGTATGACACTTTGAAAGGCGCACAGAATGCATGCGTTGTGGGAAATGAACTCAGAAGGAAAGGTTACGACTTAAAGGGCGTAAGAATAGACGGCGGCGACATTTTGCAGCTTAGCAGGCAGGTCAGAAGGATACTTGATGACAATGGCTTTCCAAACACAAAGATAATAGCCAGCAGCGATTTAGACGAATACCAGATAGAGTACTTTGTCAAAAATAATGCGCCCATAGACATGTACGGTGTGGGAACAAGGCTTGACACTGCGGCAAACTACAATTCAATCTCAAAGAAGGGAGGAGTATCCGCTCTTGGCGGCGTTTACAAGCTTGTCGAGGAGGAGGAAAACGGGATGACGGTTCCAAAGATAAAGATAAGCAGCAGCGATAAAACGACCTTGCCTTTCAACAAGCAGATATACCGCAGATTCAAAAATGGCTTTATGCTTGATGACATAATAGACCGGCCTTTTCATAAGGAATACAGGGGATACCAGCAGATCCTAGTTCCCGTAATAAAAGACGGCGGGTTGGTTTACGATTTTCCATCATTGAAGGAAGCAAAGGAATACGCGAAAAGCCAGCTTTCGTCTTTGCAGGAAAAGTATCGGCGCCTGGAAGACTTCGAAGCCTTTCCCGTTAAAATAGGGAGGGACATACTGGATGCTAAGAATAGGATAATGCAGGAAAACGTCAGCTCTTGAGCCTGTAGATGCTGAACCTTGCGTCCCTGAGCGTTTTATTCTCTTCTATCAAATCTTTCTTCTTCAGGTAGGATATGCCATGCCTTACGGTCCTTATCTGCAGCGAAGACAGGCTTATTATGTCCTTCTGCGTCAATGGCCCTTCGTACTGCAAAAGCTTCAGTATGAACTTTGCAGACGGCGGTGCATCATCTATGTAAGGCATGCTCAACTCCCTGCTTTTCATCTTCTCTATCGGCGTTTTCTTTATCTCGTTTATAATAATGAAATTTGCCGGCCTATCATGCTTTTTTATGGTTATCTGCTTTCCTTTGAAAGGGTAGCGGAATCTGCCGTCGCATACTATCTCTATCCCGCTCTTGGAATTCAGGTTCTTTATTGTCACTAATGAGCTGCCGTTTGCAATCATCGGTTTATTCTGCTCCATCGAAGACAAAGGCGTCAATTCTATTACGTCAGCATCATTCAGTATTACGGGCCCGCCGGAAGAAGAGGAGTAACCCGTAGATCCCGTAGGCGTCGACACTATTATTCCGTCTCCTTCATCGTTGAACATCTTCTTGCTGTCAACGTAAAGCGAATAGGAAATCATGGATGCACTTTTGTTTGCGCTTATAACAAACTCATTTAATACGGGCGGGAGTGGTTTATCATCAACAAATGCTTCCAGTCTGTTTCTTCTTTCAATGCTGTACTCCCCAGCGTTTATCCTGCTGAAAAGCCTTTTGAAATCATCCAGCGTTATTTCCGGAAGAAATTCATCCTCATATATTGAAACACCCAATACAGGAGTATCGGACCTCATCTCCCTGAATGTCCTGAGTACGTTGAAGCTGCTTCCAAATGCTATGGCGATGTCAAATCCTTTAAGCTCTTCAATTTGTTTGTTCTTTTCCCTTTTTTCAACAGAGAACTTTGCTTTCCTTTCTTTCAGGAATTTCAAAAGAGCGGGCAGGGCCTTTTTGCTTTCATTGTCAGAATAATCGATTGAAACATAAAACTTCATATTTCCCCTTTATTTAGTATATAAAAGCAATGTATATAAGCTATTTGATTCAGAGGCCCAGTCTGTTGTCTATCTCTTCTATGTATGTTATCCCGTTTGCATTCAAAGAGCTTCTGTAATCCAATAACTTCAAGCCCATCCCATAAATAAAGTTTTTGAGCTTTGACATCTTTCTCTCTCCCGTTCTGTCGTTGTCATAAAGCGCTATTATCTTATTCCGGTGGTAAAGCATAACTTCATTGTATATCCTGTTCTCGTCTTTGTAGGAAACCTGGATTATTGCGTAAGTGGATATGCCTGCCTTTTTAAGGGCTTCTCTGTCTCTTTTTCCTTCAACCAATATGACGGAATCACGGGAATCTTCCTTTATCGAATCTATTATCTGTGCAAGGCCCCGTTTCATAGGTTTTTATGAATACAGGTGTTTAAAATGCCCTTCATTTGTATTACCTTTGTATTACTCAAATCTAAAAATGATGGTTGACTTCAAAACCGATACCTGTCAGCAAAAGTATTTCTTTATAACTTTGTTCTTATCTTAATGGAAGGGTTTAATCCAGATGTATATCTTCCCATAATAAGCATTGATTTCAGGATAGCCGACATAATCCTTAACGAGCCGCTGAAGATAGCAAACGAGGATTATTCTTCAAGTAAAACGGTTTTCGTAATTGTAAAAGCGAAAGGATTCGAAGGCATCGGAGAGGCAGCTCCCGATGAAGAAGTGACAGGTGAGGACTTTCATTCAGTTTCAACGTTCATAGAAAAGGCAGCCCCTATGCTGATAGGTAAAAACGTCTTTGACATTCATAGAATAAATAATCTGATGGACGGGCTGTCAAAAGGGGACAACACGGCAAAGGCAGGCATAGACATAGCAATGTACGATCTAATCGGCAAAATACTGAAGAAAAGGGTTGTTTCATTGCTTGGTGGAAGGGGAAATAGCAGGAGAACCTCTATGACCATAGGCATAGAAGATGAAATGCTTTCGGTCAAACATGCAAAGCTGTATAAGCGGCAGGGGTTTAAGATCCTCAAGCTAAAAATAGGGCTGGATGTCGAAAAAGACTTAAAGAGAATCATAAAAGTAAGAGAAGCCGTTGGGAGATGCCTGCAGATAGTCGTTGACGCCAATCAGGGCTATACCCTGCAGGAAGCACGGTTCTTTCTTGACCATGCAGAGGCTTTAGGCATAGGTTTTCTGGAGCAGCCTGTAAAGTTTTCCGATTTTTATTCGCTGAAGAAATTGAAAGAACACAGCAGGATACCCATAATGGCCGACGAGTCGATGAAAAGCATAGAGGATTTAAGGAGGCTTGCAAGGGCAGACGCAGTTTCGATGGTTAACATAAAGCTTATGAAAACCGGGGGAATAACAAAGGCAATGCAGATAGCAAAGGAGGCAAGCTCAAGAAAAATAGGCGTCATGATAGGGTGTATGGAAGAAACAAGGGTTGGTATAGCTGCAGGCATGCATTTCGCTCTTTCAATAAAAGATATAGGCTTTGCAGACTTAGATGCCCATCTAACGCACAAGAACAGGTTCGTTTCGTCAGGCTTAGAAACCAGGAAAGGGGTAAATTTCATCGGGAAAGGATACGGCTTGGGACTTGTTTTTAAGGGAGATTTTCACGATAAAAACAGAAACGCATTTAAATAACAAACTTCCTATAACATAAAATGCAAGGACTTATGAAAGCCGCGTGTGAAGTGAACGATGCTTTACTCGCAGTCATGCTTTCATTCGGTAATTTCTGGATGTCCTTGCCAGTTTCATATCACTTTGCAATTAAGACAAGGTAATCTGCCCAAACGTCTTGCGGGTTTCTAAAAACAACTTCATGCGTTTGGGCTGCTTAATCTGAAATAAAAATTTTTGTTTTTACTGTAATTTATCGAAAATTTAAAAAAATGGAAGAATTCAAAGTATCGTTTGCGGACAAGGAGAAAGTCGAAAAGAAAAGCCTAAGGCAGTTTTGGAGCTACCTTAGGTTTGAGACCATAAACGTGGAGCTTTTCGTATGCACAGTGTTAGCCAGCCTTTTCGAAAGTTCTGCAGAAAAGCAGCTGTCTTTGACTTTTCACGGAGTCGTTTTTTTACTCTTGTCCTTAACTGCAAACGTACTGCTTATAGAATTGATCTTCCGCTTTATGAAGGTGGTTAAAAATGGAAAAATACGAAAGTCTGGAAGAGACTCTTGAAGGCAGAAATGCTTTCAGCAAAAAAGTGGAGGAGGCATTTAGTAGCTTACCGGCTGAGACGTGGGCGCCGTTGAAAAGGCCTGCAGGTTCGTTTCCCGTCAAAGTAGACAGCAAAGACAGCAGGGAAGCCAGAACGGCCATAGTATACGAGGTAAGGGACAGTATAGAGCAGGATAACCTGTCCGGCGGGATTTTCAGGGACGAGAACGGGGTTTACCTGTCAAATGGCAGGGAATACAGCAGCGGAAAAACTGGTTTCTACATGTTCTTTTCCAGGAGAATAGGCAATTCCTACAGAAACATCGCATTCGCGGACTACCGTACGAAAAAAGTCGTTTTCGGCAGCAGCGAAATAGAAAGCATGAGTTCAAAGCAGCTGAGCAGATTTGCATACGCCATTAATCAATACCTGAGCGGAAACCGTGGAAAGACAGAAAGCTGACATGGTGTTAATAATAAATACAATGCGGTCTTAGCTTTTACATGGATAGCCAAAAAAGCAAAAAAGGGAAGAAGTACATAGGGTTTTCAACCTCTTACATGGACCTTTCCGTAGATCCATTTAAGGACTTCTACAACTATGCGTGCGGCAAATGGAGGGCTAAGAATCCTGTGCCTAAAGAAGAAAGCAGGTACGATTCCTTCATACAGCTTTCAAACAGAAACTTTGAAATTTTAAAGGGGATAGCGGAATCATGCGCTTATAACAAACAGAAAAAAGGAACAATACAGCAAAAAGTAGGAGATTTCTTCTTTTCCTTCATGGATACCAGAGAAATAGAAAAGCAGGGCTTCACTCCTATAATTCCATTGATGCAGAAGGTCGATTCGATAAGGGATTTTGAGGATGTAAATGCAGTCACTAAGGAACTTATGAAAGAAGGAATATCCTCTTTCTTTGAACTATCCTCGGCAGAGGACAAGAAGGACAGCAACATATATTCGTTTTACATAACACAGGGGGGAATATCTCTTCCCGACAGAGATTATTACCTCAAAAAAGAGCATGCAAAGGTCGTTTCCGACCTCAAAAATCACATTGTGAAGATGTTCAGATTATACGGTGAGAATGAAAAGACGATCAATAATTACTGTGATTCCATCCTGAAAATAGAGAATTATCTTGCAGACGCAAGCCGTAGTTCAGTTGAGTTAAGGGATGAAATAAAAAACTACAACAGGTTTAGTACACAGCAGATAAAGAAAAGATTCGATGCCATTGATTTACTTGGTGTGTACTCTTCTCTCGGAGGCAATTCCATCCCGTTTATGGTCGTCGGCCAGCCTGAATTCCTGGATAAAGTCAACAGGATAAGGGAAAAGTTTACCATTGACGAAGTAAAGGCGTACCTTAAATGGCAGATAATAAACCATTCAGCATCGCTTTTGCACTCAAAGGCCGAAAAAGAGCATTTCGATTTCTTCGGAAGAAAGCTCATGGGAAAGAAAGTCCAGGAGCCTAGATGGAAGAGGGCCATTCAGTTAATAGACTTTTCAATAGGAGAAGCTTTGGGTAAGTTATACGTTGAGCAGAATTTCAGCAAGGAAGCAAAGAAAAAGGCAGACGAGCTTGTCAAGGACGTTAAGAGTATTTTCCTTGAAAGGCTGAAAGCAGTCAAATGGATGAGCTCTTTAACAAGAAAGAAAGCCCTTAAGAAGTTCTCAATGCTTAACGTAAAGATAGGCTATCCTGAAAAATTCAGGGATTATTCTTCATTGCAGATAGAAAGGAATGACTTATTCGGCAATGTCACAAGGGCGATAAAATTCGAGATAAACAGGCAGATAAAAAGGATAGGTAAAAAGGTAGACAAGAAGGAATGGTTGATGACGCCTTCAATGGTAAATGCTTATTACAATCCGAGCGGTAACGAACTTGCTTTCCCTGCAGGCATACTCCAGCCGCCGTTTTTCGATGCCAGCAAGGATGCAGCCGTTAATTACGGGGGGATAGGCGGTGTGATAGGCCATGAGATAACACACGGATACGATGACCAGGGAAGATTATACGATGGAAAAGGCAGGATGAAAAAGTGGTGGCTGCCACAGGATGCAAAAAAGTTTGACGCTTTAGCTAAAAAGGTAGCAGATTTCTACAGTACTTTTGAAATTATTCCCGGAGTACAGGTCAATGGAAAGCTTACTTTAGGTGAAAACATTGCAGACTTAGGGGGGATAAGCATAGCTTACGATGCTTTGCAGCGTTATCTGAAAAGGAATCCAAGCGAAAACAAAGAAATAGAAGGATTTACACCAGAGCAAAGGTTTTTCATAGCATGGTCGCAGATATGGAAAAGCAACGTTAGGGATGAAACAGCAAAGATGTTCGCAATGATAGATCCGCATTCACCAGAAAAAGTAAGGGGTTTTGTACCAACTGTTACACATCCGAAGTTTGAAAGCGCTTTAAAGGAAAAAAGCAAACTCGGAAAACTACCAGAGAAGTATCCAAACTTGAACATGTGGTAGGTTCTCGGTGATTTTTCTCCATTAAATGCCGATTGCTGCGCTGCCGTTTTTACATGCAGTAAAGGTATTTATAGCGGTTGTTTTCATAGTACACAATAAAGGTTTAATATGGCAGTAAAAATATCGGCATACAGGGCATTGCTCTGGGAGCTCTCCAGTCTTGTTGAAGAAAGGCATCCTATAAACATGTACAACCCATTCAGAAGCGACTTTTCTCCGCTTTCCGATTCTGAATACAAAAGCATAAAGGGAAGCGTTGACAAGCTGAAGTCCTTTTCCAAGGGAGCCGTTTACGGTAAAACGGACTCGGTTAAAACAAGCAATATAGATTTAAGCAACGTTTACAGCATACAGGATGTGTTGACAGCAAACAAAAAGCAGATAAAAAGCGAGCTTGAAAACGTACTGGAAATCTTCAAGGACCACAAGGTCACGCCTGCATTTTATTTCACGTTTCCGAAGGTGTTTGATGAACTGGGAATAACTATGGACAAGGACACTGCAGAAGCAGTCTCTTTCTTTAAGGGCTTAGAGGAAAAATATCAGTCAAACCGTCTTTGGCCGTATTCATGGAAACGTGCAAAGGAAGAGCTGAAGAATGGCACTTACAGGCCATGATTTCCATTTAGACCTTTCAAGCAGTCCTTTGCAACTTAACCTTATAAGATTAAATTAAGTCATTAAAATGCCGTATATTTATAAAAACAGCTGTTTAATTATTCATGGTTACTTTGAAGGAAGCAAGGATTCTTTTGAAGAAGTATGCGGATGCTTGGGTTAATAGAGACCCGGATGCAATAATAAAGATTTTCGAGCCCTATGCAGAGTATTGGGAAACTGCCTTCGCCAGGCCCTTTAAGGGACATAAAGGCATTAGAAAATACTGGGTAGAAAAGGTAGTTGGGCAGGAAAAAGACATAAAGTTCAGGCTTCTCAATGTTTATGTCCAGAAAGATAATGTCATTGCCGAGTGGTATGCTGAATTCTATGATATGATAAATGATTATCATGTAAAAATGAAAGAGGTAGCTTTATTCAAAGTAAGAAAAGGAAGAATATACAATTACAGGGAATACTGGTCATCCAAACACCCTCAAAGTTATATTAAACGTCTTAATAAAGAGGATACATCTTTAGAACTTCAAATTCAGAAGGTAAGTATTAATGGAAATAACTATGATTTAATTTATCATAAACCCTTAAAAAGGATATTGGATTGGATACAAAGTGCACTAGAAGAATCCGGCAAAGTTCTTCCTTCCTCAATAAATCAAGAATAATAATTCTACCAATCAAGGATGCATTCGTAAAGAATCATATCTCTTTAGCTATCACAAAATACTAACATTTTTCAGATTAAGACTAATAAAGCTATTTATTGCCTTGTATCTCGTAAGACTCTTTAAGCCATTTAATTAATTCGTCATATATCTCCCCAGAATCTCTTATTTCAACTGCGCAATTTGTCCAAGAGCCCCAATCAGTATCCAATATTCGCGAGTTTTCTGGTTTTGATCTTATTTAAAGAAAAATCTTACTGATGCATGCGATACTCTCTTCCAGCAATGGGGAAGAGAAAGAGTTTTACCCTTTAAACCACATATGAAATTTGAAGACTATGATAAATGATAAGCCAGGACCTACAAAAATAGTAAATGAATATTTAAGAAACGTAAGAATTCATAAAAATTAAATTGATATATCTAGAAGAAAACTTAAAGAACAACTAAGAAACGAGTTATAATTCAAAAATTATCTAATAACGGAGGGATATTTCATAAATTAAAAGATTATAATCCTAGATTAAAGAGGTTGATTTTGCAAACAGAAATAGAAAAGAAAGAGATAATTTTATTTTGCATTAGAATATTTAAATAAAGCCAAAAAAAAGTTATGGATTTCTATATAAGCATAAAAAATACCTCAGAAATGATGCTGCTTAAAGAAACTATAGTGCATTTATAGTCTTATCCTAACAGTAAAACGGAATTAAGTGATAAATTATTTGACAGTTAATATTATTTTTTGATTATAATCTCTACATCTTTAAATCTTTGTCTTATGCCTCCGATAGTTTCGTTATACTCTGCTTCAGAGTATATCGGATCAAATAAAACTATAATTAATTTTCTATAATGTTGTAGATATTTTACGCATTTACTCCCTAAAGTTAGAAGTGCAGCGTTGTCTGTAGGGCCCTTAATTTCGATAGCTATATCATTTATAACTATATCTGGCCTAGAAGCGCCGGTTTGCACTTCAACAACTGAGTTTGTGAATTCCCTTTTTAAATATCCTTGTAGTTCAGCTTGATAGCCTTCCTCGTAGGTCCATTTTTTTGATGGATTAAACTGGTTTATTTTTAATATCAATTCCCTAAAATCTTTGTCATTTCCGTATGGTCTAATAGAATTATCTAGTTCGTCATACTTTTTACTTTCTGTGTCTTTTATTTCTTTTAGTTCTTTTTCGTAATTAGATATGATATCCTCAACGCGTATTTTATGTCTATTTGCATAGTTTCGTATTTGTTCTAATTTTAGATTGTTTGATAATTCATATATGAAGTCTTTCCGTTCAGGAGTAACTCGGTATTTGTTTCCGTTAGAGCTGGTTTTATAACGCACTGGCTCATCTACCCCATAAACTTTGCATGCATCTTTCAATGAGGGTAATTCAAATCTTTCTAACATTTCTCTTTTTGTTCTCTTTATAAGACTTAGCTTCTTTATGTTTGAACCTACTTTTGTGCTAAATCTTTTCGCTGCTTTTCGTAATTTATTAAATAGACTCATATAATATTATATTTATTGTTAAAAAGGTTAAATACTTTATATTTTTCTCGTTTATGGGTTATTATTACTAAAACTAGTATATCTTATTTTCTCTCTCATCCTTTAATTTAAGTATATTAAAGTAAGCAGTATCTTAAAAGTGAGAAAGTGCTATTAAAATCCCAGAAATCAAACCTTATAGGAACGATGATATTGAATTGCGTAACCGCATAATGGCGATAACGCCAGAAGACAGAAAAAAGCTTAAGATAAACAAAAGCACATTATGGTATAGGCAGAAAAAGATTAAAGAGAGAAAGATAATTACGATTTATAATAAAAATTAAACAGATATCTCCTTTAATTCACGTTCATTTTTTGTAAGGTTCTATAAATTGTAATCCTTGAACTATGGCTAGTGCACTGACTAGTACTTTTACAATAAAAGATAAAAACGCAGCCCTATATTTAGAAAATATGCATCACGTTATAATTTATTAACCCATACATTAATATAATATTTGGGCAATGGAACTAAATAATAATGAAAAGAAGAGATTAAATGACGATTTAAAAAAAATTGAAAAGAATTTAGTATCCGATCCACATAACTCTAAGTTTTTGTATGAAAAGGGCGTTATTCTTGAAAAGCTAGGTAACTATCATAGTGCGTATACTGCATATTCCATGGCCCATACATACGATCCTGATATGGTCATGGCTAGCGATAAAATGATTGTTATTGAACCTAAATTAGATGAAATTAGAAAAAATGAGTATAAAAGCCTAGGTGAATTTTTAGATCGTGAAAAGAAATCAGAAAAAAGTTTAGTAAGACCTTCAAGTTACGGGCATTCAAAAAAATCTTTGTTATCAGATTATACAATTGAAAATTATAGGGGATATAATAAACCTAAGAGGCCTAATTTCGATAGAAGATTTTATCGGGTACGAAGGCGTAGATTACGAAGTCTAATTTATATTATTATAATAATTGCAATAATTGGAATAGCAATTTGGTATATGTTTCCTGCGACAACATTCGTGGAAACAGGACTACCTAACGGCGCACAATGGACAATTTCATATGGACAAGGCTCAATAACAACTTATTCTATTGCTACGACTACCTTAAAAAGTATAACCGTTTATCTGTTTAGGTTTAATGGTGCTTATGTTTATGCAACTGGTGCAGTTACTGCATTGGGTGAATATTGCTCTACTACAATCTTAGGAGTATTTAATTCCGGAACAACTGTAAATTTACATTATACATGCTTTAATGATTCAATATAAATAAAACAGTGAGGCAATTAAGTAGATATGAGTATATTGGATATATTTAATTTAACCTGGAAGCCAAAAGAAGGCATTATATACAGAAATAAAGTATGGGGTAGACATAAAAATTTAGTGTGGTTAGCACCTATGTGGCAGGGTCAACCGCCCTTTCCAATAGGTAAGCGGAGTCAAAACATATCAAAAGTTTATGTGGAGCTAGATAAAATACGTTATCCGGGCTCCTTCCAAGTTAAAGACGAGGTTTGTACTTTTGGTATTTTAAATCATAGGCACATAACTGAATTATATAAAACAGATAGACAGAACGTTAAATTTTTTAAACGATATACTGGAAAATCCAAAGTGCATCCAAAATTTGGAAAAACAGTTAATGAAACAGGATATTACAGATATTTAGCTAAAGTAATAGATTCCTCGAAAATTACTAAAGAAAAGATATCAGGTAGACAATTAGTGAGAAGACGAGGTACTGCATTAGTTGATACAAAGGAAGGAATATTGGTTGTAGCCGGAAAAAGCGGAATATTTATTCTTCCAGGAGGTGGTGCAGAAAAAGGAGAATCTAGAGAAAAAGCAGCAATAAGAGAATTAAGGGAAGAAACTGGTCTAAAAACTATAAGCATTAAATATCTTTTTTCGCATGATGATCCAGAAGATAGAAGAATAAGAAATCTCTATAAAATATTTTTGGTAGAAGCAGTCGGTAAAATCAAACCAGACGGTCATGAAGTTAAACATATAAGATTTTGGAAGCCTAATTCAGATATTAACATAAGCAACACTACCAAGCTTATAATTGACAAATATCTGAATGAATTCAAGAATACTTGAGAGGTTATTATGCAAAGTCTTATTATATCTTAGTTTTTATTTGTTTATTTCCTAGCATATCCTTTAGCTTTAAATTTATTGGTGCTGATGTAAAATAATTATTTTCTGAGTCTTTTTAATGCCATAATAAATAAAAGGCCTGCTATAATGAAACCTAACCCAAAAATAAGAGCTATTTCTGCCGGTAGACTTAAAAGTGAGTTTGAATTAAATATAAAATAAATAATCATAAATACTACTCCCAAGAATAAGAAAATTATTCCATATAAAATATTCTTAATGCTTTTATGTAACTGTATCATATAATCTTTTTGCTTTGTTTTTTATTAAAATAATTAATTAGTGGATAAGATAAAATCGATTGGACCATTGTAATTAACGTTTGGTGTTTGTACTGTTATAGTTATACTAACATTAGATCCCGGACTTAAACTATATGGTAAACTAGGCGAAATACTTATTATAGAAAAACCAGGAGTATTAATAGATATGTCATTTATATTATGACTGAGCAATAGTGCACTACTGCTCATTACTATAGTATATACGGCTTCTGAGCCACCAGTTAAAGTACCAGCGCCCCCCAACGCTTGAGAGGAAGGTCCAAAATATCCACTACTAACTCCAGTATAATCTATAATAAGATTTACACCAGTAATATCTATTGTAGTGCTAGGCGTAGATTGTATGCTAGTTTGAATGTTTTGACTACCATTGCTACTGTAACCTAAATTAAATGATATAAATATTGCAATAAATATAACAATAACAATAATAAGGGCTATAACACCAAATTTTGCCGAGCTCGCTTTTTTGGGCTTATCTGTCATAGATTATAATATTAAATGTACTATTTAAGCATTTAGATCAAAGGTATTAAGATTTATGGATTCATCTAATATATTTAACTGAATATGCTATAAAAATAATTTATTAAAATCCTAGTATTCAATTGCAAGATCCTAAATAACAATAAACTGCTCCAGAACCGGATTGTATTTGTGGGTTACATCCGCTTACATTATTATAATAAATAGAATTTGATCCTATTTGTACTAAAGAGGGACAGGCATTTTGGTAGTTAGTATAATTACTATTTGAACCTATTTGAACAGTAAAACCAGTACATTTACCGCCAGTGCTTGCAAAAGAATTTGATCCGATTTGTACTACTCTAAGACAATTACTGTTAATAGATGAATTAGTGTTACTAGATCCAATATTACTACTGGGTGCACTGCCAAAAATGGGATTGTAGATATTTTGACTAAGAAAATAGGTCCCCGTGAATAGGACTATAAATAAAGCAATTAAAAAACTAAAAATTATAATTAAAGTTTTATGTTCAACCACTTATTTAATTCAAAATTAATCTTATTTAAAACTTTTTTAATCAATTTTTAATTTAATTAAGAGAGATTTGCAACCGAATTTTAAATTATATTATTTAATCTATGCTCATTATAATGCTTGATTCGTGTATTCCATATAGCTAAGCTTGTCAAAAGTGCCTGTTTTGTTAGGTCAATAACCTGCACAGAACGGGCCTCTAAACAAGCCAAGATACTCCACTTACTAGGACAAGAACAGCCTGTCTAAAGGGACAGATTCGATAAGTTTCGAAGAAGCAAGGAAGCTCAGGATACCAAAAACGACTATTACGGGCTGAGTAAAACGCGAGGTAAGGAAAAGAATGTAAAGTTGCGTAATAAGACAGGGAAAAAGTTATAATAGTATGTTAGACATAAACTAAAATGCTAGCGGGTGTAGAATTCACATATAATGTCAACTCTAAAAAGATAAGCGATTGGTTCAATAAACGAAGTGAAATTATAAGATTTTTATTTGAGAATAGCAAGGTCGTTTCTGATTTCTATGGAAAAATCAACTCAAAAATTTTAAACTTATTAACATACTCGGTGGAACTTATACTTTTTGGTTTTCTTTTATTAATCCCAGTTACATTTGTGGTGCATGTAATAACAATAAATTCTATATCGGGTTATATTTTAGCCTTTTTTCTAGGCCCATTACCTCTTATTTTTAATTGGGCATTCGTTATTGGCATTATAATCTTTGTAATTTCTAGATACAAAATATATAAATATTCTAAGAAACCCTCCCCAATAGTTACTAATAGAATTCTCAAATATTACTATCCATTTTATAATGAATTCATAGAATTAAATAAATTTTTATTAGCTCTATTCGTGTTGTACACATTTCTATATAGTCTTCTATCGTTTTTAAATAATAGTGTATATTATTACAGTCCACAAATAGCCTCTGCAGTGATACTTATGTTGTTATCTTTATGGTTATTATTTTCCATGAGAAGAGAATCTACAGATTTAGAAGGAGTATTCTTTAGTAAATACCTCATAGATGAAGCGGCGGAAGTAAAAGTTAAAATAACTGTAAAAGACTCTGAATCTATTGTTAAAATAGTTAGAATAGGCAGTAATCTTAGAGTTATCGACGAAGAAGGATTTATTGAGGATATACATTATGATACGATAGACAAAATTTCAATCAAACAGGACAGTAAACCATACAAATTTTTCCGCAGAAAACTGTTTCATTGAACATGGCGCATTGCAAGGGTAGAAAATAGAGTAAGACTAAAAATATTCCTTAGAGTTATTTACTATAATTCAAGATATAAAAAAATATATAATTAATACTATTTCTCTAAAAGAAAGTCGTTTATAACTTTTACTTTTTTCACTATTATTCTTTAATCTTTTTGTTGAAAGTAGTGCCATTTCTTTGAGATAGCATTATCCCCTACAAAAAGTAGCCCCGATCGGATTTGAACCGGTGTTTGCAGGTCCAGAGCCTGCTGTCCTTGCCGCTAGACTACGGGGCTATATTAAGATTAAAACATCCACAATCTATTTAACATTTTTTGATTTTTA
>JAKAVT010000011.1 GCA_021817165.1 Nanobdellota archaeon
AAAAACCATGCTTTAAATCTTACATACGGATCTATCTCATAAAAACCATTCGATATTTTTATCCGAAACATTTACAAAAGCTTTATAAACCTTTTCTACTTATTACATATTTATCGGTTGAACAATAATATGCACTTTTTTATTTGATAATAAAGAAGGAAGTGTCGAGCTGTTAAAAACAGCAATGTGACTGTGTGATTTGCTAATCCAAGCTATTAGATGGATGACTTGGTTCAGGAGCCGAAGAAGGACGCAGCAAGTTGCGATAATGATGCGGTAGGCGCAGACGACCGTTGATCGCATCGTTTCTGAATGCGTGATGCCTATGCGTAAGCATAGATTCTTTCCTTTACGGAAAGAAAGGGAACGCAGGGAACTAAAACATTTTAGTACCTGCAGGAAAAGAAATCAATAGAGATTCCCCCAGTAATGGCGAACGAAAAGGGAATAGGGCGAACCGAATCTGCAGCAATGCAGAAATGTGGCGTGGTTAATGGCTGTGCGGAGGAAGACAAACTTGTCTGGAATGACGGGCCAAAGAGAGTGACAGCCTCGTAGTTTTTCAATGCACGGTCATCATACAGAGTAGCAGAGGTCGATACTCTTCTGTGAACATGGGTGTCAGAAACATCCAACCCTAAATACTACCTGAAACCGATAGCGCAGAGTAGCGTGAGCGAAAGTTGAAAAGCACTCTCGACGAGAGGGTGAAAAGAACCTGAAATCTAATAGTTATAGTTGTTGCGGCACGTCGTGAACCTGTGAATAAATAAGCAGGCTCAAGTGTTGCAACATCCTTTTAGCATAAAGGGGCAGGGAGTTTATGAGCATGGCAAGGCTAACGAAAGGAAGCCGGAGCGAAAGCGAGTGCCGCAAGGCACTGGTAGGAAACTGCCATAAGTCATGTTTGTAAGACCCGAAGCCGCGCGATCTATACCTGGGCAGGCTGAAGTAGAGATTACTCTCTATGGAGGGCCGACCTGGTCGGTAACTACATCGTCAGTTGACCTGGGTATAGGGGCGAAAAACCAATCGTGCGCGGCGATAGCTGGTTCCCATCGAAATATCCCATAGGATAGCTTATGCCCGAATTTTAAAAGAGGTAAAGACACTGATTGTGTTGGTAGGAGCCGAAAGGCTCCACAACATTGTCAAACTCAGAATTCCTTTAAAAATAGGCATAAGTTGGGTGTATGGCGTAAAGTTTTACACCGAGAAGGAAACAACCTAGCCATGAGTTAAGGCCCTTAAATGTTTACTAAGTGCAAAAAAGAGGAATCATTTCTAAAACAGTTGGGAGGTGGGCTCAGAAGCGGCCATCCTTTAAAAAGTGTGTTACAACTTACCAACCTAGATATGGTAACTCGAAAATGGACGGGGCTAAGTAAGCTGCCGAAACTCATGATTTTGATGAAAATCAAAAATGGTAGATGGGCGTGCCTGCAGACTAGAAGTCTTTTCGTGAGGGAAGATGGATCTGCAAGGCATTGAGAATCCTGCCAGGAGTAGCAAATAAATGGGTGAGAATCCCATCCGCCGCATGTGCAAGGGTTCCTTGTTTTAAGATTATCTAACAAGGGTTAGTCGGTCCTAAGTTTTGCGTCGAAAGGTGCAAGGCAAATGGGAATGCGTTTAATATTACGCAACCACGGCGGTTTTACCGTTTACTACGCGTTGAGATAAGTGGAGTGGTCCAGTCAGATTATATACAAGCGCGATGCATTCGAGAGACGTAATGTCGAGAAGATGCAGAAGCGTTTGTAATGTAGCAATACATCCATTGATTCCCGGCGCCCATGAAAATGTAAACGTTATGAACCGAAGCGACCGTACCGAAAACTGACACAGGTGCACTGGCTGAGAAGGCTAAGGCGAGGGATTTAAACAGGGTAAGGGAAATCGGCAAGTTAGTCCCGTAAGTTCGCAATAAGGGATCCCTGATTTGGTCTTAAAAGCTAAATCAGGGCGCAGTGACGAAGGGAGTCTAACTGTTTACTAAAAGCATAGCTGGCTGCTAGAGAGCAATCTTTTGTACAGCCGGCGACATCTGCCCAGCATAGGTATCCGAAAATCTGTTTCAACGGGTATAAGGACCTATTAGCGGCGGAGGTAACTGTGACCTTCTTAAGCAAGCATAATCCATTGCCAATTGATTGTTGGCTTGTGAACGATGTAATGAGATTCCCGCTGTCCCTACCTTGAAACCCGCGAAACCACCGTCCTGGTGCAAAGGCCAGGGACCTCCACTGGGTCAAAAAGACCCCAGGAACTTTACTGCAGTCTCTTGTTGTGGTACTAAGTTGATAGGCATAGAGTAGGTAGCAGGCGTTATGCTCATTGTTCCGGCAATGAGATAGCCGAAAGTGTAACACTACCCTTATTGACTTATACCACTTACCTTCGGGAACAGCAGGAGATGGGCAGTTTTGCTGGGGTGGCAATCCCACGAAAAGATAACATGGGAGCCCAAAGGTCATCTTAAGTGGCATAGAAATCCACTGTTAAGTGCAATGGCAAAAGATGGCTTGACTGCGCACTGCAAAGCAAAGTGCACAGAGGCGAAAGCCGGGCATAGCGAACACGAATGCGTGTTTTTTTGACTCCTTCGTATGACAGAAAAGCTACCCTGGGCGTAAGAGAGTTGTTGCGGATGATAGTTCATATTGACTTCGCAGCTTGCTCCACAGTCTTTGGCTCTCCCCATCCTGGTTGTGCACAAGCAGCCAAGGGTACAGGTGTTCACTGGTTAAAGGGGACCGTGAGCTGAGTTTAGGCCGCCGCGAGGCAGGCCGGTAGTTAACTAGTGGAGGTGGTCGATGCCTGAATGGAAGATTCGACTAGTACGAAAGGAACAGCGATTCGGCGTCACTAGTTAGCGGTTATCCGACAGGGTACGCCGCGTAGCCACACGCTATGGGATAAGAGCTGAAGGCATCTAAGCTCGAAACCCTCCGTAAAAATAGGCATCGTTGAGGCTGGGGAAGAAGACCCCGTTGATAGAATCGGCGTGTAAGGACCAAGGCGAAAGCCGAGATCTTCAGCGCACGATTACTAATCAGCCAAAAACTTCGTAAATCACACAGTCACATTTAAAACCGGTAATTTTTATTTTTTATCCGACGCCAGCGTAAGCTATGCTGATTTTTGGATAATTTAATTTTATTAGATAGTATTCTTAAATTTTGTAAACCTGAGGATAGAAATTATGAGCAATCCGAATATTGCCAGGTGTCCGGTAGTGCATAATATGCATATGTGGTGAACCAATGCTATTTCCACGTATATAAGGTAACCAGCTATTCCGCTGCCGAATATGCTCAATGCAAATATTGCTTCTGCGAATAATCTGTTTCTTTTCTCCTTTTTATTGGATAGTTTGATGATGGAAAGGATTGCTATCAATGAAAAGAATGCTATCCCGTAATAATACCAGTCTATGCCGAACAAAGTAGAGTAGCTGCTTGTAACGACCTTTGAACAGTTGATTACGGAGCTTATTATATCGCAGCTGTTCTTGGATATTAAATTCAAAGTAAAAGACAAAAGAAGATATAGCATTGCAGCGAGGCCAAGCAAGCTAAAGAAAAGTGTTAAATAATCTGGGATTTTTCTATTTATCATTGCAACCTCAATTTGCGGCTTTCTTTATCGCGTTTACAAGGATCTTTATTGCTTCATCTATCTCTTCTACGTTTTTCGCGCCAGTGCAGACTATTTTTCCCGTTCCAAACAAAAGAAAAGTTATCTTTGAGTTTACTAGCTTGTAGACCAAACCGGGGAACTGTTCAGGATTATACTCGGTTTCATCTATGTTGTAAGCTATTTTGTTTAGATCCAACGTCCTATTGAGGTTTCCGCTTGCTACTATGTTTTGTATGTCTATCTTCCATTCGCTTTTAACGGTGACTCCTACTTTTTTAAGTTCTTTGAGAAGTCTCGCCATTGCAGTCTTTATGTCTTCTTTGGATCTACCTCCAGTGCATACGAGCTTGCCGCTTCCAAAAACAAGGAACGTTACGTGCATGTCAGGAAAACGGAAAACGAGTCCCGGGAACTGCTCTGGATTATACTTTGTATTAGGCAGTTTTTTAAGTTTGTTCAAAGGTATCTGGACTTTAAGAGATATGCTTGCTACTACGTTTTCTACTTTGTATATTTTTGTGTTTACCATTACTTATATGCCTCTATAACGATATTATTGCCAGCTATATTTAAATCTTGTATCTTTAATAGTTTTTCGGTTTTACCTTCCTCGCTGCCGGTTTTTGACGATACTTCCTTTATTATTGCGGTTTTTATGCTGTTGTTTGGATCGTTGTCTATGGTTATGTAAAGTTTTATCGAATCCGTTCTGTTCATTTTGAGTTCCTTTCTAATGTTTTGCACCGCTCTTATTGTCTCTCTTTTTATCCATAAAAGCTTGACTTCGTCGTTTATCCCTGAGTCTATCACAACAACGTCTTTTCCGGCGCTAAACTGCATTTCTTCCCTTGATTTCGGTTTAAGGTCTATTTCCGTAGAAAGTATGCTGTAATCCTTTCCGTCGGAGCTCAATTTAAGCCCCTCCCTCAGATTTCTTATCACCGTTTCCTTGGTAAGTTCCAAGAACTTTGAAGTAGCTATAGTTATGTCGTTTTGCTGCATCCTTTGCTTTAATTTTGAGAAATCAATCGTAGGCTCAAACTCCTCGGCATTAAGGTCATATGAAATATGCAGTATGTTCCCAAGTCTGGTTATTATCTCTTCGAGGATCTGGCCGGAATGTACAGTCGGCATTATTACTTTTTTAAGCGGCCTTCTAAGGTTCAATTTTAGTTTTTCCCTCGCAGAAAGTATCCCCTGAAGGATTTCCATCGTTCTTTCCATCCTGCTCTCCACTTCATCGTCTATAAGCGCTTCATTAGCAGATGGAAATTCCGCAGTGATGGTACTACCAAGTCTGTTCACCATCTTGAATATTTTTTCAGATATAAATGGCAGGAATACGGAAGCGGACACTGCCAGTTCCTTCAGTATGTGCTCGAATGTCTTGAAAGCCGTGTAATCTCCGTCGTCAAACATCCTTCCTTTAGCCAGTTTTATATACGTTCTGCTAAGGTCGTTCACAAGAAAATCCGTCAGTTTATTCAGTGCAAAATCCGTCCTAAACCCATCAAGGTCTGTCTGTACTTCTCTTTTAACCCGGTTCCATCTTGACATTATCCAGCGGTCTTCTATCTTGAGGTTAATCTCTTGGGTTTTTTCATTTTTAAGCATCGCTTTTGCAGACACATAAAGATTTCCCAAGTTATAGAACAAATTGATCGTTTTTGTGTCGTCCTTCAAATCATTTAGCGTAAAAACCGCCACGTCCTCCAAATTGTGCTTTAGCAGCGTTATTCTCAATGCGTCTCTGCTGTATCCTTCCTTTATAAGTGCTGATATTGGCTTGTAATTGCCCTCGCTCTTTGATAGCTTATTTCCGTCTTCTCCAACTATAAACCTGTGCATCGAAACGTTTCTGTATGGCAGTTTTCCGGTGGTTATATACCCCATGACAAGCAGGGAATAAAACCAACCTCTTATCTGGTCGTTTCCCTCAGAAATGAAATCGGCTGGAAAATACCTTTCGAATTCTTCTTTAGCTGCTGGATAGTTAATGCACGCAAACGAAGCAGAACCGGAATCTATCCAAACGTCCATCACGTCCGGCACCCTTTTCATCTCTCCCCCGCATTTTTCGCACTTTATCTTTATTTTGTCCAGGCTGCTTTTATGTAAATCCGTTATCTCCTTTATCTCTGCTTTCTCAAGCAGTTCTTTTTTGCTGCTTATAACTAGCATGTTACCGCATGACTGGCATTTCCATATCGGGAGGGGAGTATTCCAGTACCTCTGTCTTGATATGACCCAGTCCTGCGCATTTTTTAGCCATGATTCAAACATGTCCTGCGATATCGGAGGAACCCACTTTATCTCTTTCGATACTTCTATAAGCTCGTCTTTTATTTTTGCTATGCTTAAAAACCATTGCTGGCTTGCCCTGGTTATGAGGGGAGTTTTGCATCTCCAGCAGTGTGGATACTTGTGCAGTATCTTTTTTTCTGCGAATAGCATGCCTTTTTTGTCAAGATACTCTATTATTTTGTCATTTACAGTTAACACGTCTTCTCCCTTCAGCCATCCGCTTTCCTCCGTAAATCTTCCGTTTTCATCTATTGGTGAAAGTATTGGCAGCCCATTTGCAATCCCTATCTTGTAATCAGATTCTCCGTGTCCAGGGGCGGAATGCACTAGCCCCGTTCCTTCGTTTATTTCGACAAAAGGAGTTCCCTCTTCTGATGATACCTCTTTTCCATCTATTACTATTGCTACCTTGTCTGCGTTTTTCTCTATCTGGGGTATGTCACTGAAAGGATGTTTATACCTTAGGCCCACAAGGTCTTTTCCGTCGATTTCCCTTAATATCTTGTATTCCTTGTTGAGCTCTTTAAGGACCGGTTCTCTGTCCTTTGCAAGTATTACCTTCTTTCCTTCCGTTTCTATTTCCAGGTATTTGAAAGTGCTGTTAACTGCAACGGCGGCATTCGAAGGAAGGGTCCACGGCGTGGTGGTCCAGACCAAAAGGAACCTGCCATCCTGCAGTTCGAACAAAACGTATACTGATTTGTCTTCTTTGTCGTAATACTTGTCGCGTATCTCATAATTAGACATTGGTGTGCCGCACCTTACGCAAAACCATGTGGATTTCAATCCGGTGTACAGCAGGCCTTTATCATATGCTTTTTTTATCCCATACCACACGGATTCTATGTACTGGTCCTTGTAGGTCCTATAAGGTTCATTGTAGTACCAGAGAACGCCGTAATCCAATATTACGTTCGTGTTAAGTTTTATGTAGCTTTCAACAAGGTCTTTGCACTCCTCTACGAATTTTTCCTCTCCAAACTCCTTTATTTCCTTCTTGTTTTTTATTCCAAGCTTCTTTTCTACCACCACTTCAATCGGCAGTCCTTGAGTGTCCCATCCCGGCTGCGCTCTCACATCAAATCCTTTAAGCAGTTTATACCTTATTATCGCGTCCTTTATGAATATCGTGTACATCGTTCCTTGGTGTACTTCGTTCGTTACAAACGGCGGCCCGTCAAGAAAGTAAAATTTATCCTTTCCCTTGTTTCTTTTTAATGCCTTTTCCCACGTTTTTTTCGTCTTCCAATCGGCATTTATTTTCTTTTCATTCTCCGAAGCGTTGTAAAATTCAGTCATAAAACCTTAAATAATGCGTTCGTTTATATATATTTTTATCTTATTCCTCTCGGTTTAATTAATTGTGTCCTAAAAGGAAGTTCCCTTTTTCAACCACGACTTTATATCTTTCTGAAAGTTCGCTTTTTACGGCTTCATTTTTCGGTTTGCCTATACCAATGCTTTCTCCGAATATTATTACTTCTTCCTTATAACTGGTTATAAGCGAAGAAAATAACCCAAAGTCGTTTAGTTTCGTTTCTATCTCCGTTATGTTGTTTACCTTTTTGGGCGATAAAAGACCTAATTGTGACAATATGCGGTCGCTTTCGGCATTTTTATACGATTCCTTGTAGGACTTGGATTCTGAAAAGAACCTGTTTGCAGTCTTGTAAATCTCCTCTTGGTTCACTCCCCACAGCTCCGTCAAGTCTTTGGACATCTTGTCTAGGGCTTCTACATACTCCAAGGCAGGTTTGTAAGCCTTGAAGACAACCCTTACTACGCCATCTTGTATCCTTTCTGTCTTTATGATTTTTATAAGCCCAACCTCTCCAGTGCTGTTGCAGTGAAGGCCACCGCACGCCTCAACGTCATAGTCATCTATCTTAACTATGCGTATGTTTGCATTCGGAACTACACCGCCTTGGTAAATGGACATGCCATACATGCTCTCCGCCTTCTCTCTTGGCATCATGACTGCCTTTATGCCAAGGTTTTCGGATACAACTTCGTTTGCCAGTCTTTCTATTCTGTTTACCTGCTCTTCAGTCAGCTTGTCAAAGTAAGTAATGTCAAGGTGCGCTTTGTCCACGTCCTTCTCTGCGCCATTCTGGTAAACGAAATCACCAAGAACTCTGCGGCAGGCCTGGTTTATTATGTGTGTAGCAGTATGATGCCTTCTAAGAAGCTCCCTTCTTTCGGAATCTATCTCCATCTTGATTTCCTGCTTTTCTTTAAATCCCTTCACATCGTCTAAATAATGGATTATCACATCGTCTTTGATCTCTACGTTGATTACGTTAGACCCGTTTATTTTTCCCCGGTCAGATTTCTGTCCGCCCATTTCCGGGTAAAATATGGTTTGGTCTAGTATTAGTCTGTCAGGCTTTATTGTCTTTACTACCTTGGCCTTTGATTTTTTCAGTTTTTCGTCATAGAACAGTTTTTTCGTGGGTTTCATCCCGTTTATGAATGAGTAATCGGCCTTTTCTTCTTTTTTCTTCTTTGCTTTGTTTATGTCGCTGTAGAATTTTTCAGGCAAGATTATCTGTTTTCCCTCCGTTTCCGCGACCGTTTTTACATCATCTATGGTTATTCCCTTCGATTCGTACAGTTCCATCATTTGTTTTTCAGATAGTTCTGTCCTGTTTAATAATGAGGATATGAATTTGTAGTTCCTGTCTCTAAACTCATTGTATCTTTCAATCTCCTTGTCTATGATCTTTCTTGTTTCGGTTCCCTTCAATTCTTCAAACCAGCTTCCAAACTCCTTTTTATGTTCTTCTATTACCTCATTTATGTCTAAATCCCAGTTCTTGCTCCTTATAAAATTCAATGTTCTGCGCAGTATGTTCCTAAGGTTATAACCTCCGCCGACGTTGCTGGGAAGTGCGCCATCGTGTATGGCAACAAGCAAAGTTCTGCTATGGTCTGCTATGGAATACACCGCCTGCATGTCGCTCAGAATTTTTTTAATTTCATGCTCATCCATTTTAGTGTCTTCTGCCACAGTCTTTATTGCGTCCCCTACCTCCATCTTTTCGAAGTCCATTTTTCCAATGTGTTCATATACTTGTTTCACTTTTTCTTCATCGTAATCAACTCCAACTTTTTTCTTTATGTACTCTATGACCTTTGGAAAAGTAGCTTCGTATATCGTCGGAGTGTTGTTTGATACCCAGGACCATCTTTCAAGCCCTGCGCCCATGTCTATTGTTTTTGTAGGGATCTCCTCCAATTTGTCGTCATTTATAACATAACGCATATAAACCTGGTTTCCAAGTTCAAGCCCGCCGGCAAAATACTCAAGACAGCTGCCTGCATAACCTGCTCCAACCCATGCGTCCTCTATAAATGTCAGTTCCTCTTTTTTTATTTTAAGGCCATTTAAAATCCATTCTGTTATGTATTTTATTGCTTCTCTGTCGAAGTAGGTTTTCTTCTTTTTTGTATTAAATGCCGCTTCCTCTGCCATTATAAAACTTGTAAGATGTCTGCCCGACAGTCCAACATTGTTTATGTCGTTGAATCTCAAGCATATCTGCGGCACCACCAATGGATTCGCAGGCGGTTCGGCTATCCCCTTTATAACGTAAGGCGCAAAATCGTCTATCGCAGCCTCAACAAAATATATGTCGTCTCTCCACCTTGCAACAACAGGGTAGCGCTTTATCTCTTTATGCCCGGTTTTTCTGAAGAAAATTGAAAAAGCTCTCCAGATGTCTCTATAACCTGCCTTTAAAGACGATATTTTTTTGTTGAAAAACGTGTACTCTCCTACACAGTCAACATCTCCGCATTTGTCCTTTTCGGTAAAGCTCCAAAAATTCTTTCCGCAAACTTTGCATTTATACCGCTTTAAACCCAATTCTAATAGGGACTTTGCCGGGATAAGCTCATCTGGTTTTTCCTGCATTCTTTTCTTGATAATCTCTTCCACTTCCTTCTTTTCCATAACGATTTTACATTCTTTTGTGGGTTATGATAATATTATATCAATAACTATTAATAATATTATACTGGTTTAATATATTTAATGCAAAATGGCCGCGATAGTTTAGCTAGGCAGAACAAAAGGCTGTGGCCCTTTAGACAGGGGTTCAAATCCCCTTCGCGGCCCGCTTTTTTCCTTTAAGGCAATAAAGTTTTAATTTAAGAGGGTTATACTATTTAGTTAACAATGGAAACCGATTCTTATCACGATCAAATAACAGAGGAAGTAAAAAAACAATATGAGTTAATAGGAAAGCTAAAACCGATAAACATACCACTTGCATCCGATGTTGCAGATAGGATAGAAGGTCTGCTTTCCGTTCTTAATATTAATCTCATAAAAAGCGGGCTTGCTGATTTTATAAGGGATGCGGAAAAGAAATACGGGCCAAATGACTGGAGGGTCGCAATCGACAGCGCGATAGCAACCGCCGGGTCAAAATTTGTAAAATTCGAAAACATTCATGATGCCATAGAAATGGGCATAAGGGTTGGACTTGCGTATATAACGGCTGCAATAGTGTCCGCGCCCTTAGAAGGGTTCGTGCGGCTCGAATTCAAAAAAAGGATGGATGGAAAAGAGTACTTTGCATGTCATTTTGGCGGCCCCATAAGGGGAGCAGGAGGAACCGCCGCTGCGTCGGTCGTCGTAATCGCAGACGCATTAAGGGCAAACTTCGGCTATGGGAAATACGATGCAACAGAACAGGAGATAAGCAGAGTAAAAGTTGAAGTGACAGATTATAATGACTATGAAGCAAGGCTTCAGTATCTGCCAAGTCTGAATGAGCTGGATTTTCTCCTTAAGAACATACCTATAGAAATAGACGGAGATCCAACGAGCGACAGGGAAGTATCCGCTTATAAGGACCTTCCGAGAATAAAAACCAACAGGATAAGAGGAGGAATGTGTTTGGTTCTTTGCGAAGGGTTCGCTCAAAAATCGAACAAAGTCAACAAGCTTTCGAAGGGCTTTGCCAAAAATTACGGCATTGAAGACGATTTTTCTTTTTTACCAGAATATCTTAAGATAAAGGAGCTTTCGCATGCAGAAAAGAACGCAGATGAAAAGGAAAGCAATCCTGCACAGAAGGTTCTGCCGAATTATCGTTATCTTGAGGAATTGGCCGCCGGCAGACCCGTTTTTTCTTATCCTCTTACCAGCGGCGGATTTAGATTGCGTTATGGGAGAAGCAGAACATCTGGCCTTGCCGCGGCGTCCATAAACCCTGCTACAAATAGGATACTAATGGATTTTATAGCTACCGGTTCCCAGCTAAGAGTAGAGCTTCCTGGAAAAGCATGCGCCGTTACGCCGTGCTCAACGATAGACGGGCCGATAGTAAAATTAAAGGACGGATCTGTAAAAAGGATAAATACAGTGAAGCAGTCGGAGCAGTTTATCAAAGAGATAGAGGAGATACTTTATATTGGGGACATACTGTTCAATTACGGTGATTTTTCTGAGCAGGGACATCTTTTAATGCCTTCTCCTTTCGTTAGCGAATGGTGGGACAGGATTGTTGAAAGCAAAGGGGAGGTTGCGGTAAAGGAATCTAGGAAGCTTAACGGGTTTCTGGAGTATAAGGATTTTTCTTTAAAGTATTCGATTCCGCTGCATCCCAAATTTATTTATTTCTGGTCACAGATAAGCTACAAACAATTGACAGAGCTGATTGAGTACGTGCATACAAATGCAAAAATAGAATACCAAAATGAAATACCGGGATCTGCATATAAAATACTTGCTTTGCCTTTTGACAGCCAGATAAAAAGGACTTTGGAGATCATAGGAATAGAGCATTACTTAAAAGGAAGCAGCATAATAATAGACAATGCCGATTCATTTCTATTTACCCTAGGCTATCAAAATATAAGTTTCGACATGATTCTCTTGAAGATAGGCCAGAATTTCTCTAATTTGGATCTTTTAAGCGGGATTTCCGGGTTGAAGATAATGGATTCAGCCGGCACTTTCATAGGGGGCAGATTGGGCAGACCGGAGAAGGCAAAGATGAGGGAGATGGATACTAATCCGAATGTAATCTTTCCAGTAGGGGAGAGTGGCGGCTCATCGAGAAACATCATCATCGCGGCGCAAAAAGAAACAGTGTTTGCGGAATACGGACTGTTTTACTGTGACAACTGCAAAAGAGAGAGCATATTTGCAAAATGTGATATCTGCGGCATGGAAACAAGGAGAATGAGGTACTGCAGGGTATGCGGTACAAAAACCACAGAGGCTTTTCATCATGGGAAACCAACTACTCAGAAAGTGAAACAGAAGATTAACTTAAAGGAATACCTTGACAGGGCATTCAATAAACTCGGAGTAAGAGAAAGGCCTTCTGTAATCAAGGGCGTGAAAGGGGTTTTCAATTCAAATGGAGACATAGAACCTTTGGAAAAAGGAATATTGCGCGCAATGAACAATCTGAACGTAAACAAAGACGGAACAATCAGATTTGATGCCATAGAGGTGCCAATAACTCATTTTAAACCAAAGGAGATAGGGACCAGCATAAGAAGGCTTAAAGAACTTGGTTATACGCAGGACATATACGGCAAAGAGCTTGATAACATAGACCAAGTACTGCAGCTGAAGCAGCAAGACATAATACTTCCTACTTTTGGAAACATGAACGAAAATGCGGCGGAAGTATTTTCCAGAGTCTCAAATTTCATAGATGAGATTTTAACGAAATACTATTCGTCAGAAAAAATAATGAATGTAAATTCCATGGAGGACCTGGTGGGAAAACTAGTAGTAGGGCTGGCGCCACATACCTCCTCAGGCACAATAGGCAGGATAATAGGATTCTCGAAAACGCAGGGTTTGTTCGCTCACCCATTTTTCCATGCGGCGATGCGTAGGAACTGCGACGGCGATGAAGCGGCGTTGATGCTGTTAACTGACATGTTGCTTAACTTCGACAGAGGTTTGCTTCCCGATTCAAGGGGTGCGAGGTACATGGATTCTCCGCTGGTTATATCTTCAAAGCTTGACCTCGAAAGCATAGATTCGGAGGCGTATAACTTGGACATAGTCGACAAATATCCTTTGGAGTTTTATGAAGCCACGTTAAATTACTCAAAACCTTCGGACGTTAAAATAATGCAAGTAAAAGACATCTTCGACGATCCGTATAAGACAATATTCTTTACGCACGATACTAACGACATAAATGAAGGAGTAAACGTGTCATCATATAAAACCCTTGGCACTATGCTTGAAAAGGTATCGGCTCAAATGGCATTGCAAGAAAAAATAAGAGCAGTTGACGCCTCTGATGTGGCTAAGATAATAATAGACAGGCATTTCATAAAGGACATAAAAGGAAACCTGCGTAGATTTGGAACGCAAGAGTTCCGTTGCGTTAAATGCAATGAACGGTATAGAAGAGCGCCCCTTATCGGAAAATGCATAAAGTGCGGCGGCAATTTAGTGCTTACTTCCAGCGAGGGGAACATTAAAAAATATCTGTCAATTTCGCTGAACATCGCGCAAAAATACCATATTTCGCAGTATCTAACCGATGAGCTTCACTTATTGGATGTGGAGTTGAACAGCATATTCGGCGAGAAGATAGAGAAACAGGCGTCATTGCTTTCTTTTTAGTCCTTAATGCGTTCTAGCACGCTGTCAAGTTTGTCCATTATCTCTTCGAATATCATTTCTTTTGCTATGCCATCCGTCTTTATGTTATATTTCTTTTTTCCTATTGCAAGCATGTTTATCTGGTACTGATTGGCTGCCTTCTTTATCTTTTTTACGTTTATTCTAATTATCTTTATGCCTGCAGAGCTGACTAAAAATTTCTCCCTTTTGTTTATTTCGTTTCTTACAAGTACGACAAATTCCCAGTCATAATCCCCGGATATGGCCAAATCTATGCTTTCTCCTATGTTTCTTCCGCTTAACAAGTCCAATATCTTAAGCCTGCTGAGTATACCAACAGGTTTGCCATTGTTGTCCACTACTATCCCGCTTTTAATCTTTGAGCTTAACATGAGTTCAAGTGCCCTTCTTAAATTCAGTGTAAGATTCAATTTAGGTATCTCGGATTTCGCTATTTCCATTATGTTCCTTTCAGTAGGAAGCTTTTCATCTTTATGCATGTCTTTTTTGCCTCTACTTTTAACCAACCTCTTTTCAAAAATATAGCTGAGTATATCTGACGTTGAAATCTGTCCAAGAAGGTTGCCAAAGTTATCTACTATGGGCAAATTGTCTATTCTGTTCATTGCTGCCAATTTCTGCGCTCTTCCTATTGTATCATCAGTTCTTAATATCGGAAAGCGTCTTATAACGACGTCCTCAACTTTGAAAGAATCGAATATTCTGTCGTTTATCAAAAGCTTTAGGACATCGAAATCAGATATTATACCTATAACTTTTTTATCTTCGTCTATTACCGGCAAAGCTCCGATTCCAGAATCCTGCATTATACTTATTGTTTTGCTTATGCTGTCCTTTGGCAGGACTGCCGGTGCCTTTTTCATAAAATCCCCTGCCTTTAAGTTTTTGTTAAGGTCTCTTGATAGAAGATCATAATAAAGTATCAATCCGGCGTATTTTTTATTCTGCACTACCGGCAATTCCTTTATTTTCCTAGAATCCATCAGTTCAAGGGCTTTTTCTATGTGGGTAGTTACTTCTACCGTTACGACCTTTTTTGTCATTATTTTTGCATTATTCATAGTCTTTATTCAAGTCTTTTTTAGGATAAATATCTTTTATCTTTCAGGAGCGCTATTGCGCCAGCTAACATCCCGATTATCATATATATTATAATCAAAGCATACGTTATACTCCCAAGAACAGTAAGCGGGAAATACACAAGGATCAGAACGGAAAGTGAGTTAAATGGAATGTATATTAGCAGTCCAAGCAAAGCGAACAGGCTGAACAGAAACACAAGGAAAACGCCGAAGTTCCTTGTTTCTCTGTTTTTTGATTTCAGATAGAACGCCGCTATGACCATGAAGATTCCTGCTATTATAAGTAACGGACCGAGAACTATTATCCCGTTCTTTACGCTGGAAATCCCGTTTAACGCTAGGCTTAGATACTGCAGCGTGCTCGAATTACTATTGTTTGCTACCGCGTTTAAAACAGTTTGCGAGTTGAACGTCAATATCGATAGGTTTCCAATTATTGTCAGTATTCCAGAGATCATTGCTACTGCTCCAGATACAAGTGTTAATACAAAAGTCAATGGTAATCCTTTAATGTCTAGCTGTGTTCTAGGCTCGTTTTTCTCCCTGATTTTGTCCATATCTCTTATTGCATGCACTGGTTTAAATCGTTTTTTACCAGTTATAATGCATATAAAAGTTTATAAATAACAAAAAAGGAATTTATTCCTATGAAGTTTCCAAATTCAGGTTTGTTTGTAATCTTTTCAGTAGTATTTTTAATCGTAGCAGTGTCTTTAGCGCTGTCACACCAAGTTAGTTTCTCTTCTAATACAATTGAGGTCCAGGCAATAAATCACATGGTTTATGCTTATGCCCCAAATCCAGTAAGTCTAAATCATTCTTTAATTGGCAATTTTATACAGCCACCCTTTCCATTGCTTCATAACGTACCTCCTAACTTGACAAGGCCACCTAAACCTCCAGGCATCAAGCACCCGAAAGGACCATTAGGAACGCTGTTGTCCCAGCTTAATTTGTCGGATACTGCGCTAAATGAGTCAATCGCTCTTTTGAATTTGTCCGTATTCAAGATGAACGAATCACTGTCAACAATTACCTACAAGCTAAACAATCTTGTTTCAAATTTGAATTCTTCCATCCTTTTGTTGAATTCCTCGATAAAGAAAATAAATTCGTCTCTTCTAAATGTAAGCAATAAACTTAACAGTTCCGTACTTTATTTGAACAAATCTCTCAACAAATCAATAAACAATGTAAACAAATCGTTAAACTCTTCTTTGATCCATTTAAATCTTATCATATCGAGTCTAAATAACACGGTTTTATCAAGCTTGGATCGGGCCATACTTTCGTTAAACAGCTCAATAAACTCTTCGGTCAATTATTCGTTCAGTGAACTTGATTCTATGATATCAAGCATAAACAAGACATTGCTTATCGAAATGAACAATTCTCTCCACAGCCTTAATCTGTCGATTTCAAAGCTCCTTTATAATCTTAGCAGTCTTTCATCTTTAGAACATTTCAGTTCAAATTCTACGCTGCCACTTATAATAAAGAACAACACAGTAATACTGAATTCTACAACGAAGAACATAACCGAATTTAAAGAATATGGATTGCCATATGGCGCACAGTGGCAGGTTGAATACAACTCATTGAATAAATCTGCGGATTCAAATCTGATATATTTCATAAATGTTAAAAACAATAATTCTAAGTTTACCGTTTCGGATGTAGTTTTGGGGAGCGGTTCCTGTTCTGTTACTTACATACCTTCTCCTTCTTCGGGCACGGCCCCGATAGATACGCTTACGGAAATAATGTTCAAACAAGTATCCTACGTAAACTCATCGCAATGTGTTAATGAATTCAGTTCCTTTAATTCAACAAATTCTGTGTTAAAATACAGTGTTGGCACCAGTTATCCAAGCACTGTGATAATTGCAATGTCAACAGGCCATTCTAATCTGCCAGGCATTAGCCTCCCACAAAATTGTCTGCCTCTTCAGAGTCAAGGTCAAGCTTATCTTGCTTATTGCATCGAGGGAAAAGGAAACTATTCGATTAATCTTAATGATAATAATAACCCTTATGAACTTGCCAAAGCGTACGTATTTAACGGAACTTATTATTCTTTTGCTTCATCTTCAAGCGGTGGCGGTTATTACTCAGCAGTAACTACCAGCACAGCAAACAGTTATCCTCTTATTTTATGTGCAGGAGGTAGCGATTCTGGTTTTTCATTAAACAGCAAATACCAAAATATAACACAAACAGCATACTCTGCTATCTGGAGTTACGAGAATAGTTCTTATTGCAGTATAAGCGTTACAAACAACGGCGGATCAGTCGCAATATTAGGAATAGCTCCCAATGCAACCGCGCCTTCAATTCAACGTCTTACCACCACTTTCACCGAGACAGGCTTGAACAACGGACTGTACTGGTCCGTAACTTACAATGGCTTCAATAGATACTTGAACGGCAATAGAATACAGTTCTCAAATCCTATCGATAACGTATTAA
>JAKAVT010000012.1 GCA_021817165.1 Nanobdellota archaeon
AAATCCCTCCGAACATAATGAAAAAATACATCGCATATGCAAAGCAGAACATAAAGCCGAAGATGTCCGTTGATGCTATGAAGATAATACAGGAATTCTACTTAAAATTAAGATCGCAGTACTCTACAGAAGGGGAGGAAGTCAAGCCCATACCGATATCTGCAAGGCAGCTTGAAGCCATAGTGAGATTGACGGAAGCCAGCGCTAAAGTCCGTTTGTCGGAATATGCAACCGTTGAAGACGCAAAACGCGCGATAGATTTGATGATGTCTTATCTGGGAGACGTGGGGATGGACAGCAGTACCGGGCAGCTAGATATAGACAGGGTAATAACCGGGATATCGTCATCACAGAGGAACACCGTTTTAACCGTGAAATCAATGATAAAGAGCGAAGTCGATTCCATGCCGATGGGCAGCGCAGTGCCGCTTTCCAAAATATACGAAGACGCGGAAAAGGTGGGTATAGACGGCGACAAAGTGGATTCCGCCATATCCGTGCTGAAAAGGGAGGGAGAGATATTTGAACCTAAACCGTCGTTCATAAAGCTGCTTTGATATGGATTACACTTATTTTATGCTGCCGCTGACCGTGCTAAAGGAGGGAGAAAAGGGAAATGACAGCAGCGGGAGTTTCATAGCCTTTAAATCAGCAAAGATATACCGCATGCATTTGGTCGGATCGATAGCCGCGATAGAGATAAACCCCGAAACGAAGGGAGGCTATCTCATACTTGACGACACTTTTTCCAGTATCCTAGTCCATTTTCAGAGCAGCATGTTCAGGGACATAGACAAATTCAGGAAAGGAAACCTTGTAGAGGTGCTTGGAGACATAGACACATACAACGACACAGTAACGCTTTCATTGGGCAACATTAAACTGATAGATTTAAGCAGATATTCCTTCAACAAAATAGAAAGCATAAAAAACATGCAGCTCATTAAGTAAACATGGAATACGACGAGCTTGTAAACAACATATTGAAAGAGAAGAAGGAAAATAAGGCCGACAGGTTCAACCCTCCGGAAGTGGACGTGCAGCAGGTAGGCCAGAAAACGGTAGTGTTCCTTGACAAGATATCAAAGTACATAAACAGGCCGGTGAACCACATATCCAAGTTCCTAATGCACGAATTGACTGCTCCAGGGCAGATAGACGAAAGCGGGAAAGTTACTCTCGGGGGCAGGTTCTCACGAAAGCTGGTAAATGAAAAGATAAAACAGTACATAAAGGAATTCGTCATATGCAAGCAGTGCGGCTCTCCGGACACGCACATGGAAAAAGTGGAGAAGAACTACTTTGTAAAATGTCTAGGTTGCGGAGCAGAATATCCGGTCGGGAGGGTTAAGTAATGCCCTTCTCAATCAAGATACACGGCAAGGACACTCCGAGGGAGATAATCGCGGCATGCGACAACGAAATACTCGGTAAAACCCTTGTTGACAGGGAAAGAGAGATAGAATTCGCAGTATCTAAGGAATTTTACGGCAGTGAAAACTTCGAATGGGAGGAAATCGCTGATTCAATAAGTAGCGGCAGAAATGTAAACCTTGTAGGCAATGAGATAGTTGAACTTGCAATAAAGAATGGTTTAGTTGATCCGAAAAGCGTTATAGAAATAGAAGGCGTGAAACACGCCCAGATCTATTCGATATAGGCAAGCTTTATAACCTATCTGTACATTCTTTATATCTATGACAGAAATTCCGCGCTTTAGATTGCCGAAGAACGACGAGATGCTAGGTTACGTTACGCAGATGCTTGGATTCGGCAGGATGTACGTAAAATGCGCCGATGACAAGATAAGGCTGTGCCAGGTCAAGGGAAGCCTGAGCAGGTATCTGTGGATAAACGAGGGGGACATAGTACTGATAAAGCCATGGCAGATAGAACACGACAAAAAAGCCGACGTGCTGTTCAAATACAATAAAAACGACTGGGATACGCTGAAAGCGAAAGGAGTCCTTAAAGAAAATCTACTCAACGGAAACTAGGACTGGGTATTCGAAATCAGCTTAGAAAAGAAGTCATTGCCGCCGTTGAGCGACTGGCTTGCGGAAGAATACGTCTGATAATAAATTTTCGCGTTCACCGCTTCATCGTTTAAGATGCACCTGTATTGAACGGAAAACGAATAATATCCTGCTCCGCCGTTCATCTGCAAACCATCGGTTAAAAAGCTGTACGGCACTCCTCCAACCGTTAAAACTATACCCGTTATGTTTACTGGCTGCTGCACACTCTTGTACACGTTTATTACGGTTCCTGAAGGGCTGCACGAGAAGCTTGAGATTGAAACGCTCTGCGCGTTCAAAATGATGATCCCGCTCTCGAAGAGCACGAGGAAAAGCACGAAGCCTATGAATATCAAAAACAGGACGAAAAAAGACAGGGTATACGCACTTCGTCTAGCCGCCGCTTTCATTAAAAGAATAGGCTATAAACAAATAAAAACGTGACATTCTAAAAGCTGCTTTGACGGCAGTTCAGACTTTTTCCGCTATTTCCTTTACTTCGTCTTCCAGCGTTGAAAAAGCCTCGTTAAGTATCTCTTTTGGAGTAAGCTGGCCCCAGCTTTCCAGTTCAAACACGATCTTGTCAGTCTGTGATGTAATGCTTATCACGTCGGAACCTGCATAGTCTTCGCAGGCCTTGCAGAGTATGCAGTCGCTCAGCTTCCCTTTCTTTACCGACAGGGTTTCTTTCTCCCCGTCAAGTATGTCAACCGGGCACAGAGAAGCTATCTTTGCCGCCCCCTTTACCTTGCTGTTTGGTATGGTTATCTTCGGATAAAAATGATAAAATACATGGGCTGGAGTGAACTTTGTGTGCTCTGAGCCATTGCCCCATTGAGTCTCTGCTTCCAGCTCTATGGCTTCACCGTCCTTTAGGTTTATAATCAGCATGCCTGGAATCGCTGGAACCACGTCTTTGTCTGACGGTATCAAATCAGAGGCATGCACTGCCTTCGGCCCCATCTCCTTAAGTTTAAAGCTGAACTTGCCCTTCCCCTTCAATTCAATTGGTGTCTTTATCGGTATCAAACCAAGCCTTGATGCAAGCACTTCATCGTACATGAAACTGGTGTTCTTGTACACCGTAACGTCCTCTATCGCAAGAGTCTGTACTCCATTTATAACAGAACGCCGCAACGCGTTAACAAGCGACACCTTGAAGTCTTCCAACAAAATCTTTGCCGTTTCTCCCTTGCTCTCCATCATTTCTGCCTTCATATTTACATCCGTCTCCCTTTTCTTCCGCCTTTCCTCTTGCAGCCGTCATGCGGTACGGGTGTGACGTTCTCAACGTTCAATATCTTTATCCCGCTTCTTTCCAGCGCCTTTATCGCCGGCCTGGCTCCCGGACCGGTTGTCTTTGAACCTATCCCGCCTACTGCTCTTATCTTAACGTAAACGTCCCTTATTCCCTTTGCGGTTATCTCTTCAGCTACTTTCTTTGCCGCGTCCATCGCTGCCCTTGGTGATGAGCCAAGTCTGTCGGCTTTTACCTGCGATCCTCCGCTTTTTATCGAAAATGTATATGCATTGCTTAAGTCCGTGACGTGTATTATCGTGTTGTTCATCGTAGCATAGATGTGCGCTATCCCGACTTTTTCCCTTTCCATGAATTATTAATGCTGCTCCTCCTTTTTAGCCCTTGCGGGGTGCGTCGGCGAGGACAATGGAGAGGATTCCGCAAATGCTATCCTGTCCTCCTCGTCCTTTTTTACCATGTAACTAGGGCTGTCTACGACCCTTTCTCCTATCACTATGTGCCTGTGCGTTATTATCTGCCTTGCTTCTCTGGTGCTTCTGGCCATTTCCTTTTTCAATACGAAAGTCTGCAGCCTTCTATCCATGAAATTTTCAAGGTTAAGGTCAAGGACGTCGTCTACTGTTGCAGAGCTGCTTACCAGCCCTCTCTTGCTTAACGTTGCTATGAACTCTTTTTCCTCTTCCTGCCCCAGGTTCAAGGCCTTCAAGCCTACGAGCTCTCTTGCCCTAAGCCTTATGTTCCTAAGCTGCGATTCTACTTTCCACAATTCCTTCTTGTTCTTAAAGCCGTATCTTTTCCTCAATATCTTGTCCCTTTCTATCCTTGGCTTGTCCCATATCCTCAAAGGGGATTTGTATTTTTTTGATGGTCTTTTTGACGTTCCCATGATTATTTATTGGCACCTGCCTGCGGCTGCTCCTTCTTCTTTATAACGCCAAGCGAGCTGCCCACCCTCCCATGGAAGTTGGCTCCTCTTGACCTTACCTTCTGTCCTCTCATCTTGTAATTAAAGGAATGTCTGTAACCCTTATATGACCTGCTGGTCTTTATCTTCTGTATGCGCATAGTGGTTTTAGACCTCAATTCGTTGCTTAGCATGTGGTAATCCAAACCTGTCTCTTCATCCCTTCTCCAGTTGAAAAGCCAGTGCGGTATCTTGTATTTGAATGGATTTGATAAAGCCTCTTTCAATTCATTCAGCTGCTTCTCATCCAGATCCTGCAGCTTCTTTTCTTCCGGTATTTTTAACACTTTCATCAGAGCGTTTGAATACGAGAAACTTATGCCTGTTATTGACCTTAAGAGATCCCTTACTTTCTTGCTGCCGTCTAAATCTGTATCTGCAATCCTTACTATCTTTCTTTCCTGCATATCTACCGCTTTTTTCTGCGGTTCCTTTGCAGGTTTGTTACTATGTTTGTTTGCTTGCATAAACGAATAAGATGCCTAATAAAGTATTTAAGCTTTTATATATAAAGTGTAGCGCCAACTTACTTTCCCTCTTTTACGAAGTACTCATAAGACGCACCAGCGATTATCTTCCGTGTTCGAAAAGGGAACGGGATTTGCCGCTGGCCTATGGGCGCTATCAACTCTATTTAGAAAGTTTTCATTTAAAAGCTTAACTTTTACAACCAGTAGATAGACAAGTGAATTTTAATGGGTATCTGTTACAGTATTTTAGGTATTATTTTATATCATTCAATATACTATAGAACGCATCATTTGTAATAACAGTATTGTGTCCGAATTTGTTTACTCTCTCATTATTGTAATCATACGTGCGAATAACAACCTTTGAAACACATATTTCAAGAATTGTTTCGAGATATTGAATACATTCTTGGTTTATGGAACTTTAATTATAGAAGGATAAAGCACCTTATTCTTAATAAAATATGGCGACAATTACCCACTTATAAATTGGCACGATTATAATTAGGTAGGAGAGCAAAAGAAGACGCGGCTGCCCATTATCATGCCGCAAGAAAACTAAAAAAGTATGGGCTGGGTACGCACTTGGTAGCAAAGGGTATCAAACGAGTTAATAAAGTATTCGGTATTCATCCGGTAAAGAAGGGAATTGACTACACTTAGGCACAGAAAAGTACTGCTACGGCATTAGAAAATAATAAGCATTGTGGATAAGTGGTATAACTACCTCAAAAATAAGAGAAATCTCTAGACAGTTGAGGATTGTAATAATACTAATAATAATTGTTTCAATAATTAGCTATTTAAACAAGATGGATACGAATAAAATCATGCAAGGGAGATAAAAATCCTTTCCGAAAAAATATGTGGAGGAAAACTATGCAAGCGAAAATCAAAATGCTACAGATATCCAGAAAGGGACAGATGGGCGTTGGTAATCTGCCAGACTTTGCCATTGCATTGCTTGTGGTTGGTACCATAGATGTAGTAGCTTTTTGATAATAGGGTCTTTCCAGACCATATTGAACCAGAACGGTGAGGCAACAGCATCGATCAACACATCAATAGGCAATGTGAACAGTGCTTTAAATATAATCGTAACTTCTCCAGTTACATTACCTGTAGCCTTAGCTGGGATAATAACTGTGGTTGTTTATAGTTTCCTTTCCGGTGGCGGATGGGGAGAAGGTAGGGATTAAATTTGTTACAGTAAATCCCTATTTAATTATAGTAAACACAAAAATTTTTAAATCCAGTGTAGGCTATATCCATTTTAAATTGTATAGATTATTAAAGTTGGCTTATCGACTCAATGGTCCGGCCGATTTTTTC
Organism: Nanobdellota archaeon; assembly: GCA_021817165.1. Classification (GTDB taxonomy): domain Archaea; phylum Nanobdellota; class Nanobdellia; order Parvarchaeales; family Parvarchaeaceae; genus Parvarchaeum. The sequence goes on from JAKAVT010000012.1 coordinate 6,046, forward strand.
AACGAACATAGACAGACATTTTTCGATTTTCATAGCATAGCTATAGTGTATTACTAATTTTCATCTTTTTATTTGTTTTATTTGATGTTCCCATATCCGTATTACGGTCCAGCCTTTTTCTTTAAAGATTTTGTTAACCTCCTTGTCCCTCTTAGCATTGTTGTTTATTTTTTGCACCCAGTATCTCTTATTTGACTTAGGCGGTTTGAAGTGTCTAGGACATTTATGCCAAAAGCATCCATCAATAAAAACTACTGTCCTTGTTTTTTTATCGGCAAAATCCGGGTGCCCGTACATCTTGGGATGGTAGGCGAAGCCGAGCTTACGCATAAGCGGCTTTATCATGAGCTCTGGCTTTGTATCCCTGCTGCGTATCCTTGACATGATGTAGCTTCTCTGCTGCTTTGAAAGGTTATCTACCATGTTAGTTCATATTAAATATTCCAAGTCCTACTTTAAAAGATAATGTTTTCTTTAACTAGACTGTTTTTAATATAAACCGGAAAAGGCTTTTTGTCTTTACTGCTTCTTTATAGACATAACCTTTAGGAGGGACGTGTGTTATTAGTTATACTATACAGTTAGTTTTCCAGCCAAGTACTCCTATCTTCTTATTTTTGGTTTAATTGGATTCGCAAAATGCTGCTTAACTGGCAGGCATTAATATCAGGTAAATGTCTCTTAAATCATGTATTATTGATACCTACTCCCAAAACACAGTGCCAGCCTACTTTTTATCTTTGGGAGATTCTTTTATGGTTTCTGCAAAATCATTTATTGCTTTTTTAATTTCGCCAATTTCTCTTAAGTTTACTTTAATTTCTTTTTCAGTTATTTTATTTTTTTTGTTGTGGGTTACAAAAGCGTTATCTTTAAACGGACTATGCGCAATTTTATTTCTGTTACTTGCTAATTTCCCAAGTTTTTCCTTTGAAATTTTTTTCTTGTATTTTTCATATTCAGATTTAACTATTCCATTCTTGTATTTTTCATATTCAGATTTAACTATTTCGGACAATACTTCACTCTTGTTTTCAAAAGAGTTATACTTGCTTTCCAAAAGATAATCATTGAATAAGCTTTTTTTATTCTCATCTTCTTCATTTAGTTTTTTATCCTTGTCTTCTCTATTTAAAAAGTATTTATACAAGAATTCATTTATCTGGAGTTCTAACCCAACAAATTCAGTTATAAAAAAGCCTCTAAGGAAGGTCTGGTTTTTAAATTTCTTCGAAATCAAATTTAGCTTTTTTTCTACCGTGTCTATCAGGTTATCCACTGCAAATGAGACAAAAGTTACGCCCTTCTCCTTTAAATCCTTTATTTCTGTAATTTTACCACTAGAATAAAATATTGCCTCAGGTAAACGAGTCCCCTCCTCCAAGTGTTTTAGCAGGTCTTCGCCATTCTTATCTTCACTTAGATTCTTGTCAGTTACTATAAGATTAACAGAATTTTTGTTTAGGAACTTCAATGCAGTTTCATAGTCTGTAAAGTTATTTACAACCACTTTGAATGTGTCTAAAGGTATATTTTCTATTTTATTTTTATAATCTGTATTAACGTCTTCTTCATCCTCTAATAATAATATTTGCAAAGGATACATTTCGTCTTTATCCATTTACTGTCACCACAAAGCAGGCGCCTTTCATGCTTTTATCCATGCCATTGCCTGTAAATTCCACGTTCCAGTTTTGTGAATGAGCTAGTCCTTTTATGAAGTAAAGCCCTAATCCGGAACCATTGGTTGTTGTAAATCCACGTGTGAACAAGAATCTAACATCCTTTTGTTTTACGCCGTCTCCATCATCGTAAAAGTAAATCTTTAATCCTTTATTTGAAGGTTCGAAGTTTATCTTCATTTTTGTGGCACCTTTTTTGTATGAGTTGCTTACAAAGTTGTCGATTATTATGGACAGCGTCAATGGGTCAAACGATGTTGCGAATGCGCTGTTTGCTTCTGCAAATTCGAAATCTATGGGGTAAGTCCCCTTTATGACGCTGTTTATGTAGCCAGTTACGAAGCTTATTATGTCTGTGCCTGTTAGCTTACTCTTTGCGATGTTGAAAGTTGCGCTGCCGAAATAGCCTGCAAGCTTTCTTGTCTTTTCATTCTCAAGCTGTATCTTGTCGGCTATTTCCGTCAATTCACTATTTGGGGTTTTCCTTAATATTTCATTCATTTTTTCTAGAAGTATCCCTATTATTTGCGTATGGATATTTATTGAATGCTGCAGGTTTATGACCGCATCTTTGTCTTGGGGGATTGCTTTCTCGAGGAAGAGGGCCTCCTTCTGCTTAGTCTCCGCAAATTCCTGAATGTTATGCACGGATTCTTTTAGTCGTTTAAGCTGGTGTTCAAAAAATGCCTTTTGCTCTTCGGATTTTAGGGTATCCTTTATTATTTCCATGCTTTTGAGAAGCTCCGGCACTGTTTTGTTTGCGGGGTGTTCCATTTTCTTTATTAAATCAGTATTTACATCCAGCTTACGTCCTTGATTATTGGTGCCTATAATATTGGCAACAGAGTTTATTATGTCTGTATTTATTTCTGCCTCCGGCTTTGCTAAATCGGGAGTTTTCCAGGATAATCCTTCTATGAGATATTTTTCCAATAGCTTGACCGTGTCAATCAAATATTCTTTTAGTTCACTGAATTCTTTGTTGTTCTCATCTAGTGCTTCTCTGCTTGATACCTCGGACAGTGTAGTGCCGTTTCCCAGAATTTCCACTCTTCCTAGCAATTCTCTTGTGCCCAGGGTTCTTCTCACGCCTTGCGTTTTTCTAGTATCCAGCCCGAGCCAGTCATTGTTTGGGTTTCCGTATCTTTGTACTCTGAAGTCGTTTTTATACAGGAATATTGACCCGTAATCTTTTACCGGCATTCCCATTACATGGTTGAAGGTAATTTTTGCGTTTTTATCTAGATAGAACAAGTTTATCTTTATATTGGAAATATCTCGGTACTTTTTATTGCCCTCCTCCAGTTTGAATATATATTTGTCGCCATCGTATAGTGTTGTGTATATTTTGCCGTCCCTGATAGACGAATATATGTGGATAGTCTTGATTTCAAGTTTCTCGAAAAGCATATTTTCTACCCTTCCGTTTATAACGTCGAATTCTCTCTCCTTCCTGTGTGATTCCTTGTCTTCTTTCAGGTATTCATCTGCCTCCAGGTATATTTTGAAATCATTATTAGAATTTGACGGGTTAACCAGTCTTTGCAGGTAGCTTTTGAGTTTCCGCAATTCTTCTGCGGTCCAGACGCTTCTTAAATTAGATATCTCCAATACTGTTCCATGATCTAGATTATTTTTATTGTATTCAGCTATCTCTATGGCATTTTTCTCAAGATAATCTACATGTATTTTTTCGAATTCGGAGCTCGGGTCCTTCTGGAATTTGTCCCAGTCTACCGTGATAAAATTTATTTTTTCGTCCGAGCTGGTTTTAGTGTACATATTAAGTCTTGTGCCAAGCCTATCGCATGAAAACCTCCCTATTCCCTTTGCCCCTGCGAAGATTCTGTGTTTGTTCTTGGGGGTCTCCACGTTTCTATATGAATAGCCGACGGTTAGCCACTTCTCCCTTATGTCTTTAAGTGACATGCCGACCCCGTCATCAATTATCAATATCCTTGCATTTTTCTGGCCGCTCTTAGTGTTTAAAAAGACAATCTTCACCGTCTTTGCATTTGCATCATATGAATTTTTTACTAGCTCGAATATTGCGATTAAGTCGCTGGTTATCAGTTCCCTGCCGATTATATCCTTTAATCCGGCACTTACCTTAAATTCCAAGTTTTCCATTTTTCAGCTCAACATTGCCCTCATAATCTTCCCTGCTTGCTCCATGAAAAGAGGGGGAATTGCATTTCCAACTTGGCTATACCTAGGAACTTCAAGCCGGCGCCTTTTGCCGCCGGTGGTGTACTTCCCCCTGAATTCAAACCAGTCCGGAAACGACTGTATCCTTGCATACTCTCTCACGGTAAGTATCCTCGGCTCGGAGTAATGAATGTAGTCATCAGGCAGGGTGGTCAGTGTCGGGCAGGACATAAACGGGGCAAGCGGCGCTATGGAACGCTTTTTTAATCCGAGTGCATTGCGGATTTGCATACTGACTGCCTTGTTTTTATCTGAATGGTTTAGTATATATTTAAAGTTTCTGACAACCCTGTCGCCGTGCCGTGCGAACCTGTGGCTGTCGGGATATGCGCTGCTGCTGCCAATCCTCATTAATTTCTGGTAGGGGCTTTTGGGCCTGGAATAAGCCCCGTATTCAAATGAGCCTGCGCCTAGCTTAAGCCTATTGGATTCCAAATCCGATATAGCGTCCCAGGTGGTGTTTATATCTTTTATTCCCTTTCTTTTTATAAACTCCGCCCTTTTATTGTAGAGGAGCTTGAAGAAATCCTTTGAATCCATGTCAAGAAACCCAGCAAGTACAAATCTTGTTCTTTTCTGCGGTATTCCAAAGTCGGAAAAATTTACCAGCATTGACGATGTGTTATAATTAAGCTGTCCGAGCCGCTTTTCTACGTAGTCGGATTTTGGTTCTCCCCTGCCGTCGCCGTTCTCGAAGCCCACTGTAAATCCCCTGACATTCTCCAGAAATATTGCTCTTGGCCTAACTAGCTCTACAAATTTTAAATACGAATCTACAAGCCTGTTTCTTACATCATTTTCCTGCCTTCTTCCTGCAAAAGAGAACCCTTGGCATGGCGGCCCTCCTCCTATAATATCAATCTTTCCGTGCAATGATTTCAGCTCCTTTTCATGTTCTTCAATAACAGCATGTATGTCATGCTCTTTTATCGGAAGCCATGTTGGCCAGTCGAAGTGGTCCACCTTATCAATCAGGTTAGTCTTTAATGTCTCAAATGCCATCCTGTCTTTTTCTATTGCAAAAACCCCTGCCAATCCGGCTTGATAGAATCCAAGCGATAATCCGCCGCACCCCGCAAACAAGTCTATGTAATGAAGTTTAGCCATAAATTTAAAAGGCGTTTCCAGGATTAAAGCTTTTTTCCCAGCAGTATCTTCATACCAACTTATTTTGACTTTCAATACCAACAAAGTAATAAAATTATTTCCTTTTATTTTGTTCTTGCTATTTAATAACATGCGAAGAGTTATACCGAAGGAAATAAAGGAAAAAGCAGGAAAACTAAGAGTAGGTGGCACAGACAAATGAACTACTGTTAAAGCTGATTTGCTATAATATCACAGTTGATAGAACAGATGAATGAATAGGAGTAAAATTTACTTTTTCTTAAATGTTGCTTCTGCTCCAAATAGAGGTGTGTTCGCTTTTAATTTAACTTCTTTCAACTCAAATGACAACAAACAATCCCAAATTTTATCTAACAAATTTTTATTAGGTAACGAAATTGTTATACTGTTATCATCGTGTATCGTTACACTATATCTAGATTTAAAATCGTCTAATTTGTGTCTTATTTTTCTTTCTATAATAAGTTCGCTTCCTTTCTTAATTTTAAATCTAGAGTTTATACTTGCTTCAGTTAAAGCCGTTGAAGTTCTACTTATACCATATATAGTATCTATGAACCAATCATTAAATTTTAACAGCTTTCGCCATTTTTGGATTAATCGCAAATTTATTAATCCACCGCCAGGTCGGGATATTACTAATCCATTCTTACTTGGATTTATGATTATGCTACCTTTTGGTCCGAAAATCGCAATATTTATTGAACACTGACAAAATAGAACACCCCGCATATCATAATCTTTATTCAATGGATCTTTAGAATCTAAAATAATTTCGTTTATTTTATCGAATAATGGCCTTATTTTAATTGACTCCTCGGCGATTTTTGTTATCCCAAAGCCGATTGCTTTATATTGTTCATCTGTTCCGTCTTTCTGCATTGGTATTGTTTATAGATTATTGTTTATAAAGTGTCTTTTGTTTATTAAGTCGGATTTTTGTTTATAAAATTCCCTATTAATAATTATGTATATTTTATAACTATTAAATCTACAAGTATATCTATCAAAAATATAATCTATTAAGTAGATTAATCGACTAACATTTTTTAATTGGATTCATTTAAAATCATAAAATAATCTCTTGATACTAACTAGTCTTCGTGCACTTAAATAATTCAGTTTTTCCTTTTCCAGCATAGCTTTCATTGCTAATTCTTTGCCATTATTTGTATATAGTATCCATTTGCCGTTTAACCTAGTCAGTCTAAGACCCACATCTTGCTTAAGAATCCCGCAGATATTCAACTGTTTAGGTTTTGGGAAGAAATAGCCCTTTTCTACTACTTCTGCAAGTATCTTCTCGGCAGCGCCACTAAGCCTGCTATTCGAATTATGGATATCGGCAGTCCAAGAACACAGCATATTATAGGAAATACCAAGCATACTAGCAACCTCTCTTTTCGTAATGCCAGATCTTATCATTCTTCTTGCCTTTCTTTTTAGAATTGTGGGGTGAGGAAGATGCTTGTGACAGGTGTTTATGCCTCTGCACTAGGATAATCTGGCAAAGTATTTATAGCACTTGTCTTCACGTAATCCTTATGAACGGTGCACAGCGCAGGGCCTGTGTATAACGAACGCAAAATAGGTTTAGGGGTGATGGCATATATGATAGATGAATATGATACAAAAAGAATTGTCAAAGCCGCAAAGAAACTTGACTCTATAATAAGCCTGTCGGAGAACGTTGTACGCAGCGCAGGTACTACCGTCAAGTTCGAAGAGCATTCCTGGAACACTAACATCAAGAGAGTTGCCAGAAACTTTTACGGATTCGATTTTGAACTTGAGGAAGGAGAGACTATGTATGGTGGCAAGGACTTAGTGATAAGCTACAAGGGAGAAAGGGTGCTTTCACTGTTTTACCAGGACTTTTGTTCCTACGGTCTCGTGTCTGGAGACCGCCCGTACTTCGATGGGAAAGTGCTGTCCTACAAACCCGGAGAATGGGAGAAAAAATTTGACACACTGATAAGAAACAAAAAAGAGCGCATAATGAGTTATATCCGAAAGAGGGATGACAGCGATATGGACAGAAAAGCGAAAGGCATCGACAATATGATATCCGACATAAACAGCATCATACACGAAAGATACGATGACCTCAGTGGGATAGACAAATTTGTTGAAGACGCGTTGTCCGGCAGGATAAGTGGCTTTTATCTCGATCTTGTATACAAACAGCTTTTACCATACATCAAATAGGTACCAAACGGAACTTTTAGATTATCTTCCCTAGCATTTTTACCGGTTACTTGCTTGTTTCATAATTTTAATTCCTAAAGAACACTGAGAAGAATGTGAAAATCCTTTCTTATTTCTCTTGTAAAGCATCTCCTATAATACGCCTGTTAATACTCGTTTTTGCTGCTTAACGCCTTTGAGATAGCCTTGTTTATTGGTTTGTAAATGTCATCTGCACACTTGCAGTCCAGGCATTTGCACATTGCAAGGTAGATTTCCCTAGTCTTTGCAAACAGGTTTTTCTGATCCATCGAAGGATTACTGCTTTTTATCGAGTATTCTATCTTTTTGAAAAGTACTTCGTACATTGAACTACTTGAGTCGATAGAACTGCTCTTTTCATCTATCTTAAGGATTTTATCTAGGAAAGACATATTACCGGTTAATTTATTATAGTCTTTTGTCATATAAAAAGCTAATTTTTAGCCTCCTCTGCAGTTGTTTGCATGTAAAGCTGGTATATGGGCTCAAGTTCCTTTTCTGACACTCTGTAAAGCTTTCTGAGGACGTAGAATACTCCTCTGCTTTCCTCCTTTATGTTGTTGAATACTGAATAATAGGCAAGCTTTCCCTTCTTTGTCAATCCAGTTCCTGTTATCCCTTTTTTGATGTATCCTTTGCCTTCTAAGCTACTTATTATTTTTGAGCTTATTCCCTTTTCTTTTTCTATTTCTTCGCTTTTCCCTATTTCGTCCTTCAAAAGCTGGTATGTTATGTACCCTACCTTCTTTGCCTTTGATTCGCTTGTGCTGCTTCCGCCGAAGGAAAGCAACCCGACTTTTTCCTCGTCATTTAGATCCTGCAGCTCCTCTATATATTTGTCTATCTTCTCGTTTTCCTGCTTTAATTTCAACTGCTCGTATAAGGTAAAGCCAAGCGTTATAAAATCTATTCCTATGGCATCAAATAAGCCATGAACGCCGTAAGCCAGGTAAGCCATCGCGTTTCCTGCAGAGAATGCACCGGCTATCGTAGCATAGTATTTTCCGTAGCCATTGTTTTTGCCTTCCTTACCTAATATCCTCTCCAGCTCTGATTTCCTCATTTTCTCCCCCCTTCATATCAATTTTACAAAAAGTAAATATTAAAGCTATATGCAGATATTACAAAAGTATTATCAATATAGAAGTTAATACGACTATAAGATGAAAATTCGTTGAAAATGATTTTTATAAGCTTCTGAAACCTCAATTTTTAATGCCTGGAAAGATAGGAGTGGTTCTAATGGCTTACGGTACACCAGAAAAAGAAGAGGATATTGAGCCGTACCTGAAAGACATATTCAAAGGAAGGGAAGTGCCTAAGCCTGTGCTGCAGAAAACACTGGAAAAATACAGAAAAATAGGGTTTTCTCCTCTTAACAAGATTACTTTAAAGCAGTGCATGCTTGTACAGGAAGAGCTTTCTAGAAGAGGCTTTAATGCTACTGTT
>JAKAVT010000005.1 GCA_021817165.1 Nanobdellota archaeon
AGTAACTTATGATGGGGTCGTAAACTTTTCAAATACCTCGCATATAAACATCTCAACATTGAAAGGAAATTACTCTTTCATAATTTCATCGCCATACAATGAAACAGCTGGCTGCAAAACGATTTACACGGCAAATCCAAAAACAGGAATGTTAGAAGCAGGCACTTCTTTGAATGTATCCTATAATTCGACTTTGTACTGCCAAGAAAACTTCACCGAAACCGGCCTCCCGACTGGTTCGGACTGGGCTGTGAAATACGATGGCATTATAAACGATTCTTATTCTACACTGATACGTTTCCTGGTTCCGGTAGGCAGCCATTCTTACAGTGTTCCGAATACCCTGGTTTTGGTATCAGGTTGTTCTCTGACTTATTCTCCCTCTCCAGGCAGCGGAACCGCAAAGACAAATTCAACCGTTCCCATTTCCTTTTCACTGTATTCAGAAGTATGTCCGACTAAATTCACAGAAAGTAGCTTGCCGTCAAATACAAACTGGTCTGTGACTTATGATAACCAGTTAAAGTCTTCGGATTTTTCCACCATATCATTCTATGAACTCAATGGCAGCTATTCATTTTCCGTTGGTTCTGCCCATTCAAGCACTTCCGTTTGCAACATTACATATAATCCTTCTCCAGGCAGCGGAACCGCAAAGACAAATTCAACAGTTTCAATTTCCTTTTCAATATCTTCGGAAACATGCATTACTACATTCACAGAGACAGGTTTGCCTGTAAATACAACCTGGAAAATGGCTTACAATGGCCTGAATAAATCGACTAATTCTACGGCTATTTCCTATTCCGATTTAAACGGCAGCTATGCATTCTCTGTAAAATCCGTGCTTATAGTAGGCTCACTTTGCAACACAACTTATACTCCTTCACCAAAGAATGGAACTGCAGTAACCGGTTCATCGGTTTCAATAACCTATGGCCATTCTACGACATGCAAGGAATTCACTACTACTTTCAATGAAACAGGCTTGCCAAAAGGAACTAACTGGTCTGTAACATACAACAATGTCACGAATTATTCAACCACACAGTATATAACTTTCCTGGATTTATCAGGTAATTATTCATATAATATATCGACTTCTTCATCCACCGTTCCTGGATGTACACCTGCCACTTATAGCCCTTCACCTCAAAACGGAATTGTAAAAGCCAGTTCAAATGTTTCAGTTTCGTATACCTCCCCAGGAGTAGTGTGCACAACTAAGTTTACAGCTTATAATCTTCCTAAAGGGGCGTTCTGGAACGTTACTTACAATGGAGTAACCGAATCTTCAACCAACAATACTATAGCATTCAAAGAATCCACCCCCGATCTGTTCTCTTATAAGATACCGAATCAATTGTTCTACAGCCAGCAGGGTTACTGTGGTTTGAGAAGTTATTATCTTAGGAATATTTCAAGTGGGCAAGCTTACGGTGGAACTAACGTTTCGGTCTCATTTCTAACTTCTTCAGGTTGCACATATGCATATGTTGCAAATTATGGTTCTAATACTGTTTCCGTAATAAATGGTACTTCCGTAATAGCCAATATCAGTGTGGGCGTGGAACCTTACAGCGTTGCAATAACTCCAAATGGCGAGTTTGCATACGTATCCGATAGCCCGGAAGATGCCGTTTACGTAATTAATACTTCCTCAAATAAGGTTGTGACAGAAATAACCGGCTTACATGCTCCCATTGGCATGGCTATAACTCCAAATGGAAATTTCGGTTATATTCTTGAATCTGGATATAACTATTTAGAAGTAATAAATGTATCATCTAATTCATTAATTTATCAAATACCTGGGTTCTCATCTCCAAATGGCATAGCAATAACACCTAATGGTAAGCTAGCCTACGTTACAAACTACAATTCCAACAATGTCTCTGTAGTTAATCTTACAACTAATTCCGTTATCTCATCGTTTAATGTTAGTTCCGAACCTTACGGTATAGCAATAAACCCTAACAGTAAGATAGCTTATGTTGCAGATTACTACGCATTTGAAATTTCAGTGGCAAATCTGTCATCTAATTCCTTAATCAGAAATTTAAAATCAAAGTATACTCCTATTGGCATAGCAATAACACCTAATGGTAAGCTAGCCTACGTTACAAACTACAATTCCAACAACGTTTCCATAATAAATACAACTACAAATTTTGGTTTATCTGAAATTGATATAGGAGAAAAATCTTATGGCATAGCAATAACACCGAATGGCAAGTTAGCTTATATATCAGATTACAATTCAAATATGGTTTCGCTTATAAATTTGACTTCAGATTCTTTAATAACTAATATAGCCGTTGGATCTTCACCTTTAGGAATATCAATGTCGTATGGTATGTCCACCTAGATTGCTTGTTATTGAATTAAAACAAAGTTTAAATATGCTCATATCTTATTATAAGTATGGTAAAAGGACAGTCAGCATTGGAATATATGATGACTTATGGTTGGGCAATACTGATCATAGTCATCGTAGCTGTAATCCTGTACTCTATGGGTATTTTCAACCCTAGAGCAAGTGTAACCGCAAGCAGCAGTGGGTTCAGTCCATTCGCAGTAAGTGCAGCTGTATGTAGTAATAGTGGTTTGGTAGTAGCCTTCACAACTGGAGGTTTGCCAAATGGGGCTACAAGTGTAAGCTTAAAAGAGTTATACTTAAGCTCTGCAACTGGAATGAGTGGTAGTTCTGCGACAACTACCGGTTTCAGTGCTCTTTCTGTAGCATCCGGAAGTAGCTTTACAGCAACTGTTGCCGCCGCTAGTCTTAACTGCACAACTTCGGGAATTCCCTTTACTGCAAGTGGAGCTTTAGAGTATAAATACACTACCGCAGCAGGTCCTGTGACTACAAATGCTACGGGTACAATAGCAGGAACAAGCAGCTAAAAATGATTTGATTTTTTTATTTTTTTTATTTTAAAAGATATTCATTAAAGAAGAATCTACTAATTTTTCTCGTTTAATAGCACATTAAATTGAAATCTAAGTTTAAATACCTTTGTTTCTTTATATACTTATGGTAAAAGGACAGTCAGCATTGGAATATATGATGACTTATGGTTGGGCAATACTGATCATAGTCATCGTAGCTGTAATCCTGTACTCTATGGGTATTTTCAACCCTAGAACAAGTGTAACCGCAAGCAGCAGTGGGTTCAGTCCATTCGCAGTAAGTGCAGCTGTATGTAACAGTAGTAGTTTGAATGTAGCCTTCACAACTGGAGGTTTGCCAAATGGGGCTACAAGTGTAAAATTAGAAGGTCTCTATCTAAGTTCAATGAGTGGAGTTGCGGATATAGCATCTCCTACGACTACACAGTTAGAGCAACCATATACATCGACGAGTTTCTCTGCAGAGTCAGTAGCATCTGGTGAAGCTTTTACTGTTTATACCACATCTGTTGGCTGTAGTACAAGCGGGACTCCATTTACTGCAAGTGGAGCTTTAGAGTATAAATACACTACCGCAGCAGGTCCTGTGACTACAAATGCTACGGGTACAATAGCAGGAACAAGCAGCTAAAAATGATTTGATTTTTTTATTTTTTCTTTTCGTTTTTAAAAATTTATTGTTTACAAATTTTTCTAATGTTTAAATATAATGTACAGAAAAATAATAGTTAAAAAGAGAAATTAAAGTTTTTAATATTGCTAATATTAACTATTGTATGAAGAAAGCAGTCTATGCCGGCAGCTTTGATCCTATAACAATAGGACATGAATGGGTAATTAGAAAAGCCGCATCCTTATTCGATGAATTAGTAGTTGCAGTAGGAGAGAATCAGCAGAAAAAAGAGGATTTTTCACTGGAGGAAAAGAAGAAAATGCTTGCATCTGTAATAAAAGACTATAAAAACATTAAAATAGACTCGTTCAAGGGAGAATTTCTGGTCGATTATGCGATGAGGATAAAAGCTTCCTACATAATAAGAGGGATAAGGACGGAAACCGATTTAGAGTATGAAAAAGGGATACAATATATAAACAGCAGATTGAATGAAGACATAACGACTATTTTTCTTATACCACCAGAGGATCTGTCAGTCGTAAGCTCCAGTTTGGTAAGAAGCTTAGTAGGAAGCAAAGGATGGGAAATAGCCGTAAAGAGATTCCTTCCGAACGAAGAATGCTATAAGATATTCGTAAAGCATTATCAGAATGCCTGAAAGAGTTAGGTTTTAAACGTCAAATATAATAAATCTCATACAAAGCCAGATTTCTGGATAGGCAAGCTAGTTCCAATAGGCTATCCAGCCTCTTTTTATAATCGAAATGATATCCATTGCAAACCTTTTTACAGATAAGATGGGTTTTTATGTTCATAGCTTAGTTATTGCGAATAGAAAAGCTTAATAGCAAGTACACATCTTAAATAATTAATGCTTACTGAGAGCAGAATGGATTTTAAGGGAGTGGTGTTTGATTTTGATAACACCTTAGTTGACACAAAAACTACGATTAATGAAGCGTACGAAAAAGTATTCTCTGAAATAGCGGAAAAATTCAATGTAGACAAAGCAAAGCTAATCTCCGAAGCAAATCGGTTCCAAGAAGAAAAGATGAAGGAGTTAGCGCAGTCTAAATCATCATATAATCATGCGGACTGGATACCTTTGATAGCAGAGGGAGCATCAATAAAATTGAATGAAAAAGAAAAGGAACATTACAAGCAAATTTTCTACTCCCACGTTCTAAACAATCAAAAATTTTCTGATAAAACGGAGGGGTTGCTTAAAGAACTGAAAAGAGAGGGCAAGAAGCTGGCTCTTTTGAGCGAAAGGGATTCCGTAGAGGGGTTAAAAGCCGAAAGGATAAACAAGGTTCCTTTTCGCGGTTATTTTGACGTTGTAGTCATAGCCGGAGAAACTGTGCCTTTCACCAAATCAAAAGACGGGATAAAGCCGTTTGTAGAAACCGCGAAGCTTTTGGGCTTTGGAACAAATGACATAGTTATGATAGGCGATAGACTGGACTTAGACATACAAAACGCAAAGGAATCAGGAATGAAAACTGTTCTTTTTACCGGCTATGCAAAGTCGCAGGAAAAAGGCAAGTACGAGCCTGACTTAGTAATAAGCGACATTTCCGAATTTGGAAGGCTGCTGAGAAAAAAATAAAGAGCGAAATGCGTTTTAAACAGCAAGTTTGGTGCTACATTATCCTGCATATGGAAGCAGCCGATGGAAAGAATATCCTGCTAGCAATATTAAAACGGCGGCAAACATTATTGCCGAAGAAGATAAGAACACTAAAAAGATATTAGAACCGTAATCAAACAGTCCGTTTCCCAATATCGGTCCAAGGCCGAAGGCTATTGGCTGCAGAGCGTTATAAATGCTTATGTATTTAACCCTTTTGACATCTGTGTTATTAAGCATTTCATTGAATATTGCAAGCGTAACTCCCCCTCCAAATACTCCCATAAAGACCGCTGGAATCAAAAGCAGATATACACTTTTTATGGCAAACCAGACGAATGGCATAATGCCAAGTACGATACCGGAAAGGATAATCGCACGTGCTGCGGAATATTTTAAGATGAATTTTCCCCAGTATATCTGAGTGGAGATTGTTGACAATGCTATAATCAAGAATATAATGCTGAACCACTCGTTTCCAGCATTGAGAAACCGGTTACCAACTATGTACAGCGAAAAGTAAGGCTGGCTCATCTCATAACCTAAAAACCAGATAAAAACGAAAAGCATGAAATGTGAAAAACGTTTTATCGTTTTTACTGTTTGATAGTTTTTTCTCTTTTCAATTGGATAATTCGGTATGCTTCTCATAACCAGAAGTGACGCCATGGAAAACACGAAGCCTACTAAGAATACTATCAAAAAGCTGTAAATTTTTGCATTTTCTGTAAAGTAAAATATCAAAAGTGCCAGGATGTAACCTAACAGGCCGAATATCCCCATCATGAAATTCCTAAATGAAAAATATGCTGGTCTATGCTTCTTTTTGATTAGACTTGGGACCCATAGTGTCCAGGTGGTACCTGAGAAATAAGCAAAGAAAAACCTTAATGAAAGCAATGTTATTATCAGATAAACCAAGAAGGAATAACCCTCAAACAATGACAGCAGTGCAAGTGGTATCCATATAAATCTATCCAGAAAAGTTATCATTACAGTAAGATTCCTTATGTTTTTAGTCCTTTCACTGTATCTGTATGCAAATAGCTGGGCTATTGGGGTTATAAGCACAGGAATTCCCGTTATTAATCCTATTGGTGCGTTTGAACCTATAAGAAAAACAACGAATGGAACTATGTAAGGAGTGGTCATGTTTGAATATACCGACCATAAAGAGCCATCGGTTATGGAAAGGTTCATTGCAGCCTTCTCTTTCGAACCTCTCGGTAAAAAATATTCTTTTAGTGTCTTTTTAAAGTTCAGCATAATAATATTACTAAACAAACGAGAATAAATAGCGGAAGTAATAAGCTATTTTTGCTGTAACATTTATAATTCTATTATAATTCTTCCGTCTTTTTCTTTGCTGCTATTCTTCTTAAATGCTTCCTTTGTTTCCTGAAAATCGAATTTTTTCCAGATTTTTATCTTTAAATCTTTGGATTTATTTACCACTTCGGAAAATTGTTTAACTGAGCCACCTGTTGCTCCCAGTATACTAAGCTGCTTAGAGTATAGCTGTGAAATATCTATTTTAGCGTTACTCCCTGTTTCCGTTCCAAATGCAACCATTCTGCCGTTTTTACTCAAAAGTGAATAGCCTAAATCCCAGAATTTTTCCCCGATTGATTCTATAACTACATCTGCCATATGCGAGTTAGTTATCTTTCTTACTTCTTCCAATGCATTTTCGTATCCAATTGCATAATCTGCGCCAAAATCTTTAACCCAATTCTTGCTTGAAATTGCAATTGTTTTTGCGCCCAGCATTTTGGCAAATTGGAGTGCAAATACACCGGTATTACCAGATGCGCCAATTACGACAACAAATTCGTTTTTCTGCACTTTTGCTCTTTCCAAAGCATTGTAAGAGGTAAGTGCAGCCACAGGTAAACTTGCGGCTAATTCAAAATTTACAGAATCCGGCAGCTTGAATACATTCTTTTCATCTAAAGCAATATACTCTGCTAACCCACCGTTCGATCCTATGCTAAATATATATCCATTATCACAAAGCATTTCATTTCCGCTTTTACAGTAAGAACATGTGCCGTCAAAGTATCTGTTATAAACGCTTACTCTATCCCCTTTCTTTAATTCCTTTACGCCTTCTCCGACTTCCTCTACCTTCCCAGCAAATTCCGCCCCGGGTATTTTTTCCGAATTTACAGGTATCAAATCTATCACCATAGAATCAACCGGATTTAATCCAACTGCCATTACTTTTATAAGTACCTGTCCTGCTTTAACTTCAGGTTTTTCGACTTCCTTTAAATTTAAATTATCTATTCCGTTTTTGTTCAGAACCCATGCTTTCATATCGTATAAGATATACGTTATTATATAAAAGCTTTTCTAGCTTTTCTAATTAAATTAATGATTTATTAAATAAGTAAAATATGTAAGCAATAACTTATTTGCGGTTGCTTTTCGTCATATAATGCCCCGACCGGGATTTGAACCCGGGTTTCCGCCTCGAAAGGGCGATGTCCTTGGCCTCTAGACTATCGGGGCACACCTTATCTAAAAACTATTTAAACATTTAAAGATTGGGGCGTTTAAATAAATATGCCAAACGTAACGTTTTATTTTGAGGTGCATCAGCCTTACAGGCTGAAGAGGGTGTACTCCTTCATAGAGAACAAAGAGTTTATAGACGTAGACAAAAACAGGGAGATATTCAACAAAGTAGCTGACAAATGTTACATACCTATGACAAAACTGCTCATTGATCTAGTAAAGGAATATCCGGAGTTCAAGGTGAATTTTTCTCTTACGGGGGTTTTCATGGAGCAGGCAGAGATGTTCAGGCCGGAAGTCATACAGCTTTTCCAGGAGTTATTTGATACCGGGAACATGGAACTGCTTGATGAGACGTATTATCATTCGCTTTCATATCTTATAGACAAAGACGAGTTCATGGAGCAGGTGAAGCAGCACAAGTCTCTAATGTACCATTACTTTAAATCCCATCCGAAAGTATTCAGGAACACCGAAGCAATGTATTCGAATGAAATAGCTGACGCTGTCTCTAAAATGGGTTACAACGGGATAATAGCCGAAGGCTGGGACAGAGTGCTCGGATGGCGTTCCCCAAACTACGTGTACACGGATCCGGGGGAAAAGATAAAAGTGCTTCTTAGAAATTACAAGCTGAGCGACGACATAGCCTTTAGGTTTTCAACGCCGACATGGAATGAGTTCCCATTGACTGCCGAAAAGTACTCTAACTGGGTGGCAAACAACGAAGGAAGTACAGTAAACTTGTTCATGGACTACGAAACGTTTGGTGAACATCAATGGAAAGAAACAGGGATATTCGATTTCATGAGAGACCTGCCGGGTAAGCTTATAAGCAAAGGAGTAGGATTCAACAAGGTCTCGGAAGCAATAAAACAAAAGGCAGCCGGCGTTGTAGACGTTCCGTACTATCTTTCATGGGCAGACATGGATAGGGATCTGTCTGCATGGCTTGGAAATCAGATGCAGGATGCGGCCTTCAAAAAACTTAAATCGATGGAAAAAGAAGTTCTGCTTTCAGGCAGTGAGGAATTGATAAGAAGATGGAGGATACTGCAGACCTCTGACAATTTTTATTACATGTGCACTAAGTGGTTTTCCGACGGAGACATACACAAGTACTTCAATGCTTACTCTTCTCCGTACGTAGCTTACTTGAATTACATGAACATAATCTCGCAGCTGGATTCGATGGTCAAAGCCTTTTTAAAGCTGCATCATAAGCCTGAAGGTAAACAGGAAGGAACTTTTCCCAGCCAAACTGATTAGCCAATTCGTTTGCCGATATCTTTAATTTCAATAAATCATCGTCGTCCATAAGCGCTATCTTCATCATGTCCTTCGCTATCTGCGCTATGCAGTCATCTCTCTTTTTCCCAAGCATCCTTTCAACAAATACGCCCTTGTACCCATCCATGTAGTCGTTTAAAAGATACTGGCCGAATCCGCTGTAATCAGAAGTAAAGGAAATCGACATATAGGCTGCAGCTTCCAAAGGAGTATAGCCGAAAGGCTCGTATTTTGACAGGAAAAATCCTGCAGTTGAAAGCGCAAGCACTTCGTAATAAGTAAGGTTGAGCAGCTCATCTCCCACTGCAAGGTACTTTGGATAAAAGACGACTTTTACGTGGTTTTCCGCCGAGTTTTCCAGTTTGTTTTCCCGTAGTTTGTTTATTATGGCATCGTTGTTTTCAGGATATGAAAGCATGAAAGGAGTTAGGGGAGGGTTTGTCGGTTTCGGTCTCCTCAACTGTTTCAACAGTCTTTTTGAATCGTTTATCATCTTGCTGTATGCTTTGTCAGCCATCCCTCCTTCAACTTCTATGGAAGAAGACATAGCCGAATCGAAGTTCTTCAGGTCTTCATCCAAAGCAGATTTTATGCTTATGTAAGTGAGGTAATTTGCCACGACGTCATTCCTTACCCCTATAGTACCGGATGGAACTGCTATAAGCGCTATAACATAGTTGTCGTCAGTCAGCATCTTGTCGAGCTTTCCCAGCGCGTCTATGAAAACGTCGTAGCCTTTGTCGTAGAATTCGTATCTTCCGCTTGTTATGAACACCCTGAGGTTGCTCGGATTGATGTCATAGTAAGGAAGGAAATAGGCATTTAGAAAATTGTCAAGTTTCTTCTTTGCATTCACCCTCATGCTGTTTAATTCGTCCGTTTGCGGCAAATTATCGGTGTCTATTCCGTTTATCGTTACGAAATCCGGCTTCTTTCCCAGTATTATGTTGGCTTCTTTGGCCACTACTCTGCTTACAGCTGTGAATATCGTTGCATTGAATGCACCGGCTTTTTCAGTGAAATGCTTTGCTGCCACACCGTATTTGTACGGCATATCCGGGGTTATCCCCGTATTTGAAATGACATAAGTATTGGTGTTTCCGCCGGAATAAGATATTGCCCTTCCAAGCACCGTAGCATGCACGGTGAACACCGTTGGAATCTTTACCTTTTTGTACTTCAAGTAAAGTATGGCGCCTGCCGAAAGCCATTCATGGACCTGCACGACGATTTCCTGTTTAATAGATTTGCTCAATGCCTCTATCACCGCTCCTGCTGCATACGACCATGCAAGCGGCTCATTGTAATCTCCAGGAGAGTTCAGGGAGTCTATCTTGAAATTATCCCAAAAATCCTTTTTGATTTCGTTTATGTGCCTGTTCTCGAACTCCTTCGCGTCTATCAGCAGGAGATTTACGTCATTGGCCGATGACCACTTCCCAAAGTAAACCTTTACTCCATCGAGTTTTATGTCGCCGACTGCGTCTTTTATGTACTGCGGAGGGGGGCTTTCCATAAATTCTACCGCTGCCTGATTCGGATTGTAAAATCCTATAGCAAGGTAGTTATCCCCGAATTGTTTTTTAATGTACGACGACTTTGACGTTAAAACCGTCCATATCCCTCCAACCTTGTTGCCAGCCTCGAAAGAAACTTCTATCAGAAACCCGTCCATTAGTTTACTAGTTATTCGTTGAATAAAAAACTATCTTAACAGAAAGCTTTATTTATATCGCATGACATATAATCAAAATGGTTGAAAAATTGATAATAATAGGTTCCGGACCGGCAGGCTATACTGCAGCTGTATACGCAGTAAGGGATGATTTGAATCCCTTGTTAATAAGAGGCTTTGAAGTAGGCGGTCAGTTAATGCTTACTTCCGCTGTGGAAAACTTTCCAGGCTTTAAGTCCATTCTTGGCCCTGATCTTATGGACAAGATGGCCGAGCAGGTTAAGGCACTTAACTGCAGAGTTATAGATGACAACGTTTCGAAGGTTGATTTGAATGTTTATCCATACAAGGTTTATGTAGGTGACAAGGCATATGAAAGCTATTCTATAATAATATCCACTGGTGCTTCGGCAAGATGGCTTGGCTTGGAAAACGAGAAAAGGCTGATAGGAAAAGGAGTTTCAGGCTGTGCTGTCTGCGATGGAGCATTCTTCAAGAACAAAAAAGTCGTGGTAGTTGGCGGAGGGGACAGTGCAATGGAAGACGCAGGCTATCTTTCTACCCTTGCAAGTTCAGTTACTTTGATACACAGAAAACACGAATTCAGAGCCAGCAAGATAATGCAGGACAGGGTCTTTTCAAACAAGAAAATAAGCATAGTCTGGGACAGCGAAGTCGTTGACGTGCTTGGGAAAGAGCACGTAGAGGGAGTTAAGATAAAAAACGTGAAGACTAATGAAGAGACTGAACTAAAGACGGATGGGCTTTTCCTTGCAATAGGCCATAACCCCAATACGGAGATGTTCAAAGGTTACTTAGACATGGATGAGAATGGATACATAAAAACAAAAGAATTCACAAAAACAAGCAAAGATGGCATATTCGCAGCCGGTGACGTCCAGGATAAGCGTTACAAACAGGCCGTTATCGCGGCTGGATGGGGAAGCATGTGCGCAATAGACGCAAGGAAGTTTTTGGAAGAAAAAGGCTTAAACTGATTCCGCTTTTTCCTTGAATTTTTTTACGTAATCCTCCGGTACCACTGTGTTTACAAACACGTTCTGGCCAAGTTCTACTCCAGCAAGATTAGCAATTCGTGGGTATATTTCTATGTGCATGTGATAATCAGGTTCCCTTTTGTTTTCGTGTATAACGAAATTATATGCCTGTTCCCCGAACAGCTTTGCATTTGTCAGTATTATCTTTTTGAGCCCATTTGTAATGTCCTCTTTTTCTTCCTGGCTTAAATCCATTATGTAATTCACGTGTCTTTTCGTCAAAAGCATGGATTCACCTGCAAACCTGGAGCCGTACGGCGCTATGGCTGCTACCTTTTCGGTTTCGAACAGTATTCTACTTTCCTCCTTTTTTACTGCTTCTTCGTAAATGCAGGAATTGTTCTCTTTTAGGTACTTCTTTGCTATTTCTATTTCTATTGCAGGTGTACCAAGTATTTCAGGCCAAGCTATTATCTGCGTATGAGGGTGGCCTATGCTTGCTCCTCCGGAAGCCCCGTAATTTTTAAAGACCATCACATGCTTTATGTAATTCCTTGAATACAGTGCTTCTTCCCTTTCAATAAGCGTGTTAAGCCATTCCAGGGATTTTTTCGTGCCCATGTTCTCGAATTTATCGGAATGTTTAGGGCTTTCTATCAAAACCTCATTGTATCCATATCCGGATATTGAAGAAAGAAAGCCGTTTTCGTATTCTAAAGGGGTGTGGCCGTCCAATTCTGGAAACTTGTTTCTTA
Organism: Nanobdellota archaeon; assembly: GCA_021817165.1. Classification (GTDB taxonomy): domain Archaea; phylum Nanobdellota; class Nanobdellia; order Parvarchaeales; family Parvarchaeaceae; genus Parvarchaeum. The sequence continues at coordinate 12,398 of JAKAVT010000005.1, forward strand.
TTACCATCGTTGTCCATGGCTCATTTACGTGCATTATCTCCAAGTTAACCCTGTCTACGGTATTCGGTTCGAATGGACATTCCTTGAGATTCACAGCCCCTTCGTCTTCCGTTTCAAGTTCTTTTGGACGCCGGTCCCTTCCAGGCACTATGACCGCATAATATCCGGTTCTATAGTCTTTTCTGATTTCACTGTATTGGCTGTCCATTCATTATTAAAGAGATTTTTTAATTTAAAGTTTTAATGGTTTTTCTGCTGCATTAAAACGTTTCGCATGGAATAATCTCCGATAAGGGTAAAAGAAGCAGCATTGCAAAACCCGTTAAAATAGTGGAAAACTTTAAATATAACACTAATCTCTATTAGAGATATCAATGCAAGTTTGCATTGCATATATCTAAAGTTATCAGAAGGAGGTATAATATGGCAGAAGGAATTCAACCAATTTTCATCTTACCAGAAGGGTACAACAGGACGAGCGGGAAGGACGCCCAGAGAAACAATATCGCAGCAGCTAAAGCAGTAGCGAACGCTGTCAAATCCACTTTAGGGCCTAGGGGAATGGACAAGATGCTTGTCGATAACATAGGAGACATAACCATAACAAACGACGGCGTAACCGTTTTAAAGAACATGGAGATAGAGAATCCTGCGGCAAAGATGATAGTAGAAGTCGCAAAGACGCAGGAAGAAGAAGTGGGAGACGGAACCACTACGGCAGTGATAATAGCCGGGGAATTGCTGAAGAATGCGGAAACGCTGTTGGACCAGAGTATACATCCTACTTTAATAGCAAGGGGATACAGGCTTGCAGCAAACAAGGCGCAGGAGATACTGGACAAGATAAAACTTCACCTTGACATAGCGAATAAAGAGGATCTTGGAAGAATAGTCAAAACTGCCATAGTGGGTAAAAGCACAGGCGCGGATGCTCACATAGTATCGTTGATAGTCGATGCGGTTCAGCACGTTAAATCGATGTCGGGCAAAAACGACACGCTGGATCTGGATGACATAAAGGTAGAGAAGAAGGTGGGCGGCGGTCTGCTTGATTCAAGGCTGATAAAAGGGGTTATTATAGACAAGGAAAAGGTCCATCCCGACATGCCGGATGAGGTTAAAAACGCAAAAGTGGCGCTTCTGAACCTTGCATTGGAGATAGAGAAGACAAACATAGATGCGCAGATAAGGATAGAAAAGCCGGAACAATTGCAGGCGTTTCTTGATGAAGAGGAAAACATGCTAAGAGAGATGGTCGAGAAGATTAAGGCATCCGGAGCAAACGTAGCGATAGTTCAGAAAGGCATAGATGATACGGCACAGCATTTCCTATCGAAAGCAGGGATACTAGCGTTTCGCAGGGTATCAGAAAACGACATGAAAAAGATCGGGAAAGCTACCGGCGCAAAGGTGGTTGCAACGCTTGACGAATTGGGCAAGGAAAGCCTGGGAGAAGCCGGCGTTGTGCATGTTGAAAAGCTAGCAGGAGAGACGCTGGCATTGATAGAGGAATGCAAGAATCCGAAGGCGGTCACCATACTTGTAAGGGGAGGAACGGAGCACGTCGTAGACGAGATACAAAGGGCGATAGATGACAGTCTTGGAGACCTTAAATCAGTCATAGAGGATGGAGGCTCCATAGTAGCGGGCGGAGGAGCAGCCGAGCTTGAGGTTTCGAAGAACCTAAGGGACTTCGCCACCGGCTTGGAGGGCAGGGAGCAGCTTGCCGTGAACTCGTTTGCCGATGCATTGGAAGTAGTTCCGAAGACTTTGTCGGAGAATGCGGGACTGGATCCAATAGACATACTTGTAGAATTAAGGGCGGAACACCAGAAGGGAAAAACGTGGGCTGGCGTGAACCTTCTCGATGTATATAAACCGCAGGTGTCTGATATGTATAAAGAAGGAGTAATCGAGCCTTTGAGGACAAAAAAACAGGCGATAAAAAGCGCAAGTGAAGTCGCCGTTATGATCCTTAGGATAGACGATATAATAGCAGCTGGCAAGTCTGCAAATCAGCAGCCGCAGATGCCGCCAGGTGGAATGGGAGGTTATGGAGATTGATTATGTCAGAAAATGTTTTGAGTAGGCCTTTGGATATGTTGAATTCAGCAAAGGGTAAAATGGTTTTAGTGGAGCTTAAGAATGGACACGCGATAACCGGTAAGCTGGTGGCGTTCGACGTTCACATAAACGTTACGTTGGAAAACGCAGAGGAAAAGAAAGACGCAGACACTCTGAGAAAGCTTGGAAACGTATTTATAAGGGGTGACACGATAATCCTTATCTCTCCGACTATATGAGCACAGCATCGATGGGTCTGCACAACAGAAAACAGCCGCACGTAATGTGCAGAAGGTGCGGCAAGGAGTCTTATCTAAAGAGAAAGCATTACTGTTCACACTGCGGTTACGGCAGAAGTTCAAAATTAAAGGCCTACGCCTGGAACAATAAAACTGTAAACGGGAAAAGGAAAGACTGATTAAATGTCAGAGAAGATTAAAGCAAAGGCATTGATATTTGATTTTGATAATACCTTAGTAGATACTCACTCCACCATAAGCGGTGCATATTCAAGGATTGTTGGATTGCTTTCTTCAAGTTTAGGGATGGACAGCAGCTATTTAATGCAGCAGCTTTTGAATGCACAGAAAGAAGTAATCGATGACATTCCATTGGTTTCCAGACAGTATGACAGGAAAGCAGTTATAAAGAAACTGAATGAAAACCTGTCACTCAACATGAATGAAAAGCAGATAGATGAACTTGCGCAGGTATTCTATGATTTCATACTGGAAAAAATAGATTATTCGAACGACACTGAAGAAGTTCTGAAGGCCTTAAAATCAAAGGGCAAAAAGCTAGGGCTTTTGACAGACACTGACGTAAGACCGGGTTTGAAGAAAAAAAGACTTGACAGCTTAGGCTTTACGAAGCTCTTTGACGAAGTTTTAATAGCGGGAGAAGATATCCCACAGAGAAAGAACAGCCCCATACCTTTTATTGAGCTTGCCAGGCTCTTGAACGTAGAGCCGGAAAGCATACTGGTAGTAGGAGATAGAATGGATGCGGATATAGACAATGCAAAAGAAGCAGGCATGAAGGCAGTTCTTATAGACAAGTATCTGCCTCCGAATACGGGCGTTCATAAACCGGATGCGGTTATACACGAGCTTAACCAGCTTTTAGAGATAGTGGATTAATCATTATTAATATTTAAATGGCATTAAGATTAAATGGAAAAGCTTAATGTAACGCCCTGGGAAGTAAACGGGGAGTTAAACGATAATGCTTACTCTAAATTGGTGGAAAGATTCGGCGTTGATTTAATAAGCGATAATCTTTTGAACAGAATAAAAAAGATTGCAAACGGAAAGTTGCACCCTCTTCTTAGCAGAAGTGTTTTCTTTGCTCACAGGGAGCTTAATCTGGTTTTGGATGACTATGAGAATGGCAGGCCTTTTTACCTTTATACCGGCAGAGGACCTTCTGGGAAGATGCACATCGGTCATTTATTGCCATTTACGTTTACGCTTTGGCTGCAAAAAAATTTCAACGTTGATTTGTTGATACAGTTGACAGATGATGAGAAGTTTTTGGTAGGCAGCAAGGAAAAAAGCGAGATAGAGAGATTTACAAATGATAACATACTCGATATAATAAGTTTAGGTTTTGATCCGAAGAAGACGCACATAATAGCGGATTACAAGAGCGCTAAAACTCTATATTACTATGCAACGGATGTGGCAAAGCACGTTACGGTATCAACTATAAAGGCGGTTTTTGGAGTTAATGACAGTGATAATATAGGAAAGCTCTTCTTTCCGTCAATGCAAATAACTCCTGCATTTCTTCTTTCAGCTTTAAGTGGCAAGAAGATGAGGTGTCTTATACCATATGCCATAGACCAGGACCCGTATTTCAGGGTTGCAAGAGACGTGCTTCCTAAATTGGGATATTACAAGCCGTCTGCAATAATCTCAAAGTTCCTGCCGGCTCTTCAGGGCAATTCCGCAAAAATGTCATCCTCCAAAGAGGAAAGCGCCATATTTTTGGATGACAGCAGGGAGCAGGTAAGAAAGAAGTTAATGAAATATGCGTTTTCAGGCGGAAAAGATACAGTGGAAGAACAGAGAAAGTACGGTGCAAATCCGAATATTGACTTTGCGTTTCTTGAATACAGCTTTTTAGAGGAGGACCAGAGAAAAGTCGATAAGGTATACCAAGATTACAAATCAGGTAAGATACTAAGCGGTGAAATGAAAGAAATGGCCGCTGAAAAGATATCGGATTTTCTTGAGAAATTAAGGGAAAGAAGGGAAAGCATGAAAGACAGGGTAAACGAATATCTTTTTGATCCGGAGAAGCTGGATTTAGCCTAAGATTATTTAATATTTTATAATTCAGCGTACGTCTTGCTTTTTATGGTTTATATGCTCTTTAACGGCATTTTCTTACGTTAAAGGCTTATTCGGTGGAGGGCTTTGTGTAATAAGTCAAAATTTGTTTAATAAGTCTGAAAGCTGTTTTAAAAGTTTTATATGGTAAAAAAACCTAAAACCGTTATGCCTCAATACATAACAGCTTTTGATCCGACAATTAAACGACGTGTCCTTTTTATCGTGAGAAATGGCTGGGCAATTTCGGTAATTACTGGCTATAGATTTCCTTATAAACCGAGGCGTAGATAATGTTTCTTAATCCAAGGGCTGTTGAATCTGCTCCAGAAACTATCATCCCAAAAATAGAAAAAGAGAAAAGTTCTATTGCTGCTTTATTCTTAGAATCCAGTGCTATAGAGAGTTATTTAAGTAGTTTTATATCGCTTACTGGTAAGAAAATGTCCAAAGGGACGCACACGCCTCACAATGGAGTTGAAGAATCCATTAAAAAAATGGGTTTTAATCAGCTGCTTAGTATAACAAATGACTTAGGGGTTATTAATGATAATCTATATAAAAAATTAAATAATTTTGCTGAGCGGAGAAACCAAATTGCGCATAATTTAATTGGTATAGATCTAGACGCAATTGAAAATACAAATGAGATAAAGTCGCTTGTCTCTATCGGTTTAGAGTTATGCAAGAGCCTTTCAAAATTACATACTGAAATGCTTTACTCTTTAACGGAAAAATAAAGAAATTCCTAAAAATGGTACCTCCTGGCCTGTAAATAAATACTTCTAAATTTCCTTTTTTGTAAATAGTGCTCTTTTTGCCTAATGGCAGTTTCTTTACTATCTCAAAGACCTTTGATTTGTCCATATTAGAACAAAGCAATACTTGTTTAAAAAGTCAAGGATTTGTTTAAAAAGTAAGACTATTTACACAAAGCTTCGGTGGAGCAAAAGTATTTATATTGGTAATTATATATAATTATTAGTAATTATGGAAGAACAAAAATTCACAACGGTTTCAATTCCTAAGCCTTTGGCTGATAAAGCCAAAAAGCTCATAGAGAAAACCGGCTTTACGTCGCTTTCGAGTTTTGTGGAATATCTCTTGAGGGAGATAGTTTCGGAAAGCAATGAAGACAAAAAAGGACGGGAAGGAAAGGATCAGCAGGTGCTTGATCTTGAAGACAAGCTCAGAAAACTGGGCTATATGTAGGAGGTAAACATGGAAAATGAACAATATTCTGTCAAGAAGCAAAGAATAGAAGGAGGATTAAGTCTCGATGCAAAGGAGGAAATTGCGCTCATAGTCATAAAAGATGCGTTGAAAAGATATAACCGGCCAACAGTCGTCTGGAGCGCGGGCAAGGACAGCACGGTGGTTTTAGACCTTGTAAGGAGGGCCTGCAAGGATTTGAACATGCAGTTGCCGCCCGCGTTGTTTATAGACCATGGTCAGCATTACGATGAAACAATGAAAATGCTTGAAGAGATAAGCAGAGAGTGGGGTTTTAAGATGATATATGCGAAGAACGAAGACGTTATTAAAAACGTTAGAAATGATAACATGATAAAGGTCAGCAGCCTTAACAAGTTAAACCAGGATGAAGCTAAAAGAATAGGTTTCAATGGGGAAGAATTCGAATACAGCTTGGAAACGGAAGTGGGAAACCACCTTCTGAAAACAGTTGCTATGAATCTTACCATAGAAAAATACAGGTTTGATGCGCTTTTTACCGGAGTAAGGTGGGATGAAAACGAAGCAAGATCCATGGAGGTTTTCATAAGCCCAAGGTCTCATCCAGATCACGTTAGAGTGCAGCCAATACTGCCGTTTACCGAGAGAAATGTATGGGAATACATCTTTAAGCACAAATTACCGGTTCATCCGCTATACAAATTGGGCTACAGGTCAATAGACGGTAAACTGGATTCAAAGAAGACAAGCGATTTACCGGCGTGGGAGCAGGACTTAGAACACACCAAAGAAAGGGCCGGCAGATCACAGGACAAAGAAGGAGTAATGGAAAAACTCAGGCTTTTCGGCTACATGTGAAAATGGAACAGTCATTATATGATATTTTGATGAATGCAGGTAAACAGGCAGCAAAAGCATTGAATAATATCTTGGAGGAAAAGCCTTTGTACGATCTGCTGGAAGATGCAAGAAAGAAAGGCAGCAAAGAAGCATTAAGCATTAACAGGAAGTATGCCAAGCTCTTTACTGGCAATTCCGTGAAATACTGCATAAACCCAGAGTACTTAAAAATTAAGAACGTCAATAAACTTAAAAGAGTCGTTTACTCCGTAATTCAAAACGCCTTCAAGGAATACGAGCGTGGAGAAAAAGAAAACATTGAGATACTGTTGAACTACGGTTATCAAGCGGAAAAGATCAAAGGAATAAAGAAGGAGCTTGAAGAAAGCTATGGTTTTAGGGGCACGGACGCAGGATTCTACGAGGTCCCGGTTCTTGGGAAAGCTCTTGACTTTTCTGTGAAAAACCTGTCAGTCAAAGCCGTTCATCCGGATTCGCTTAAAGAATACATTTAAACAATCAGGTAATTATAAATATTAAAGTATCTATTAAAGTAATCATTGTGGCCTGGTAGCTTAGCCCGGTAGAGCACTGCTCTTATATGAGTATGCTCCAACATTTTAGGAAAAGCAGGGGTCCCGAGTCCAAATCTCGGCCAGGCCAATATTAATAACAACCTTTAAATAACATAGTTGCCATAATTTTTACTTGTTACATATCGGAGGTAAACATGGAAAAGAATTCTTTGGAAAGGATAGTAAACGCAATGAAGTTGTTTGATGGGATAAATTATTCTGCAGCCACGGAAAAGATCCTTTACGGCACTTATTCTAAATTCGGCGAAAAGGCGGTTTTGGACCTTGCAAGTCGGCTTCTTGACGACAAAGCAGAATCTGTTCTGACGCTGGGCAACGTGAAAACCGTCAGCGGCAACGCAAAGATCATTACTTACGTTAATTTGTACAATGAACTTAAGGAAATGAGAGCTTTTTACGAGAGATAAATTAGAAATGATGCCGCTGCGTGATTGGCAGCAAATCGATTAAGATAAACTGAATCTTTGGCAAGTGAACATTTGCCCGTTTATGTGACGGTTTCTCTTAATAGATAGCTTTATAAATAGAACGATTCTTATACATAAGGTAGAGGAATGATGTTAGGGGGTTCTAGTAGGAGTTTATTGTTGATTCAAACTTTCTCTTATTGGAGTTCTAAACTTCATTCTTAAGGAGGAATATGGCAAAGTTCGAAAGAAGAATGTATAAAGCTGTATGTTCCGATTGTGGGAAAGAGACGGAAGTTCCTTTCCAGCCACAAGAGGGCAGACCAGTTTACTGCAGAGACTGCTATAGCAAGAGAAAGGGAACACAGTAATTCCTGTTTTTAGTAAATAGCAAAAACTTTAAATTTTATTTTTTATTATTTTATTTATTGATCGTCAAATGTCCTAAGCTGGGGGAACGGTATAACTTCCTTTATGCTTTTTGAATCCGTGCCTATCATCTGCAATCTATCGATTCCTATGCCAACGCCGCCGGCCGGAGGCATGCCATAGCTCATCGCTTCTATGAAATCTATGTCAAATTCCTGCGTTTCGTCTATTCCCCTGTTTTTTCTTTTTGCCTCTTCTTCAAACCTGCTTATCTGGTCTATAGGATCGTTTAGTTCGGAAAATGCATTCGCTATCTCCATGCCAGCTATGTACAGTTCAAACCTGTATACGAACCGGGGGTCATCGGCAGTTTTCTTTGCAAGCGGCGAAACTTCGATGGGAAACCTGGTAACGAACACTGGATCTATTATGTTGTCGGATACCTTAGCTTCGAATATGGCGTTTACCGCTTCTCCGTATGAGCTTACCTTGCCGTCTATCTGTTTTCCCCTCTTTATTATCTCTTTTTCTTCGTTTACTCCAAGGTTGTCTTTCACCATGTCTTCCATTGTTTTAATCTGGAATTTTGACAGGTCTATCATCTTTTCTCCGAATTTAACCCTGTAGGTTTTATTGGCCGCATATACGGATTCTTTTACTATCTCTTCAGTAAGTTCAAGCATTGTGCTTAAATCTCCATAAGCCTGGTAAGCCTCCATCATTATGAATTCCGGATTGTGCCTCGTATCTATGCCTTCATTTCTGAAATTCTTGCTTATGTCAAAAACCCTCTCAAATCCGCCTACGAGAAGCCTTTTCAGGTAAAGCTCAGATGCTATCTTTAGATAAAAATCCCTGTCTAGAGAATTATAATGCGTTATGAACGGCTTTGCGTTTGCTCCTCCGGGTATTGGCTGCAGTATTGGTACTGTGACTTCGGTGTAATTTTTCCCTTCCATTATCTCTCGGATCTTGGAAAGCATTACGCTGCCCTTTTTTATTTTATCCAGCGATTCCCTGTTTATTAAAAAATCCAGATATCTTTTCCTGTATCTTTTTTCCGTGTCTTCCAAACCGTACCACTTGGAAGGAATGGGAAGCAGCGATTTGCTCAGCATAACTATCTTTTTTGCGTCTACCGATATTTCATTCGTCTTAGTCTTCACTACGTTTCCCTTTACGCCTATTATGTCTCCTACATCAAGTTCCTCTGCGATTTTTGTCGATTCTTCATCGGCGTGTTTTTCCGAGAAATAAACCTGTATGCTGCCTTTCTCGTCCTGCAAATCTATGAACTTTATCTTTCCGTGGTCTCTTTTTGCCGTTATTCTTCCTGCAACAGAGGTATCCTTACCCTCAAGCTTTTCAAAGTTTTCTTTTATGTCTATAGAATGCAGTTCTGCATCGAATCTATCGCCGTAAGGATCTATACCCTCTTCTTTCAGTTTTTCCAGTTTTTCCAGCCTTTCCTTGTCGAATTTAAATTCCATGGTACTGTAAAAACAATGTTATCAAAAGGACAAGGCCTACTGCCATGGAATAGCCGAATATCCCCTTTCTTGTGTTTCTGTCCTTTGCTATCAATCCTATAAATCCCTTTTCTATTATCGCCGCAAATATGGATACGCCAAGAAGCATCGCAGTATAGCTTGCGCTTATTTGATGATCCAAAAATAGCGTACCCAACGCAAACGACGCGCCGACTATGTTTGCAAGCGCGGATAAAAACATGTCCACTATGAGAAGATTCGGTGCGGCTATCGCGACTATTCTGGAAACGGAAATGACTATAAAGAAGACTGCGGCGAATTCCAGTGTCTTTACCAGTGGAAACGGATTATTGGGTTTTTCCGCTTTTTTGTTTATTTCCCCTTTTCCAATCAGGTATATCATCAGCAAGCTTATTATAGAGACTGCGGTTACCGGTATCATGTAATAGACAATTCTCGATGAAAGGGTTACTATATATATTATTAAAAGTGCCTGTATGAGGACCATGGGAACGTTCGCTCCGACTATCACGTTGTACACGACTGCCTTTCCAAGCTTTTTAAACCGGTTTCCAAGGTTTACAAGCGCGAACGTTATCGTAGTACCGGTTATAAGGCTGCCTATGATCGTCGAAATAAGAAGCCCGGACTTTGAAATTCTAAGTATGGCATACTGAAGGAAGAAGACGGTTCCAACCAGCGTTATCAGGAGCCAGAACTGAAAAGGATTAAAGAAGCCGTACGGTCCTAAGTATACATTCGGAAGAAGCGGCAGTATGACAAAGGAGATTATCAGCAGGTTTATTGCCGCGATTATCTCGCTTTTCTTTATAGAAGTTATAAAATAGAGAAATTCCCTTTTGTAGAAGCTTATGGCCGTTATAAGTATCACTATGACTATCGCGTATTCATAATAACCTATGCCGACAAGCATACCGGACAAAAACAGTATCATCGAGCTTATGTACGTCGTTGCTCCCGGATTTTTCGTTTTAGCGTTCTTTTCTATGTAAATTGCGCTTGCGAAAATTATCATGACTGCAAATCCCGCTATAAGTATGGATGGAGATTTGAACGTTTCATAGAAAATTGCAAATATGTTTCCCAAAAGGGCTATAAATATGGATGTCCTAAAGCCCATGAATATCTTTACTCCCTTCTGCATCCTATACTCGTTTTCTAGGCCGAATATTGCACCCAGGGCTATTGAAAGTATTATATATTCGAAAGTTAAATCAATGTTCATTATTATTCTAAGAAATAAGCATTAATAAAGTTTGTTTAAACGCCTTTATTTCTTATATAACTCTATGAATTTTTCCGCCGCCTTTTCCCATGTGATGCTGTCAAGCTCCTTGTATGCTTCCTTGGACAGCTCGCTGTTTATTTCGCTATAATCCAAAAGTCCAAGTATTAGGTCTGCCATCTGCTCCGTGTCCCAGAAATCGACCTTGAGCGTGTTCCTTATCACTTCAGAAACGCCTGATTGAGAAGAGACTATGGTCGGAACGTTGGAGGCGATGGCCTCAAGGGCAACTATACCGAAAGGTTCGGATACGGAAGGCATCACAAAAACATTCGCAATGGAATATAGCGCTTCCATGTCTTCATCAGGCACCCTTCCCAAAAATATTATCCTGTCGGCAAGTTCCAAGTTTATAGAGAGATTTATAAGGTTCGACAGTTCAGGTCCTTCTCCTATGATGTACAGCAACGCATCGCCGTTTTTCTTCGCCACTACGCTGAATGCTTTTATCAGATTATCGATTCCCTTCTGAACTGACAGCCTCCCGACATAAAGGACTATTTTTTGACCGTTGCTTATTTTGATGACGTTGAACTTTTCCTTGTTTATGGCATTGTATATCACACTTATCTTTTTTTCGTCGGTTTTGTACAGACTTATGATTTCCTCTTTCAGTCTTCTGCTCACCGTTACTACAGTATCCGCACGGTCTATAAGTTCTTTCTCCTCTTTCGATATGCTTTCCCAGGGTTTACCTGCCGTGCGGTCATATTCCGTGCTGTGTATGGTTGCAATAAGTTTTTTCCCGGTGTTTTTCTTGATCGCTATGGCAGCTCTTCCGGTTACCCAGTCATTTGCTTGTATTACATCAAAGTCTATTTTCGATGACAGTTCTACCGCTCTGTTTTTGTATTCCTCTACTTCATTGAAAACGTCCTTGTAAAGCGCGTTTTCCCCTGCCATATCTTTGCCGTTTTTTCTGCTGCTGATGTCATACATGCTTTCAAAAAGCCGGCTTTCGAACGTCAAGAAATTTACGCCATTTATTTCGATGTGCTCCTTGAATGGGAGTATTACGTTTACTATTACTCCTTTCTCGGAAAGAGTCTTTACAATATTATAAGAATGAGTACCTAAACCCCCTACGGAATGCGGCGGAAACTCCCATCCTAAGAAAAGAACTTTCATGTTATTTACGATTTTTGTACGTTATTACTTAGAATAATATGTTTTTTATTCTTTAAATACAATTAACTTAATGGAAAAATTAAGTGAATTTAAAAGTAACATTCCTCAGATTATATACGAAAGACTTGAAAAAAAGATAGAATATCTGATGCCTCCGCAGGCAGAAGCAGTGAAAAAAGGTCTGTTCAATGGAAAGAACGTAATAGTGTCTGCGCCCACTGCCTCAGGTAAAACTCTGATAGCAGAGATGGCAATACTGAATTCCTTCTTATCCGGCAAGAAATCCATTTACCTTGCGCCGTTAAGGGCGTTGATCTCTGAGAAATATGAGGATTTTGTGAAAGAAAACAGTGACGTAAAAGCGATACTATCAATCGGGGATTACAATGAAAAGGACTACAACATAGACAAATACGATGTAATATTCGCTTCAACGGAGAAGTTCGACAGCATAATAAGAAATTCCCTGCATAAAATAGGTAACATAGGCTGCATAGTATACGATGAGGTGCATTTGCTGTCAGACATTGGCAGGGGCCCAACGCTAGAATTCCTCATAACATTAAATAAGCTTCTTTTTCCAAATGCCCAGATAATAGGGTTGAGCGCTACAATAGGAAACGCAGACGAACTATCAGAGTGGCTGAAGGCCGAGATGGTAAAAAGCGATTTCCGGCCGGTTAAACTTTCAAAGAAAAAGTACTTTGAAGGAGAGCTTGTGAACGGAACCGTGGAAAAAATAAACAGCGGCTACGAAGACCCTCTTTCAAACCTAGCAGTGTGGCTTTTTAAGAACAATAAACAGGCGCTTGTATTCTCGCAGAATAAAAGGACAGTAGTTGCGAATGCGAAGACAATCTCTTCTTTGACAGGCAGCAGGCTTTCCGGAGAGGATAAAACGAAACTCCTTGCAGTTTCTAAGGACATATTAAACGTACTGGAAAGGCCTACAACGCAGTGCGAGATCTTAAGCGATTTAGTCAAGAGCGGCGTAGCGTTTCATCACGCTGGCCTGGTAAACAAGCAGAGGAAGCTAATCGAAGACAATTTCAAGAAAGGCCTGATCAAATTCATAGTCGCTACTCCCACTCTCGCAATGGGGGTAAACCTGCCGGCAAATACGGTTATAATAAACTCAATCAGAAGGTACGGGGATTACGGGATGGAATTGCTTCCTGCTGTAGAAGTGGAGCAGATGATGGGAAGAGCGGGAAGGCCGAAATACGACAAGGAGGGCAGTGCGATAATAGTCGCAAGGAATGACGGAGAACTGGAAATAATAGACGAGAAGTATCTCAGCGGGGAAATAGAACCAATAACCTCAAAATTCAATAACGAGCTAGCAATAAGGAGGTATGCGCTTAATCTTTTCTGCTTGGGTATATACGACAAAGAAGACAAGGTTTCGGATTTCTTTGACGAAACTTTTATGCATTTCAGTGGGATAGAAGTATACGATAAAATAGAAGATGCAGTCTCATTCTTGGAGGAAAACGATTTCATAACTGAAAATGCTGGAAAGATAGAAGTTACAAGGATGGGCAAACTCGTAAATTCGCTGTACATAGATCCATTGACAGGGTCTCTTTTCATAAAATTTATTGAAAGGATAAAGAAGAAGGAAAAAGTGGAAGAACTGGATTTATTGCACGTTATATTCTGCAGCGAGGAGTTCCGGAATATAAGGACAAACCAGAAAGAATTCCAGAAATACGAGGAGGAAAGCTATGAGCTGGATTTATCCGCGGACGAAAATATCGTGGACTATGACAGGTTTATCTCTGCAATAAAAATGGCGCACGTAATGCAGGATTGGATTTCCGAGAAGAATGAAAAATACATGGAAGAAGAATACGGCCTTTTACCCGGAGAGTTCTATAACATACTTGAAAACACGAAGTGGCTCCTTTATTCTTTGAATGAAATCAGTAAGGTAATGCAGTTAAGGAGGAAAGACGTAACCGAAATGGGAATAAGGATAAAAAATGGGATAAAAGCGGAGCTGATACCACTGGTATCTGTGCCAGAAATAGGCAGGATCAGGGCAAGAAAGCTTTATTCTGCGGGCATAATGTCATTAAAGTCGTTAAAGGAAGCGGGACTTGAACGTTTGATTTCCCTTTTAGGCAGAGGCGTTGCGCAGAAGGTTTATGCTTATCTGCATAAAAATGAAAATACTCTACTAGGATAGAAAAGTATTTGTTTAAAGCCCATGATTAATACTGTATGAAAATACTGGCTGCTTCAGACATACATGGAGATTTGCAGGCTGCAGAGGGCCTTGCAAAGAAAGCAAAGAAGGAAAAAGCCGATCTAATCATACTGGCGGGAGACTTATCAATATTCGGAAACGGTCTTGAAGGTTTGCTTAAGCCGTTTAAGGATGCAAATAAAAAAGTAGCGTTGATTCCAGGCAACCATGACAGCGAGGCCGACATTTTCATGCTCAAGAAACGCTATCCCGATACGATATATGACCTGCACAATTATTCATTTAAGATAGGAGATGTAGGCTTTTTTGGGTGCGGACTGGCAAACATAGGGCCGAACGAGATTTCAGAAGACGAGCTCCATAAAAAGATCCAGTCATCCTATAACTACATAAAGAATTCAAAGAAGAAAGTGATGGTCGTGCACGTCCCACCATATAACACCAAACTTGATAGAATAGGAAATAACATGAACATAGGAAGCACTGCCGTAAGGGAAATGATAGAAAAGACAAAGCCGGACGCATGCATATGCGGGCACGTGCATGAGACTTTTGGGCTGGAGGACAAGCTTGGCAAAACGAACATAGTAAATGCCGGTCCAAAGGGAAAAATAATAGAGATATAAATCGATAATTATAAATAGATATTCAATTCATCATACTGCAATGAAAACAATACTTATATATGGTCTATTTATAGTTTTCATAGTATTCATACTTGTTGTGACATATCTCGAATTGTTTCTTTCTTTGGGATTGGCAACGCAATTTGCATTAGGAATGGTTTATTTGATTATTTTAGTTGGCTTGGTTTATTTATCTTCATCAAAAGCTCTTTACAATAAGCATAGTGTGATTATGATACTTACATTAGTTCTACTTGTTTTATTGATGGTACTGCTTAGTTTTTAGGCGTAATTATCAAAGCTGCGATATTGTCTTTTATCCTATCAAAAGATAAATATCACGTCGTTCTTAAGATATCGTGGGCCCATAGTCTAGTCCGGATAGGACTGATGGCTTCGAATGCCTTCAGTTGGAAGTAACCATCTGACCTGGGTTCAAATCCCAGTGGGCCCTAATGTTTTTATAGTAAATAAATTCTAAATATGAAATGGGCATGAACAATGACATTGACGAGAAAGCAGAGACAAGGGAGGAGGCTTCAGCTTTGCTTAACATGCTACTTGAAAGTAAGAAAGAGGGTCTTGCCTACGTTCATGCAATCGTGGACGGAGAGGATTTTGATTACAAAAGCCTGGAAAGAACCGAAATTAATAGAAGAAAATACGGCATCGAAAATTCCATTTTGGGGATAGCAAACACATTAAAAAAGTACATACAAGAATGCGACAGGCTTTCATTCGGCAACAAGATTCAAAATGGAATAAGATACTACTTTGTCAGGCCATACGTTAAAGAGGAATTCTTTTTTCTTCTGGATGAAACAATCGAAGATATAGCGTCCGCATACAAAATAAATCTGGATAACATGCATAACCTGCTTTTAAAAGTAAACGGCAGTAAAGCCGCGTCTAAGGAAAACAGCAGAAAAGAAAACATGAGGAATATTTTGGAGGAGATAACCGAGATTGAATGCTCAAATGAATTCGTGTCAGATTTGGAGGAAAGCATCGATTTCGCAAAAAGAGTGCAGCTTGCAACCTACAAAAAAATATAAATACTTGCTGTTCATTTGGTAGTTATGGCTTTAGACGACTCAAAAAAAAGTATCAATAAATTGTTCCTACATGACAAGCCTTTTCTTCTTTTGAAGGTCATAAACGACAGCAGGCAGCCGGTTTACGCTGCTATGATATCAAAGAAAATAGACTGCAGTTACGCTTACATAGTCAGATTGATAAAGATGATGAACAAGATGGGATTGATTTATTTCGACGGTAGCAACCATAAGAAGATAATAAACCTTACGCAGAAAGGAAAGAAGATCCTTAAGTTCTTGTCGGAAATCGAATAATCAGTTCTCTTTGTCGATCGACTTTGCGTATTCCTCTATTTTGCCAAGCATCCTGTCTATTATATACGGTTTTATAAAATCAGTTATTATCTCGTCAAGCTTCATGTTCTCCTTTATTCGGTATAAGCTGTTCCTTTTTTCAACCAATCCAACGGCCATAAGCTTCCTCAAATCCCTTAATATGTTTGCATACACTATCTTTACCTTTCTTTTGTAAAGCTCTTTTATTATCTCATAGCTGTCCAGCCCGTCAGGCCGCTTCTTTCTCGCTTTTAAAAGTATGTCTAAAAGGTATACTATCGCTATCCTGCTTTCCCCCGAACTTATCAATCCAAGCGAGATGCAGAACCTTCTTAGATTGGCATTGTAATCGTTTGTAGGCCTTTCAAATTCGTTCAATGAAATTCCGCTCAATGGCCGGTCTCTGAATAGCCTTTCCCTCAATTTTTTACTTTCTTTATTGTCCATGAACCGTTATTTTTTCGCGTCTTGTGAGTATAATTTATTTTGCAGCTGAAGCACGTCATCTTTTGTTGCGAAAAGCGAAAGGCCGCTGTTTACTTTATTGACCGTACCTTCCATCTCGGATACTCTTTTATTCAAATCGTTTATCTTTGCGCTTAAATCCATAAATTTGTTCATGCTGGAGTTTATCTGATTGAACATCACTTCTATTTTGGATGCTTGGGCATTCATTTTATTCTCACTTTCTTCCACGTTTTTGTACACGTTTTCCACGTTCTCAAATAATTTGGATGCGTTCTTTACAACTGACAGCGAATTTACCCTGTTAGAAAGCTCCGTGATTGATTTTGAAAGGTTACCGTTCGTATCCATTATCTTTTCAATCTCTCCCGACATTACCTCCGTTTTATCCTGCGTTTTCCTCACTTCTATCACCAATTCCGCCGGGTTATATGCAGTGATAGTAGACAAAGTGGATCTTGCGCTGTTCATGAAGTCATTTATGTGGTTCTGCGTATCGTTTACGCCCTTTTGTATGTTTTCGAATTCGCTGCTTACCGTCTCCATCTTAAGGTTTAAGCCGTTTATTTCTACCGTCAGGGAATTCACCGTGTTTATAAGCTTGTCAAACTTGTTTTCCGACTCCACCTTATATTTTTTCAGTTCGTTTATGTCATCGGAGAAGGAATTTATGCCAGGCAAAGAGGAATACACGGTTTCATTCAATTTGTCAAGCTTCTGCTGCAGTTCGTTGTCGGAAGCGGACAAGTTTGAAGCCGTTTCCTTTATGTTTCCCATTACCACATCGTATTGTCGCGCAAGGGCAGATATGCCGTCTTCCATTCTTTTGAGATTGTCGCTGTAATCCTTGTCTTTTAAATTTATGGTCTTTGCCACGCCGTTGAAATTTTCTATTGATTTATTTACGTTATCCGACAGCTCTTCCATGTTTGAACGTATAAAATTGAAGGAATCGCTTAATTTGTTTATCTTCGCTGCAGAATCGTTGTATGCATCGTTGATTTTTTCTATCGAGGAATTGAATGCAGATACTGCGCCGTTAACTGCATTTGACAGCATCGATATGTCGGAATTTATCTTAGTAATCCTGCTCTCGAACAGTTCTGGATTGTCTAGCTTGCCTATTTTCTTGTCCAAAGCGGCATTCTGCTGGCTCAATGCGTCTATTTTGCTATATAAGTCGGATATCAGTGTGCTTATTGAACTGTTGAATTTATCTATGCCGGTAAGGTAAGATTCGTAGTCTTTTGGCGCATTTTGATCGCTATTGCTTTCCATATAAAGGTTACTGCTCTTTTTTATATTTAAACTTTTAAATCGCAGGGCCGTTTCCAAGCTCGTTCTTAAGCTTGCACGCCTCACAAATGTCATTTGCAGAGGGGAACCCGCAGTATCTACACTTGTTTATTTTTATGCCGGTTTTTACCGCATAAATCTTTTTTATCTCCAGCATGGCGTCGATTATGTTCCTTTTCGAGCCCGTGAACTCTGTTTCCATCTGCTTTATCTTCCTCGAAATAAGGCCCCTAAACCCCATACCTGCGTATGGACAGGGCGTGTGTATGGCGTTTATATCGTTTAGCATGGAAAAAAGCATGGTTTCCTTTTCGCTTAGGAAAAGGAAAGGCTTAATCCTGGGAACGAAACCCTCCTCTTTTATGATTCCTGAATATGCTCCAAGCCTGACCATCTTATCAACGTCGTTTTGTACTAGGTTCATAATCACATTCTCTGCCTCGTCATCCATGTTGTGGGCCGTCGCGACCTTGTCTGCATGCACTTCTGAAGCCGCATAGTTTATAAGATGTCTGCGCAGCACGCCGCATGCAGAGCAGGGTATGCCACTTCTTGTTTTTGTTATGGAATCCATCGTTTGGCCAGTGAAATCTTTATACGAGTATATTCTGTAGTCTACGCCATATCTTCCGCAGTAGTCTTTCATTATTTCTATCGTTTTGTCTCTATATCCTTTTATTCCCTCGTCTATCGTTATTGAAACAATTTCGTTTGATTTTTTGAAGTATTTTGAAAGTATGTAAAGGAGGGACAAGGAATCCTTGCCGCCGGAGTTTGCCACAGCTATCTTTTCCCCCTTTTTTATAAGCCGGTATTTTTTAATCGTTGAAAGCGTTATCTCCTCGAACCGCTGTTTAAAGTGTTCCGCGCAAAGTGTGCCGTTATTTGTGGATATGACTGCATCCGCTCCGCATATTTCGCATTCCATCAACCGCCTGAAAAGACCTCTACTACGTTTATTTCATCCCCCTTCCGAATCGATTGGTCTTTCGTGTAGATCTTTCCGTCCTTTCCGATCAATATAACCGAATCGTCGTTAAACGAAAGCTTATCCAACAGTTCTTTTATTGAGCCACTTTCTATGTTTATTGTCTTTTCTCCGAAATTTATGTTGTTAAGTTTTATCTCCATTTTAATCACTTATATTGTGCATGCCTCTTAAATCCTTTTCAAAAGGCTTTAGCTCGGGAGGAACTACGGCTTTTATCGCCTCTCTTAAAGACATTTTACCTTCCTTTTTGGCGTTCCATATCCCGCTATCGAATTCCATGATCTTGTCTCCAAGCAGCAGGATGTTGCCGTCGTACTTTTTCGCTTCCGGCATCTTTTGATAGTGTATGGATTCTCCACCATAAAGTTCTTCCCACAGCGTTTGCGTTATAAAGGGAGTTATTGGGGCCATAAGCAAAAGCAATCTTTTCAATACGTAATTAAGCGTGTAAACCGCCGATTTTTTCTCGTTTTCTGAAAATCCCTCGCCGTATGCTCTTGCCTTTACGAGCTCTATATAATGTGGTGCGAACACATTCCATATGAACTCCCTTACCTTATTTGCAGGGATAAATGAATTTAGTTCCTCATAGCTATTTCTGCATTCTTCAGTCAGTTTTTCGGTGTAACTGATTATCCATTTGTCGCTTTCATTCAGGAGCGTTTCATCGAAATCTTCGTAATTGCCGAATTGGTTTATAAGCCTTGCCACGTTCCATAGCTTCGTTAGAAATTTTGAGCTTCCCTGCAGCCTGCTTTCGGAAAAAAGAAAATTGCTGCCAGGCAGAGCCTCCGACGCCGCCCAGAACCTGAACGCATCTGCGCCGTATTTTTCTATAACTATCGTTGGATCAATGCCGTTTCCCTTTGATTTAGACATCTTTTCACCGTGCTCGTCAAGTCCCATGCCGTCTATCCAGACCTTTTCCCATGGAAGTTTTCCAGTAAGTTGGTAGCAGCGGAGAATACTATAGTTTAGCCACGTTCTTATTATGTCAATGCCCTGGGTCCTCAAGCTCAGCGGGTATGTTTTTTCATAGAAGTTTTTATCCGATAAATATTTGGTAACGTATAAAGCAGAAACACTTGAATCCATCCAAGTGTCAAACGTCCTGTCATCCCCTATGAATTCACTGCTGCCGCATTTTGCGCAGACTGCTCCTTGAGGGGGTTTTTCCTTCCATGGCTGGTAATACTTCCCTTCTTCTGGCACGTATGGTTCTTTGCAGTTTTTACAGTACCACAATGGGATTTCCGTTCCATAGTATCTTCTTCTGGAAATCGGCCAGTCTGCCGACACTTTCAGCCAGTTTATTAATATCTGCCTGTGCTGCTCAGGGATTATTTTCAGTTCGTTCGCCAGTTCCTCCAATTTGTCCTTTATGTCCGTGACTTTTAAGTAATATTCATCAAGGGGTATTATCTCTATAGGAGTTTTGCTCCTATCGCAAATCGGAGTCCTGTGCTGTATTTTTTCTATCTTTTCAACGTAACCTCCTTCTTTAAGCATGTCAATTATCTCTTTCCTTGCGTCCTTTATCTTCAGGCCTTTCAGCTTTTCTCCTGCGTTTTCGTTCATTTTTCCGTCAGTGTCTATCACAATGTTCTCCGTTAGCTGCAGTTCCTTGATTATCATTATGTCATTGTAATCCCCGTAGCTGCATATCATGACGGCTCCGCTTCCAAAATCCGTCTTTGCGTATCCATGCGGGATTATCTTTACTTCTTTGTTGTACAGTGGCGTGATGGCTGTTTTGTTTATCACGTCTTTGAATCTCTCATCGGAAGGATTTACAAGTATGGCGGAGCATGCACCCAGAAGCTCAGGCCTCGTGCTTGCTACGAGTATTTTCTGCCCGGAATCCTTTATTTTGAAATAGAAATAAATTAAATCCGTTTCCATTTCCTTGTACTCTATTTCGGCATCTGCTATGGTAGTCCCGCAGTCTATACAATAATTGCTGGGCCTTGTGCCCCTCGTTATCCTCCCGTTTTTCCACATCTCTATGAAAGTGCTCTGCGTAAGTTTTCTGTAATCCTCGGAATCTGTCCTGTAAACCCTGTCAAAATCAGCGGAGTACGCGAATGACTTAAGGATCTCAAACATCTCTTTCTCCAGTTCGTCAAGCGATTCTCTGCATAGTTCTATGAATTTTTCTCTTGGAGTGTCTCTCATTCTTATGCCGTGTTTTTTTTCAGCGTATCTCTCTACAGGTATGCCGTTTCTGTCCATGCCGATTGGGAATAGCACTTCCTTGCCGAGCATTCTTTGAGATCTTGCAATGCCGTCTATCTTAGAATACTGTGCGGCTGCACCAAGGTGCCACGGCCTTCCTGATGTATATGGGGGAGGAGTATCTATGGAAAATATCTTCTTTTCAGAGTACGGCGAGAAATCCCATCTGAGCGAATTTAATCTTTCCGCTGTATTCTTTTCTAATTTTCTATCCCAGTTCTTGTTTTCTCCAAATATTTTGTTGCCTTCGGCCATTCTAATACAAGATTGTTTGCGTTTTTATCCTTTACTGGAAAGTTATTTCCTGTCCGTCAAGCAGTATGTGGGAATTTTTATTCAGCTCGTATCCGAATTCCCTAGCTAGATCTATGTTTGCGCTGAGCTTTTCTATTCCGCCGTGCGAAGGTATCAAATGCTTTGGCATCAGCATCTTTATTAGCAGCTTGTGGTCGTTTTTTGACGCATGCCCGGATACGTGCACGTCGTCTGCTATGTTAACGTTTAAGCTTTCAAGCGCATTTTTCAGCATCCCTTTGTTTGCCTCGTTTATCGGCGTTGGTATTGTTCTTGACGAGAATATCACTGCATCCTCATTTGATAGATGGTATTGGTACTGGCCAGTTACAAGCTTGTCAAGAAATGCGCCCCTTTCTCCCTGATGACCGGTGCATATTATTACGAACTTTCCAGGTCTTTCTGATACGTATTTAAGGGCGCTGTTTATCTGCTCCCTTCTTACTATCACTTCAGGCAATGCGCCCCTGTTTATTACGCCGGTGTTTATTGCGGCCTTTATATACATGTCCATGCTTCTGCCGAATATCATTACGTTTCTGTTCAATTTCCTGCTTATCTCCACTATGTTTTTTATCCTTGCAATGTGGGAAGAGAAAGTAGATATAAAAATCGTTTTGTTGTCAAGGCTTTTCTTGATTATGTCCTCAAGCATGGTCTTTACAACGCTTTCTGAAAAAGTGTATCCATCTACTTCTGCATTAGTAGAATCGGATATCAATATGAAGACTCCCTCCTTTCTAAGCTCCTCAAGTCTTTCGTAATCGGGCTTTTTACCCAATGTAGGAGTGTTGTCAAATTTCCAGTCGTTTGCGTATATCACTACTCCGTATTTGGTGTGCAGCGCTATCATAGAGCTATTTGGTATGGAATGCGTTATGTTAACCAATTCAAGTTTTATGTTATCTGATATGTTGTACAGCGTGCCTGTGTTAAGCTGCACAAGTTTGAGGGACCTTACCTTGAAGTTTTTCATAAGGTTCTCTATGACCTTTATTGTAAACGGTGTCGCTATCACCGGGCACTTGTATTTCTGGCTCAGGAAAGGAACTGCCCATATGTGATCCAGATGGCCATGCGTAAGCACTATTGCCTTGACCTTCTTGCCATCCTCCATGAAGAAATCCCTGTCATCAGGTATAACGCCGTTGTCTATAAGAGCGGTCAGGTCGTTTACTGTTATGTCGTTTTTGTCTTCCTCAAAGTTGACCAGCTTTTCTATGTCTGCGCCCATGTCGGTTATTATTATCTCGCCGTCGATGTCTATCGCAGTCATGCTTTTTCCTATTTTACTATATCCTCCAAATGCTTTTACTTTTATCATATTCCTTTTACAAACTCACCTACGTTTTTATATCCTTTTTTTCTGGAAAGAATCCTAAGCAGTTTGACAGCTCCGCTGCCATACTGCATGGCTTTTTTCTTCCTTTCCGTTATTTTTCCGCTTAGTCCGAGTGATTTCCCAATCGAACGAACCGGAACTTTATCGTAATTCTGCGCAATGTCCTCTATGTCCATTGAAAGCACTGTATCTATGACTTTGTCATCAAGGTATGGAAATGCAATCGATAATCCAAGCTTTAACGCCATCGAATTCAGTCTCCAAAGGTCCAATGCCGGCATGTAAAAAAGCCGCCATTCCCTAAATTTTCCAAGTGCTTCCTTTTCCATCGTTTTGTGCCTTTGAAATCCGAAAAACAGCTCATCGCTCCCTATCCCGCTTATAACTCTGCTACATTTCATCTCCTTTGCCCTCTCCATTGACAGGAATTCGGGTATTCCCATGATTATGCTGTACACGTCAAGATCAAGCGCTTTAAGCGATCTAATTGCATGGTATGCATTTTCTTCAGTTATTATGACACTGCTGAGAGGGGTATTTAATTCGCTGCCAAGAACGCCGGCATAATCCAGGTCCTCGCAGCCTTCTGTGCCTGCTGATATAAGCTTCACGTCATTGAATTCTTTGACTGCCAAGGCCGCAAGCACTGAAGAGTCTATTCCCCCAGATACAAGAACCGAATCAGGCCTTGCTTTTGAAACGCTTTCCTTCAGGGACTGTGCTATGTCGTAATTTGCCTTTTTTCCGCCTTTTTTTAATTTTATGCCTATCCTGTTATTTGATAGGCTTACAGCCGAATTTCCAGGGAATACAAGCCGCAAGTTGAATATCATTTCGTTTTCCGAAGTAGAGTTTATCCTATCAATAAGCAATACGTCATCTCTCGTTTTCATGTTTCTCTCAGCTCAAGTTTGTCCCCTACTTTTATGTTGTATTTTCCGTCTACCGGCAGCTCCAGAACGTGCTGTGCTTCTTCAGGCCCGTTATAAAGCCGCCATTTTCTTGCGATAGTCTGATGGACCACCTTGAAATTTTTATTCAGCCATATCACCCTTAACTCGAATCTTACAAAATTCATGTGTATGTCTTTTACGTCCGGTAGAAAAGCGCCTTTTCCAGGGCTGGATACAAACATAAGTCCCATGACTTTGCTTGAAAAAGTCCTGCAATATTTGACATCCTTTGCGATCAGCTTTCCGTTTTTGTAAAAATCACATTTCTCTTTCATTGCCTTTTCCCCGTTTGATATGTAGAATGTTAATGTTTTCAATTGATGTTTGACTATCCATAATTTTATTAAAATTCAAGTTCCTTTGACACGAAATCTTCAAGGTTTATCTTCTCGATCTTTTCTTTCTCCTCTTTTTTGGCCATGTTCATTGCCAGTAGGAACAGTATTAAACCTATGCTGTTCCCGCTCTTATTGTTGCCTGGGATTATAAGATCTATAAATGCCGTGCTGTTGTCCGTGTTTGTTATGCCAACTATTGGTATGTTTATCTTCTTTGCGTCGTTTATGGCCCTTCTGTTCGCTTTCGGGTCAGTTATTAACAGGACTTTCGGCTCAAAAAAGTTCTTGTAGCTTATGTTCGTAAGCGAACCTGCAAGATATCTTCCGAAATTTACGCTTATTCCCATGAGCTTCGAGAAATTGTAAACGGGATAGTACGCACTGTCCAGCGTCGACACAAGAAGGATGTTTTTTCTCTTGTATCCGTTCAAAAACTTGGCTGCAAGCTTTATCCTCTCGTCTATAAGTTTTATGTTCAATATCGTAAATTTATTAGGTATCTTCTTGAATACGAATCTTTCGAATTCCTTGTTGTTGGCGTTTGCCCCTATTCTCGTTCCGTAAGTCTTATACGCTTCCAATTTGTCTATTTTTTTAAATACCATATCAATTTAGCTCAATTAGCCTATTTATTTTCTCTATCCTTTCTCCTCTATTGATTCCAACTTTTAAATACTTTGCGTTTAACCCAACTGCTAGGTCTGCTATTATCGGGATAGATGTTTCCTCGGACCTATGCGATACTACCTTGTCTATTTTGAATCTGTCTGCAAGCTCAGAGTATTCCTTTACCTTGTACATGAGACCCACTTGATTCGGCTTTATTAGCGTTGCATTTATAGACCCGTGCACCTTTTCAAGCCTTTCCGGAGTAGTTGCAGTAAGGTCATCTCCGACTATAAGCGAACCGCCAAGCGATTTTAGTACTTCTCCATAGTCTTCCGCAAGAGTTTCATCAACAGGATCTTCTATGTAAAATATGTCAAACTCGTCTGCAATCTTTTTTGTCAGGTCTATCTGCTCCCCCCGGTCTAATTCCTTTTTCCCGTATATCGGCCGTTTGTACCTGTATTTTCCATCCTTATAAAACGTAGAAGCCGCGAAATCCAGCCCAAGTCTTATGTCCATGCTGTTTTCTTTTATTACGTCTTCTGCCGCTTCCCTTACTAGCTTTATCGATTCATAGTTGTCCAGTCCGCTTATGAATCCTCCTTCAGGGTCTACTCCGCCTATGAAGCTGTCAGTTTTGTCTTCAAGCAGCTCTTTCACCCTTTTGTAAACCCTTAGAGTGCCGTTTATGCTTTCTAAATTGTTATTAGTTATAGTCGTTACAAGTATCTCTTGTATGTCCATACCCAATCCGGAGGCATGTAGTCCTCCCCCTATCATTTTACACACAGGCATGACATTGTTTTTCTTTCCAAACAGTTCATAGGGCTCTTTGTTTAGGTCTGCACTTACTCCATATAATAGAGCGTACGAAAGTGAAAGCGATGGCCCTCCGATGAATTCTTCAGGCAGGCTTTTTTCTAGGGCAAAGATGTCTTCCAATCCATTTATCTTAGTTCCCACCAATTTTTTAAGATGCGCGTTAAAACTGGCTATTTCATCGTCTATGCTCCTGCTAAACTGGTTTACTTCATATTTACTGTTGCTTTCGCCTGCCGGAGACGATCCACGAAATCTGCCTTTCTCAGTGTTAAGTACGACTTCTACTGTGAAATTCGAATTTGCGTTTAGAATCTTCAGCGCTTTTATCTCTTTTATCTCCATTTTTATTATATATCTATATCTTATTTAAAGATTTTTTCTATTTTAAGTATTTTATCGGAAAAATCAACTGCATCGCTTTTTCCAGTTCCGTTTATTGCAGACATTGCCTTCTTTACCGTTCTATTTATGTTCTTTGTATTGTCAATCTGGAACACCCTCTTTTTAGTCCTCAGCGCTTCTGCATACGTGCCGTTCATTGCCTCAAAAATAGCATTATCATATATTTTTGCTTTTTTATACCCTCTTTTTCTAAGCCGTCTTGCAAGAATTGTCGGGTCCGTTCTAAGCACGATTATCATGGATATCCTGTTCGATTTTATGAAATGTGAAAGATGCGAAACTACCAATGCGTTGTCCTGCTTTAGACTTTGAAACGCATCGTTTACCTCTCTCAGAGTGACCTCTCTCTCTGTTTTTCCCCCGCCGAGAACGCGGTTTAAATCCAATATCTGGTATTTCAGTTTCCTTGCAAGCGCCTTTGCTACCGTGTGTTTACCAGTGCCGGGTGTGCCGGATATCGCTATTATCATATTACGGTTATGAAGAGTTTTAATCTATTTATATTAATTCCTGCGATAAAATGAGATGGACTCTGTAGAAAACAGATCAAATCTATATTCTCTTTTATCCAGTTTTAACAGCGTCGATAACGACTCGATAGAACGCGTGTTAAAGAATGATGTTGATGAGTCAGTGTCGGATGCGGTTAAAGTGCTTAATAAAGGATTCATAGACAAAGCCTACGGGAAGGAAGGCTTGGATAGGTATCTAAGGAGCGTTCTGGATTACTGGGAGGATTATGCTTCAACTACGGGTAAAAGCAGCGCTGGTCTTAAAAAAAGAAACCTGCTTTACAACATACTTTCATCTCCTGCGAAACTTATTGCAAAAACATATGATTACATACTGGAAAAAACGAATAGCCATTTTCTCTCAACGGTCTCAATGGGCTTGATTGGAGGCGAATTGGCAGAAATCATTGCATTTACAGGAGAGACAGCTTATTATTCCTCAGCATTAAACCTTCCTTTCATGGGTCTTTTTGCAGAAGAATTTATGGCAAATGCGTCTCTTTTCGTACAGATACCTTTGCTAACGGGTTTGGTGTCTGCCTTGTCAATTGCTTTTATCGTCGGCGGCACTTCAAAGGTGTTCAACCACAAAAAATTAACCGTGCAGGAAATAGAAAACGACGTAAAAAAATACGCCGGTGAGTTTGAAAAAACCTTTAAAAAATACAATAAGGCGCTTTTTTACTCAAAAATAGAGCCTTCTTTAGGGAATATAAATGCGATTTACATGCTTTCTTCTACAAAAGCATACTCAAAGGCAATGAATTCGGAAGAAGGCCTAGGAGAATACGAAAAATCGATGCTTCCTTACATATCCAAAGTGCTTAAAAAGCACATAAATCCAAACCTTATCTTACATCATTCACCGAAAGGCGTTGGAGGATTCACATTGGTGTACAATTCGCTTTTAGGCAAATTAATAAAGAATAAATCTTATAGCCCTGTTTTTCTGAACACGGAGCGGTTCAATGCCGTTCCAGAGTATCTTTTTGCGCTTTTTCACGAACTGTCGCACGGCGCAGGCGCGACTACCGAGCAGATGGCAAGTTATTACGCCGAGACGGCGATGGATGCAGTTAAAGACGATTTTCCACTGGAAGGCTACGATCTTTTCCTCGCAGTTAACAAGCTGGAATCTGCCGTTTCCACACTATCAATGAAATTCAAGTCAAATAGCGAATTCTTCGACGAGCTTGAAAAATTACATCTGCCCAGATTCATAAAGGAATCCTTTGATTACAGTTTCAATCCCATGTTTTCTATAACTTTTCCGGTCAGCGAGTCCCTTTACAGCGGCGTCATAGAGTCAAAGTTTTCCAGTCTTTATGCTTCCGGCCCGTATCTTGCCAAAAAGATGGTGGAAAAAGGAATGATTAGAACATTTTAGCATGTCGTAAAAACTGTCTTTTCCGATGATGGAATGGAAGGCGGTAAAATATAAAAGTGCAGGAAAGATAAGTAGAATATGAAAAACCTCAGATTTAGATTGTGCTCAAATAAAGCCATTGAAACAAAACAGGTGCAGGGCATTGCGGCGATTTGCTTTATAGAAGGCTTGTTTTTGTCATAAGATGGAAGAAAAAAATGTCATAAAGATGCTAAACAAGACCGATAAGGTCCTTCTTTCCAACCTTGAAAACAAAGAGATGTTTTCCAACGAGATAGAGTTAAAAAGCGGGCTCGACAGGATTACAGTTATAAATTCAGCACGGAAGCTTTTCTCCCTCTCTCTTGTTAGCATAGAAAGCATAACTGGAACGACGCTTAGGCTTACTTCCCTTGGGCAGAAATACCTGAAAGAAGGGCTTCCGGAATATAGAGTATTCAATTTCGTAAGGCGCAATGAAACGGTGGAATATAAACAACTTTTCTCCAGCGTCCCGATGGAAAAGGATGAATTAAACGCTGCGATAGGGGTGCTTAAAAGATTGCTTGCGATAAGCGTAGATAACGGCAGGATCACTGCAAACGCCGGAAAATCGGCGGAAATAGACGAAAGAAATGCAGTTTTACAGTCGGTGGAGAAGGGGCAAAAAACAGATTACGCAGGAACTGAAGATCTCATAAGACGCGGAATAATCGAACAAGTAGACGAGATAAGGGAAAAGATTTCGATAACTCCTGCCGGCATAAAAGTACTCAAAGACGCCGGATTTAATGCCGAATACATAGACAAGCTGTCCGCCAGCAACATTAAAAATTGGGAGGGCCTGAATTTCAGGGAGTACAGCGCGAAACCCGAGATTCTTAATTCATTATCCGGCAAAATCAACATAAAGACAAAGTTTATCTCATTGATAAAGGATGCAATGTTATCCATGGGCTTTTCGGAGATGCACAGTAATTATATAGAATCGACGTTCTGGAATTTTGACGTAATGATGTTTAGACAGGACCATCCTGACAGGGATATACAGGACACTGTTTATTTGAATGGCGGGAAGGGAAGCATACCTGTCGGGATTCTAAAAAACGTGAAGGACGTTTACGAAAGAGGATTTTTTTCGTCAAAATACAACGAGTCAATCGGCTACAGAAGGAAATTTGATACTTCTAAAAGCGATTCGCTCATAATGCGGGGACACACCACTGCTACAACCTTCAGGTACATATACGAATTCATATCCAAGAACAAGGATAAACCTGCTAAGTTTTTTTCAGTCGACAAAGGATTCAGGAACGAAACGATGGACAATACTCACCTGCTTGAGCTTTACCAGATAGAAGGAGTAGTGTACGATGACAATCTAACAGTATCCGACCTTATCGGTTACATAAGGCAATTTTACGGAAAGATAGGGATAAAAAAGATAAGGCTTAAGCCTACTTACAATCCGTACACCGAGCCGAGTCTGGAGATACAGGCCTTCAGTCCCAAGCTAAAAAGATGGTTAGAGGTGGGAAATTCGGGCGTATTCAGACCGGAGACTCTCAGACCGTTTGGAATAAGCAAAAACATAGTTGCATGGGGTTTCGGGATGGAAAGGATGCTTAACCTTAAGCTTGGCATGGCGGACATACGCGACCTTTACGGCGCATATACCGACATTGATCTTTTGCGTGAGATGGAGTCGGTGAGGGCATTCAGCGATTTTTGAAATATGGTAATGCTTAATTACAGTCTTGATGAAATGAACGAAGCGCTGGGGAAAAAGCTGAAGATAACCGATTACGAAAGAATAGCCCTGAGGTTCGGATTGGATTTGGATGTTGGGGATGACATGCTTGATTTTGAGCTTACTTCTGATAGAACCGACATAGTTTCAAAGTATTCTCTTGCGCAGATATTTGCCAGTCAGCTTGGAATAAAAATTAAAAGGCACGTTTCGATTGGAAGGGAAAAACCGGGCGTTTTAGTGGAAAAAACGGCAAGGGAGTTCGTAAATTTAATCCACGTAGTGCTTGATGATAGAGCCGAAAAGAATCTGAGTGAGATTCTGGCCATCCAGGAAAGGCTCGACAAGAATGTAGGAAGGAACAGGAAAAAATCCGCCATAGGGCTGTTTGACTATGAAAAGATTGCCTTTCCAATAACTTACCGTGAAATAGGAAAGGACAAAGTAGAATTTATTCCACTTGGATATTCATCGTCAAAAAATTACGATGACATAATCAGAGACGTAAAACAAGCGATCGAATACAGACAGTTAATTCCCAGGAAGCCGATAGCGTGGCTGGACAGCAGTAACAACATAATAGCTATGCCGCCGATAATAAATGCAGACAGGTATTCGGTAACCGCAGATACAAAGGAGTTATTGATAGACGTGACTGGGCCCGACAGAGAGACAGTAAACGCAGTAACTAAAATACTTATGTACAATTTCCAATTTTTAGGTAAAGTGTCTATCATAGCAGCAAGCTATAAAAATAAAGCGATATCCACGGGATTTTCAATCGATACGCACGGATTTTATTTGAACGAAGATTCAATAAAGTCAGTGCTTGGAAACAAGATAAGCCAAAAACAGGCGGTAAAGATACTGTCGGCATCCGACTACACAGTCAAAACGCAGGGAAAGGACATTTTCGTGAAGCCACCATTCTACCGGCAGGACGTTATGCATCAGGTGGACATAATAGACGACATAATGAGGGCTTTCGGCGTTGATAACATAACAGAAACGATTCCGCATACCTACACTGAGGGCAGTTTCCTTCCAAATCATTACTTTGTTCAGAATATAAAAGAGATACTGATAGGATTTGGTTACCAGGAGATAGACATAAATGCGCTTACGAATGAGAAATACCAATTCTTAAACACGTTTATAAATGGAGAGGATTATGTCAGCCTTCTGCAATTAAAAAGCGGCGATGTCACAATGGCCAGCAGATACATCTTTCCTGAGCTGTTAAGGCTGATATCCAATAACCTTCACAAGAAGTTCCCGCAGAAAATATTCTCACTGTCGGAAGTCGTCCAGGAGGGGGAGTCAGACGTAACGTTCGAGAACAGACTGAAGCTTTCATTAGTGTCCTGCGAGAAGGATTCAAATGTGACCGACGTTCTCTCAATAATAAAGAAGGTTCTGGCGGATTCGTTCATGACAAAGGACATATCCACGGGTTACGTCAGCGCAAAATATGCGAAAACATTTATAAATGGAAGGGCTTACACTCTTATAGTAAACGGGAAGGAAATAGGGGTTGCCGGAGAAGTCCATCCGAGGGTTTTAAATTCGTTCGGCATAGAACTGCCAGTTTCACTGGCCGAAATATACATTGATGGGTTTACACGATGAATTGCGAGATATGTGGTGCATTCGAGGAAAACCTTTTAAAGACAGAAGTAGAGGGCGCAGTAATGAATCTTTGCAAGAGCTGTTCAAAATATGGCAAGGTCATCGGGGAATCTGATCCTGGCTATAAATCGTTTTCAATACATGGAGAAAGCGAAAAGCAGCTAAAGGAAAACTACATACAGGCAATAAAAGACGCTGCAGAGCAAAAGGGCCTTTCAATCAACGAATTGGCAGACAGGATAAAATGTTCACCAAAGGATCTGGAAAAGATTGTGAAGGGTCAGATCATGCCGAATAATGAGATATCTGTAAAACTTGAAAGGTTTCTTGGCATATCATTGTACGAAATGGACTATGTTTCTGATGCGAATTTCAAAACTCACGTTGAAAAACTGTCGTTTGGAGACATTGTAGACATAAAAAGAACCAAGAAATAAGAATATAGCAGAGGTAACGAAGCGGTCAAACGTGTAAGGCTTAGGACCTTATGGCTTAGGCCTTCGAGGGTTCAAATCCCTCCCTCTGCACGTTCTAAAAATCATCTGTGTATACAATTATTGCTTAATGATAAACTTAAATACTAAAATTTGCTTATCTTCTTATAGCATTAAAATTAAGTGGTGAGGTGTAAACATGGTAAATCTTCCGTTTGATAATTTCTTGAATATTTTCAAGAAGAACGTAAATGTGGATTCGTCTAGTCAAGGCAGCGACTACGTTGAATTAGAAGTAGAACAGGGCGACAAGCCTATGGCCAAGATATATGTGAAGTACTACAACCTTAACAAGTTTGAGGATGCAAGCCCAGTGCTGAATGACATCCGCTCTGGATATACTTTGTCGTTCATAAAGGTAAAAGAGATAAGAGAAAAAGGAGGAGTAGAGGAATTAAAACGTACCATATCAAAATTAAAGAAAAGTTCAGATGCTGCGGGAGCACAGATAATAGGAGTTGACGAGGATTATCTTTTGGTAGTCCCAGACTTTGTCAAAGTAGAAAAAGGGGAAGTATTGGGCAGTCAAGAAAACAAGGTTTGATTCAATTGCCGTTTTCTGCTTCTTTTGAATAATAAGCCGCGTTTATAGCGCTCTTGTCCGATTCTTTCGTTATACTTAGCATCGTAAGCGCTTTTATAGGGGTATGGTCTTCCTTTTCTCCGTCTATTTTTACGGTATTAAATGAAAATGATAAATCATCGAAAAACTCCGCGGCGCTTCTATCTATTCCAACGGTTTCTGGCTTTGCCGTATTTAGTATGTCCTTAACTTCGTTTAAACTCTTTACCCTGTGCACCTGCACGGAATTGTTTATGATTACTGCCACTATAATCCTGCCTTCATTTACCGCTATTCCTGCCCTTGTCATATACTTTTATAAGGATAAGCTCCTCGAAGAAAAAATTAACTGAAGATAACCTCTCGAAGCTAAGTCTTAAACGCTTTATCTCCTTATATACTTTATCCGTGTTGTAAACGCTGGAAATGATTATAAACGCCTTTCCTTCTGGATTAAGATGGTCTTTGAGAGAACGTATTATCTTTATCGTGAGTTCGCTGCCTTCTTTTCCACCGCTCAAAGCTTGGCCAGCCCATCCCCTTTCTTTTTTCTCCGGAAGATAAGGGGGATTCGCATAGATTACGTCGAACCTCCTTTTATCGAGCGAAGAGAACAAGTCTGATTCTATACATTCAAAGTTTTTTATTCCATTTTTTCTTGCGTTGTACTCTATTGCTTTTATCGCATTTGGATTTATGTCCGCAAATGTCACCTTGTCAGAATTTGACGCGGCGCTTAAGCCTATTATTCCGCTGCCAGCGAACATGTCAAGTACTTCACCATATGCATATTTTACTGCGCTTAAAAGCAGTAAGCTGTCCTCTGAAGGAGGATAGACATCCTTGAATTCCTTTATATACACCATATCGAAACACTTATTAACAATCAATACTAGATTAAATGATAAATATGAAAGGGTTCAGGAACTATTTATTGCTTGCTTTGTTGATAGTGCTTTTGATTGCGTTTATAGCAGCTGGTAAGACTTCTCCGGCTTACAAGGCACCGGTAACGCAGACTGTAAACTGCGGTTCAATAAGTCTCAGCTTCGTTTATTCCACCAATACAAACGTAAAGGCGCCAGAAGGCACTAACACTTTCTTCAACATGGATGTTAACAACACCGGAAACGTAACCGAAGATATAGGTTTGGCCGTAACTCCTTCTGCGAACGCACCGTTCTCAGTCAGAGTCGCAAATTCGACGGAACTTAACATAAGCAAAGAAGGGTTTACCAGCTTCGGAGTCTATTCGCCGTCAAAGCTTGGAAATTATTCCGTCGTTGCAAACTTATCTGCAAGCTATCTCAATTGCGTAAATTACAAGATCATACCTATAAATGTGACAGTCGTAAATGCTACTAGTTAATGGAAAACCAGACAACGAAGGATACACAGATTAAAGAAATAAGGGAAGAGAACGTAAGAGTAAGGTTTGTTGGGAAATTGGTGTCTTTTGACGATAAAACAGGGGTGTTCGAAGTCGAGGATGACGGTTTACGGCTTACCTGTCTTCCAAACTATCAGGAACAAATCAAACTTGAACCGTCAGAAATCGTTCTTGTCACTGGAAGAAGCATTGCAGCAGACTCATCGTTTGAGATAAGGGCAGACAAAGTAGAAAAGATAAATATAAATGATTACAACAATTATAAAAAGTATTTAACGATAAGGAATAATCTATTAAATGGTAATGGAAGCTGAATTTAAGGATGCAGAAGTTTTTAAGAAGATGATGGACACAATAGGCAGCTTAATGTCTGATGTTTCCATAGATTTCAACGAAGAGGGGTTTGCAATAAAGGCCATGGATCCTGCAAACATAGCGATGGTCCTATTTGAAGCGAAAAAATCGATTTTTTCCAGCTTCAACGTAGAAAAGCCAATCAAGATATCAGTTTCACTGGATGATTTAAACGGAATATTAAGGCTGACTAAGAAAGAAGACCGGCTTAAGATGTCCGATTCCAAGAACAGGCTTGTTATAGACATAAATGGAAAAAACAAGCAGCATTTTGGTATTCCTTTAATAGATGAGAATTATACGGCGCAGAAGATACCACAACTTAAGTTCACTTCTGAAGTCACCGTTTTGGGTTCGCTTATAAAGGATTCCGTGAAAGCGGCTGTGTTGGTTGATGATTCAATATACTTTACCGTTGACAGGCCGAGATTCATAATAAGCTCAAAGAGCGAGGAAAAGGAGTTTTCGCAGGAACTGTCAATAAACGATAACAAAGAGATATTTGACATGAAATCAGACTCTACTACAAGGTCAAAATACTCTATTGATTACCTTACAAAATTTTTGTACGCAGTCGACCCTGAAAAGCCGGTAAGAATGTCCTTTTCTAACAATTATCCGCTTAAGCTTGACTATGAGATAAACTCCGACGCGTCTATGTCGTTTATACTTGCAAATAGGCTTGAATAGTCAAAACATAAACAGCTCGCTTTCATATAATTCTATGTCCTTAAGCAGTGCAGGCAGCGAATAAAAATCAACGGCAAGTATTTTTTCCCCGTCTTCCCTGTGCATCAATAGCGAATTGGTTTTGTTCTTCGTAACTAGAAGTATTATGTCCTTTTTTCCTTCATTGCCGTCTTTTACAAGGAAGTTATAAGCCCGAGTCAGCTGTTTCTTTGCGAACTCCCTTTCCTTCTCAGGAGGGATGTAAGCATGGTTTTTGCAGTCTACGAAAAACCTCCTCTTTTTATCGTACGCTATAAAATCGATTTGAAACCGCCTGTCAGTTTTGAACCTTACATTTCTTTCAACGGTGTAATCGAATTTCTCGAATATATCTGCAGAGTCGTTTTCGAACTTCTTCCATTGATTATCCTCCTTGTCGAATTTGACATCGAAATACATAAGATATATAAAAGAGGCATATTAATAAATGGTATCAAGCATCGGTAGTCCAGTGGTAAGACACTACCCTGCCACGGTGGAGACCCGGGTTCGAATCCCGGCCGATGCATTACTTTTGCTTCCTTAGCATCATTTTTATGTAAATCCAGCTTTCCAGGTTTTTTATTGGCCTGGTCATAGAACCGCCGCCCAGCAATGAAAGCACTAGAAGCAAGATGCACGCTGCCGTTAACGCGTATATTAAAGGAGAGACGATTCCTATGTAGCCAAGCATTGCGGATATTATTATCGTTACTATAAATCCCACCTCCTTCCGGTAAAAGTAGGTTATACCAACTCCGGATACAATAAGCGCAAAAAACAGGTATGCTATGTAAGGGTTCGTCTGTATTGCAGACGTTATCATTATGTATAATATATTGGTCATAGGAGCTTTAGTTTGGACGTTATCCGGTTTATTTCATCGGTATAATAAGGACCTATGCCTATAGCAGTTTCAGTGCCTGGCGGCACCTGCGTCTGGCCCGCGTCTTTTACTACCTGAAAAGGAAGGCTGCTTCTTTTTAGTCTGTCTTTCAATTCTTCAAATTCCCCGGGTTTATTCACCTTTAATACTATCTTGGTCTCCCCTTCGCTGATCCATTTTTTAGCCAGTTCTGGATAAAGTTTTTCGGTGTGCAGAAAACTCATCAGGCTTGCGTGAGAACCCTGTGCGACGAGTTTTCCAGTCCCCATGTCTATGTCCTTCCTCAGTATTATCACCTGTTTTATCTCTTTTTGCTGCTTTTCCATATATTATTTATAACAGAAACATATAAATATGAATCTGATAATAAACTAACAAATGGCAGAGGATTTAGTTGAAGCAGAAAAGAATTTCTGCATTTCATGCGAAAGGGACGTTTCTATAATAGACGATTCAGTGATTTTCAATTGCCCAAACTGTGGCACAAAAATTTCAAGATGCGGAAAATGCAGGGGAAGAGGCGTTAACTACACCTGCAAAGTATGCGGTTTCGTTGGTCCTTGATATGGGAAAAGTAGTAATAAAGATAAAAGCGCTTCCAAAGAACACTTCGTCGGATGTAAACAAGGTTTCGGATGAGATAAAGTCCTTCCTTTCGAAATATGGTTCGGTATACAAACTGGAGGTACAGCCGCTTGCGTTCGGTCTCACGGTTATAATGATTACGCTCGTAGCGGACGAAGATCAGGGAACTTCTAAACTGGAAGAGGCCTTTTCATCATTTACAGAAGCCAGTCTAAGCATATCAGAAGTCAGCAGAGCGCCTGATTTCTGAAGTTATTTTATATCCTTTGCTTCTTCCAAAAACAGCTTCTTGAACTTGTCTTTGTCTTTATAGGCTATCGAGCCGCCAGAAGCCTTGTCATGTCCGCCGCCTTCTCCTTTTATCTTTTGGAATATATTATTCAGCATGACCGGCAATTTTATATCCACCCCGTTAGCCCTTAGATTCAAGCGCATAGTCCTTCCGTTTATTTTCGTCATGAACACTAGCACATTACCGTAATATTCCTTGTCAAAGCTCAGCTCAGTTACAAGCGTGGAAGAGTACCTTTTCTTTTTCTGGTCCAATTCATAAAAATAGACTCTGCCGGATCTTTCGGCATTTTCCTTAAAGTCCCTTTTCAGCTTTTCAAGTTCTTCCTTCACCTTTTTTTCGACAAATATGAGTTTTTGGTTGTTTAGGACATCTGCAATTGAAGTGCTGTTTATGAGTATCCCCAGGGCCTCGTCCGCCCCTTCTCTATTGTATACAGTAGTCATTGCGCCTATCATGCCAGCGGCCCTGCCGAAGTCATTATCATACATAAATTCATCTTTTCCTATCTTTATCCCGTATTTTTCCGCCGTTTTTTTCACAAAATCGGAATTTTCCTTTCCGCCGGAATCACCTACCAGACCTATTGCAGAGGCCCAGTCGAGTTCCTTTATTTCCTGCTCGAATATCTGGTAAACCAGCAGGGAACAAGGAGTATACGTATTGTCTCCCCATATCTTTGGATTTGCGTAAGCTAGAAGATCTGCGTTTATTATTTGATGGTGGTCTATTATGCACAGGTTCTTGTCTTTGAACAATGGCAGTTGCTCTTCCCTTATCTGCATGTCGCAGACTATTACGTTCTTGCTGTATTCCTGCATGTCCATGTCCTTGTAGTCTTCATAGTTTGTCGGTCTGTAATAGTATATTCCTTTATTCATTTTTTTGAGGGCTGCTGTAAGCAGTGCCGCGCTTACTATCCCGTCTGTGTCAAGATGGTAAAAGACGGTGAAATCGTTGTTTTTTGACATGAACTCCCTTACGCTTTTGATGCTTTCAGCTTTCTTAATTTCATCCATAAGAATATCTATGAATTATACTACTAATATATGCTTATTGTACTTGATTGAATTTTTTCAGCAGGCCATCTATAAGCTTATAGTATCTTGATCCACCTGATGAGTCTATGTCGTTTCTTATAGTCTGCAAAGGTATCAGCTTGTACTTTAGGTAGGAAGTACCTATTGAATTATCAGTAGGTATGTAAAGCTCGCTTATCCCCTTCGTATAATTTGGTTTGTGTATTATGTAACTTTCAAAGTAGGTTTCATTTTCAAGCGCAGGTACGGTAATCGCAGTCATTGTGTTCCAATTATCTCCTTTCTTTTTCAGTGCAAATTTTATTCCAGGCTCATGGCAATCTCCTGCCATTGCTATGTCCACAAGGTCTTTTCCGGTGTTTTTGATTATATTCATAAGCGAGGTTCTCGCGTCCATTCCCCCGCGGTAGCCCGCGCTGTGCAGCTGCAGCAATCCATATCCGTCAAGGTAGGGAGTTTCTCCCCTCAGAAGGTAATCGTCTACGTACACTACTTCTTTCGTTCCGCTGTTCTCAAGTTTTGGCCCTATCATCCTGCCTTCGCTCCCATTTCCAGTAGCCCTTTCAAAGTGATTGCCTCCAACCACGTAAGCTTTTTCAAACAACGGCGCAAGCGGCCTTAGATATTTATCAAGTCTTTTTTCCTGCTGGCCTATGTCGATGTCAGAATTGCCGTACACTACTCCATGCAGTTCATTTATAAACTTGGTTTTTGCTCTCTCTTTGTCACTGTCATTTAGTATATCTTCAAGCTTCCCTAAAAATTCTTCCGGACTGGGAGCTCTTGGCAAAGACATCTTAGTTCTTTGCGCTTTGTCATTCCCGCCGTCGACCATATCTCCACCTATGAAAAGTACTCTTTTTTCTTTAGGTATCTGGCTTTTATTTATTATGTCAGGCACTTTTTCCATTGCTTCGTAATCTGATGCGGCATTGCCGACGTGCCAGTCGGATATCTGCACCATCTCGTAAAGTGACCCGTTCGCTTTGTCCTTGTTTATTTTGTACGGACTTACCTTCTTTTTTATGCCGTTTATGTCAATATGCTCTATTTCTATGCTGTTATCATCGTATACCGACAAGAAGGAAATCCCGCTGTCTTCAAACTGCGAAAGCCTTTTGGACACGTCCGTTTTGTTAAGGCTGGCCCTTAGTTTGAATTGTCTGTCTATGTCCATAAGCGGACCTTGGTTAAGTATCAGAACGGGGTCTTTCCTGCTTTGATAGTCCAGAGCCGTAAACTCTGTTGAAGATCCCCTGCCTGTTATGTAAAGATCGGCAAGTCTTCCGTACTGTGCATCAAAATTGGCATAGTCAACTATCATGTTTATGTTCCTGTCGCTGGGCTTTCCCTCGTTTAATCCGGCCGTAAGCGCGTTTATTGCGTGGAAAACCTTCACCTTAAAACCATTTATGAGGATCTCCGCGTCAGGGTTGTTGTCTTCCTTTTCTCCCAAGAAGTTCTCGAATCTTTTGTATACTTTTATGTTGTCGTCGTTTTTACCATCGTTTAGTATCATGTTAATGAGGTGCAGGTATATGTCGTTGGCCTTGTCTTTTATGCCTTTTTTGTCCGAGGTCTTCCACTGCGAAGCCTTGAATTTATAGCTTTCTGGTATTATTGACATTATCCTTTCTATCTCATCAGGCACCTTATCTTCAAGCTTGTTCTGTTTTTTGTTTTTCTTGATTACTCTTGTCTTTTCTTCTTCCTTTTTGTTTCTTCTGCTGAGCCTTTCCAGAGCCTCTATTATCATCTTTACGTTCTTATAATCCGTAACACCGTAGACGTAGTATATCGGTATGTTCCTTTTGCTGGCCTCGTATGCTATGCTTTTCATCTGTATCTTAGCAAGCCTTGCAGCCTCTGTTAAATCATCTACAGAATCGGAGTCGTTCTTTCCATGCTTGACTTCGTTATACGCATCCTCCCCGTATTTTTCCTTTAGCCTGTCCTCCACTAGGTCCAATCTCTCTCCCCTCAGCCTGCTGTATTTATCAGGTATGAATGCCAACCCTCCGTTTATTACTATTCCGTCGATTTTTCCCTCGTAATCCTTTATTATTCCGCCTAAATCGTTTAATACTTCATGGCTGCTCAATTTAGTTGCGAGTTCCAATTCCGACATAACAAGAAGTCTTAATTTTGAATTAGAATCGTTATTTGGTTTTATTATTTCCTCAAGCATTTTACTTCCCATAATGTTACCCCCTCTGTTAATTGATATACTTCCTCTTTTATAAATTGAAGTTGAGTATTACTATAGTATTACTATATCTCGCTGAAACCAGTGTACTTTCTGAGCACGTCTGGTACGAGTATCGTTCCGTCTTTCTGCTGATAAGTGTCCATTATTGCTATTATGGTTCTCTGCATTGGCAGCCCCGTCCCGTCCAAAGTATACACATAATCCTTGTTTCCCTTTCTGTCTGCATATTTTATGTTTAACCTCCTTGATATCCAGTCAGTAGTGTTGTCGAACGAGCCGACCTCCCTGTATTTTCCCTGCGAATAAAGATAAGCTTCTACGTCATATTGCTTTACGTCCCTTATCCCCATATCCCCAGTGGAGCAGCTTACCACCCTGTATGGTACCCTCAATTCTTTCCATATCTCTTCAACGTTAGCCAGCATTTCCTCATGAAATCTCTTTGAATCCTCAGGCTTGCATAGTACTATCTGCTCCGTCTGATCAAATTGATGCAGCCTGAATATCCCCTTTGTGTCCTTCCCATGTGCGCCCGCTTCTTTTCTAAAAGCCGGACTTATGCCAACCATCTTTATCGGCAGCTCTTCTTCCGGTATCGTTTCGTTTGAATACTGTGCTATCATCGGATGTTCGGTCGTAGAGATCAGAAAACGTTCTTCCTCTCCCTCTTCTTCAACTCCAGTAACTTTGTACAGCGCGTCTTCGAATGTAGCCATGTGCGCTATTCCTCCGTAAATGTCGCGTTTTATCATAAAAGGGGGCAGAATTGGAAGGTATCCCTTCGAAGCTATTTTTTCGATGGAGTACATCTCCAGCGCAAGTTCAAGTTGTACAAGTTTTCCCTTGATAAACACAAATCTGCTGCCGGCAATCTTGGCGGCGTTTTCCATGTCTAAAAGTTTTCTTTCCTGCCCTATGTCAATGTGGCTTTTAGTAATAAAATCCCTTTTTTTAATCTCTCCGTATTTTCTTATTTCAACATTGTCATTATCGTCTTTTCCTTCAGGTGCATCCGGGCTGACGACATTTGGCAGCCACAAAAAAATGTTTTTCGCTTCATCTTCATATCTTGCTATCTCTTCCTCCCTGGTTTTTATCTGTTGCATTATCTCTCTTACGCTTTTCCTCTCGTTTTCCTTTTCTTCTGCATTTTCCTTGTTTTCTGCGAATTCCCTGCTTATCGTATTTCTTTTGTGCCTAAGCTCGTCTACGCCGCTTCTGGCCTTTTTTATAAGCTCGTTTAATTCTATCAATCTGTCAACAGGGTTTTCTATCGGTGGTTTAAGGAATCTTTTCTTTATAGAGGACAAAAGCTCATCCCTGTGCTCCTTTACATAATTCAAATCGTAATTCATATGGAAATATTATGATTTAGGAATAAAAGCTTTTTTATTCTGCGTTAAATAAGTTTTTATATTTTATATGATAATTGTTATGAGTCAAGGGCCCGTGGTCCAGCGGTTATGACGTCTGCTTGACGTGCAGAAGACCAAGGGTTCGAATCCCTTCGGGCCCATTGATTAATTTTTAATGTTCTATGATTCAAGAAGAATGCATTATAGAGAAATAATAAGTGCAGCGACGGCGGTATTAATAATCAAGAAAA
Organism: Nanobdellota archaeon; assembly: GCA_021817165.1. Lineage (GTDB taxonomy): Archaea > Nanobdellota > Nanobdellia > Parvarchaeales > Parvarchaeaceae > Parvarchaeum. The sequence goes on from JAKAVT010000005.1 coordinate 53,466, forward strand.
GAAAGGAAGTTTTTAGGAACGAAGCGTATTTTCTTTTATCTTTTGTCTGCCTGAGCCCTATGACGTTTGCAAGCGAAGCGATAACGCTGCCGTTACCGCCTATGTTAACTCCCCATAATAGAGGTATAAAATTAAATGTTTTCAATAAAACAGATGCAGGTACGTTGCTTATCACCTGCGAGATTAAAATCGCGTATACGAATTGATACAGTGTCGAATTGCTTTTCGGCAATGGGATTATTGAACTGAGCGAACCGAATATCATGAAAACGACGAAAAAAATCAGAATAAGCAGAATGTCTATCCTGCTAAGAGTTCCCAGCCTTTTTGAACCGGGAATTCTTACAAATGCAAGTATGCAGATGGAAACAGCAATCGTAGCTACAAAAAAATAGTCACCATAATTGAGAAGCAGGCCTATAACGTCTATTATGAAGATAAAAAGCGAAGAGTAAAAGAGCGGAAGATGCGGCTTCTTTGCCTTATAGTTTGTTTTTAATTTTCCGTCCTTTACCAAAAAGAACGTAAATGCAAAAAGAAGAATGACTGATATCGCAAATGCAGGTAATATCCCCGTAATGAAATTGAGGGCAGTTTGGTGGTAACGCAAAAATATTATTATGTTCTGCGGATTGCCGAAAGGTGCCAGCATCGAACCCACATTTGCAGCAATAATCTGCATTATTATGGTGTTTAGAAGGCTCTTTCTTGATATTATCCCTATCTCTACTGTTATTGGTATGAGTATCAAAAGAGAAGCATCGTTTGTCATCGCAATTGATACTAAGAAAGTTATGGCAACCAGAATAATGGAGACTTTTTTGATGCGTTTGAATTTTTTTGTGATTTTTTCTGCAATAACATCTATCTCTCTGGATGCAAGTATTCCGGTGTTTGCTATTATAAGGGAAGTTATTATTACGAAAGCCCTCGTATAAATCGGATCCAATGCAACTTTTCCAGAAAATATCAGGTACGCAGACAACATTATTACAGCGGCGTAAATCGATATTCTAATGGAAGTTCCCCGGCTTTTCACCATACCTAATTAAGTTAACTCTGCTACCGATTCCATGCTTTTGAGCATATTCTTGTAGTTGTACCCGAATTCTTCGGCAAAGGCGCAAAGCTGGAAAAAAGACTTTACATCGTTTGTATTTTCAGACCCTGATGAATACAAACAGTTTATTCCATAGTCATTGCAAAGCTTTCCGTTTATCAGCAGGTTTTTGTAAACCTTGAACATGTTTTCGCTTTTTTCAAGAGCCGAAAAGCCGAATATAACCGTCATTTTGTTTTCTTTTAACTTGCTGCATAATCCTTTATTGAGAAGAAAGCCGTTCACCTCCAAATCGTAGATAAATTTCGCCTTCCCTTTTCTGATGACAAAATCGTAGTCTTTTCCGGAATATGCTTTGAATTCACTGTTTTCATTTTTTGTAAGCTCTCTTATATTCTGGTCTTTCAGAAGCAATACTCTATCAAAGCCGAGGACCTTTAGTTTTTCTACAATCTCCTTTGAATCTTTCCTTATAACATCAATTTTCATTAACTATACTAATTCTGCGCTAAATAAAACTTTATATATAAGGAAATAGAAAGCTATAAGATTATGGCAGAAAGATCGAATCCAATCGCTGATAACAGACTGTTTTATAACGTATACGTATGCAGAAACTGCAATGCAAAGATACGTGTTTCCAGTCAGAAAGTTCTTAGAAGAAATGAGGTAAGGTGCAGGAACTGCGGTTCTTCGGCATTGAGACCTAAACACAAAGAGTTAAGAAAGTTAAAGGTGTAAGTATATAATGTCAGTTTTAAGCGTACTCTTAGCGAATGGCGACAATCTACTTTTAACAATCATAATACTCGTAGTCTTCGGATTGTTCGTAATAATAGAAAGAAAAAGATTTGATGTAGAAGGAAAGGTAGTATTTCTTTACAAAACGAAAGTAGGGCTCAAATTGATGAAGAAAATCGCAAGGTTTAAACGGCTCATAAATATATACTCAACGATAGGAGTATTCGTTGCGCTTGCAGGCATAGCTTTCGTGCTTTATCTTTTCCTTCCATATTTGTATCTCATGATAACCAGTCCGACTACCACCTTCCCGGCAGTAGCACCCTTGTTCCCGGTCTCTATCTCGCTGCATGGAATACCGGTTCTCATAGGAGTGCCGATACTTTACATACTAATAGCGATAATCGTATTGGCGGCACTGCATGAAGCTTCTCACGGAGTTGTTGCTCTTTCAAAAAACATAAACATAAAATCGACAGGCTTCGGCTTTTTATTCGGCGTTTTGCCGCTTGCCTTTGTAGAGCCTGATGAAAAGAAAATCATAAAGGCAAAGAGGATGGATAGACTGAGGATATTCTCGGCAGGCGCGTTTACAAACGTTGTATTGGGATTTATCTTTTTGGGAGCGTATCTGGCGCTTTCACATTTTATGGTTTCTGCCAGTCTAATCTCATACTCTCCCTATTATCTTGACATTTCAACCGTAATCAACAATAGCCCTGCAAGTCTTGCGTCTTTGCCGGTAAATTCTACGGTTTCGGAAATAAACGGCCATCAATTTTATTCGGAGCAGGGGGCGCTGTCAGATCTAAATGTAACGCCAGGGCAGTATGTCAATTTTACCTTGACGAATGGGAAAACGTATTCCATGAAAACTACGTATAACTCGTCCATAAACAATACTTATCACAGTTACATCGGAGTAGGAGGATTTTTCACGCTTGCAAAACCGCCGGCTTTTATAATAGAACCGATATCCGTTACGGCCTTTCCGAACAGTTCCTTCTCTTCGCAGTCGCTTTACTGGATAGACGGGCTTTTCCTTTGGCTGTGGGTTATCTCGTTCAGCCTTGCGATAGTAAACATCCTTCCTTTGTCGTATCTTGTGGACGGCGGCAAGATATTCTTTGATGCTTTGGGGTATGTAGTTAAAAACGAAAAGAAAGCACTTGCAATCCTCAATACAGTAGCTTTCCTTTTTATCCTGCTTTTGGTTCTTTTGAGTCCCATTGGCTCGATAATATTCGCGTCTTTAAGATGAAATTCAGTTTTAAAAGGAAAAGGTTAAATCTTCAGTTTACAACGTATAATTAATGGCAATGAAAAAAAGAAAGAATACAGTAAAAAACTCCAAAAGAAGAACCGTTAAAAAGGCTAAAAAAACAAAAAAAACGGCGGTAAAAAAGGAAAAAAAGATAATAATAGACACTAACAAGCTATTGAGGTTAGAAGAAGCAAGAAAATACGTTATAGACGTCGCAGGCGAAAAAGGGCTTGAAGTATTTGAATTTCTCATTGCCAAAGGGGAGATGGAAGAAAACCTCCTTGCGAAAAAACTCAAATTCGAGAAGGCCAATGCGATAAGGAAATTTCTATACAGGCTTTACAATAAAAACCTAGTTTCTTACAGGAAAATAAGGAAAAACAACAAGGCATGGTACACCTATTTTTGGAGCGCGAATCCAGAGAAACTCGTTTTTATAATAAGGGAGATGTATGAAGAGGAAATAAAGCAGACCAAAAAGTCCATGGAATTAAACAAAGCGGAAGACTTCTACGTATGCGATATCTGCAACAGAAGATACGACATAAATGAAGCATTGCAAAACGATTTTAGGTGCAAGAACGATGGCGGCGTGCTCACCCACATCGAATCAGGAAAAGTTCTGGAAGACAAGCAGAGCAGGATAGACTTCCTTAATAAGAAACTGAACGAATTAAAGCAGCTGGTTAAATAAGATTACTTTACGTTTTCCAGTACACAGTTGTAATTCAGGTTTATTTCATTTGTATTTGAGCACGCTATCGAAGAAGTGGAGTTAACGGCCGCGCATGAGTAACCGAAACTTGCGTTTTCCTTTATGCATGTGTTGCTAGTCAAAGTAGAATTAGTTATTAAGTTGTGGCATTCCAATTCGCATATCCCTATGGCTATCTGCCTGTGATTCTCGTAAGGATTTGTGTAAAATATGGCAGCCCCTATAACCAATGCCAAAATAATGATCAATACAGCGTAATACCCCTTGTCCATATATTTTAATAATATTTTATGTCTACCGTAATGTGACATCCTCTCATGAATGAATTCACAGGTTTATAGCTATTCCAAGATGCATCGCTTATCGCTTTTGCCAGGTTGTGGTTCTTCTTCATTTCCCTGATGTTCAGGGTTTCTATCACTATGGTATCGAACCGCTTGGTTATCGCCGTTGATACCTTGTGTATGAAATCATTCCTTTTATTTGTTGTTCTTTCATG
>JAKAVT010000006.1 GCA_021817165.1 Nanobdellota archaeon
CAACAATGGCAGTGACGGATGTTCCGGGTAACTTCACATACAACGGCACAAAGGACAATTCATCTGCACTGATAACAACAATCAACAGCCAGCTCTCTGCATCATTGTACATAAACGGCAAGCTAGTTTCGGCAACAAACACAAGGGCTTCATACCTCAATGCTTCTGCAGGCACCTATCTTGCTGTCTTTAACACAACAGGCAACCAGAATTATACAAGTTTTAGTACATCGAAAATTATTAGAATATTGACTCCGTCAATAATACTGAGTCTATTTATAAGTGGCAAAACAAACAATAGCAGCATAACTTATGGAACTGTATCAGATTTTGTTGTAACTTCGCAGAATTCGTTCGTTTCATTGTATATTAATGGTACACTAGTTACAAAACTTTTAAAGGATAATCTTACTTATCTTAATATCCTACCAGCAGGTTATTGGAAGATAACAGCCGTTTCTAATTCATCTAATGAAAACGTGACTTTATATCAAAATATAAGTAAAGCCATCCCAAAAATGTCGCTTTTTGCCACTCCAGGAAACTTTGTTTATAATGGTTCGGCAGAAGAGTTCATGGGGAATATCTCAACCATAAATAATCAGATTTATGTAAAGATATATATAAATGGTATTCCTAAAGCCGTCAGTAACAGTGATATTTTTTATTCATTGTCTTCGGCAGGATCGTATACCGCAGAATTGATAACGAATGGAAATAATAATTATACCGCAAAAAAAATATCTACATTAATAACGATATCGAAGGCAAAACCTATACTTTATATAAAGATTCCGAATAATTACACGTATACTGGTGAATCATCAGTTGTTTACTACAGCATTTTTTCCATCAATAATCAACTCACTGCAAACGTTTCATTGAACGATTTGCGTGTAAATACCATAAACTCAGCAGGCAAGACCTATGAAATTAACCCTGGAATTTATACCTTTAATATATCTACTACAGGAAACAGCAATTATACCTCAGTGTATCTAGTCAAATCATATTCAATTTATAAAATAAAACCGGTATTGATAAATTCGAATCTAATCTCATTCAATAGTTCGGTTTTGAAGGTGGTTTTAAATGAATCGCAGATTTCAGTGAATTCTTTTCTAGTTAAAATAAATAAATATACTCCAGGTACTTTAATAGTAAATTTAGGCAGCGGAATAAGTAATCTTGTAGGGTTGTCTTCTTTAAACCTGGAAACAAATGCATCGGCATCGAATCAGAATCTTACGATAAATCATCTTGCTAATACCACATGTTTAGGGAATTCTCTAAAGAAGCCAATAACTTTCTTTAGCGTAATACCCAGCTTCAATGAGACTACAGAAAAGGCAAGCGCAGCGTACTTTTTCAACATCAGCAAAAACCAGCTGTCTAACAGTTCATTAAGTGTGCAGAACATCAGTTTGTATAGATGTTCACCTGGTGATGGTTGGGTTGAGTTGCCGACTTATCTGGTAAAGAGCATAAACGGTACTTATTACTACAAGGCATACTCCGATTCTCTTTCTTTATATGCTATTGCGCAGGGATTCGCATACAACGCAGAAAATCTGTCGAACTTTACAAATGAGTTTATAGATGAAATTGGCCTTCCTTTAAACTATACTTGGATTGCAACATATAACGGCTTGAATCAAACTCAAAAAGCCGGTCTTCCCATGTTGTTTTCAAATCCTTATGAAAATTATCCTGCAGTGTTCTATAACTTTTCAAATAGTTCATCAAATATCACGGTTTCATGCACTACCGTTTATTATCCTACAAATGTAAAAGCAAGTGAGCCAATAATAATACCAAATGGTTTGTCATTTACCGTGCATTATAGTGATTTAACAAGTTGTGAGCCAATAATAACTGCGCCGATAATAATTTTGACGAACACGGAAGTAATGTTCTTAGCGCTTTTATTCTCAGTTATCATGCTGCTGTTTATATTTATCTCGTCCATGTCTTTCATAAAAAGGAAAACGAAATAAGTCAATGACTTTTATCAAAAAATTTGATATTATGCCGTTTTAGCCGTTTTAAAGCGCAAAAAGTATTTAAATTAGAATATGCAAATAAAGTAATTATCTGTATATCCCGGATACGCAGGAGTGCTGCATCGCAGTGCCGTGATCGCATCTTTTCATATACAGATAATATTCGATGCCTTAAAAAGCAGATGAAGAATAGTGAGTGCGTGAATTTCATATTTATGCATGATGATGTTAATGCACCAATTCCAGTTGATCCTGCTGGAGGTCACTGCTATTGGGATTCGATTGAGACATGCAAGTTCATCTACTAGGTAATAGTAGATTGCGTACGGCTGAGGCAACACATAGATAACGTAACGTTAGGAGGGGGATATCCTCGGGAAACTGAGGCTAATACCCCATAGCAATAATTTCTGAAACGATTTTATTGTAAAATGGTTATTTCTAATACCGAAATAATGCGCCTAACGATCGGTCTATGCCTGATTAGACTGTTGGTGAGGTAACGGCTCACCAAATCTCAGATCAGTAGGGGCCATGGAAGTGGTTTCCCCCAGAAGGGTACTGAGACAAGGACCCTAGCACTACGGTGTGCAGCAGTCCCGAAAACTCCACAATGCGCGAAAGCGTGATGAGGGAATCCCAAGTGTTCTTTCCGTTTCGGAAGGAACTTTTGCCACGTTTTGAAATGGCGTGGCGAATAAGGGCTGGGCAAGCGGGTGCCAGCAGCCGCGGTAATACCTGCGGCCCGAGTTGTGACCATTATTATTGAGTCTAAAGCGTTCGTAGCTGGTTTGGATAGTTTGTGCTTAAATCTTTTCGTTTAACGGAAAGGCATGGTATAAATACTTCTAGACTAGAGGCCGGGAGGGGAGATGGGAACTTTTCGGGTAGGAGTAAAATCCTTTAATCCGAAAAAGACCACCAATAGCGAAGGCACATCTCCAGAACGGACCTGACGGTGAGGGACGAAGGCTAGGAGAACAAACCGGATTAGATACCCGGGTAGCCCTAGCAGTAAACGCTGCTTACTATACGTTGCATTTCCTTGAGGAAATGCAGTGTGACAGCGAAGGCGTTAAGTAAGCCACTTGGGGAGTATAATCGCAAGGTCGAAACTTAAAGGAATTGGCGGGGGAGCACAAAAACGGGTGAAGTTTGCGGTTCAATTGGATTCAACTCCGGGAATCTTACCAGAAGCGACAGCAATATGAAGGTCAGTCCAAAGAACTTACCAAATGCGCTGAAAGGTGTTGCATGGCCATCATCAGTTAGTATCTTGAGACGTCCCGTTAAGTCGGGTAACTAACAAGACCCTCTTCTATATTTGCTAACATGCAATCCGTTGCGAATGAGCAAAATATAGAGACTGCTTTCGAAAGAAAGAGGAAGGCGAGGGCGACGGTAGGTCAGTACGACCCTAATCCTCTGGGCTACACGCGAATTGCAATGGTAAAGGCAATAGGATGCCACTCCGAAAGGAGGAGCTAATCCCCGAATCTTTACCCTAGTTCGAATCGAGGTCTGTAACTCGGCCTCGTGAAGGCGGAATCCGTAGTAACCGCGTTTCAACAAAGCGCGGTGAATACTTTCCTGCTCCTTGCACACACTGCCCGTCAAACCAAACAAGTTGGATTTAGATGAGATTGTCGTTATGCGATAACCGAATCTAGGTTCAGTGAGTAGGGTTAAGTCGCCACAAGGTAGCCGTATGGGAACATGCGGCTGGATCACCTCCTTTAATTAAAAATCAGAGCGAGGTCATATTTACGTGCATTAACATCATCTGCATACTTTTGATTACATAATTTAATAGTCGAGGGGGAGTTTATGATAGATTTGCCTAAGGAAACATTAGAATTTTTTGACAACGATGAGCTAAGAGCTAGGATTTTCTACGAAAAGTATTCGCTTTCAGATATTGAAGGGAATAGAACAGAGAAAACTCCTTTGGAGATGTGGAAGAGGATCTCACGCGAATTAGCAAGCGTAGAGAAAGAAGGCAAGAAAAAAGAAGTAGAAAAAGATTTTTACTGGCTGTTAGAGGACTTTAAGTTCGTTCCTGGCGGAAGGATTTTGTTTGGAGCTGGTTCCAATCATAAAGCTACGCTGCTTAACTGCTATTACCTTCCCATCAAACAGGATTCACTGGAAGGCATTTACAATACCGCAAAGGAAATGGCAAGGACTTATTCATATGGGGGAGGGGTAGGCATAGACATCTCGGTTTTAAGGCCAAAAGGAGCGACAGTAAATAATGCTGCAAGATTTTCAACGGGCTCTACCTCTTTTATGGAACTTTATTCCGTTACTACTGGAATAATAGGCCAGACTGGAAGAAGGGGAGCATTGATGATAACTTTAGATGTTACTCATCCTGATATAGAAGATTTTGTTACAATTAAAAAAGACAAGAAAAGCGTTAGGTATGCAAACATAAGCGTAAAGGTATATGATGAGTTTATGGAAGCCGTTGAGAACGACAAACAGTTTACCTTGCACTTCAAGAACGAAAAAGTAGAGTTTAAGAGGGAGATAAAAGCAAGAGATCTTTGGAATAAGATAATAGACACTGCAGTCAATACAGGTGATCCAGGAATAATGTTCTGGGACAGGATGAAAAGCGAATCACCAACCGAGTATGATGATAGAATGTCAATAAAGGGAACAAATCCGTGCAGCGAACAGCCTTTAGAAAATTATGGAGCATGTGATTTAGGTGCAATAAACCTGGATTATTTTGTAAAGAACCAGTTCACCGACAAGGCAGAAGTGGACTGGGAGAACTTGGACAAAACAGTGCGTTATGGAGTGCGTTTCCTTGACAACGTACTAGATTACAGTTATAATAGGCATGCCCTGAAGGAGCAGGCCGATGAAACCGTTTATGCAAGAAGGATTGGCTTAGGTATAATGGGCCTTGCCAACATGCTCATAAGCATGAATCTTAGATATGACAGCGACAAAGCCATAGAGTTTGTTGACTATCTAATGAAGAGAATAAAGGAAACGGCATATGATGAGAGTTCAAATCTAGCAAAAGAGAAAGGTTCTTTCCCGGCATTTGTGGCTGAAAAACATCTTCAAAGGAACTTTGTAAAGAGATTGGATAAAAGGCTTTTAGAGAAAATACAAAAGGATGGCTTGAGAAACGCATGCATACTTACAGTTGCACCAACGGGCTCTATCTCGTCTATGGCAGGTGTAAGCGGAGGCATAGAACCCATTTTTGCTTTAAGTTATATCCGTAGATCAGAATCGTTATCTGAAGAAAAATTCGAGGTTCTTGACCCTTTTGTAAAGAGGTACATGGAAAAATTCGGCATAAAAGACAAAAGCGAACTTTCAGGTCTTTTCGTAACCGCACATAAAATAGACCCGTTTTTCAGGGTAAAGATGCAGGCCGCTATACAGAAACATATTGATTCATCTATCTCTTCAACTGTTAATTTGTCGGCGGAAACAGATGCCGATACTGTTGATAAAGTATACAGATACGCATGGAAACTCGGTTGCAAATCCATAACCGTGTATAGAGAGGGTTCAAAAGATGATATACTGAAAGCAACGGATGAAACGCCTAAGGAAAATGAAGAGAAACTCAAGGAGGAAGAAAGGCCTTTCATGTTAAGTGGCACTACGATAAGGATGCCGACTTCGCAGGGTAACATGTACCTTACTGTAAACAAAGACGAATCTGGAAAAATAAAAGAGGTTTTCATAGACATGGGCAGGTCGGGAGAGACAGAAAAGAGCTTTACCGAGGCGCTTGGCAGGCTGATAAGCATATACCTTCAATCAGGAGGGGATGTCGGCCGCGTTATACGCACGTTAAAAGGAATAAAGGGCGGCAATTCGCTTTGGTTCAATGGCATACAGGTATTTTCCATTCCTGACGGAATAGCAAAAGCTATAGAACTTACTTTAAAAAATAGGGACATTAACAAAGAAAATGAGACTTTGCATGGCGTTTTAAAAAACAGTGACAGCTTAGAAAACGAAAAAGCTACAATATGCCCGGAATGCCACCAAAAAACGCTTATATTCGAGAACGGTTGTTTCGTCTGCAAGAACTGCGGGTATACGAAGTGCGAATAATCGAAAATTAAGTCAAAGCTATGCATTTATGCGTAGAAAACTATTAAAATAAAAGGAGGCTATTTAAATGATGGAAATAAAGGTTTTGGAAAAGAATGAATCGTCTATAAAATTCAGGGTACAGGGAGGTACACAGTCTGTTCTTAATCTAATAAAAGAGGAAGCGGATTCGTTTGATGAAGTTAGCTTTGCAGGCTTTGTAATGGAGCACCCTTTGGAAAAATCTTCCATTTTCGTCATTAAAACCGATGGGAAGGACGCCGAAAAAGTGCTTAAAAAGATAATTGAAAAAACAGAGTCTGATCTAAAGGAAGCAAAGAAGGAATTAAATTCCTTATTTAAGTAAAGCAAATGAAAAAACAAGAAAGTGGCTCTTTTGTCAGGAAATTAGTCAGCGGAAACAGCATTTATTCAATTCTTTTCTATATAGTGATTTTTTACTTGATTTTCGTATATGTAGCTCTGCCTTCCGTTTATGCGTTTACCCCCGTTAGTTATATTAGCGCCGTTGTATCAGGAAGCATGGTTCATCAGCAGCCTGAGATAAATTCTACTTATTATGGATGGTTGGAATCACACGGGTTTAACATGTCTGCCGTGAAAACGTGGCCATTTCCAGATGGTATTAGCATAGGCTCGCTGGCAGTAGCGTATAAGGTCTCTCCCTCCCAGATAATGGTCGGGGACGTTATAATCTATCATATAAATTATGAGGGCTTAAATGAAGACGTGATTCACCGGGTCGTAAACGAAACCGAAATAAACGGCACATACTACTACACTACAAAGGGAGATGCAAATCCTTTTTCGTTTCCTTTTGAGTATAACATACCCTACAGTCATGTGGTTGGAAAAGTCGAATATGTGATACCGTATCTTGGCTATCCAAAATATTTATTGTATTCCCTTTCTAACTACGTATAATTCAATAAGTATTTATCTCCATAAAATTTAAGAGTTGATTATGAAAAAAGTAATAATATTGACAGGCATGCCAGGCAGCGGAAAATCTACTGCTGCGCTGGAGTTTCTAAAACTTAAAATCCCCGTAATAGGGATGGGCGATGCGGTAAGAAAAGAAATGAGAAGAAGAGGAATGGAGATAAATAACAGATCAATAAGGCTTTTCTCAAAAAGGATGACCGCAGAACACGGTAACAAATATGTCATAGATCTGGTTAAAAAAGAATTGATAGAAGTTTTTAAAACCGCAAATATTGCAGTGTTAGACGGCTCAAGAAGAATGTCAGAAGTTGATGAAGTTAGCAATGAGGGCTATAAACCTGTAATCCTTTGCATAATCGCAGACAAGCAGGTAAGGTTTAAAAGAATAGTCAAGCGTAAAAATGAAAGCGATTTTTCATCTTACAGTGAATTTGAATGGCGGGAGAAACAGGAATTAGGCTATGGAATAGCGGAGGTTATTGCTTCTGCCGATTATTACATTGACAACATGAGAAGCAAGGGCGTATTTCTTGAAGACATAAAGAGATTTCTTTCCAAAGTCAAAGCTCTAAAATGAATCTATCTGACAATTCAAGTAGCCCGTAGTTAGATTTGACTCCACCGTCGCTTATCTCTATATTTATTCGCTTTCCCGCTAAGTTAAGGTCCTTTTTGGCCTTTATACCCTTTCTTTTCTTTATTGCTATTTCACCGTTTGGAATATCCGGCTCTATTCCCATAATGTATTTCTCGGTTATAAATGGGATCAAGCCTATCGACCATGCCTGTGACGGGCATCCTTTGGGGTTTCCATCCGGCTGGAATATCTCGTTTATCCTGGAAGAGCATTGTGCATTGTCATTTTTGTCTTTGAGTATCGACAGTAGCGTTTTGCCAAGCTCGTTTTTCCCATTTGCAAAAGCGACGGCTGTAAACATCTCCGTTAGAAGCGGCCATATAGCGCCGGTTTGATATCCTTTGAAGTCGAATGTTTTGTCGTTCTTTGAGACTGATAAAATGCCATGTTCCGTAAGCAAGTTATCCTCTACGTTTTTTATAATAGCGTCTTTTTTATCCGCATCTACAACGTCAAAGTACAATGCGAATATCTGATTTGCACTGTTTATATCCCTCTCTTTCTGATCCATCAAGTGATCTTCTCTAAATAGGCTGTTAAGGCTTTTCTTCAATGTATCTGCCATCTCCTTTGCCGTCTGGTCCTTAAACATAGAGTAAAAGGCAGTCATGGCTTTCGACCATATTGCTTGTATCTCAACTGAAAATTCTCTATCACAGGAGTCCATCCAAGTTTCATTGCCTTTGTCATGTATGAACCCTTTGTCCACCCATTCACTGCACGTTTGGATTATGGTTTCTTTTTTGTCAGCAATCAGATCAATCAATGAACTGTCTGCCGTATACTTAAAGTATTCGTATAAGTCTATCAAAAAAATGCCAAGCACATCCTTGGGGTATAATTCGCCGTTTAGAATGTTCGGCAGCCCTTTTTCATTTATGTTATAGGATATCTTTAACAGAAGGTCCCTTACAAATGAAAAGTTACCCATTGAAAGGAAAGATGGCAAAACAATTAAGGCGTCTCTTAGCCAGAACTCGTTGAAGTACGGAAAACCAGCATAAAATTCCTTATCATTGAAGTTTGTGTATGAGTAAATGCTGTCTACAGAATCCATTACAAATCCCCTATCCAATAGATTTGAGTCGAATTTTTTACTTTCACTTTTAATTATTTCACCGTATTCTTCCGCGTATTTTATCTTGTTTTTTATCAGTTTGTAGATGGAATCAAAGTCCATTTCTTTGCTGGAAAAAAGAAGGTCATATGTTTCATTGGCTTTCAGTTCATAAGTAATATTTCCAGGCACGTACTTGTTCTGCACTTCGCCCTTATCTATATAATGGGTCAAACCCATTTTTAATGCGTATAAACCGGGGGAGTGTATCCCGTAGTATTCATCTTTTTCGAATTTTCCGCTTGAGAAGTAAACATACGCCGCTTTCCCATTGAATTCTGCCTTTATCCCGTTTTTTGTCTCGGTTAAATTATAGCGTTTTCCTTTCTCGTAGTTTTCATCTCTTCTTCTTATGTTTATTCCAATCTCACAGGTTATAGTAGAATCAAAGCTTGGAGTCACAGAAACTAAAACAGAGTCATCGTAGCATTTTACTTCCTCCATTACCTTTCCCTTTGAAGTTTCAAACAAAAGCGTGGAAAACTGCGAATTGTAAAATGAGAACTTTTTAAAGTTGGCTTCGGAAAGAAATTCATCTCCAAGTTTGAAGGCAAAGTAATCGAAGTATTTCTGGCTTCCTTTCCATATCCCGCACCACTTGGAGCCGAATTCACCATTATTAAATCTGAAGAGGAACATCCCATTTTTTGATATTACATGAACACTCGGCTCCATGTCTATCTATACTGTTCATAAAATTTATCCTTTTCAAAAAGCGTAAAACAGCAATAAATACGGCAAATCTTAAAATAAGATGCCTTCCAACAATCCTTATGAGGATATTCGTAGGAACTTCCGGATGGAATTACAGCTGGAATGATGAAAATACCCTGGGTTGGTACGTTAAGAATACTGGTTTTAATGCGATAGAATTGAATTATAGCTTTTATAGGTTTCCAACTGCTAAATCCGTAATTTCATGGAAAACATTTGGAAATAGTATATCATGGTCTGTTAAGATGAACCGCATCGTTACACATCGGTTAAGGCTAAACGAAAATTCGTATAAGTACATAAAAGATTTCTTATTAATATTCAAGAAATCAAAGCTTGAATTGGATAACGTGCTTTTTCAGCTGCCGCCATCAATGGATTCCAAAAGCATTGACAGGATTGTTAAAATTGCAGACTTATTTGACAGAGATAAAACAGTTTTCGAAGCAAGAAATGCTTCATTTTTTAATGAAGACGTTTATAAATTACTTAGAAAAAAAGGAATAACCCTAGCAAGCATTGATTCGCCAATCGGCAATTTTTATGTTAAGACCACTGATAAGGTATATTTAAGACTGCATGGCAGGAGAACCTGGTACAATTATAGATATTCCAGAAAACAGCTTGTCAATGTGCTTGAAAGCGTGGAAAAGTTAAAACCCAAGTCGCTATATGTATTTTTTAACAATACCGATATGTTTTATAACGCTAAAATGTTTGTTGATATTATAAATGAGAAGCATGGAACTCTTTTACGTAACAAGCAATGAAGGCAAGTTTCTTGAGGCAAAGGCGCTTCTTCCCGAATTAAAGAAGCTGTCATTGGAATTGGAAGAAATGCAGTCTTTAGACCCTGTAGAGATAGCAAAACAGAAAGCATTGACTGCTACGAAAAAGACTGAAAAGAAAAGTTTGATAGTCGATGATGTTTCCTTGTATTTAGAGGCGTTTGATTACAAGCTGCCAGGTCCGCTTATAAAATGGTTTCTTTTATCCTTGGGCAGCAAAGGAATTTCTGATATTGCAGAGAAATTTAAAAAATATAGAGCATTGGCAGTGTGTACTCTCTGCTATGTTGATGGTAACGGGAAGACTAAGATATTTACAGGAAAAGTGAAGGGTAAAATAGTAAAGTCTGCGAAAAACTCAAATAAAAGCTGGGACTATTTTTTTCTGCCAGACGGAAAAGACAAGACCTTTGCTGAAATGTCTCTGTATGAAAAGAACAAGATAAGTCATAGAGGTTTGGCAATACAAAAACTAAAAAGATACCTAGGACTTTGAGTATCTCTTTAATGCTATCTTCATCGCATTTCTATACGAAACAAAGCCTATTATAACCACTACAAAGATGACTATAAAGAAACCTATGCCTAAATCATGCAGATTATGGATCTGTAATGGTGTTATAACCCCAAATGTAAGTATCTGGGGAAAGATTATTATGCTTATGCCCGCTATAACGAATGCCAAACCACCGTAAAGCAGCACGCTTGAAGAGATATACCTCGCAATGAATTGTAATCCTTTCATACTTATTTTCTTTATCTTTCTTATCCATGTTCCGAATAGAGCTCCGAAGGCAAACTGCATCGTCATCGTTCCCAATCCAAACATCAATCCAGGAAGGAAAGCAACATAAGCATTTGGCATGTTAGGTACAAATACAAAGTAAATAATCAACGCAAACGCGCCGAATCCAAATCCAGCTATCAAACCATGGACCAATGCCATCCACGGCTTCACGTCTTTTTTATAAAAGTCCGTATCTTTATGCCTGAACTTTTTCTTTAATCCGCTGCTTATCCATTCATTTACCTCTACATGCGGGTAAAAACTTCCGTATTTTACATAATGCCCTGCGATGTACATTACTGCTCCGACTATGGAGTACACTATTCCAAAGAAAAGCGGAGAGGAGATAAAGTCCTTAAAAGCGTATAAACCGAATGCAAACACAAAAAAGATTATCTCCGACATCAACGCTCTTTGCAAGGTGAAACCAGCAGAGAATATTGCTCCTACCTCTGCGCCTCTTTTGGTGCTTCCACTGCCTATGGCATAGGAAAATGTGATCGGCCAGGTGTGCTCATCTGGTGTTATACCGTGTACTATCCCCAATAAATAGGACAAAAGCAGCGTTATGTAGACACCATCGTATACCGGATTGAATAAATCTATTGCCATTTATAATCAAGAATTAAGTTTACACTTTTCTCTTTCCCTCTTTATTTAATATTTTCTCATTGTATTTAAGTATTGCGTTTGAATTGCTAATAAACAGATGCCGGCAAACAGCTTTTAACATTCAAAATTTTATTTCAATATTCTTTCAAGAAAATGATATAACAATCAACCAAATCTCATGCTTCAATAAAAATTCCACTTTCGCAAATAACTTACAGCCGATTCTTTGTACTAATTTTAGTGGCTGTATTTATGCTTATAATCATATTTTTGGTTGTTATAATACTGTATTATATGAAAAGGTTGAAAAAAGCAGTTTTTCATCGTTATATGAAAAAATTACGCAAATCATTAGTTACGCTACTGCATTATACAAAAAGTTTTATTAAATTCATAGCTAACGGAAGCAAGCATCTTTTTGTGAAGATTAGAAAACGTAAGTAATAAGATATCTATAGTATAGTTTATTTTAAGGACTAAAATTAAATAGTATTTATATTTTTATTTTCATAATAATTAATGATAAAAGGCATAGCTTCTGACTTAGACGGGACTTTGATAGACACGGCAAAGTTGCTCGCAAAGGCTTGGGAAGATGCTTTTAAATCCGAAGGGGTTGAAGTAGGCTATAACGAGCTTTACAATAATACCAAAGGCATAGCATCTAAAGACATAATCCGCAGGTATAAAAGGGAAAGCGGTCCGGAGGATTTAATCAGGATAAAAGAAAAGAGGAAGGCCAATTTTCTCAATCTTGTAAAGGAAGGTAATCAACTGCTTTATCCTGAGACCCTGAAAGTCATAAGTGAAATAAGGGAACAGGGTATAAAATTTGCCATTTCCACAAGCATGGCTAGAGACCTTCTTGATAAGGTATTAGCATTGTCTGGATTAGCTAAAGCAGTAGATGCGGTTGTCAGCTCAGATGACGTTAAAAATGGAAAACCCGAGCCGGACATCTTCTTGGAGGCTTTTAGAAGAATTAATGTAAATCCAAAAGACGGTATTGTGGTAGGGGATAGTGAAAATGACATCATCCCGGGCAAAAAGATAGGGGCATTTACCGTCTTTATATCCAGAGAAGGGGATAAATCTAGTATAGCTGATGCAAATATAACCGATTTGGAGGAACTTTTGAAGCTTTTGTAAGATGGAAAATGCCATTTCAGTAAAGAATCTTTACAAGAAGTTTGGAAAAACAGTTGCATTGGACGGCATATCCTTTATTTCAAAAGAAGGCGTCAATATAATCCTCGGTCCGAATGGTGCAGGAAAGAGCACATTTTTGAGGTGCGTGATAGGTCTATATAAGCCAAGCAGTGGTTCTGTTTTAGTATTTGGTAAAAGGCCTTATTTTGATGACGAAATCAGGAATAGAATGGCGCTTCTTTCAGATAATTATGCACTGTATGACTTTTTGACGGTAAAGCAAAATCTCAGGTTCTTCGGTAATCTTTACAAGCTTAATGACAACGAGATATACGAGAAAAGCAAGATGATATTAAAAGAGATGGATGCCATAAAGTTTTTCGATAGAAAGGTCGTAGAATTAAGCAGGGGGACAAAGCAGAAGATAGCATTTTGCAGGGCAATGCTCAATGATCCTGACGTTCTACTGCTTGATGAGCCGACTGCCTTTTTGGATGCAAGTTCCTCGGAATGGATAAGAAATTTTATTCTGGATTACGGAAGAAAGAGAAAAACAATACTTTTTGTAACGCAGAAACTTGACGAGGTTTCAAGATTTAATTCAAGACTTATTATAATGAGGGAAGGCAGGATCGTAGAGGACACTACAACGTACAATATATATAATGAAATTATGAAGTCCTCTAGTATATTAATAAGATTTGCAAGGCCGGTTGCCGTTTCCATGCTTAAAAGGATAGGCTATAAATTTGATTCAATGGAAAGCAAGGAAGTGAGCAGCGCAAAATTTTACATAAACAGCTATAAGGATGTTAATCTTTTGATAGGAAAATTGATAAAGAACAAGGCCTTTGTGCTGGGTATAGACTACATAGAACCATTAGTGGAAAGGATATCAAAGGGCGGTTAACATGAAACTAAACAAAATATACCAGGTTACGTGGAAGGACATAAAGGAAACATTTAGCAGCATACTAATCTTCGGGCCGATGTTCGGTATACCTTTGGCCTTTGCAATAATCCTTCCAGTTTTATCTTTATACATAGCTGTTCATGAAGCACCAAGCATTGCGGCTGCGATAAAATTACCGAATATAAGCGCAGCTTTGCCCGCCTTTAAAAGCATAGCATTCATGGATTACTTCTCAATAAACATATTGGGACCAATAACCATGACAATGCCAATAATAACCTCTGCAGTGATAGCAGCAGACAGCTTTGCTGGAGAAAAAGAAAGGAAAACCGCCGAATCATTACTTTCAACACCATTGAGCAAGACAGAGCTTTTGCTTGGCAAGATCTTCGCTTCTTTCCTGCCGGCAGTGATAATGGCGGTTATCGCATTTGTCCTTTATGGCTCAATTGTAAATTATCTGGCTTTCCAGCAGTTTCATCTTTTTATCCTTCCGACTCTGCCGTGGCTGCTTATGTTGGCGGCAGTGCCTTTCCTTGCCCTTGCACCGATATCAATAGTGGTTTTGATATCCTCACATGTTAAAGGTGTGAAAGAAGCACAGCAGCTTACATCCCTTTTAGTGCTTCCACTGCTTGTTTTGCCGTTTGCTTCTCTATTAGGTTTGGCGTCTTTATCTGTTTCCTTTATGCTTTACCTTATTCTCTTCTTAGCTGTGTTTGATTTTGTCCTTTTCTATGTAAGCCTTGCAGTTTTTCACAGAGAATCGCTTATAAGTTGATGTATAGCGTGCTTTTTAATATCAAAACAGCATAAATTATTTTATGAAGATAATATTCACCGATGTAAGTGATTTCGAATACCCCGTCATTTCGAAATTCGCGGAGGAAAACAAGGATTTAGCCGTTGTAGTATACAAGGAGGGCGTAGACAGATTGCAGGAAAAGGATTTTGATGCAGAGATGCTTTCCGTTTTCATAAATTCAAAGGTTTCAAGCGAGGTAATATCTAGATTTACTAAACTAAGGTTTATATTTACCCGTTCTACAGGTTTTGATCACATTGATTTACAGGCATGCAGGGAAAAGAGGATAACAGTATGCAACGTTCCTGATTATGGAAGCCAGACCGTTGCGGAATTTACCTTCTTTCTCATGCTGTCACTTTTTAGAAAGATAAACTTTTCAAATAACAGCGGAGTGAAATTTTCAAGAGGAAGAGAGCTTTACGGCAAAACAATAGGTATAATAGGGGCGGGCAAGATAGGAAACAACGTAGGAAGAATGGCAAAGTCATTTCAAATGAATACTATATATTATAACAGAAGCAGAAGCGAGTACCTTGAAAACCTCGATGCCAAAAAAGTAGAGCTTGAAGATTTACTGAAGAATTCGGATGTAGTTACCGTGCATGTACCATTAAACGACGGGACTTTTCACCTTATAAACAAAGACAACATAAAATTGATGAAAAAAGATGCTTTTCTGATAAACACTGCAAGAGGCGCAATTTTAGAAACAGACGCAGTTATAGATGCGTTGGACTCAAAAAGAATAGGGGGCGTTGCACTCGATGTGATTGAAGGTGAAGAGTTTTCAGGAAGGGAAATGGAAATTATAAGAAAAAAGGAAAACTACGATGTGCTTAAAAATGTGTTGGAAAGGAGCATACTTAGAAACTTTGAAAATGCGATACTGACACCGCACATAGCATATGATACGGAAGAAGCATTATCAAGAATAGTTTTTTCTACATTTGATAACGTATTAAAAGCGCATAAGGGGTTAGAGGTCAGCAATATCGTTGAATAAAATGGAAAAATGGTTTGTAAACAAGAACGTGCTTTATCTTTCCCTGTCGGCTTTTTTTGCTGATGCAGGGTACCAGACAGTAATAGCCCTTTTTCCAGTGTTTCTAGTGCTTTTCTTGAAAGCACCCGTTTATTATCTAGGAGTAATCTACGCTCTGCAGTACGGAATAGGCGCGGTTTTCGCATATCTTGGAGGAGTGCTTGCAGACAGATACAGCAAGAAAAAAGTGGCCATAATCGGAAATTCCTTGATTCCGATATTGTCATTTCTGGGCATAGCGGCAAGCTTGCTATTATCGCCATTGCTTTTTCTTATAGGATGGTGGGCCAGAGATTCTAGGAGCCCGGCAAGAAGATCATTGGTTGCTTTAGCTTCAGATGAAAAACACAGGAAAAAGGCGTTTGGAGTATTGCATGCCCTAGATTTGGGGGGCGGCGCAGTCGGCATAATATATCTTATAATACTCCTTTACTTTGGCGTAGGATACAGTATATTGTTTCTAGTAACAATCATTCCTTTGGTTATATCAACGCTTTTTATAGTAAAATCAAACGTGAACGAAAGGGTAAAGGCTGCTTTAAAAACGAAGTTAAACGCTAGAAAAATGGCCATAAACAAGGAAACGATGCTGGGCGTTCTGATTGCAACCTCCTTATTCGGCTTCAGTTACTACAGTTTGGGTTATCCAATACTTACTATAGCGCAGAGCTCGAATGACGTTTTCGGCGTGTTCTCTTATCTAATATTTCTTTTGATATCCGCATTTGCAGGTTATTATCTTGGAAGCAGGGCGGGTAAAATGAAAATAATAAGCTATCTTTCTCTTCTTGGCTATGCCCTTGCAGGGGTGGGCTCTTTGCTGATAGGGATTTTTTACATTTTCAGTTTAAACATAGCAATAGCGTATCTTGGAGTGCTTGTTTTGGGATTTGCAGTCGGAGCGATAGAAACGTTTGAACCGACCATAATATCGGTTACTTCCCCAAAGGACAAAAGTGCAAAGAGCTTCGGCTATCTTTCTTCTTCCAGGAGCATAGGCCTGTTTACCGGTAATCTTCTGATGGGGATACTCTACTTTTTTAATCCGTTTTATTCCTATTTCTATGCCTTTTTAGTCTCTATTCTTGCAGCCGTTATCGTATATCTTTTTGGGAAAAGATTGGTGTTCTAGATTAAAACAGGATATAAAACCTACATACAAATATCGATAAAAACCTGCTATCAAAAGTAAATCGGATTTTCTGGTTATCTCTTATTTCTTCGAGTGTTTTTTCTTCTTCGAGGATTTAACGGCTTTCTTTTTTACTGCTTTTTTAGGAGTAGCAGGCTCCTGTTCTTTTGCCAAATTTATAAGGTTATTTAGAGAACTGAATAAGACGTCCAAGTTCTTCTTTATCTTGTCATTCATCGAATCGATAGCTTCATGCGCGGCCATTGACATATCCTCATGCTCCTGTCGTGAAATCTCACCGTGATTGTATCTTAAGTTATAGTCCTTTAGCTTGGCCATTTCATTCTCTATTTCGTCTTCCAAGGCCTTTACAGCGACTGCTGATTCTCTAGCTTGTACGAGATCAGCGTTTACTTCATGCAATTCTATCTTTTTCATATTAAATGTATTAAATTTATACTTAAATAGCTTTTGTTTTGTTTGAATTACTTGAATTCAATATACAGCAAGAGTTACTGCGCATAAAATTATAAACAATAACCCTTCAATAATACTATGTTCGAGGTAGAAGCAAGAGGTAAATTAACTGTAAGCACTGCTGAGATAGTTAAAATATTTAAAAAACTAAATGCTAAATTCCTTGGCAAAACCAGGAGATTTTCATTGATTTACCTGAGAAATAAAGGCGCGGACAAAAATAACCCTGTTGATCTTCGGATAAGAGTTACAAATGGCAAAGCGGAGATAATATTAAAATATGGAAAATGGGGGGCGTTTGACAGCAGAGAGGAAGTATCTGTTCCGATATCCATTAAGGACTTTTCAAATGCCGTAGAAATGCTAAGATTGATCGGTTGGACACATGGGGTAATAAATGTCAATGATCGTTATAAATTCAGATATAAAGGAATAGAATTTGTGTTTGTAGACAACGGGGTTGCAACCTATTTCGAAGCCGAGAGGCTTACAAAAACCAAGGGCAAAATAGCAGAAGAACGCAAGTATATAACAAAAATATGCAATGAACTCGGAGTAAAGCCTTTCAGTGACGTTGAATTCTATGATCTTATTGATAAAATAAATAAATCTAAAGGCAGGCAGTTCGATTTTGACAAAGAGAATTTCGAGGATATAAAGAATAAGTTCAAAAGGTATTTTTATGTTCCTAAAGAATGAAAGTTTGAATCATAAATTCATTCACTTTTTGGCTTTCGATCTAACTCCAGATTAAACTTGGGCCCGAAGGGATTTGAACCCCCAACCATCAGATTAGAAGTCTGCCGCTCTGTCCAAGTTGAGCTACGGGCCCTTTAACAAAAGATATAGCCAGTATACATTAAAAGGTTTTGTTATAATAAATTTTTAGCGCGTCACTTATTATATAATGGTGGTCAAACGCAAGTTCGGGTAGTTTATTGACATTCCACCATTTTGCTTCCTTCGCATCATCTCCCCCCTTTTCTACACCAATTATGTCCTTTAAAAGATAGGCTACGGATACAACATGCTTTCTAGGATCTCTTTTAGGGTCTGAATAAACACCTACCAAACTGCCAATTTTTGCCTCCAAACCGGTTTCTTCCTTGACTTCACGTAAAACCGCCTCTTCTGTCCTTTCTCCGTATTCAACAAATCCACCAGGTATGGCCCATTTGTCCTTGTAGGGATCGTTTTTTCTCTTTATCAAAAGAATCTGGTTGTCTTTTATGATTACCCCGTCGACTGCCAATGAAGGGCTCTTATATTCCATTAGTTATTTGGGTTTTCTTGGTTATTATATTTTATCTTTGTCTTTATAGGCCCTTTTTAAAGCAATCATTGCATACTGGATATAGCTTCCCGTTCTTTTTGCGGTAATTTCCCTTTATTTTGCCCAGAAAAGTAATCTCTATCTCCTTTCCACAGACACTGCATTTCATATTTTTATGCCGAATCTCCGCAGTAAACCAGAAAACTGCCTATTATTAGACATCTTCATCACCGTTTTCATTTTTTTGTACTGCTCTAAAAGTTCTCTTACTAGCTCTTCGGACGTACCGCTTCCTTTTGCTATCCTTCTTATCCTTCCCGAATCGATGACCTTTGGATTTTCCAGTTCCTCTTTTGTCATTGAATCCATCAACGTTATGAATTTGCCTATGTTCTCCTCCTGTTTTTCCAGCAATTCCTTCGTCTTTCCGGAAGACGGAACGCCAGGCATCATCTCCGCTATTTTCTGTGGAGAGCCGATTTTTTTAGCGGAGGAATACTGCTCGTATACGTCCATTAAATTAAATTCTCCCTTTATTACGCGCTTTGCGCTTTCCTCGTTAACCTGTATGTTTTCTTCCTTTGCCTTTTCAAGTAGTGATTCAAGGCCTTCCAGTCCAAGAAGCTTTGAAACGAATTTTTTAGGGTCAAATTCCTCAAAATCGTTTATCTTTTCCCCCGTTCCTATGAAAGTTACCTTTGCACCGCTTATATACGCTGCAGTCAATGCTCCCCCGCCGTTTGCCGTACCGTCTGTTTTTGTGAGTATTATGTTGTTTATGTCCAATAATTCATGAAAACCCTTTACTTGTATAGAAGCATTCTGTCCTAGATCAGCAGGTATAACCAATGTTACATTGTTAGGCTTAAGCGTGTCCTTTACTTCTTTTATCTCCTTCACAAGCTCGTTGTCAAGTATGTCCCTGCCAGCGCTGTCAGCAATGACGATGTCAAAGTTCTTGAAGGACCCGATTGCGCTTTTTATTGCTTTGACAGGGTCATTTCCACCTCCTGTTATTTTTACGTTTATCTGTTTTGAGAGCTGCTCCAGCTGCTGGTAAGCCGCAGGCCTGAAAGTATCCAATCCTAAAAGCAGCACTCTGTAGCCTCTTTTCTTGTAATAATTCGCAAGCTTTGCCGCAGTCGTCGTTTTACCGGAACCAAATAGGCCTACAAGCAGTATTTTAAACGGCACGCTGTCTACGCTGAGTTTGGTTTCCTCGTTTCCCACTATTTCTACCAAGTTATTGTATATTACGTCAACTACTTTTTCCCTTGTGACCAATCCCTTGCCTTTGTTTGATTTTATGTCCTCTCTGATTTTTTTCAGTAGCTTTTCTACCGTGTTTTTGTCTACATCTCCTTCTATCAAGGCAGTCTGTATGTCTGTAAGAACTTCTTCTATCTTTTCATTTCCAGTAGAATTAAGCAGTTTCTTTATTCCTTCTTTTAATCTGTTCGATAAACCTTCAAATGCCATTCACTATTATAGAAGCAGTCAGATATATAAAATCTATTTACTGTCCTTCATTTCTTTTTACTGTTATAGGCAATACGCCTTTCTCCAGTTCTCTCTTTGCGATCTCTATGTAAGTGTCTTCTTTCTTATTCACTTTTACAAGTACCGGTGCACCCATAGACAGCTGCAAGGCTCTTGCACCGACCAATCTCGCCCTCTCGAATTTGTTGTACTCTTCCATTAATTACTTATATTCTCCATCAGTGTTTTAAACCTTTCCTTTCTCAATTCGATAGCCTTTTCGACGCAGAAATCTATCTCTTCCGGTGTAAACACCCCGTCTCCGCCTTTTTGCAGCGAATTTATCTTTTCACTCAAGCCTATTGTAAATCTTGCATCTGCCACCTTTTCCTCCTCTGCACTCGGATCAAAGAAAAGCGTGCCGTTTATCTTTGTAAACGTATGGCTTACCGCCAATTTAGACCTGTCCAACGGCAGTGTAAATGTTTCTTCTTTGCCTTCTACCTTGTATTTTGCGTTTAATATTGCCCTCAATGCAGCTATATTTGCAGCGTCAAATAAATTCCCTTCGTTGTTAAGACAGACTATGTCCACGTATACGAATGAAACGGTTTTTCCTTCCTCTATTACTAATTTTGTCAGGTCTATCAAGTTGGATTCTCTTATTCCCCGGTCAGTAACCCTTCCGATCTCTATGGAATAGTTTATCCTATCATCATTGTAATTTGATGCCAGCTCTGAAGCTTCGAAATTTACGACTAATGCGCCCTCCTTCGGTCTGTCCGGAAACGGCGTGCCATTCAATACTTTAACGCCCGCTATAACCTTTGTATTTCCAAGTTCCACATAAGCTGAGCCGTCAGAATGGTTGATTACATTGTCTTTTATTGTTATTTTCCTCCCTTCAAATTCTCCCCTTTGGTCCAGTCTTATCTTCTTTTCCGCCAGTTCTCGCATGTAATTGTAGTTTTCTAGTGTCATAATTTTCTCATCTCTTCTATAACTCCGCTCATTTTATCCTTTAGCTCGTTGCTTATTTCCCCTTTTTTGTTGAGTCTTTCCAGTCTGTCCTCGTTCTGTACCTTTATTTCATTTTCTTCCTTTTTTGCAGTTATGTCAAATGTTATCAGCTTTGCAAACTTAGGGAATATCTCAGGCTTTACTATCAGCATTCTTTCCTTTTCCCCGTTTTTCATTATTTCAACGTATTCCGAGTCTTTTTCTATAGTGTAAGTCCTGTCACCCCACTCACTTCTGCTGCTTATGGAAAGTTTCTGCACCTCATCGTTTTCCACTTCCAATTCGGAGATTATCCCGTCTATCCTAAACGACGTTCCGTTCAGTCTTGTAAATGCGAGTCTGTAAAGTTTATCCTTTACCGGCCCGTATCTTAGAAGGACTTGATTTATCTTTTCATTTATTTCCTTGTCCGAATACTTGTCCAATAGGTTTTCCGCGAAATCTGTTAGTATGGTGTAACCTGCAGACTTTAATTTATGGTGATTTAGTATTGTCGGCATAACTTCCTTCCTTATGCCGTCAAGCTCGTTTTTGTCGTTTTTATCGAACAGTATAAAATATTTGTTCATTCCTTCGTAAAGGATGCTGGGCTCACTGCAATTGTTGAATTTTTCGTTTATTTCCGACTCTTTTTTCTGCAGCTCCTCCAATTCCTGCTTAAGCACTTCTTCTTCCTTGTCTTCCGCGCCCTGTACCCACAGAATTCCCCATTCTTTTAGATTTAAGCCCTTTGCTATATCGTATAGTTTTGTCTTTCCTTCGTTTGAATGTATACCTTTGCTCATCTTCGTAAAACCGTTCTTTATTATTATTATGTTGTCTCCGAATATTCTCAATTGTGTGGAAAGCATTATCTTCCCGTCATAAGTTCCCTTTGACTGAACAAGTATTTTTGCGCCAGGTTTAACATATCCCCAGAAACTTTTAAGATCAAGCACGCCTTCCTCATTGTCAGGAAGCGATATCACTATAGATTTTGCCTTCTGGTCCGTATTCTTTATTATGCCACAGTATATCTTTCCTATCTCTTCCTTATAAAAAATGCTCATTTTAAGCCTATTTTTTAGAACGTCAACGATTTTTTCGCTGCCATTTCCGTATAGGTAAACTCCTTCCTTTGTCTCGGTATCCTCTATCACTACGTCCGGCTTACTTTCATCCTCTATGTTCAGCGCCTTTTTGATGGCATCTGCAGCCTGCGTTATCTCTATTTTTTCATCCAGCAGCAGTTTTGTTATAGCCGTTGAGTAAATACCTCTAACTTTTACTTTCATTTAAAAACCTCCTTTTAAGAGCCGCTTTTTCAAGCTCATAAATTTCCATTGCGCCCTTTTTGCCTACTTCTACTATTTTCTTTAGTTCTTCTCTTGTGACCTTTCCGTCCAATTGAAGAAGAACTATCTCGTTTTTTGATGGAAGGAACCCTATCGGTACATCAGTAGCCCCGCCTTCATGGAAATCCTCTTCCTCTTTAGTAAGATCTAAGCATATGCTGTCCCCTATTTTGCCTGCTGCAACAGCTGCAACCAGATCTCTCATCGGCAAACCTGCATCTGCGCATGCCATTGAAGCCGCGGTTAAGCTGGCGCATCTTGTCCCAGCATCCGCCTGCGTTATGTATATCCTTACGTTTACCATTGCTCTTGGCATATCTTCAAGAATTACTGCTTTATTCAAAGCGTTTGTTATTACTTGACTTATCTCTATGTCTCTTCTATCCATTCCGGGTTTTGCCCTATCTGGAACCGAAAAAGGAAGCATATCATACTTGCACACTATTATCCCTTTGTTTACCTTTTCTATGTGTCTCGGCTTTACTTCTTCCGGACCGTAAACTGCGGCTATGGCTTCAGTATTTCCTATTCTGAATCTTGCGCTACCCTTAGCATTTGGTATTATACCTGTCTCTGCTTCCATCGGCCTAAGTTCGTCGAATTTTCTCTTATCAAATCTTTCCTCGTACATCTTCAAGTAACCTCCTGACCTTTTCTGCAAGGTCTGAATCTACATAATTTTCGTCTATGAATTTTATTGCGGATAATGCAGCTGCTCTGTTTTTATCCTCCCCATCAACCCATACTATCCCGTTCTGTCCCACGACTATGTCGCATTTGGTTTCTTCTTTAATCAAATTTATCATTGCACCCTCCTTTCCTATAAGCCTTGGAAGCTTCACTGGATCTATCCTAGTTATCATCTTTGATTCAAGTTTTCCGTATCTCGTGCCACGCATTGAAATGTCAGCGGCATTGTTTGGATATACTCTGAAGACCCTTGCGTATACCAAATCCCCTATGTCTATGTATCTGTCAAGTTCGCTTTCTTCAACCCTGAAATTTACATCCCTTACGTCTAGTCTAGTGTAAAAAGGCGCGTTTATGTCAACTACCCAGTATTTTGCCGAAACCTCTGTTACCTCTCCGACTATATCATCTCCTTCCTTTGGATAGTAATTCCCCGCAAGAGGGCTTACGCTTATCCCCCTGTCAGAAAGCTGCACCATTCCAAGGAATTTCGAGTATACTTTCTCATTCTCTTCATATGTTCCGTTTCTTCCGTTTCTTTCATCGGAGAGAAGTTCACCTGGCGTTACTATGTCGAAATTTTTTGCGTTTATCATAATTTTCTTATATTGATGCTGCCGTGTGTTATGCTTTTAAGCTTGCTCAACAGCTCGTTTTCATTTCCTGCTTTAACTGAAAAATTCACAACGAGTGAATTATCGTTTCTTGTATTATCTTTTATGTTTGTCAACCTTTTTAAATATAACATTGCATCATTTGCGTACTGTATAGGCACATCAACGGAGTAATTGAACTCTCCCAACTTTATTGGAAGGATCTTTTTTAACTTCAGCAATACTTCGTCAAACTGGTCTTTTTCAGGTTTGTTTATGTCAAAATTATGGTGTACTTCCTGCATTGCAATCTCTATTCTCTGCCTGGGTATTGGCAGATTTGTATTTAAGTCTATGGCCATGCCTGCTATCTTGTCTATAATTCTTTTCTTCAGCATCTCAGCTTTTTTCTGCTTGTAGGCAGTACTTAACTGTACATCTCCCTCTTTTATTATTTTCAAGGCTATCTTCCTTATGTCGTCCGTGCCCAGTTCTTTTTGCAGGTTTCCGGCTACTTCTCCTTTTTTAATGTCCTTGAATATCTTGTCGACAAGCAACGCCGAGTCTACATCTTCACTTCTGCCTTCCCTTATATCCATGGCCTTATCGCAGTCCACTTCTATCTCGTACCTTTTGCCGTTCTTTTCCAATTTGGCAGTTACTCTGTCTACCATGAATTATTTTATATACTTGGCTATGTCTTCTTTGTTAAGTTTCCTGAAGCCGTCTTTGTCTATGACCGCTATCTCAAACCTTTCCGGAGAATTTTTGCTTTCGTCAGATTTGATCGCTTTCATGCCAAGTTCTATTAGTGATTCTGCGTCCATTTCGGCTTTGTATTCCTTTTCAAGTATTTTGTTTATAGTTTCGGAATTTCCGCCTATTGCTATTGCCCTGTACTGGAAAAACGTGCCGCTTGGATCAAGCATGTATAAGTACGTTTTACTGTCCTTTAATCCGCCGAACAGTATACTCACTCCGAACGGTCTTGCGCCACCGTATTGGGTGAGAGCCTGCATTTCAGCGCTTATTCCCTTTACTATAAGCAGTATATCCGCAGGCTGGTTGTAAGTCATCTTATACTCCTGTGCATTGTTCTGCGCTTTGTCTATTAATGTCCTTCCATCCGCTATCATCCCAGATATTGCAGCAGCCATGTGCACGTCTATCTGGAATATTTTCTCTATGCTTTCTGGTATTACAAG
The DNA here is from genome assembly GCA_021817165.1 of Nanobdellota archaeon. Lineage (GTDB taxonomy): Archaea > Nanobdellota > Nanobdellia > Parvarchaeales > Parvarchaeaceae > Parvarchaeum. Next base: position 24,814 of record JAKAVT010000006.1, read on the forward strand.
CCTTTCAAGTTCATGGGCCTTTCTATCCGCAACAAAAACGATGCATTCCTTTCCCGCTAAACCAACTGCCGCAAAGCCCTGCGAAACAGTTCTTTTTGCATATTCTACTTGCAATATCCTTCCGTCCGGGTTGAAGAGTGTTATCGCCCTGTCATATCCCATTAAATCCCCTGGTGGTTCCATTGTTTTCCTCCTAAAATTTAAAAGATTTTATCTTTTTTATATTTCCACTATTCATTATTGTAAGCAAGTTTGATTTATAAAACTTACTAATCAATGACAGAGAAAATATAACCCGATATTTATACTCGTTGTTTACCGCTATGACTCCGATGGCCCTGCTGCCGTCAAATTTTGTCATGTCTTTTATCACCCTGAAGTTTGATCTTATCGCTAGAAAAGGCTCCATTCTGTTTAATGTTGAATATAACTGCTTTTCAAAATCCTCTTGACTTGAAATGCCGTCTATTTCAACTAAGAAATACCTTTTTTTATATCGCATGCTTTTATCCTTTATCGAATACCCTTATCGCATAAACGACCAGAAAAGATGCCAAAACACCCAAAAAAGTAAGCATAGGTATGCCGACTATTACTCCAAATATGCTGTCTACCCAGCTGTAAAGCAGTGAAACCAGGCCTATGAATAAAACTATACCTACTATTGCCTCCTCTACTACCTTTTCCCAGCTCTGCTTCTTTATTTCTTCGTACTCCATGTTTTAACCAGTGAATCGTTTCCAGGCTACTATACCCAATTCATGAGAAACCGCTTCCCATGCGCTTATACTGCACTCGGCTAATCTACTCAAGTAGATTTTATCAGATTTTCCAAACAGAGTGTAGTACTTTCAGCTTTCTACTTAAACCTGTCTTTTAATTACAATACTGGCTTTCCCCGTATTTATACTTTGCCGCCTTTTCATTATTCATCCAACAATGAAAGATTCTTAATTGGCCTCAAGATATAAAATATGATATGGTATAAATTTTAACGGAAAATTAAGGCTTTGAGCCAATGCCGCTAAGTAAAGATTTATAAAGATTACGATAATTTCTTTTGATTTTTTTGTCTGCCTCTTTATACACCTTTTTAAGGTCATACGAATTTTTTCTTAAATCACTTTCCACATTCAATAAAATCTTGTAGATCAGGCTTTGCATGGCCTTCTTATCCATCAGAGAATACAACAGGTTTGAAACGTTCTGCATTGAAGTTAACTCCATATATTTTTCAAGCAGTTTGTCCGTTTCGTCTTTGTTTGATTCATAGAATGAAACAAATTTTTCTGCGTTCTCGTCCAATTTTTTGTAGAATCTTCTAGCTACACCAATAGCTGCCTGTTTACTTAGAAAGAGATCATCTTCAGGATCATATATTAATTCAGCCAGATTCTTAATGCCTTTATTTTCCACACTATAATCTATAATATTATTATAACCCTTTATAAGACTTTATTTAATCCTTAAATTCTCCACTGTATGGCTTTCCGAGGTTCTTTGCTCCCAAGTTGAATATTATCGTTTTAATGTTTGTCATCTCTTCTATGCTGTATCCAACACCTTCCTTTCCCGCTCCGGAATCCTTTACTCCCCCAAATGGGAAGTATGCAGTTCCATGCGAAGGTGCGCCGTTTAATGTGACGTTTCCAACTTGCAATGCCTTCATCATTCCCCATCCTTTATAGAAATCATTTGTGAAAACCGAAGAGTCCAGTCCATATTTAGATTCGTTTGCGACTTTTACCGCTTCTTCTTCATTCTTTACTCTTATCACAGTTATTACCGGGCCGAATGTTTCTTCATTTGCGATCTCTGCAGTCAATGGAACGTTTTCAAGCAATGTCGGCTCATAATAAGAATCTTTGAATTTTCCGCCTGCAACAAGTTTAGCTCCTTTTTTGACGGCATCTTTTACCATTAAATCTATTCTTTCAGCTGCCTTTTTGTTTATTACCGGGCCCATATTAATGTCCTTTCCATTGAGAGGATTGCCAAACTTGTAATCTTTCAAGTGTTCTTTAAGTTTTTCATAGAATTTGTCGGCTATGGAATCAATGACTAATATGCGGCTTACAGCATCACATCTTTGACCAGCTAATTCCAAAGAACCTTTTACGCATTCTTTTGCCGCCAATTCAAGGTCAGCATCCTCCAGTATTATAGCTGTTCCTTTTCCTCCCAACTCTAAGTGCGTTTTTTTGAGGCCAGCAACGCTTGAAATGTGCTTTCCAACGTTTGTGCTACCAGTAAAACTTATCATGTTTATCTTATCGCTTTCTGTCAAATAATCGCCGGTTATCTCTCCGCTTCCGGTTATAACCTGCAATGTCCCAGAAGGCACACCACATTTTCTAAATATTTCTGCGCACATGAGCAATGCTATAGGATCAGAGCTTGGTGGTTTTATTATTACGGCGTTTCCAGAGAGAAATGCTGGCAGTATCTTTGCTACGGAAGTGTAAACCGGATAGTTGAATGGAGAAATCCCTAAGACTACTCCCAACGGTTCACGTATGACTAATGCTATTTTTCTTGTAGTATCACTTGACCAATCCCCCGGGATATATTCTCCCATTATCTTTCTTGAATCTTCCATGCTTAATCTCAATCTTTCAATTGTTGCATTTATTTCCCCGTTTGCAGAGCTGTAGGCTTTTCCAGATTCCTTCATTAAAGTCTCTACTATCTCTTCTCTATGCGCATCTATTTCCCTTCTTACCTTGTTTATTAGCTCTAAACGGTCTATAGCCGCGAGATCCCTTATTTTATGTTTGTTTTCATCTGCAGACTTTAACGCAAGCTCTAAATCTTCTTTGCTTACTAATCCGACTTCAGCTATCTTGCTTTCGTCCACGCTGCTTATTAGATCAAATTTATCCTTTGTTTTAACCCACTTTCCGTCTATCAGAACCTTAAATCTTGGGTATTCCTCATTCTCGTATATTTCAGAGAAGTATTCACTTAGTTTTAGTTTTTCCATGGTTATCACCTTCCTGTTATCAATGATAAATAATTATTAGTATAAACACCTTTTTGTTTGTATTGTTAAACGTTAATAAAAATTATATTAAGCTTATTCTATATTATCCTCTACGCTTTTTGCCGAAGGATTGACTTGCGTTGGCTGTGCTTGGTAACCAGGTCCCGTTAATGCTACGAATAGTCTGTAGCCCAATCCGGCGGAATAATATGAAGATAAACGATATCCTAGATACGGGATTAACCCTACGTCCTTAAGATAACTTGCGGTTTTTTTTCTTATCACTTTATTCGCAGCTTTGAACTTATCCATATCGAATCTAAGACTATTTTTACTAAGGTAGGAAGTATATGCTGGTTCGTCTATAAATTTGAATTTATATTTTTGTGCTATCCTCAAGTACATGTCCCAGTCCTCTGCGGTTTTGAGCTTATCATCAAAGCCTCCGGCTTTTTCGAAACATTCTCTTTTTATAAGTCCTGCGCTAGAATCTACTACACAACCCTTTGTAAGCCTTTTATGGAGGTTTTTTGCATAACCCTGTTCGTCTTTTCTAAAAATCGTAGGTACCTGGCGCGTGCGTCCAGACGGCCTAACTTCTATGTGTGAACAGTATACTACGCCGGTATCTGCATTCTCTCCCTCAAAACCTGCCAATAATATTTGGAGTTTCTGGGGTTTCATGACTATATCATCATCTTGAAAAGTAATATAAGCCCCATTTGCTTGAGCTAACGCTAAGTTTCTTGCAGCTGCTGGCCCGGTACCTGCGTCACGTAAGTACCTTATTCTTGGATCCTTTTCGGAGTATTGTTCTATTATTTTACGGCTGTCTTCATTATCTGAACCGTCAACAACAAGCAATTCAAAATCTTTATATGTTTGGCTTAGCACGCTTTCTATAGAAGTCTTCAATTGTTCCGGCCTGTTCCTTGTAGCCAGGATTACGCTCAGATTTGGCTTTCCGACGGCCATTCCGCTGTCAGCACTATTTATATTGCTTCTGTTATCTTTATTTAGCATATTTTCTAAGTTTATATTATCCATATTACTACTATTCAGATATAAATAGATATAAATACCTATCGGCTGTGGTAAATTTGGCCTTTTTCGCAAATACTAGGCTATAGCCGCATTTACTATGTTAGTCTGTCAAGATCCTTAAAAGTGATATATCTACACCCGTGACTACAAAACGTGTCTAATCTTGGTCCTTTCTAGATACGGGACAGGACAGCCGTCAAGGCCATTTCTGTTATCTTTACTGGTATGAAAACAGTCCTCCTGCATCATCATCTGGTAGGTTCTTAATTCGAACCCAGTGAGTGGTTTTATCCGCAAGTTCACTCTTTTTTCATCCCGATAGAGCTCGTAAACAGTTCCGAGACGTTTCGTGAAGTAAGAGTTGCTTTTTGGGGTATCCAACGGCCCGCTATAAGAAATATCTATCACACACAAGTCCGTGTTGAGAAGATCCCAAACTTCTTTTAATTTTTTCCCGTTCTCTTTTCTTCTTATTGATTTTAAGTAATCTCCTATGTCTTTATCAAAAACAGCGACTCCCACGTAGTCTAGTCCCAGTAGCGAGTCAGCCCTGCTGAAGTAACCTATGTCCCAGCACTCCATCCCATCTGTCTTCACCTTTTTGAATATGTCCTCTAATTTCATACTAACTTGTTAGGCATATCAGTATTAATTGCTTTCTTTCCCGCACCTAGATTTATCAAAGGTGAGCGGGAAAACCCACATGCTTTAGAGGTGGGATGAAAAGCTAACTGGAAGAATGGAAAACATAAACAGCAGAAGGATTAGGATAATAATATGTTGACAGCATACAAATTCAGATTGTATCCAAACGAGGAACAGAAAGAAACATTTTCCAAATACTTCGGCTGCAACAGAGTAATTTGGACAATCGAATTTGTGCCATATACGGGTAGGATGATTCGAGAGTACTCAAAGAAGAGCACCGTATTTTCGGCAGGATGAACAGTGCAGGAACTATTATCCTCTGCAGGAATTACCATGATAAAATAATAGCCTTGCAAAACGAGACTGTACCATCCGATCGAAAAGCCGATTCCAATCCAAATATGCTGCCTATGAACTAAAATCTATAGGCGCACTTAACATTAGAACTGGCAAAGAACTAATCAAAACCTCAGAAGAGATTCTTAAATATGACAAAGGCAGAAATTAGAGTTTACTCCGAAACAGGGAAACCAAAGAAAAAGTTATTAATACCTGCCGCTATACAATCACTAATGGAGAAACCCATAATGCTTGTAATTACTGCAGTGATAGCTGTTGTGGCTATACTTATTGTGGTTGCATTTGCAACGCACGTTTTAAAACCCGCTAGTGTTAGTGTGCCGTCTTCTTTCTCTAATTTAACCAGCGGTACATCAATGTTTGCCGCTTCTTCTAATTTATATAATGCCGCTACTTCATTTAATGAATCTTACAATTTTTACTTTTCGCCATCGCCAACCGATGTTTCCAATTTATCTGTGGTTAATGGTACGTTTTGGATAGCAAAATACAATAATCTTTTTAGAGGCTCACTTGAGTATGAAACCTCCCTACCATCTATATCCAGCAAAGTAACTGCGTCACTAATATACAATGGTAGTGAAATCATTGTGTGCAATAAGCAAATTTTCGTGAATGATACGCCTTTAAACAGTACAATGGCTGCTTCATTAGCATCGATAAATTCGAGACCAACAGTATGTAATACCTCCTCCTTAAATGGAGCAACACCATTTGATGTAGCGGCTAGCTTTGCTGTAGCCCCTTTTAGCGCATTGTCACCCAATTCTAATTACAGTAGCTTCGTAAAAAGTTTTGCTAATTCAACTATAAAGTTCTTAGGCATCAAGACCTATCTCGGTGAAAATTGCTATTTGGAAGAGCTTACGCCTAAGGTTAATCCAGCTTCAGGCCTATCTTTCTTTGATTGTGTATCGGCTAAAAATGGTCTTCCTCTTTCTATAACCTTTGAAATAAATAACTCTGTTGCTCTAAAAAGTAGTTTATCTGCAATTAATTCAGCACCGACTAGCCAAGCGGCAATAACTAATTTGCCTCTAAATGCAACTCTAGGCAGTTAAATTTGTATTATAATAGCATAGAGAACCATAATGATAAAAAACTGGAGGCATTACTGCAATTGTAATAAGCATAGCACACATTAATGCTATTATGTTCAACTCTAATGGGTTTTCCTACTTTTCATTTCTTTTATTACTTAAATACCTGAAGTAAATAATAAAATAGTATCATTTCTTTGGGATAGCATTATCCCCAATAGGAAATGGGGCAGCTGGGATTTGAACCCAGGACCACCAGCGCCCTAGGCTGGTGTCATAACCAAGCTAGACCACTGCCCCCGAATAAATGATTGTTATTTTTTATTATTTAATTGCCCCTGCTGGAATTTGAATCCAGATATCAGGCTCCGCAGGCCTGCGTTCTATCCAAGTTAGACTACAGGAGCATTTCTTCTATAAATTATTGCTTTCAATCTTTATATATAAAGTACCGTCAAATCTAATAAATGGAAAGGTCCAGTCTGGATTATTTGCTGGAAACCACTATTAATAAGCTAAGCAGCAGCTTTCCAAAATTAAAAAAAATAGGTGCGTTTAACATTAAAAATTATTCCATTGAGTCGCTGCCTAAGAATATTCTGGGGTCATATAATTTTGAAAATGGCAAAATAATCATCAATTCGTCTACAGACTATAACGGCAATAAATACGAAGAAGAGCTTTTTGACACGATTATACACGAAGAAGCGCATTTCATTGAAAAGAAGCTTAAAAAGGAGCCCTTTGAAAATTACTTGTTTTCTCATTCTGTCTATTGGTTCGGTATATACAAAATGCTTGGAGGCAATCTAAACGGGTTTTATACGAAAAGCAATGATAATCGGGATTTATTTGTAGACTTTTCGATTTTAAATTATGACATTAACCTGCTTCGTAGCATAGAAAACAATTACGACAGCAAAATAAAATCGCTTACAGCTGATTTAAGAAAGCCTCTTTCAGAGTTGATTTCAAATACGCTCATAATGGACTTTTCAAATTTCAAGGGTTCTAAGGAGGGATTTTTGCAGAATATCTCATCTTTAAATGATGGCAGTTCTATCGTTGTCTTTGAGCCAGGGAAAGATTTTGAAGTAATAGAAAAAGGCAAACTGGCAAAGATAAAAATAAATTACGATTTTAAAAACCTAAAAAGCTCGGTGGAATACCTGTAATCATATATTAAGCTCGTCTCTTACACGATTTATGTTCTTTATTCTTTTTTCCAAAGTTGGATGCGTTGAAAATAAGTTCATAAGCGAATGTGCTGAAAAGTTATTCACAATGAATAAAGAAGAGTAAGCGCCCGGTTGCGGATTGCTTTGCCGATTTCTGCTGAATGCAGATCTTTTACTTGCTACGCTTACATTGCTTATCTTTTGCAATGATGATATCAATTGATCTGGTTTTCTTAAAAGTCTTACGCTACCCTCATCGGCGTATGCTTCCCTGTCCCTTGATATACCGAGCTGCACGAACATTGCGCCTATCGGTATGAGTATGGCGGCTACAATAAGTATTATTCCGCTCCCGTTGTTTCTTTCATCCAGTCCGCCAAAAAACTCGGAAAAAAGTATCACGTTTCCTATATAGGATATCAGCGTTGCGATTGTCGCTGCTATTGTGGATATCAGTATATCTTTATGCGTTATATGGCTAATTTCATGGCCTATCACCGCTTCTAATTCGTTGTCATCTAGCATTTTTAATATGCCGGAAGTTGCGACCACAACAGAATGGTTTTCATCCTTTCCAGTAGCGAATGCATTTGGAACGTCGGTTGGCATTATTCCAACCCTTGGCATGGGAATGTTCGCTTGCTGGGAAACTTTCTCTACAATGTCGTAGAATCTTGTATTTTCTGGCCTGTCTATTATCTTGCTCCTCGTCATTTTTATCGCTATGGAATCGCTTTTGAAGTATGAGAATAAGTTCATTGCTATTGCTATTAAAAAAAAGACGGAAAGCCATACAAAGAGATTTCCGAGAAAGTACCCTATCAAAGCCCCGAAACCTAGTAGTATGAGGGACAACGCACTAAATAACAATGCTATCTTTGCTATTGGCATACTTAATTACAACTTTTCGGCATTTAATCCTATTTAACCTATATATTGTTCCGTTTTGCCCTGCTTTTCTTTCTTTTTAAAGTACTCTAGCGCGCCGCTTATTATATGATTGAGTTGTTCTTTCATTTTGTCCATTTTGTCCAGCATATCCTCGTGTATCTTGATTAAATCTTCCGCAGTGTAGTCCTTTAAGCTAGTAAGTATTTTCAGCAGATAAAGCACGTTTTCCATGCATTCGTCGGAAAGCTTTGATACTTCCTGCTGCTTGTTTTCTTCCTTTACATATTTGTTTATTATTATGTTTTCTTCAGAAGAGGGGTTTGAATATATTGAAAAAAGTATGTCGTTCATGGCTCTAAGATCCAAAAAGTCCCCGTCTATGAGCCAGTTCATGAATACTTTCTCATCCGGGAACGTATTATATTTTTGCGTAGAGCTTATCCTCTGCATGTAATACTTCTCTTTGTTTAGTCCTTTTTCTTTCAGCTTTTCAAAGTAATAATCTGCGTCTTTTTCCTCATTCATTCTTTTTTAGAGCGATTTTTATAAATATATAGTTTTTTATCCGCGCAGTGGAAACTTTTAAATACTAATACTCTCATAGAATGCTATGATAATAAATTACTTGATAACAAAGGTCGATGCCAAAAGAGAAGATAACATACCTCCCGAAACGCAGATGGGCATATCTAACAATATAACGGTTTTGGACGTCGAAAAAGACGAAAAATTCAAGGTTCTTAAATTTCAGTTCAGATTCGACGCAAAGTTCACCGCTAACGGTTCGGATGAATTGGGGCACATTGTGATAGAAGGATTCATAGTGCATACTTCCGAGGATATCGATAAAATATACAATAAATGGCAGGATGAAAAAGTGCTTGACGATTCCATAACAGAAGAAGTGCTGCAGACCAGCCTTAACATAAGCATAATAGAAGCGATGTCACTTTCAAAGATGCTGCAGCTTCCATCGATTTTGCCTTTGCCGAAAGTTTCGACGGAAAAGAAGGATGAGAAGAAAGAAAAAGATAAAAAGAGTAAAAATCAATAAAAATAGACATTAACTATTAAAGCCAGTTTTTATGGAAGACAATACAAATGCCGTGCAAGACATAAATGTCGAAAATCAGGAAGAACAAAAGGAAGAGGACTATAAGTCAAAGTATCTATATCTGCTGGCAGAAGTAGACAATTACAAGAAGTCGAAAGAAAAGGAGATAGTAGAATACATAAAATATTCAAATGAGCGGCTTATCCTTGACATGCTTAAGGTATTGGATGACTTTGACAGCATATTGAAGCAGGATCAAGACGAAAAGGTAAAAGCGCTTTACAAAGCGCTTCTTTCTGTGTTATCCCATTACGGTCTGGAGGAGATGGAGGTAGTTGGCAAGGATTTTTCGTCTGATATAGCAGAAGCAGTGGCAACTGAAGAAGGTGGAGAAGGAAAAGGAAAGATAATAGAGGAGGTGCAGAAAGGTTATAAACTTAACGGAAAAATAATAAGATATCCGAAGGTTAAAATCAGCGTATGACAGAAAAGGAAAAAATAATAGGGATAGATCTTGGAACTTCAAATTCGCAGGCGGCAGTAGTAACTGCAGGTAAGCCGGCTATAATACCGAGCGCGGAAGGTGCAACGATTGCCGGAAAGATGTTTCCATCAGTAGTAGCGTTTACAAAAGATAACCAAATTTTGGTCGGGGAGCCTGCAAGGAGACAGGCAGTTTCAAACCCTCAGAATACGATATTTGCGGCAAAAAGGAAGATGGGGAGCGATTACAAATACAACGTAAACGGCAAGGAGTACACCCCGCAGCAGATTTCCGCTTTCATATTGCAGAAAATAAAGCGAGATGCGGAGGCATTTCTAGGCATTGAAGTTAAGAAAGCAGTGATAACTGTTCCTGCTTATTTCAACGATAATCAGAGGCAGGCCACAAAAGATGCTGGAAGCATAGCAGGTCTTGATGTAGTGAGAATAATAAACGAGCCTACCGCGGCAGCAATGGCTTACGGTCTGGATAAATCTGCGGATACAAAGATTTTAGTCTATGATTTAGGAGGCGGAACGCTAGATGTAACTTTAATGGAAATATCCGCTGGCACATTCGAGGTATTGGCTACCTCTGGTGATGTAGAGCTTGGCGGAGTAGACATGGACAATGCTCTTGTTAATTACGTGGTAACTGACTTCAAAAACAAGGAAAATGTCGACATAACTAAAGATAAAGTGGCGATGCAGAGGATAAGAGACGCTGCGGAGAAGGCGAAGATAGAGCTGTCTACTGTTCTTGAGACGGAAATAAACCTGCCGTACATAACCGTGGTTAACAATTCGCCAAAGAACCTTGACATTAAGGTATCCAGGGCAACTTTGGAGAATCTTGTAAGACCAATAATAGAAAAATCAAGACAGCCAATAGAAAACGTCCTTAAAGACGCAGGAACGGACAAAGGTAAAATATCAAAGATAATACTCGTCGGCGGGCCTACAAGAATGCCAATAGTACAGAAATTCCTTACGGATATTTTCGGAGAAAAACTGGAAAGAGGGGTGGACCCGATGGAAGCAGTGGCATTGGGCGCTGCTATACAGGGTGCAGTCTTGGCCGGAGAGATCAAAGACATAGTTCTTTTAGATGTTACGCCATTAACCCTCAGCATAGAAACTCTGGGCGGAGTTTCTACTCCCATAATAGAAAGAAACAGCACAATACCTATAAAGGCGAGCAAGGTTTTCTCTACAGCTGACGATTATCAGACTAGCGTTACCATAAACGTGCTTCAGGGCGAAAGACCGCTTGCGAAGGACAATATAAACCTCGGTAGTTTCAATCTTGAAGGGATACCTCCTGCACCAAGAGGGGTGCCTCAAATAGAAGTTACGTTTGACATAGACGCCAACGGCATATTAAGCGTGTCGGCAAAGGATAAGGCTACCGGAAAGACGCAGAAGATAACCATAACTGCCCCGCATAAGCTTTCAAAGGAAGAGATAGAAAAGATGATGAATGCTGCAAAGGAAAACGAAGAAAACGATAAAAAGATCAAGGAATTGATAGAAGCTAAAAACAACGTTTCAGCGCTGTCTTACTCCCTTGAGAAAACGCTGAATGACTTTAAGGATAAGATTACGGAAGAAGAAAAGAACGAAGCCGATGAAATAATAAAGAAGATAAAGGAGGATACAGCTAGAGAAGACGTAACCTTAGAGCAGATAAACGAGGATAAAGAGAAACTAACTGCAGTTATAAACAAACTTAGTTCAAAGATTTACAGCCAGCAGGGCCAGAGCACGCAAAATGGCGAACAGCAGAACACGCAGGAAAACAACGAAAGCAATGACAATGATTCGCAGAATGGAGAAGGAAACAGCGAAAGTTAAAGATTATTAGCAGTCTTTTCTTTAGAATAATATGGATGACCCTTATCATGTTTTAGGCATAAGCCCTAATGCATCGGAAGATGAGATTAAAAAGGCTTTCAAGGCAATGGCCAAAAAATATCACCCAGATTTAAATCCCGGTGATAAAAAGGCAGAAGAAAAGTTCAAGGAAGTCAATGAAGCCTACAGGATACTAATGAACAAGGGCGGCAGCTCATCGCAGCAGGAAAGCAGTGCGCAGGGCTTTAATTTCAATGATTTCAGTGACATATTCAACTTTCGCGGATTCGAGGACATATTTAGGAATTTTGGTTTTTCGTCAAAAGGCGAAGATTTGCGGTATGATTTAGACATAACGCTGGAGGATGTATTCAATCCTGCAGTAAAGACCGTTAAGATAAAGCACAGGGTAGTTTGCCCAGTCTGTTCAGGATCCGGAGCAAAGGAGAAAGAAACGTGTCCAAAGTGCCATGGCACTGGAAAGATACGGAGGAACATACGCCAATTCGGATCAAATGTTGTCTTTACCACCAACTGCGATAAATGCGGTGGCAGCGGTTTCATAGTGAAGAAAAAGTGCGATAACTGCAACGGAACCGGGTTCGTGATAAAAGAGGAAAACATTTCTATTCCAATAAAAAGAGGAGTCAAGGAGGGAGATTACACTATACTACAGGGGAAAGGCGAGCCGTCAGTCAATGGTGAAAACGGAGATTTATACGTTGTATTTCACATAAGGAAAAGTGATACTTATAGCATATCGGGCAATAACCTTAAGACCAGGTTGTATTTGGATTTGAGGGACCTGCTAAACGGCATAGAACTTGATTTACCTACCCCCTGGGGAAGCGAAAGGGTCATTATAGATGCAGGGGAAACTGGCCCGCTGATCTTGAAAGGAAAGGGACTTTACGGCAAAAACGGTCAAAGAGGAGATTTGGTAGTAGACCTTGTTATAGACCTTCCGAAAAAGATTGGAACAAAAGAGCTCAATGAGATAGAAAAGGCATTGGGCGAAAGGAAGGAACCGCACATATCTGCGAATTAAAATGGAAACGCTTAAAATAGCATTTTACACTGACAGTTACCTTCCGTCTAGAGACGGAGTAGTCACTTCTATAATCAATACCAGAAAAGAACTTGAAAGGAGGGGACACGAAGTATATGTATTTGCTTCCGGCGGCGGGGAAACAGCCAAGCTTGCTAAAAAAGACAAACGGCTTTATGTGATAAAAGGCATGAAGTTCAACAAGTACCCGCAGTACACAATGGGGCTGATAAACAGAGAAAGTATGAAGGTAATGGAGATAATGCCGGATGTAATACATGCCCACACCCCATTCACCGCAGGCTTGTTCGGATACAGAGCAAGTGTGCAGCTCAATACCAAATTCATAGGTACATTCCATACTATGGTGTTTTCCGATGAAGCTATAGCGGCTTATTTTACTAACAATAGAACGGTAATGAAATTAAGTAGATTCGTAGTTATGCGCTATCTCAAGTGGTTTTACTCCAAGACTGACAGCGTGATTGCTCCCACTTTATATGTAAAAGACATATTAAAAAAGAACGGACTTAAAAACATCCAAATCATACCTACTGGGATTGATTTTGATTCCATGAAAAGAGAAAAAAGAGAAAAAGCCAGGATGCAGCTTGGATTAAGCAGCAAAGATAAAATCATACTGTATTTTGGTAGGGTAAGCAGAGAGAAAAACATCGAAATCCTCATAAAAGCAGCCAAACCGCTTTCTGCAAGCGGTTTTAAGGTAATAATAGCCGGATCTGGCCCTTACACAGGAGAGCTGAGGACTTTAAGCAAAAAGATAGGGAACAAGAACGTAATCTTTGCAGGATTTATAAAAGAAAACGACATACCTCTTTATTATGCATCTGCAGACATCCTCTGCAACCCTTCCACGTTTGAAACACAGGGAATAGTAGACTTATACGCGTCTTTTTATGGGATACCCCTGCTTTTGCCGGAAAAAGGCGCACAGGAGGAGCTTCTCAAATATGCAAAATGCGGTGAGAAGTTCAATGTGCACAGTATAAAGAACCTTGTGGAAAAGGCCAATTTCATGTATGAAAATGCTGGCAAATACAAATTTGGTGGTGTAATAAAGGAATTCGACGTAAAGAAAACAGTGGATAAACTTATAGCACTTTACAATAAAATTTAAACGTTTAAATCTATTTAATACTAAAAGTACTTTTATGATTATGAACAAAGCAGCAAAGAATCTGATGGTGTTGACTTTTATACTGCTGTCTGCCGTGTTTCTGGTGGGGAATGTGCATGCTTTAAAGGTAAGTCCGAATTCGATAACGGTACAAAGTAACGCGGTTTCATATTTTAATTTTACTTTTTACAACAATCAGAATACTACACAAAACATATCCCTTAACGTTGGCAGAGCATCGATAATATACTCAGGCTATTTTGATAGCATAGGCGCGTTTCCACAGTATTTCCAGCTTTCTCCCGGCCAGACAAAAACAGTACTGTTCTCTTTTGAATCTAAGGACGTTTTCTTTTCATTTCCAATAACACTGCAGATACCGTACAGTGCAAACGGAATATCAGATTACTTTAACATAAGCACTGCAATAATACCAATAACAAAGACTTCAATATACCTTTATTCTATTAACTCCTCGAAGTCCTTCTATCCCTATAATACGATTTACTTCCAAGTCAACGTTATGAATTCCCTCGGCCAGACTGGGCTAATATTGCCGTTCGTATATAATCTCTCAAGCCAAGGAAAACTGGTTTACACCGCTTCAAAAAACGAAGTAATCGGGAACTTAGGTCTAAATGCATTTAACTTTACAATACCCATAAATACGCTGAATTACCTGCTTTCTCCCGGTAAATATAACATATCCGTTTACACAAATTACAATAAAAACTCCTCCGCTCTTTATTTTCCGGTCACCATTCTTGCATATTACAAGCCAATAATCAGCAAAGCCTCGAGTTTTAACATTTTTGGCGGAAGCGCTTCTATAACCATAAAAAATGAGGGGAACATACCGGTGAATAAAAGCGCGCTTGCTTTAGCTATAAGCGGCTTTAATTCGCTGTTCTTAACCGGAAAATCGTCGTCTAACGGCTCCGCAGTACTTGCGAATAACTCAATAGAGCCGTCAATAAGCTCTCTTCTGCCCGGGCAGAGCATAACACTGCAGTATTCGGTTTCTTACTACTCGATTTATCTTATAATCTTGATAATAATACTGGCGTTTATCATATTCCTTTATTTCAACAAGAAAGTCGTGTTCAAAAAAGAAGTAATAGAGCATAGAGCCGTAGAAGGATTTATAGACGTCAAGATAGCTTTGAGACTTAAGAACGTTTCTAGGAAGAAAATATATGGCATAGAATTAGAGGATGAGATACCGCCAAACTCGCTAAAAATAGCAAAGGCCGGCCAAAAGGAAGGAAAGATAACGAAGCATGGCAGCAAAATGCTTATTTCCTGGAAGGAAGAGGAACTTAATCCAAACGACGAGATAATAGTCATGTATGAAGTAAAAAGCAAGATAGGCATAGTTGGAAACTTTGAATTAGAAAAGGCAAGCGTAAAGTTCGATTTCAATGGAAAGAACTACAGGAAGGGTTCCAATTCCTTGATTTTGCACATAAAAACCTAATATTAAAATGAATAAAACTTTAAATACGTCCGCCGGGAATTCACCCTTCGTAAGATGGAGTATGAAAGGCGGTAAAGTATAAAATATGATAAGAAGTAAATAAAATATGAAAAATTATAAATTCAGATTGTATCCGAACAAAATCGTTGAAGTAGAACTGAACAAAGAACTAGATCTATGTAGATGGACTTATAACAGGCTTTTGGAAGAATTGAATAAAGCAAAAGGAGAAGGGAAAAAGCTAAAACAAAACGACACACAAAAGCTCCTTGTAAATCTGAAAGAAGACAAACCTGGATTTAAAGACGGCTACTCAAAGACTCTGATGCGGAAGCTCGGGGTACTTCACATAGTTGTAGCTGATTCTTTAAAGAATACAAGCCCCGATAGTCTAGTGGTCTAGGATAGTGCCCTGTCACGGCATTGACGCGGGTCCGAATCCCGCTCGGGGCGCTCTTTATTTAGTTAGTGTTTTTTCATCTTCCAATTATTATTTTTTATAGCCTTTTGAACCTTTCTCTTATTTCATTTGCGGTCTTTTCGTTCAATTTTATCGAAATCGACTTGCATTTTACTAAAAATCTGGGCAGTATTTGACATTTTTATTCCACCGTTGCTAAATATTATTTTATCTGACTTTTGACCTAAGTCGGCAATTTTTAAGATTATTACAAACGTTTATATCCTAATAAAGCAATTTAAACAAATGAACAATTCAATTCACTCTAGAGATATCGGTCGTTTTAATGAAATAGCAGTTTCATTCAAGTATCAGCTTAAGTCATATTTAAGGACCAGAAGATTCCTTGCTCTTGCCATACTTGTGGCACTGATATCTATAGCAGTTTTTGCCGTGGAAGCGCACGTTGGAATAAACGCAATAAATGCGGAGTACAGCAACGCTTCAAATTATCTTTACAGTTTCATGCAGAACATTACGTTTGTAGTCGTCATAGTAGCCGCGTTTTTCGGCGGCAATGCAATCTCCACTGATTTTGCATCAAATTATAGTTATTATATCCTGGTGCAGCCCGCAAGAAGAAGCTCTATCTTAATCGGTAGATACTTAGCAGCATTACTTGCGTCTTTTTCCATAATTCTGATATACTACCTTTTCGCAGCCATATCTTCACTTTACTTCTTTTCTTCTTTGCCTGAAGTTTTCGCTTCTTCCATTGGTTTAGTGGCACTTTTTGTGCTTTCCATACTTTCATTCGCATTTTTCCTAAGCTCCTTGTTCAACAATCCTCAAACTAGCACTGTTGCAGTTGTAATCCTTTTGATAGTGGCATTGCCCATAGTTTCAAGCATCCTTCAAGGCTTTTTGTCGATAGAGCCCTGGTTCCTTGTGAATTATGGCGGACAGGTAGTTTATTCCGTATTTTCAACTCATTTTGTCCATTTCTCGCAGTCAAAAATTCCTACAGGACACGCAGCATTTACCATATCACAGTATGAGCCTTATACTCTGGAAGGAATAGAAATAATGCTTGGGTACATTGTGATCTTTTTCATAGCCAGCGTATTTATGTACAGGTATAAAGAGGTGAAAGGATAATGGAAATAGAAGTAAAAAACCTTACGAAGAGATACGGCGATAAGGTTGCATTAGACAACATCTCGTTTTCCCATAAAGGGAAGGGCGTAATAGGCTATCTAGGCCCGAATGGCGCGGGTAAAACTACTACTTTTAAGATACTCGCAGGACTTCTTAAGCCGACGGCCGGCTCAGTTTCTGTCAATGGCTTTGATGTTAGAAAGGACTTAAAAAATGTGCTTTTGAGCATAGGTGCAATTATAGAGTCTCCCGAACCGGATAAGTTCCAGACGATAAGAGAGGCATTGTCAATGTCTGCCGAATTTAACGGTCTTTCAAAGGAAGATATTGATAGGCAGATAAACAGATATGGGAAGCTGCTTGAACTTCCGCCATTGAATTCAAGGATAGGGAGGCTGTCTAAAGGACAAAGACAGAGGGTTTCTTTAGTAGCAGCGCTTATTCCGGAACCCAGTATACTGCTATTGGACGAACCGACAAGCGGCTTAGACCCTGCTGAAAGGATGAAATTCAAAAAGCTTATTCTGTCATTGAAAAAAGAGCGGTTGATATTGATAAGCTCCCACGTAATACAGGAAATAAAAGAGGTATGCGACGAGATAATATTCATAAACAACGGAAAAATAATAAAGCAGGACACTGTCAAAAACCTCCAGAAAAAATACAAAGACCTTGAAAGGGCATACATGAAGATAGTCGGAAGTTGATTTGTTTGACATTCCTTTGTTTGATATCTAAAGTTTTTAATTGCTGAAATGTAATATCCTTTTATGTCTGAAAGAGTCAAGGGCGTCAGGGATTTTACAGGAAGGGAGGCATTTCTTAGGCAGCAGGCCTTGGAAACAATAAGAAAGGCCTATGAGCTTTTCGACTTTGAACCGATAGAAACTCCTTCTTTTGAGTACTTATCCCTTTTTACCAATAAATCCGGCCCGGAAATAGAATCTCAACTTTATTCATTTGAGGACAAAAAAGGGGAAAAACTTGCGTTGCGGCCGGAACATACCATTTCAAAGCTAAGAGTAGTCGCAGGAAATAAATCTCTTGTTTTTCCGCTTAGAGCCTACAGTATAGGAAATGTCTGGAGATACGAAGACACGAAAAAAGGCAGGTGGAGGGAGTTCATTCAGGCAGATATAGACGTGTTCGGCTCTTCAAACATAATGTATGATTCTGAGGTTATAGCATGCATAGACTTTGCGCTGAAAAAGCTCGGGATAAAGGACTATAAGATAAATGTAAGCAACAGGAAGATCCTTACGTCTTTAATGGAAAATCTTCAAGTGGAAGCAGAGAAAATCGTGCAGGTCTTAAGGGAGATAGATAAGATGAATAAAGTTGGAATCGAAGAGGTTACAAAAAGGGTAAGCGACCTGATTGGAAATGAAAAAGCGGAAAAGGTAAGAGATTATCTTAATGGCAAAGACATAACCGGGCTTGAAGGAGCAAAAGAAATCGATTATTTAATGTCCGATTTAAAGAAAACATACGGAATAGAGGGAGTATACTTCGATAGATCCTTAGTTAGGGGACAGGATTATTATGACGGTAGCATATTTGAATTTGAATTTACGGAGGGAGAATTAAAGGGAGTGGTGCTTGCAGGAGGAGGAAGGTATGACAAGATCAGCAGGAACTTCGATTCGGATTTCGCAATAGTCGGCGGTTCAATAGGTTTTGACGTGATAATGGAAGTTTTGACAGCAAATTACAAGAACGACTTTTATAAAACCTTCTGTGTTATAAGCGTCGATGACATGGACAAAGCAAGGGCAGTAGCTGCCGATTTAAGGAAAGCGGGGATTATAACCGATATTCTGTTGGATAGCGTCTCGTTGTCTAAAGGCTTAGACTACTGTAATTCAAAGAAAATAAAGTATGCAATAATAGTGGGAAAAAGAGACTTGCAGGACGGTGTAGTGACTGTAAGAGACATGGAAAATAAAAGAGAGATGAAATTTAAAGTAGATCATATAGCGGAAGAAGTCAAAAATATGGTATAGTTATAAGCTGATAAATTTAAATACGATGAATTTTAACATAGTAACATGAAAAACAGTGCTTTTGCTGGCGGATTTTTATCGGTTCAAGTATGCTTGTGGCACTGCGGCTTTTCTTCATATTCAATTAAGACAAACTGATTTGCCCAAACTATTTCTGAAATTTTTCGGATCTGTTTGGGCGGGATTAAAACAATATGTTTTTATTTAATTTCCACATGGTTAGTATTAAAATTACATAAATATGATAAAAATAAGGGGAGGAGTCTGATGTATGGCAACAGTAAAAAATGATGAGTTTATACAGGGATTAAGCATAAAACTTATAAATTTTATAAGAATTATGAATGAAAATTTAGAATTTTTTGAAGAAAAAGTATATAAAGAAGATGTCTTCCTATATATACTGGGGGTAAAATGATATGGGAGACAGAACAGCGGTTAAACAAAAAATGAGTTTAGATGAATTCTTTGAATTCAGCAAAGACAAGCCAGAATTATTTTACAATGCAAATCAAAGGGCGCTGGCCGCAATAGAGTCTTACGGCAGAAAAGACGGAAAATGGCAGTTTTTAATGAAGCAGGCTAATGATCAGAGAAACGTAAAGACTAGATATGATTCAAGCGATTTTGCAGACGAATTCATCTCCTTCTTGAAAAGGGCCGCGAGGAACAGCGACATGAGAAATAAACTTACAGTAATAATCTCTCCGCCCGGTGCAGGTAAAAGCGAGTTTCTGAACACCTTGTCGGAAACGCTCAGAGTCTATTCTGAGACCAACAAAGGATTACAGTACATTTTGAAACTTGACCTTGATTCTATCGGAAGCAATCCAGCACTGGACGTGCTAACCGAAGAGCAGAAGAATAAATTCATGCAGGAAGTCAATTCCCAGCTGGGTTCGAAGGGAAAGAGAAAGTTGACTTTGGGAGAGAACATACAGGATGAAATTTATCTACTGCAGAAAAGAACCGGCTCTGCCAGAAAAACGAGGATAGAAGAGCTTATCGACAGCATGGACAAAAACGGCAAGGAATACTGGACTGCTCCAAGCATAAACAAAAGGGGCGCAGTGAGCTCAACGCTGAATAAAATAAAAAGCACGTTGTCGGAATCCCTGAGTCAATTCGTTTTAAAAACCGGCAGGCCAGACTACGAAAAAATACAGGAAATCATTGAGAAGCTTGTGCATGTAGAACTGGCTGGAGAGGAAGACGTGATAAACATGTCAGAACCAGTAGTGGCAGCCGACGATCAGCATCTGGATTATAAGGGCATATTCGGTGGCAGGATGTTCTATAAGGTGCTCAATGAACTCAATGGAGACAATTCTAACGTACTTGGCTATGATTTTGGGATACTCGGCAGCCAGTCTGCCCCTTCTCCAAGAGGAAACATAATCTACATCAGCGAAGTGCTTAAGGGTTCTTCGTCTTTTGCGAACTCGCTTCTTGACTTTGTGCAGGATACAAGGACAAAAGTTTCCCCATCGTTTAAGGAATCCTTTGATGCGATAATGATAGGGACAACTAACATGGACGACTACAAAAAAATAGCGGACAGCATAAAGCCATATCTTCTGCGTAGGTCAAATATAATCGTATTCAGATCAATGACCAAGCTTTCCGATGCCGAAACAGCATTGGACGACATATATCAGCATGCCGCGAAGGAATTGAACATACACTATCCTCCGCATTTTCTAAGGATGCTTGCAAGGATATGGGTAGAGGGCAGCATATCCCACTATGACAACATCTCGTTGAAAGACAAGGCAGATTTATACAATGGAGTTTTCATACCGGACGTGAAAGTCTCGCTGGAAGACATAATAAGGGAAGCGACCCAAAAACCTATTCTTGAATTGGAAGAGGGTGTAAAATTCGGCATACCGTATGATGACCTGGTAAAATCACCGTCAAAGCTCCTTTCTTATGCCAATTTCAGCAGAAAGATGGGGATAGAAGCAGGATACCTACCAAAGGAAGAGTTGAACGAAAGGACCTGTCTTGGAACCATATTGGACAATCTGAATGGAACTAAATACATAGAGGATTTCCTGAATACCCTTGAAGATCTTTCTCCGGAAACGAAAGCAAGGGTCCAGCCGAGAGAAAACGGAGAGGGTAATACGATTGTACAGGACTCATACGACGAAATAAAAAGAATGATGAGAAACGACGTTTCGATGGTAGAGTACGGCTCCGAAAAGGTGCAGGACCTCGTGAACAAATACGTCATAAATGTATACTACATAAACAAAACCGCGGGAGAAAAGGAAAAGAAGGTAAGAGTTCCGATATTCGGCACAGTACAGCCTATAGACTACGACTTTGTATCGGATCTTGAAAAAAGATCCAGCCTTAGGAGCGACGTAATACGGGAAAGCATCTACAGCATAATAAACGATGCGTCGATAGCCAACAACAAGAAAAGCGTTGATGACCTCGTCAAAATGCTTACTCCAACCATCATCGAAAGATACCCAGAACTTACAAACGCAGTAGTGGACAAACTGAGCGCATCTGTCGCGGGAACGGCCACCGAACTTGATCAGGAAAGAATAATAAGCAAATTGATTGACATTGGTTACTGCAATCAATGTGCGCGGGTTGCCTACAATCTTTTTGTAAGAAAATAGATTTCGTTTATGGGTAGCGTCGGCCTTGAAAGCCTGTCTGAAAAAGAAGAGGAAAGCACCGTAGAGCGTATCAGAAAAAGCATAATATCGGAGGAAACCCCATTTGAAGGTTTATACGGGATAAAGGACGTAAAGGAAAACCTCATGAACGCATTGGAACAGGCTTCGTTCATATCCCGGCAGGGATACACGCCCATAATACTTCTGATAGGCCCGAGCGGAAGCGGAAAAACCGAAATTATAAACAGTATACTGCGCTCGTACAAAAAATATTCACTGGAACACGAGATGTTCACTCTAAACATAAACGGAATAAAGTGTCCATACAACGAAAACCCCTACAATATTTACAGATCAATCACGCCGCTTAAACTCAATAAAGAGATTGTAAATAAAACAATGAACAGCAAAAGGCCGGAAGTATGCTACCATTGCGAGCGAAACCTGGAGCAAATCCTCGGAGAAGAGGAAAAAATAGGGCTTGAAAGGGTATTCCCCCAGTCTTCAATAGTGGAGTTCGGCGATAACTTCCTTCTTCCTTCGTTTGTAAATATAGTAAGGAATTCAAACAGGTCCGTGCTGACTATAAGCGCAGATAAAAGCAAACTGGAGGACATAAACCCCAAAGTGTTCCAGCTTTTAAACAACGTATACGACAACAATCTTTCCGATTCGACGGGAAATAGGATACCCTTGGACAGCCTGATAATAATGCACAGCAATGAAACGTTTATGGAACTTGATGATGAAAGAAAAATGGAATCGCGCCCGCTACTTGAAAGGATAATACGCGTAGACGTAAGGCGCAACCTGTCGTACTCGGAAGAAAGAAAGCTCGCGGAAGAATCCAACCTTCCGGTTAAAAAACTGATACCACATTTTCTCGAATACATAGCAAAATTGAACATCTTATCCAGAGTTTCGCTTGATAAGTTGGAAAACGCCGACAATGACGAGATTTACAACATACTGGAGCTTCTTGATCATTATGATTCATCGAAATTAAGCGAATTTGAGAGGAGCATGACTCAGTCAATGTCGAACTTTCTCAGCAGACTTCTTCCCGATTACAGTGCCTATGTTTTTGATGGTGGCCAGAAGGAAAACAGGTACGTTAAAGACGCGGCCAGAAGCATAATATTTGACTCAACTAGCTATAAAAGCGGGTGGACCACGGGGATATCTTCAAGGTCGATAAGCAGCATACTCGATTTCAACTCCCTGTCAAATAAATCCAAAGATAGTCTTTTGTTCTCCGACATAGTCGGTTATCTGGATAGAAATGAGGATAAGATTGCAGCGGAAACGGTTAACAAAATACACGATTACATCGATTCAATCATTACAAACGATGTAAGATTTGACATAGATTATGCGCTGCTTTCATTCTATTTCGGCGAACATTTCAAAGATTATACGGAAACAATAGCGGAATATACTAATTCCCTTATATCGGCAAAGCAGTCGCAGGAATTCAAGGATGCAAACGGCTATCTTTCGGAAGCGGGCAGGTACTTCGACATTGATGGATTGAAGAACGAGATAAACGCATTCAAGTTAAAAGTCGTTCCGCTCGGCATCGTCAACTACCGGGCAAAGTTCGAGGACATATTTTCTTTTCTCGTTTCAACGGAAAAGGATTTCGTGAAAAGAGAGAACAAGTTCAAGAATTTTATCGGAGAGTCGGGAAGGGACATTGACAGGTCATCGGAATTGTACTCGTACATAAGTAATTTCCTAAAAGACAAGCGCGGTTATTTCGACGAGGCGGTTGAAGAATCATTCAAGATATACAAAGGAGGAACGTTGTTTTATGACCAGTGAACTGGGTGATGCAGAGGACAAGTACCGGAGAAAAATAGACGAGGAGGATGACTTAATCCTTACTTCTGTAGACATAAAGGACATAAACGATGGAAAGACCGTAATAAAGAGCATACCCGTCAAGATAAACCCCACCATATCCTACAACGGTTTAAACCAGGAAGGAGATGGGGATTCAGGGGACGGAGACGGGGAAGGAGATAAAAATGGTGGCGAAGGCGGTGACTCAAAGGTAAAGGTCGGCGTTGATAAAAGAAGGTTGAAGCAGATGATGGAAAACTGGGGCCTTTCCTTTACGAAACCCGGGAAAAAAGACAGGAAACTTTACAGACTATTGACTGCAGAAAACGGGATAGATGAAAACCAGGAAAAGACTATAGAAGCAATGCTGGATAGACAGATGGCGACGGGATACTTTGCGAAGAACGGGTTCAAGATAGACATAAGGGACGAGGATATCCGCTACAATTTCATAGAGGAAAGGCTCATACCCAACCTGTCTGCTACATTTATCATAATGAGGGACGTGAGCGGATCGATGGAGCCGTATGGCGAATTTTCTGCCACTATCGCAGGTCTTATAGAATTTTGGCTTAGAGAGAAATACGAGAATACTGTCAAAATAAGGTACATAGCCCATACTGATGACGCCTTTGAATTCAATCCGGCTAAAAGGGCCGATTTTTTCAAACTGGTTTCAGGCGGAGGTACTGCTTTCCGGCCTGCTTACAATCTGGTGATGGATATGATGGACGGAAAACCATATGCATCCCAATCTCCATACAGGGAAAGGGTAGACTACGAATCGGAGGATGTATTCCTGCTGCATATAACGGACGGTGAAAACTCAGACACTGGCCCGGAACTTTATGGCATGCTTAAAAAACTGTTTCCGAGGCTTACAAAGGCATTTTACCTGCAGATAGAGGGCATTTCCGACGAGTTTTATAAAATGGTATCCTCAATGGGCAAGGAAAACGTAAGCGCGGTAAAGTCAAGCAACGACGTATCTTACGGGAACGTGAAAAAAGTGCTTGACAAACTTTTGAATTGATATGGCAAGAGACTCGCTTGAAAAGTTATTGATCGATGGAAAGGAAGTGAAGATCAAGGCCACTCATGGCTCTATGATTGACAAGCGATACACTGGAGAGGCAAAGAAAATAGCGGCATTCATGATAAATAAGATGGGATTGTCATTTGGAAACGTAGAATTCAAGATATTGGACAATGAAGAATTCGCCGAGAAAGTGGCCCTTTATGGCACTCCTTTGCCATCATGGGAGGCTGGTCAAGAAAAGATAATGCAGGAAGACAGGATGAAATATAGACAGGGAGTTCTATACGAGATGGTCGGGCATAAATTCTACGACCCGGTAGAAAAGGAAGAGTATACCGCGGTTTACATAAACCAGAATGATACCTATGATGAGGTATTAAGCGTGATGGCACACGTATACGGGCATCTGCACATACAATACAACAACAAGCTTGCAAAAAGCATAGATTCAAACTCAGACAAGCATGCTTACTATAGAGACAGGTACAGAGAGATGGAAGGCAGGCTCGACATAAAAACCGTTGAAAATTTGTACGATTATGCGCAGACTTTAAGCGGCTTGCTGGACATATTCCCGGATTTTCACAAGAACAAAAAGAACGAATATTATGGCAGGGAAAAGGAATTTCCGGAAGAAAACGTGTACGACGTTTACAAATTTACGCTGGAAAACGTCAGATTCAATCCATGGGAAAAGGAGCTGTTAGAAGTAGTTTACGACATTAACCAGCTGGTAAAAGGCGCAAGGATAAAGATACTGCATGAAGGATTTGCCACGTTTGTCGAGGACAAATACGCCGAAGAGGTCGCAAAATACGACATCGATACCGCTTTCAAGATGAGAAAAGGAATATTGAGCGTGGCCGACGTCCTTTCTCCCGCACAGCTGCCATATTACCTCGGATTCAGGCTTTTCAAGGACATAGAAAAGAGGTGGAACGAGGGAAAGCACGGCGTCCTTTACAATCTGCTATCTGAGGAGCAAAAGCGGATCTATA
Organism: Nanobdellota archaeon; assembly: GCA_021817165.1. Taxonomy (GTDB): domain Archaea; phylum Nanobdellota; class Nanobdellia; order Parvarchaeales; family Parvarchaeaceae; genus Parvarchaeum. Next base: position 50,094 of record JAKAVT010000006.1, read on the forward strand.
TGAAGAGGGAAAACAGAGGCCTGTCGGAGATACTTGAAATAGTCAAATCATATACGGACTGGGAGTTCATCTTTTCTTACGCAGATCTTGATTTTTTCAAATCGCTTGTAAAGGAGATAGAAGAAAAGAAAAACATGGTGATAGACACACTTTATGGCGGAAAATACCCTGATTACATTGTAGAAATGATAAAAGCTGCGCAGAACGAGGAGCTGGATCCAAACATACTCCGTTTTCAGCTTCTTTTAGAGACCGAAAACTACGGTCCTATGGTGTATGTTCCAAGGGGCAGTTTCAAGGGCGACAAACTCCTTTTAAGGCAGGATCTGAGCTTCCTGAACAGGTATACCGGAAAACTATCGGACAAACAGCAGAAAGAGTTCGAAAAACAGTCATCGCAGATGTTCAGCCTATTCAATAGGCTCACGATAAATTCACTGCACAGGCTTTCAAAGCTTTGGAAAATCCCAGTAGAGCTGGAAACGATGGACAGCGATGGCAAGCCGCTTACTCTGACAAGTGACGGTACTAAACTGTACAAATCAAACAGAGGGGAAGGCCCGAATTTCTCCGAGTAGCAGTCAAGCTGGCGGATAAAAAAATAGAAAATCTATAAATAAACGTAGTATAAACTAGTAGTATGTCAACTTACCAAGTGTTTGCGGCATACCAGCGCAACGGTCCGAAAATACAATGTATTGTAGAGAAGCCCGTTCATTCACAGTATACAGAAATTTGCGGGTTTATCCCGTCAGGTGCGGTGTCGTGAACATGGACAACAGCAGTTTTATCTCAAGAGCAAGGAAAAAGGTAAAGGAAGGGCTATCCGTAGATGATCTTATAAGAAAACTAATCGCATTCTCAGATTCACTTGAGAAAGGCGAAAACACGATATTCGAGCAGCTAAACGACCTTTATTTCCTTTATTACCCAGAAGCTGCGGATAAGCTCAAAGAAAGGGACAGTTTTATAAAGATATTGAAAGAATCCTGCGACAGGAAGAGCGTATCGGAAAAGACAGAGGTGAGTGCAGAAAGCATGGGCTATGATTTCGAAGAGGAGGATATTCAGCTTTTATCCCTTTCAATAAACGAGATAAGCAACATAGCTGATTTGAGAAAGATAGTAAACGATAGGCTGCATGACATAGTTAAGAAAAATTATCCCAACCTGACTGCAGTTTTGGGTGCAGAAATAGCGGCAAGAGCAATATACCTGGCAGGCAGCGCATATTCGCTGATGTTGATGCCTTCCTCAAAGATACAGGTGCTTGGCGCGGAAAAAGCGATGTTTGCGGCAAGGAAAAAGAAGGCTACTCCAAAGTACGGCGTAATATATAATCACGAGCTTATGATCTCCGTCCCTGATAACTTAAAGGGAAAGACTGCAAAGATAATTGCAGCGTATTCGTCTCTAGCAGCAAAAACGGACGTGCTTTCGAAGGAGGACAAAAGCGGCAAGATTATGGAAAAGATGCTAAAAGACATAAATAAAGCAAGAGAGAAAAATGGAACTTAAAAGGGTAATGGACAGAGTCTACTGGCTTTTTGACAAAAGACGTACGCTCGTTACTCTAAGCGCATACGGAAGCAATTCCGTTTACGGCGAAAAGGTCTTCAACGTAGACGGCAAAATATACAGGGAATGGATTCCTTACAGGAGCAAGTTCGCATCTGCATTCTATAAGGGCCTAAATGGCGTTGACATTAGGGACTCTTACAAGGTGCTTTATTTGGGGGCTTCTTCCGGTACGACGGTTTCGCACGTTTCAGACATAATAGGGGTAACTGGTCAGGTATACGCGGTGGAGATAGCCGAGGAAATGGCTGTGAGTTTGATATTGCTGTCAGAAGAACGCCGGAACATATTTCCGATAGTTGACGATGCCAGGAAGCCGGAAAATTATTCAGACTACGTTCCAAAATGCGATCTACTTTACCAGGATGTTGCTCAAAGGGACCAGACGGAGATCTTCATAAAAAATGCGGAGCTGTTTCTAAAGAGCGGGAAGATAGGAATATTTGCAGTGAAAACAAGGAGCATAGACGTTTCAATGGACCCTAGGGAGGTCGTGAGGAACGAAACCAGAAAACTGAGGGAAAAGTTCGATATTGTGAGGGAAATAAACCTTTATCCCTACCAGAAGGATCATTCTCTGCTGATACTGCGTAAAAAATAAGCCATTGACAATTAAATCGGCGATTCAAACCAAGGGATGAAAGCTATAAATGGATGAAAGGCAAAATAATAATATGTTGAATATTAACCGCACTGCAGCAAGTCATGCCGCCGACGAAATTCAACTACGATAAATATGGACAGCAAGGACAGCCTTATAGACAGGATAGAAGAGGTAAAGAAGAAAATAGCTGAGTTTGAAAGTACGCTCAATATAACAGCAGTCGATATAAACAAAATAACAATTGACAGAAACGGTGAATTAATGAAGCAGATAGCCGATTACAAACAGAGGATAAACAACATAGAGACCGACGTAGTGCAGGAGAAAGCAAAATACCCTATTGAGGAAATGCCGCTTTTGTCGAACAGGCATGCTGAAGGAAATGCGGCCCAGACAAAAACTGCGGCGGACAATTCCTATACGAACATAAAGAAAACTATCGAAAAGGTCGAAATGGAAAAGAAGGAAGTTGAAAACATTGACACTCTGCTTGAAAAGCTGAAGAAAAACGTCGCAGTGCAAAAGAATGCGGGCGCAGCACTTAAAAAAGACACGGCTTCAAATGAGATAAAAATCGTCACACCTGCCGTACCCCTGGAGGAAAATGGGCCGTTTGACTATGCAAAGCCTTCTGCTGCAAAACCAACTGCCGTAAATCCTGTGGAAATCCGGCACGCCGAAGTGGAAAACGCAAGCGTTCACGATGTAAAGATAACGGAGAACGACCTTCATTCAATGTCCGAGCTTATTTCAAAGCTGGATGAGCTGCTTAGGTCAAACAAAGACATAGCGGACAAATTGAATGAGCTCCTCAAAGAACAGAAAGTTGATAACGGCAGCACAAGCAAGAGCAGTGAACTTATAAAAAAGCTTGCGATTCTCGGTTCAAAGGGCAGCTTAAATTAAAATACTATGGCTTTTAGATATTAAAGTGATGCATGGATGGCTAAGACTGTTTTCATTATAGTTGACGGGATGGCGGATCTGCCGATAAAAAGGCTTAAAAATGAGACTCCTTTGGAGTATGCCATAAAAACAAATCTTTACAAGTTCCTGAAGCACTCAGAATTTGCATATCCTTCCGTACTCGGAAAACTTGCTCCGCAGAGCGATTCCGGTGTTATGGCCGATCTTGGCTACGATCCATTTAAGTACTCTACCGGCAGGGGCTGGTTCGAATGTCTAGGGCTGGGTATGCAGCCAAAAGACGGGGAATTAAGCATACGGGTCAATTTCGGTTCTGTAGTAAAAGGCAAACTGAAGGACGTAAGGATCTACATGTCCAAAGAAGAGCTGGAAGAACTTTCAAATGAGATAAACAAAAAAGTAAAGGTCTCAGCGGACTTTGATTTTAAAGCGGGAGAAGGTTACCGGGCCGGGCTGGTTTTCCGTTCAGGGAAAAAGGATTTCTCTTCATTTGTTTCCAACAATGAACCAGGTTATACTGCCAAGTTCTTTGATAATGGAGTAAAGCTGAGTTTTGCAACTGCGGTAAAAGACAGAAAAATACATAAAATAAAGGCCGTAAGAAAAGAAGCGGAATACACTGCTTCATTGCTGAATGATTTTGTATCAAAAGCCTCAGCCGTAATAAAGAACTCGAGAGTCTATAGAGAAAGGAAAAAAAGGGGCTTAGAATTACCAGATTATATTTTTTTAAGGGACGCAGCAAGCAAAGATCCTAAGCTGCCGGACATAAACGATAAATACGGGAAAAAGTGGGCGGCAGTGGCTGGCATGCCGCTTGAAAAAGGAATAGCCACCGCGGCGGGAATGACCCTTGTGGATACGGCTGAAGATAAAGACATAAAGACGGATTTTTATGATAAAGCCGAGAAGACAGCAAGGGCTTTGTCAAAATTCGATGCTGTTTACCTGCACATAAAACAGACTGATGCGGTTTCCCATCTAGGAAAGTTCCGCGACAAGTATGCGATAATAGAGAATATCGATAAGATAATAATATCTAAGCTTGCAGGCGCCATGGATCTTGGCAAAGACACGCTTATAATGACGTGTGATCATGCAACTTCAAGCGAGCTTAAAAGGCACATCAACTCAAACATACCCGTGATGATATCAAATTCAAAGTTCGGCTTCCACGGTAATTTCAGCGAGCGTGTCTGCTCCAAAGAGCACATAAAAGAGATCAAAAGGGCAGTAGACATCATGCCTTTCGTAATGTCGCTTTGATCTGTGAAATACAAAGCAGTCTATTCTTAAATATACGGAATTTTTAGATAAATTATGGGGTCCAACAAGGATTTATCCGAAAAATTGAATGACATCGCGGATATTCTGGATATTGAAGGAGTTAAATGGGAGCCAAGGGCGTATAGAACTGCAGCTTTAACCGTTTCAGGTCTTTCGGAAGACATAAGCAAAGTATACCAAGAAGGAAAGCTTTTAGAATTGGAGGGCATAGGAAAATCAATTGCAAATTCTATAAAGGAATATGTAGAAAGCGGGAAAATAAGCAAGTATGAAAAACTGAAGAAAAAGTATCCGATAGACTTTGAGAGCTTCAGGAAAATACGGGGGATGGGCCCAAAAAGGGCTTATGCTCTTTACAAAGCTCTTGGCATAAAAACCGTGGAAGACCTTAAGAAAGCAGTAGACGGCGGTAAAATACAGAACATAGAGGGCTTTGGCGAGAAAAGCGAAGAAGAGCTTAAAAAGAACCTTGAATCGTTTATGAACGTTAAAAGCGATCGTCTTCTTCTAGGCTACGTTATAGATTATGCAAATTCAATCGTGGAGAAATTGAGAAAGAGTGGTCTTTTTGAAAGAGTCGAAATTGCGGGTTCCATGCGAAGGATGAGGGAAACGATTGGGGATATAGACATACTTGCAATATCGGAAAAGCCTGAAAGTGGAATGGACTTCTTTTCGAAGATGGACGAAGTGAAAGGCATAGTGGTAAAAGGGCCTACGAAGACCACGGTGGAGCTGAGTATCGGCACAACCTGCGACATACGGATACTGCCGAGGGAATCATTTGGTGCAGCGATGCAGTACTTTACCGGCAATAAAGACCACAATGTAAAATTAAGAAAAATAGCGATATCAAAGGGCTTAAAACTTAACGAATACGGCCTGTTCAGGGGAAAAGATTCTATAGCCGGGAAGAGCGAAGAAGAGATTTACAGTAGGCTGGGAATGGACATCATGCCGCCGGAATTGAGGGAAAATACGGGAGAAATAGAAGCTGCACAGGAGCATAGGCTTCCAAAGATAGTGAATTACAACGAGATACTTGGAGATCTGCATGCACATACCAAGGACAGTGATGGGATGAATTCGTTGGAGGAGATGGCATCCGCGGCCGAGAAAATGGGATTTAAATACATCGCTTTGACAAATCACAGCAAAAGCCTGCCGGTTGCGCATGGACTAGATGAAAAGCGTTTTCTGGAATTAAACAAAAAGATAGATTCGTTCAACGAAAAGAACAATATAAAGATTCTGAAGGGAGTAGAACTTGAAATATTAAAGGACGGCTCACTGGATTTGAAAAACGACTCTTTAAAGGGCCTGGATTTCGTGATAGGAGCAATGCACCAGAATTTAAACATGAGCGGCAAAGAACTGACCAATAGACTGATAAAGGCCATAAACAGCGGCAATATAAACACAGTTGCTCATCCAACTGATAGGATAATAGGGCAGAGGGAGGGATTAAAGCTTGATTTCGAAAAGGTAATGGAAGCATGCCAAAAAAACCAGGTTTTGCTTGAAATAGACGGATATCCTGAAAGATCAGATCTGCCGTTTGATCTCGTAAAAAAGGCAAAGGATTACGCGATAAAATTCTCGCTCGGCAGCGATTCTCACAGAACAGAGCATTTCCGCTTTTTAAACCTAGCCTGTGCCATAGCCAGAAGAGGGTGGCTTGAAAAAAGGGACGTTATAAATACATTGGAATACAAGGAGGTATTAAAGCTCAGAAGATAATTAATAAATTCTGATAAATGCTATGTAGGATATGGTTGAAAGGATTAAAAGTGGAGTTAATGGCTTCGATGCGATAGTGAGTGGCGGCTTTGTAAAAAACAGCGTCGTTGCCATATACGGTTCTCCAGGTGCGGGAAAGAGCATTTTCTGTACGGAATTTTTAAGGGAAGGACTGAAAAACGACGAAAAAGTATTTTATATAAGCATGGAGCAGGACATAGACTCTTTTCTCGAGCAGTGCGATTCATTCGGGTTCAAGGAATTCAAAGAAAACATGAACTCCAACTTCATTTTTTCAAGGATGAACGGACACGACTTCAAGAATTTCCTTTCCATAGACCTGCCGAAGATACTTGAAACGAGAAAGGGAAAGCATGCAAGGATAGTCATAGATCCGCTTACTCCGTTTTTATGGGAGATAAAAGATCCTTCTCTGCAGAGAAACATACTTACCGATACTTTTAAAATGCTTAGAGAATTCGGCACTACATTGGTAACGATAGAAAGATACGGTGATATAAACAGAATGGAACTGTCGGAAGACATAGCCATACCGATATATCTTTCAGACATGGTGATACTGCTGTCAATGATATACAATCAGAACTTTTACCAGAAAGCAATATCTATAGTGAAAATGAGGTTCTCTTCTCATAGCACGGGAATGCATCCATTTGACATTGGAAACAGTGGGATAAACATATTTCAGGATCAGCCAGTGTTCTAATCAATCTCCAAAAATACCGGTGCATGGTCTGAGCCTTTTTGATTTTCAAGTATGCCTGCGGATTTTATCCTTTTTCCAAGTTCTCTTGACGCAAAGAAATAGTCTACTCTCCACCCTATGTTGTTTTTTCTTGCGCTTTTGTACAGATAAGTCCACCATGAATAATTTCCCCCTTCTTTGTTGAATAACCTGAAAGTATCAATGTATCCCATTTCTATAAGCTCGTCAACGAATTTCCTTTCCTGCGCTGTAAAACCAGCATTTCCGTCGTTTTGTCTCGGTCTGGCTATGTCCAAGTCAGTGTGTGCCACGTTGAAATCCCCGCCGATTATTACGGGTTTTTTCTTTCTCAGCTTTTCCATAAACGCAAGCATATCTTTGTTGAACCCCATTTTATAATCAAGCCTGCTCAAATCCCTTCTGG
>JAKAVT010000013.1 GCA_021817165.1 Nanobdellota archaeon
CCAGGTTGTGGTTCTTCTTCATTTCCCTGATGTTCAGGGTTTCTATCACTATGGTATCGAACCGCTTGGTTATCGCCGTTGATACCTTGTGTATGAAATCATTCCTTTTATTTGTTGTTCTTTCATGGGTCTTTGCCACCATCAATTTTGCTTTGTCCCTATTGTTTGAGCCTTTCTTTTTCCTTGACAACGCTCTCTGCCTAAGCTTAAGCAGCCCTTCCGCCTTTTGAAGGTGTCTTGGATTTGCTATCTTTATGCCATTTGACAGGACTGCGAAGTCCTTCAATCCCACGTCTATGCCGATAGTCTTATTGGGGTTGCTTGTTATCATGACTTTTGAAGGCGCTTCTTTTCTGTCGTCCATCGTGATAGAGACGAAATACTTGCCTGTTGGTGTCTTTGTTATGGTCAATTGCCTTACTTTATCCTTAGGAAATTCCCTGTGAACTTCCATCCTTATCCCTTTCCCCATCTTAGGAAGGTACAGTAAATTGTCAGCAAAGTTGAAGAACTGCGGTATCCTGAATGATTGCTTGTTCGATTTCCTCTTGTACTTAGGATATTTCGATATGCTCTTAAAGAACGCCTTGAATGCTTTGTCTAGATCCATCAATGTCTGCTGCAATGACTGTGAGTTAGCTTCTTTAAGCCATTTGTATTCATCTTTCTGCTTTAATTCTTTGAGGAATCTTGCGGTATCATAGTAGTTCAGTCCTTTCTTTGCTTTGTCATTTCTATGCTCTTTGTAATAGTTTTCTCTCAACTCTAACGCTTTGTTCCAAGCTACCCTGCTGCAGCCGAAGTATTTTGAAAACAGTTCTTGCTGCTCTTCATTTGGGTACAACCTGAATTTGTATACTGTCAGCATATTGTTATTTTACCTCTTATACTATTTATGTTTTCCATTTTTGAGTTCGCTTTCATCCCACCTCTAAAGAGCATGGGTTTTTCCGCTCACCTTTTATAAACGACATTTAAATAGTTTCTACGGATGAAGATAAAAGGGATAAATAGCACAAAAATATTACAATCTATATGAAAGGACTTTTTCCTTTAAACATAAAAATAGGACAGATCCAGGGGATAATCTCTATACTCAAAGAATATGATGGGCAAATCTCTCTGCAGGAACTGTCAGACGAAGCTCTGCAGAGGGCAGATGACCTAGTCAACGTATTGGAGGCTTGCAAACTCCTTGGTTTCGTAAAAATAGACAAGGGAGAGATAAAGCTAAATAAAAACCTGGAAAATAAAAATTCGCACGAGATAAACGCCGAGATGAAAAAGAAACTGTTGAAGATTGAGCCATTCACACAGATAACAAAAGAGATAAGGAGAACGGGAAAGATGACGACTACGGAGCTATTCCATTCTCTTATAAACAAAGGAGTAATACCCTACAGAGACAACATGTCTGGTATAGCAGCATTCAAAAAGGACCTGCTTATCATAGGATTAAGGCTCGGCATACTTGCATATGACCATGAAAATGACGTTTGGAAAATAGCCGGCAAAAAGAAGTTACTCGGCAAAGATTGAGTATAACTCGTCAACTTTTCTCCTGAAATCCCTGCTGCCCCTGTCCCTTGGCCGCTTTATGTCTACGCTTACTATTTTTTTCACGACTGCCGGCTTATTGGAAAGAACTATGATCTTATCGGACATTTCAACCGCTTCTTCTATGTTATGCGAGACCATAACAATTGATTTCGGCAAGGTCTTTTTGTCTTTTAAAACCTCTATGACTGTTTTACGCAGGCTGTTTGCCGTAAGCTCGTCCAATGAGCTGAAAGGTTCGTCCATCAAAAGCAGGACTGGATTTGAAACTAGAGCACGCGCTAGGCCTACCCTCTGCTTCATTCCTCCGCTGAGAAGATTTGGATATGCGTCTTCAAAACCGTTTAATTCCAGCTTGGACAGCATTTCCAATGACGTTTTCTCCCGTTCTTCTTCGGTGATAGGTTTGGAAGCCAGTCCTATCTTGACGTTTTCCAGGTTGGAGAGCCACGGTAAAAGCGCAAAATCCTGGAAGACGAATGAGATGCTGTTTGAAGGCTCTTTTATCCTCTTGCCATCCAGTATTATTTTTCCACCGTCTGCCCGTATCAACCCTGCCATTATCCTTAAGAGGGTGCTCTTGCCACAGCCTGACGGCCCTATGATGGAGATGAATTCCAGCTCGTTTGCGGAAAAGGATATGCCGTTCAATACTGTCACTCCGCTTTTTGGATAAGCAAAACTTATCTTTTCAACTTCAAGGAATGCCATACTAAGAATAAACTGAATTCACCCGGTTATATAGTCTGCGCCACATGAAATAGTTTATAATGATTATCATGGCCACCATGTTGGCGAGAAGAACGCCCATTAAAAGAAGGTTATTGCTGGCCAGAGCAACATTCAGAGCTTTTCCCATGCCTACAGAGACAGATGTTATGATTTTACCACTACCTGCAGAAAAATATTCGGCTACTATGCTTGCATTCCATTCTGCGGCTATGCCTGTCACTGCTCCAGTTATAACTCCGGGCATAATCGCTTTAAGATATATCTTTTTCCATGCAACTATTCCTTTCAGATGGAATACCTCTTTCACTTCATTTATGCTCTGAGGAAGGTATTTTGTAGTCGCAATTATGCTGAATATTACGTACCATAGACCGCTTAAAAAATAAATAATGAATGACAACAATTCGGAGTTTCCATAAACAAGTTCGGCTACGGCTGGCAGCAGTATCGTAGCTGGTATAGACGCCAATATCTGAAATAAAAGCAGATACCTTTTGATCCTTTTTGACAGGAATATTACGTATATGCTTAATGGGATAGAAACAGCAAGTATGGCCAGAAACGCGCCCCATATCCTTAAGAATGAAAAAGCCAGAGACAAAATAGAATATCCCTCATAATTGACTATTCTGCTCAATAACGGAATGTTTATTGCGAAAATCATTTTGTATATTATAAAACCGGCCACTGCAGCCAGCACTACATAAAAAAAGTAACGGGAGAATACGTATAATTTATGCTTTGTTTTCCCACTCAACTTAATCCCGATTCCATGAATTGAATTAAATGTAAACCTGTCCTTCTTTCTTTTCTTGTAGTCTTTTAGATAGTACCTGTTGGCAAACCTGTCAAATCTTTCGAAAAACAACAGCCTTGTTATTATGACAAACAAAACGAATACTGCTATCGCATACAGATAAAGATAAAAATTTCCGGTCGCGGCTGCCGTTACGAACTCCACGCCTATGCCGTGCTTAACCGCATAATTCTTCGTGCCTATCGAGAATATCTCGCTGGTCACGAGGTAAAAAAGCCCTATCGCCCAAGATAAACTCATTTGTTCTGACATTCTCGGAAGTGCAGCCGGTATAAATATTTTTCTAAGCCTCTGATAAAAATTAAGCCTGTATATCTTTGCCATTTCCGTATATTCTGACGGTAGGGATATCACTGCTTGGTATACTCCGAATATAATGTTCCAGAGCATACTTGTTATTATCAGGAATATGACCGCAGAGTTTATTCCTATGGAACCTGGAAGATAAAACACAAAGATGTATATCGCAAACGGGAAGAACGCAAGTATCGGCAGGGTCTGTAGTATGTCGACCACCGGCATCAACACCTTGTTTAAGGCTTTTGATCTTGCCGCTGCTATTCCAGTAAATAAACCTATGACCAACGAGATTGACAATGCAATGAACATTCTGACCCACGAGTAAGACGTATCCAGTATGACTGAAAAAATCAGGGGCAACATACATGAATATGCCTTTTCTACGTTAAATTTCTTTTAAGCGCCGAATTAAGCGATTTTTTCTCAATATTAACGGACCATTGTCTATCGTGTACTTTGTTCCATTCGAGGATTTGACATGAACGGAGTCTTCGCTTATTGGCTGCATAACATTTGAAATCGGGTCCAATAAGATCTTCTCTCCGTCTCTACCTCGTAGCTCCACCCAGCAATGTTGCGCCGTTTCTCCGTTTATTTCAACAGTACCCATGACGTAAAACGGTTCTAGACCAGTTCTGGTTTTTTCTTTTTCAAGCAGAAGGCCCAACGCTATGGCAAATTCATGGCAAAGGAACGGACCGTACAGCAATGAATGATTTACATCCACCACCAATCCTTTACGCTGGTCATTTCCTTCCAGATAAGTAAGGTCTGCATAAGTCATTATTCCCTTTTTCTTGCTGTAGCTGTCAGTATATTCATTCATCCTAAAATACAGCTGCTGATATACTGAATTTGCGATGGCTATCGCCCGGTCTAGGCCGGTCTTTCCATATGCAACTGAACAAGCAGATTTATACACCGTATTCAGGTTTGTTGATTTTCCTAGTCTTTTGTTTATGCGTATTCCGTATATCTCTGATAGAAAGCGCTGATCGAATTTTCCATCGTATAGTTCTTGCGGTATTTCGTTAGTCAACCCTGCATTAAGTATTATGTCCCCATTTTTTATCTTGCTCGGGTATTTCAATATTGTCCTATAGTCTTTTAAGTTATCCGTATGAAGCGCAAATTCACTGCTTTCGCTTTTTTCCAGAACTGCTGATAAGCGGATAAACATTTATTTTTATAGAGATAAGGTAATATATAAATATTAAATCGCAGTCATACTTTATTCCCGAAATCTCTTATTTTACGTCCGTCTCTGTATGCGCTGTTAAAAACGATTACGGAAGACAAGGTAAACGCTATGCTTAAAACGAACGTGAACACATAGCCGAGGTAAAACGACAAGAACCCTGAGGAAAGAGAGCCCAAAACGCCCGATAATCCTATTATTGCGGACCATAGGCCGATGTAGTGCGCTTCCATTTTGCCGGCTATGTTGACGTATATTATGACAGAAGCCGAAATGTTCCACATCGCATAGCCTAAACCGGCTACAAAGTAGGAAAAAAGGTTAAGGTAAAGGACTGCCGTCAAAGACAAAAGAGAAATTATCGCAATAAAATAGCCGGTTGACCTTACCAATGTTGAGAGCCTGTAATAATGTCTTAACGTCCTTTTTGTTTTTCCCAGCATGAAAATGAGGTATATTATGACCTGGCCGAACCCGTTAAGCATGTTTATCAGGAATATGTCGGAATATGAAATCTTGTAGGAATAAAGAAATGGTATGTATGAAGTGTTAAACAGGTAAATGCCGAAATTTACAAGGGCGATGGCTGCAAATATGGTCATTATCCTAACTGTCTTTCTTCTCTTCCTCAATTCTGCAAGCTTGATTATAAGGTGGTGACCTGCCAGTATCTGTGGAAACCTGCTAAGTGCGTTCAGCATTGGAAACAGTTTATGCAGGTGCATTTCCTTTTCTTCGCTGGTGCTGCGCTTTTCCTCCTTTACAAAGATGATGGTAAACACTAGTGAAGCTACGTTAAACGCAAAAAGTATCAGAAGATATCTAGCTATGACATTACTGAAAAGAAGTACTCCTGGAAGGTAACCTATAAGGTTGCCTATTATGCTCATCAGCCCGTATATTCCATAATATGACCTTAAAACTGTCTTTTTCCTTCTGTTCATGATTAATACATTTATTGCCGGAGAAGAGGCCGTCAGGATAAAGGCATAAGCTGCATATATTATAATTGCCAGTAATATGCTGTGCAGAAGATACAAAAGCACTATCAACGGGATAACCCCTATGACGGAAAGCATTATGAACAGCTTTATCTTTTTAAGACGCTGCGTAAGCTCTCCCCAGAAAAGAGAAGCGGGGATGACTGCAAGCGAATAAGCGGTTGTAGCAAGACTGACGTCTACTACGTTTCCGTGTAATTCTAATATATATAGTGGTATTATCACGCTGAAACCTGAAGAAATGGCCGCGATGGGGAATATGACTGAAAGCCAGTACTTGTCTTTTTCCATACGATATTCAGAATAATACTGTCGTAAATATTAACTTTTCATTTCCCACGCATTAAAACATGTAATGCCTAACCTAGGCTATTTTCAACGGAGTTATTGACAACATAACTAATTAAACTAGGCATCTCTAAATATTATTATGTCCGGCTACGGCAATGAAGAAAAGACGGAATTATTGGGGCTTGCTAAAAATAACGTAAGGTTGGACATAATAAAGAAGGTTATTACAGAGGTAAAAAGACACTTTGTGCCGTTTAACGACCTTGTAAAGACCCCTGCATCTTTGAAATACCAAGACTATAATCTTATGTGGAACAGGGACGCAGCTTACTCTTCTTATTATATAACTAAATTCATAAAAACCGCTAAAAGAACCGGCTTATACCGGCTGTTAAACGACGATATCGATGAATTGGATAGATTGAATGGAAGACTCATAGACACTTTATGGGAAAACCTGGATTCAGAGGTCAAAAAAATAAAGATGAACGGCTATGAAGCCGATATATCACGGCTGGAATCGAAACTTGGGAATAACCACATACTGTCAAGATTTGACATCGATGAAAAAGGTACAAAACGGCCTGATAAAGACAAGAATGAAGGCAAAACACTGAGAAGCTGGACAATGCAGTATGATTCTGCCCCCTTAATACTGATGGCCACTGAAGAATACCTTCAGGAACATGGAATGGCAGGCCTGGAAATGGCGCCAAAGCGCATTATAAGGGACCTTGATTTTCTGGTAAATTACATGTACAACTTCCATAAAACGCCTTGCGCAGATGCTTGGGAACAGTATTATTTTTACGACAGAGATTCCGCTGTAAACGGACAGGCTTATGCCGGCAAAACAATTGATTCTTACATGGTGTCTTCGCTGTACAAGGGAATAAAAAGCGCAAAAGCGATGGCAAAAATCCTTGATGTTAAGTTGACAAATGTAGACGAATCCGAAATATCCGAGTTCTTGGTTGATAATTTTGTCGTAAGCGACGAAAAACGGGGAACATTTCTTGCAAAGTCAAAGGTAGAATATGGAGAAACGATGGCCAGCATAGGTGCGGAGGAGATAGAAATCTTCGGTACTTTTAAGCCGGAAGGCGTAGAAAGTTTCGAGGAAAACACGGTAAAAACGATAGAGAACGAGCTTTTTCACGGGGATCCGCTTCCTATAAGATACAAATTCTTCGGCAGATACCGCGGTATAATCGATACATATTTTGGAAGAGGCTCATGGTTCCACCTTGGCCTGCAGTATTCAATGTATCTTATAGAGAAGGGAAGAAAAGAAGAAGCGTCGAACGTAATCGCTTACGTGGAGAGCAGGATAGCAGACGATGGGTCTATACCTGAGCAGGAAGTATATGACAGGAACAGGGTGAACGATCCGAATAGATTTTTTGAAAGAAATGAAAACTCGACGATAAAATGTCTTTTTTGGGCAGAGTCTGCATATTTGGCCGCAGTGGCTGGCCTCATAAATAAATTTAAACTATAAAAATATAATTAAGGTATGATTAAAGGCCAGAAAATAATAATAGGATTTGATGGTTCAGAATGTTCAAAAAAGGCCGCCGATTACGCGGTTAATAACTTTGACAAAAAAAGCACAATTTATTTGGTATACGTGGAAGAGATGGTTGCTCCCTTGTATCTTTCCAATCCGAGCCTTTTCATAGACGACAGTGTTATCAAAAAAATCAGAGACAGAACAAAAAACGAGCTTGAACGGAAAACCAGAGAAATAACCAAGAAAGGCTTCAAAGCTCAGTATGAATACATTGAAGGCTATCCACCAAATGAAATACTGCGCGAAGCAAAACGAAAAAATGCAGACATAATAATAGTAGGAAGCCGCGGAATGGGAAAATGGAAAGGCTCCGTCCTTGGTTCGGTAAGCCAGACACTGGCGATAATGAGCAAGATTCCTTTGCTGATAATAAAGTAAGTCAAGGCAGATATTCCCAGAGATAATAATCCTGCTTTCCCAGATATCTTCTTAGCTTTCCGACTTTTCTAAAACCTGCTTTCCTCAGAAACTTCTTGGATTCCTTGTTAGACATAAGCGAAACGCACTGTATGTTGTGTATGCCGTTTTTCTTAGCGTAATCTATAACGCTGTTCATAAGTGCCAAGCCTATTCCCTGCCGCCCATACTCTTTTCCTACCACCAGCTTGTCTATTCTGAGCAGGCCATTTTCATAGAATTCGGAGATACATGCGCCGATTACCTTTCCATTCTTTAAACCTGCGGAAAAGATAGGATGTTGCTTAATAGGCATATTTTCGGGGGTATACTGCTTCAAATCAAGATTTTTACCTTCGTCGTTTTCGAGCAGATCCACTTTAATCCAATTTCTTATAAATTTTATCGTGTTTTTACGCTTATTCTCAGCTTTTTCCAAGTTTACTTCAAATGCTGTCCTTTCCCTGATTTTGAATTCCATGCAACGCTATACAATCCTTCTAATTGACTGGCTTTAATGATACTGATAAACGTCCAGTTATTTATAGTTTATTTTCAATACGCTGCCTTAATGCCGTTTATAAATTTCTCGGCTTACCGCCATTTAGCAGATAAAAACGTAATATTTTTTATTTATTAGTAACAATAAAGCTTTTATGTGAGCACTTTTCATATAAATACATGGATTTGACGAAAAACACGGGTAAAGTGATGGAAAGTCCACTGCAAGAAAACTACGTAAAGAAGGAAAACTCTCTTTACAATCATATTTATAAATTTTTAAGGGGTGCAGACAAGGCAGGATACTCCTATACAGATTTGCATACCGATGAGAAGAACAAAGAGATAGCGCTTACTTTCGGAAATTACAAAGGCAACAATAAATACTACCGCATAAGACTTTCGGACATAGTATACGACGATGTAACGGAAGATAACAGCAAAAGAACGATTAAAAGCAACGTCAACATTGAAAAATTAATAGGATACAATGAAACTAACGGAAAATACGACAATATACAAATACTTTCAAGGGAAAATGGGGTAAGGACAACGCCCAGGCAATACGCTAAGCTTTTTATTGGAGGATACAATCTTAACAAAGACGAAGACCTACCAAAGATAAGGAATTATGATCTAAGCAAAGTGCTTCTTTATTCTTTTGCTGCCGGTTACGGCGCAACTGCAGTATCTGCAGTCGATAACACGTCGTTGGTAAACAACGCATATTATGGTTTACTGCACTTGGGTATGCTATTTGCGCCATTCATACCGTTGCAATTCAGCAAGAAAACGAGATCATTGCCGCAGTTATTGAGTCTGGCGCTTGTTTCATGGACTGCAAACAGCTTCTTTTATTACCCTATTGGAATGCTGATGGGGCACACTGCTGACAACTTGACAGACATAATAAACTTTTACAAATTTCAAATAGGATTGGGAAGCGGCAGCTATGTTGATAACTACGGGCCAGTTGCATTGAAAGTAAGCTCTCATGCAAAGGCCCTATCATATGCTGGAAGACTGGGATTGGCAGGGTTTTTATCACAATTTGATAAAATCTTGAACAAATTTAAAGGTGGCGAAAAGGAGGTAAAACATGGAAAACAATTCGTATAAGCTGGAAGAATTGATAAGGCAAAGTAATGATAAAAAGAAGTACATAGATATTGCTTCTTTGCCAGGAAAACCTGAGATGAACGATGCAGGCTATCACTTTGTAGACGAAAACGAGTACATAATTACAACTGCTGCATATATGTCATTATTCCATCCTGAAAGTACGGATTTCGCACAATCTATGGTACTTAAGAGAGATTTTGAATACGAATTCAAGAATCTTGATAAAATAAACAGGGTAATACCAGAAAATTCAGTGAAGCCGATTGCTTTAGTATATGACAATTCGGTCTCAAAAGACTACATACGTGGGTATCTTACGGAAACCAACGGCAAAATCACCAATCTTAAGGATTATATAAATTTAAAGGAAGAGAAAAACGCAGATTTAAGTGCAGGAGACATACTTGATATAGAAACTCAGCTTACCACATTGGCAGACAAGCTTAAAACGTCTGGCATGTACAACAGGCTGCCGGACAGCACGTTTTCGATAAAGGACATATACATAACAGAAAAAAACAAGGTGGTTTTAATGAACATGAATTATTTAATGGATTTTTCAGATAAAAATCCTAAAAGTTTGGACAAAGAACTTAAAAACACGATAAAATACCTTGATAAAGCAAAGAGTAAAAGACTGTATTATATGCACGGCGGAAAAAACAACGCTACTCCACATTATTGATCTTGTAAATTTTGCTTGTTTTAAGTGAGTTCTGCCATCGTATCACCGCAAGATCCGTAGCCGCCGCCATTGGAGGTTATTGATATGTCGTATATCCCTGGAGACAGAGAATTTACTGAATAAAGCTGCGGACAAGAGGAAGCGCTGTTGCCAGAAAGTACGGTACCACCATTATAATTGTAAAGATAGTAACTCTCAGAACTTGCTCCACTTGACGCGTAGTAATTGTAATCCGAGCCGCCGCCATTCCATGTGAAATATTCACTGTAAACTCCAGAACCACTGGAATTGACATCTATACCTGCAGGTTCCAAAGAGCCAAATGAAACCGAGGGCATTGCCCCGTTTGGAGGATAATCTCTTCCAAATATCCAGTTATAGAAAGTCTTTTCTGCGTAATAGCCGGCTACCCCTGTATATGAAAGTGAAGCGAAGTAAAGGGGACCGGATAACATAAACCCCGTGTTCAAGGTACTAGAATATCCAGTTCCGCTGTTAACATATTCCGGTAAACCGCCAACATAGGAGGTATAAGAAGAACTATCGGTGTATGTTAATTCTGCATAACGCCAATTTGAATTTACCACCCCATTTTCATTATTTCCCGCAGAATACGTGCCTCCCCTAGCTACGCCATTACAGTAGATATGTATTCCGCATTGATATTGGTATGTATACACATAGTCATCTTTGGCATAATCCTGATACTCAAAGTAACAAGTAGTAGAACTGCATGATACTCCTGTCACGCCTTCCGCACCAGGATTTCCTCCAGACTGAGTGCCTATCCCATAATAAGCAGCTTCATTTCCATTGCTGTTATTGCTTAAACCCAATACTCCGTTGTCCGAACCCAATGCATTTTTCGTATTAAAGTTCGTTTCCAGTATCAAAGGAGCATTTGAAAAACTCGAAGCATTATAAACGGTCATGACCGAACCTCCTGCTGGTGTGCCTATCGAACCATCTAAATAAATGGCGGTTATCGATTCACTTGGATTATAAGAAACGGATGCATGTGTAAAATTAATGGAAACCGAAGCGAAATTAGTGCTGAAGCCGGCTGTGTTTGATACACCATTCAAATAAAAGTTAAAGATATTCCCGCCGTTATCATACTCTGCATACGAAGGAGAAAGCTGCGGTGCCTCACCTACAGTATTCCCATTAAACAGATTTGTAGAAGGGATAGCAAAGCCCATGTAGATAGTTTCAGAAGAATATGCTCCTAATGAATTCATTTTCAGCCAGTAAACTGTGCCTGAATAGCTGCTGTTTCCGAGTTCGAGCCATGACGGTATTATCTGCCCATTGCTGTAGAAGAACTCAACGTTTTGAAGATTTGAAGCTTCATAATAACCGTAAGCCGGACTGTTTATCATTACACGTTGCTGAAAGCCGTTGGGGGTTGCGGATCCTTGATTATTTGATATTGTTATGGGCACATAATATATCAGTCCGCTTGGAGGAACTATTCCATTTGTTGAGTAGCTAACGCTTCCAGAGCTGCCGGCAAGCAAAGAAGTCGGGCTGTTGCTTTGGGTGAATTTTTGGCTCACGCCATTCAAGAAATCTGACGGTACGAAAACACTATGATAACCGAGCCCAGTATAAACTGTTATTGGATTTGAAGATACTGACTGCACACCGTTAAATTCTACTGCCCATACCTCATTGGAGCTCTGCAGACCGCTCTGCGTAAAGGTGGTAGTGCACTGCCATGGTATATTTGAGACTGTAGACCCTGCCAACTCGCTAGGAGGATTATTGGAATAACAGTCATACGTTCCTGTTGAAGAAGAATAAGAGAAGCTTCCCAGTACGGAAGGACCGTATT
>JAKAVT010000014.1 GCA_021817165.1 Nanobdellota archaeon
GGTATACCTTATAATAAAAGCAGTAAAAAAGGACAGATTAAGGCTCATCTCCTACGGATCCATAATGCTATTAGTAATGTTTTTAACTGCGATATATGCGATAATGAGCATAAACAGACATGATAACTGGATGACAAGGTGACATCCTCCCACCTCTAAAGAGCGTGGGCTTCCGCAGCTATCTGCTGCTGAAGTGGTTCCTGCTTCTTTAAATCATGGCTCGTAGACCTTGCTTTGATTCTCATCTTAGCAAGTTCCGCCGTCAGAGGATTCTCCACAGGCTTAAATTCCCCTCTGTCCGAGGGTATTTGATTTAGTCCTATTTGCTTAAGACCGAAATCCCTTATGTTTATCGCTGCGTTTATATCCCTGTCTAATTGTGAATTGCAGTCCTGACAGATCCATTCTCTCTGGTTTAACGTCAAATCATTGTTGACATGTCCGCATACATAGCATGTCTTTGACGACTTCTCAAACATTCCTATCTCTATTACGTTCTTTCCCTGTTTCTCTGCTTTGTACTTAAGGAACTGCAAGAGTCTATTCCAAGATGCATCACTTATCGCCTTTGCCAATTTATGATTCCTTACCATTCCCTTGACGTTTAATGTTTCTATCACTATGGTATCGAACTGCTTGGTTATCGCTGTTGATACCTTGTGAATGAAATCGTTCCTCTGATTTGCTATCCTTTCATGTGTTTTCGCCACCATCAATCTTGCCTTATTTCTATTGTTTGAGCCTAATTTCTTCCTTGACAGCACCCTCTGCCTGCTCTTCAGCAGCTTTTCCTGTCTTTGCAGGTATTTTGGATTGCTGATCTTTATGCCGTTTGACAATACAGCAAAGTCCTTCAATCCCATGTCAATGCCTATGCTTTTGTCTGGCTCATTCGTTATTTGCACTTTTTTAGGAACTTCTTTTCTGTCGTCTACGGTGATGGAAACGAAATACTTGCCTGTTGGTGTCTTTGTTATGGTCAGCTGCTTCACTTTATCCCTTGAAAATTCCCTGTGAACTTCCACCCTTATCCCTTTTCCCATCTTAGGGAGGTACAATACTCCGTCATCAAAGTTGAAATGTTGCGGTATCCTGAATGACTGCTTAGCTGATTTCTTCTTGTATTTGGGGTATTTTGATATCCTCTGGAAGAATGCTTTGAATGCCTTGTCCAAGTCCATCAAAGTTTGCTGCAGAGACTGTGAGTTGGCTTCTTTCAGCCATTTGTATTCCTCTTTCTGCTTTAATTCTTTGAGGAATCTTGCTGTATCATAGTAGTTCAGTCCTTTCTTTGCTTTGTCGTTTTTATGGTCTTTGTAGTAATTTTCTCTCAATTCTAAAGCTTTGTTCCAAACTACCCTGCTGCAGCCGAAGTATTTTGAAAACAGTTCTTGCTGCTCTTCATTTGGGTACAACCTGAATTTGTATGCTGTCAGCATATTGTTATTTTACCTCTTTTACTATTTATGTTTTCCATTCTTCCAGTTAGCTTTTCATCCCACCTCTAAAGCATGTGGGTTTTCCCGCTCACCTTTGATAATTGCGATTTAATGGCGGAAAAAAGCAGTAGTCTGCTTCAAAAAGGATTAATTTTACAAACGTCTTAAGAAGCTATGGGAATAATAATAGTAATAAGGCACGGTTTCAGCGAATCCAACAAGAAAGGATATCTTACACATGACATTGAAGGGTATCCACTTACAGTTGAAGGCGAAAGATACTTAATCAAATCATCGGAGGAACTGAAAAAATTGAAAGGCTTAAAAGAGATCATTTCCAGCCCAGTTTTGAGGGCCGCCCAGACTGCAGAGATAATATCGAAAGTCACAGGCTTAAAGATAAGAAAAGACGCAAGGCTTGCGGAAAGAGAAATGGGCAGTTACAACAACAAGCGAATACCTAGTGACAATAAAGCTGATCAAGTGGATTACAACTGGCATGTAAAGGAGATTTTAAATGACTATCCAAACGGATTAGAAAGGTGGGAAAACATCGAAAAAAGAGTCAGGAGCGTTCTAAGCGAGATACCGGAAGATGAAAGCGTGATACTTGTTTCGCATGGGGACATTATAAAAGCCATAATAGCTTACTTCCTAAACTTAGACGAGTTTGGCGTATGGGGCATAAGGGCCAACCACGGCCATTTCACCGTAATTGACAGCAAAAGGAAAAAAATAGTTGCTATAGGCGCACCGATAATGTCAGAAGCCATATTAAGCAAAATAAAGCAGGCCATGGCAGACACGCAATAAAATGAAAACCTTAAAGCAGGAATTGACGGAATTGTTTAAAGACAACACATATGTTGAACTAACAAAAAAGACAAGAATGCTGCTTTCTGGGTCTCATGGAAAAATACTCTCTGGAAAGGAATTTGTTGAGCTTATATCAAAACAGAAAAATTACGTAATAACCGTAGGAGATATGGTGACTTTAACGGCCATAGAAGCAGGAATAAAGCCGGACATGGCGATATTCGACCTTAAAACCGAAAGAAGAAAAATAGACGGGAAAAAGATAATGCTGGCGTATAAAAACATTGATAAGGCAAGAAATCCTCCTGGGAAGATAACAAGGGAGCTTTATACCGTAATAAGCAAAAGTTTGGGCAAGAAAACCGGCATAAAAGTGAGCGGAGAAGAAGATTTAGCTGCTCCGTTATGCATAGCCCTTTCAAATGACAACACGATAGTTGCTTGGGGAGTGCCGGGAAAGGGCATAAATGCCATAAAAGTAAACGAAACAAAAAGAAGGCATGCTGTAAGTATAATTAAAAAAATGCTGGTTAATAACCGCGCTTAATGGACTTTAAGTACTTATAGACGGAATAACCCGCAGCTATCGATACCGTTACGGCTAGGCCCAGAAATAAAAGGTCTGTTTGATAGTTTACCCTGTTGATTTCTGCTTGTATACCTGTAGCAGGCAACGCATAATATTTGCCGGCCGTGCAGAGTTTATTCAACAGGTTTTCCAACTTTTCCATACATGAGATTTACTACTGATTTTACCGCTTTGTTGTCAAGATCAATGAAAACTTCTTTGTATTCAAAATTTTTGGGTATGTATAGAGGATCTATGAGTTTTATTTTTCCTTCTTTTGTAAGCATTATGTTATTTCCGCCTACTAAATCGCCGTGTACATAACCGTTGCTGTGCAACGTTTCAACGGTATCTTCAAGCTGCTGCTTTATACTGTACAAAAGTTTGCTGTTTCCTCTTAATTTGTAAAGAGAGTTCATCAACATGTCTCCGTCTATTCTTTCCAAAACATACGCTTTTTTCCCTTCAATTTCTTCTAATGCGATGGGTTTTACAACGTTCTCAGAAGCAAGGCTGTATTCCCTCCTCATCATTCTAAACCTCTCTTTTGGACTATACCTAGATTTTAAATCCCGCTCTGCATTTTTGCCTAGATGTAATTCATCAACCACAAACATTTCGGTATCCAGACCGGTTTCAGGTTTTACAAATACATCTGAAAGAGATTCATCAAGTTTTTTATTCATGGATTATTATGAATTCAACATATATAAATATTTTACTATTTAACTATAATAAAAATTTTAAGTTTCTTGTTTAAAGCCCTGCAATCATTTTAACGAAAATTTTACCGTTTTAAACTATTATTCTGCCTAAATAACATATAAGCAATTACTCCTCCCTCCACTTAGAACGTTTAATCGCAAAGACGATTAAAGCTACGGAAACTAAGATAAGTATTATCCAAGACATTAAAATAAACGAACTTGAGAATTTAACAAATCCTATGCTGCTTTGGGCGATTATCGCTGAAAAAGAAGTGGGCGAAAGGTAGGCTATGTACCTAAAAGGCAGCGGAATATAAGTAATTGGGTAATAGACCGGCGGTAAAGTCGACAGAACCATGGAGATAAGGCCCATGAAAGCCCATCCCTCAATTACATCCCTGCTTATTGTTGAGATGAAAAAACCCAAAGATATGGAAAACATGAAGGTAAGAAGCATGACTGCAGCTACCGTCAAAGCAGCAATAACTGAAATGTGAATGAATATGACTGCCAAAATAGAAAGAACTATTAAATCAGGAATGGAGAAAACCAGCTCAGACAGTGCTATGCCTGCCACATAAATTGCCGGGGAAACCGGAGAACTGACAAGCATATCCTGCAATTTCATGTCATTTCTTAAATGCGTCAGATCGCCTTGGATTGAAATCCCATTGTTTACCATCACCAATATGAAGCCTCCAAGTATGCCGACATTAAGTAGGGTTCCATGGCTTACAAAAAAGATTATTATAAGTAAACCGAAAGGAGCAAGTATTGTATTTACAAGCATAACCGGAAAGTTCTTCATGGCATAGATTGCGTTGGCCAGCACCGAAGCGGAAAGCTGGCTGAACCTACTCGTTTTCATTTTCTTCCTCCCTGTTTATGTCACCAACGAGCATATAGAATATGTCCTCCAAAGAAGTCGGATTTATAGAGAACTTTACCTTTTTCCTTATAAGTCTTTTAGCAAGATTATTAGCGGATTTTTCGTCGGAGAAAACCTGAAAAGTACCATCGTTTTTCTTTACGACCTTCCCGCTTAATCTGATTTTTTTATCGAAACCACCGAATATTTTGATGGCGTATGGATAGCCGATAGCGGTCCTTATGTCGTTTATAGTGCCTGCTTTTACAAGCTTTCCTTTGTTTAATATAATTATGTAGTCGGAAAGCTCCTCAGCTTCCTCAAGATAATGGGTTGTCAGGATTATAAGGTGCTCTTTCTTCAACTCGCTGAGTATGCTCCAAAGCTCCCTCCTTGATATCGGGTCCAAACCAGTCGTCGGCTCGTCCAAAAAGATTATTTTTGCATTAGATGAAATAACCAGAGCAACCAAAACCTTTCGTTTAGTACCCCCTGATAATTTCCTGGGCAATTTATCTGCGTATTTTTCCAGTTTAAACCTGTTTAGAACAGCATTTGTTCTTTCATTTGCTTCCCCAAAGCTAAATCCCCTCCACAACAAATATGCATATATGTTTTCTCTTGCGGTCATCCAGGGTATAAGCTCTGCCTCCTGCGGTATCACTGCTATCCTATCTCGTATGTCTTTTGGATTTTTCACGATGTCTACTCCGTCTAGGTATACCTTTCCAGAAGTCGGAAGCAATTCGGTTGAAACTATCCTTATAAAAGTCGTTTTACCTGCACCATTCCTGCCTATTAATGTAAATATGCCATTTATATCCAAATCCAAAGAAACATTTTTTAAGGCCGATGAGCTTTTACTCCTCTTGTCTTTGTAATTCTTGCTAAGGTTTTTCACCATTAACTTTACCATACCAGTAAATGAATTTCCAGGTATTAAATATGTTCTAAGCATAAGCCATTTTATTACATATTAATTTTACAAAAACAAGATAAAATAATGGAGATAAAGGCCGTTAACCTTACAAAAAAATTCGGAAACAACATCGCATTGGATTCGATAAACTTTGACATAAAAGGCAGGGGAATAATAGGATACCTGGGTCCAAACGGCGCAGGTAAGACCACGACGTTTAAGATATTCTCGAATTTAACAAAATCAAGCGCTGGAGAAGCATTTATCAATGGAATAAACGTAAAAGACTACAAAGCTGCATTAAAAAACGTCTCGGCTTTAATAGACGATCCTGAACCATATAAAGAAATGACGATATTTGAGTTCCTTGAATTTATCGGAAGAATCAGGAGCATGGACGAAAAACTACTAAAGAAGAGGATAGAGGAACTTGGAAAGGAATTAAGATTGGAAGATTTCAACAAAAAATGCGGCCAGCTTTCAAAAGGAAACCGTCAAAGGGTAGTGATGGCAGCAGTACTCCTGCCAGATACAGATATTTTGCTGCTTGATGAACCTACGAGCGGTTTGGATCCTGCTGAAGCATATGACATAAAAAAGCTGCTCAAAAAGCTCAAGAAAACAAAGCTTATAATGCTGAGTTCCCACCTGCTTGACGAGGTAAAGGAACTATGCGATCATGTCATACTTATAGACAAGGGAAAGGTAATTGCAGAAGGCTCTGTAAAAAGCATAATCAAAAAATTCGGTAAAGGGAAGGGGGAGAAAGGCCTTGAAAAGGCGTACATAAATTTAGTGCGTGGCAAAACATGAAAAACAGGGCTTTTTATGCGTTTTTTAATGCGGAGTTGAAAATAGCAAAGAGCCAGATCATAGCCTTCTCCTTTCTATCTTTGATAATAACAGTATTAACGGGATTGCTTTCAATAAAAGCATTATTTAACAGTACGGACTTCTTCGAAAGCATAGGTTTGGTAATTTGGCTTATGATAGGGCTTGCTGCGACTAATATAGCAGCAGGTATAGGGGTGATGGACTTCAATGAAAAAACCGGCTTGCTTGTTCTGTCACAGCCAGTGGACAGAAAATCCATATTTTTATCCAGGCTTTTTGCGGCTTTTTTGGTTCTTATTTTACCGCTTACAGTGCTTTATCTATCGGGATTCGGGATGGGATTGTTGCTCTATAAAACAAGCATGCCTAACATCTTTTTATCGTATGGCTTGGCGATTCTTTATGCTTTTTCTTTTACGGCGATGGTCTCCGGGATAAGTTCGATGTCCAGAGAAAAAAGCACTCCCATCAGTTTTGGTTTAACCTTCGCTTTCCTTGCCGTTTTTGTTTTTGCAATATTTGGAAAGTTCGTAGGAATACAGCCGTGGTTCTTTTTGCCTTATGGCGGGCTGATAATAAGCAGCGTGATGGCTACTCCCTACTTAATGCACGTTAATCCCGGAAACTACTTCTTTTACTACATTCCTTACCTGAATGAAGCCCTCCTTATAATTTTGGCTTACCTGATTATATTCGCTGCAATTGGTGTATTTTATTATTCAAGAAGAGAACTGTAGCACTCAATGTATAAGATGCAAGCAACGCCAGATATTACCGGTAAGTCACGTAACTATCAATAAACTTGATAAACTGCTTTACGTTCTTTACTTTGTTTTCTCCTGCTGCCTTTACAATCCTGTTTCTTACAGCAAGATCGAATGAATCAAGTTTCATGTCCGCTATTAAACCAATCTCTGCATCAATTTCATCCAGCTTTCTAAATGAACTAAACAGGTTTCTGGCGATTTCGTCCGGCTTATCCCTGCTTCCCAATATTAATTTTTTATTGCCATTTACCTTTGCCTTGTATTCACAGGGTATAAAAGTGGCAAACTTGACGTTTTTTGATTCAAGAAACCTGCTTGCAGATATCAGCTCGTTTATGTTATCAAACAAAAACAATGGCTTTTTAGGGGAGTAGTGCCTGTATTTCATACCCGGTGACAGCACCTTTCCTTTTCTTACTGTTTTGTTTATGCTATCTGGAATGATTATTTTGCCTAAAACCTTTTCCAGCCTGCTTACGTCATAAGAACCTGGTCTAAGCAGCCTGTAGGGTTTTTTGCTAAGATCTATAACGGTTGATTCCAGCCCAAATTTTGACCTGCCACCGTCTATTATCACCGCAACCTTTCCAAAGAAATCAGCAACTGCATGCCTCGCTTCGGTTGCGCTTGGAAAAGTAGAGATATTTGCACTAGGTGCAGCTATGGGAACATTGCTTTCCTTTATCAGCTCCAAAGCAATCTTATTGCTTGGCATTCTCACGGCTACGGTATCTAAACCCGCAGTTACCACTTTCGGTAGATTTCTGCTTTTAAATATAAAAGTCACGGGTCCGGGCCACAGCCTGTCTATAACCTTAAATAATTTATCTGGAACCACTGCTACTTCTTTCAGTTGATCAAATCTGCAGATGTGCACGATTAATGGATTATCTGCAGCCCTGTTCTTTACTTTAAATATCTCTCTGCATGCCTTTTCATTGAAAGCATTCGCTCCTATACCGTAAACTGTTTCTGTGGGAAAAACCACCAACTTTCCGTCTTTAATCTGATTTGCAGCGTATCTTATTCTCTTTTTGCCAATCCTATTTTCGGATATCTTTATTATCCTTGTCATACGTTAAGTTTCCATCTCCTGAAATTAACATTGTTTAATACCAGCAAAACAAGGATCAACAGGGTTATGAAAATAAAGGTAAGCTTAAAGCCCACGTTGTCTATTGAAAAACCTGACAACGTTGGCAGAAGCACGCCGACCGCCATCATTATTGCAAAAAAGTAACTATTTGCAACGTTTCTGAATCTGGCCTTAAATGACCTGCCTAAAGTGATGATTGAAACCGGGTATGCAAATCCATGCGGTATCCCCAAAATCAAAAATGAGGCTATAAACATTGTAATGTTTCTTGAAAAAACCATTACTATTATGCCTATAAGTGTTAAAACGATAGTGCTATTCATCATAAATTTAATGTTGCGGGGAGGTTTAACTGAGAGGTATACTCTAGATAAAAACGACGTAAGGAAAAACAGTGAAAATACCAATGTAACAAAGGAAAAAGAAACCTTAAACGTGTCTTTTTCATATATCCCTGCAAATGCTATTAAAACTGCAAAAGGTATGTTATAAGCCATTATATTGAAGATAGCCGAACGGAAACCATAGTTTGAGAACACGTTAATCTTTATCTTTTTCTTCTTTTCGACTGGAAACTTCATGAACGGGGAAAGGATAAATGAAACCAAACCGAATAAAGTAAATATAAGAAACGCGCTTCTTATGTTTATAAACTTCAGAAGCTCTGATTCTATTAACGGCCCGATTATAAGACTAAAACTTAATACGACCGTGTAAATAGATAGTACGCGGTCCCTTGTCCTTGAATCCTTAAAAAGTCCTGCCGCAGTTATTATGTTTGGCATTATAAAGCCCAAAAGGACTCCCATCACTGCTGCCAACAACCAGATACTATAAAAATTGGAAAGCCATATCCCAAGAAATACAAGCATGTAAACGAAATTTGAGCTTACAAACGCTATACGCCTTTTATTTGCCGATAGTCTAGCATTTAAAAGGGCAGTGGTCAAAAAGGTAGTAAAGGACAATAAGGCAGCTATCAAACCAACTTCCGTTTCAGAAAATCCAAAGTAATACCTAACAAGAAGCGGAACGGAAGTGGTAAGCATGTTGTTGCTTGCGCGTATTGAAAAGGTTATTATCATTATAGTCAAAACTATACGAACAAACGAAATACCTGAACCTTTAACCTTATTTTTTATCATGAGTCTCTACTTGTATTTTATTTTCATTATCTTGAACAATCCCTTCCACCTGTAAAGAAACAGCCAGCCTGCAGCCAAGTAAACTATGCCTATGAAGCTGGCGCCGTCCGGGCCGAAATATCTGGTTAAGAAAACCAGAATCAACACAAATCCGACAAGAAAATACAGAAGTACTATTGACATGACCGCTATTTTCTTGTTCTTCGTAAGCACTTCGTCTATCATTTACTCTTATAGTGTTTATAGGTTTTATCCTTTTACAGAAAGTCTTTCAACCGTGGATTTTCTGTTTTTTAATTATATTTAAGCAGTATCCTGTTTTTCGCCCTTGTCGGCCTTTTTATCCGGAACGCTCTTTGCATTGCTTTTGTCAAATAATTCTTTTATGCCCTGCACTCCCATCGGAGTGGGTATGCTGAAGCCTTTGCTATCCGTCGGTATAAATATCATAAGGTTCTTTCCGCTCAGGCTTATTTCATACATCATATTAAGCGACCTTAGCTGCATTGCAAACAGATCTTTCTTGTACTTCTCGCTTGCTTCTATGATTTTATCCGCGGCAAGTGATTCGCTCTCTGCCAATTTAACTCTTGCCTGTTTTTCCCTGTCCGCAACGGCAACCCTTGCCATTGCGTCCTGCAGATCCGGAGGTATGCTTACGTCCCTTATCTCAACTGATATCGCCTCTATGCCCCAGTCTGCAACCCTATCCTGTATCAAATTCTTAACGTCCTTTCCTATTACGTCCCTGCCAGCCAGCATTTCCGACAATTCTGTTTTGCCGATTATGTCCCTTAAAGCAGTCTGTGCGGCAAGCTGAACGGAATCCCTGTATATCTGAACGTTTAAAACGGCATTCTCCGAGTTTAAAACCTTCCAAAAAAGAAGTGCATCCACGTCAACGGGAACGTTGTCCTTCGTAAGCGTCTTCTCAGCCTTAAAAATCGTGTTTATCACCCTTAAATCCAGGGTAATCGGCGTTGTCTGTACAAAAGGTATTATTATGTGTATTCCAGGCCCCATTATTCCGACGTACTTTCCAAATGAAAGGACCGCTTTCCTATTCCATTGATTTACTATACGTATTGCTGCTGCTAAAAAGATGAGAAACAGTATCACGGCTATTGCTATCCCAGCGTATAAATTGACAATTGAAACAAGATAACCAACAACTGCCGGAATAAAGACTACGAACAAAATGCCAACCGCATCGCCATTAAAACTCTTCATTTCTACGGACATAACTATCTAATGTGACATCCTCCCACCTCTAAAGAGTGTGGACTTCCGCAGTTATTGGCTGCTGGAGTGGTTCCTGCTTCTTCAAATCATGGCTCGTAGACCCTGCTTTGATTCTCATCTTAGTAAGTTCCGCCGTCAGAGGATTCTCCACAGGCTTAAATTCCCCTCTGTCCGAGGGTATTTGATTTAGTCCTATTTGCTTAAGACCGAAATTCCTTATGTTTATAGCTGCGTTTATATCTCTGTCCAGGAGTGTATTGCAATTTGTGCATTCCCATTCTCTTTCCTTTAACGTCAAACCTTTATTGACATGTCCGCATACACTGCATGTCTTTGACGACTTTTCAAACATTCCTATCTCTATTACGTTCTTTCCCTGCTTCTCTGCCTTGTACTTAAGGGACTGGAAGAGCTTATTCCAAGAAGCGTTGCTTATCGCTTTTG
>JAKAVT010000007.1 GCA_021817165.1 Nanobdellota archaeon
TATTGTTCAACCGATAAATATGTAATAAGTAGAAAAGGTTTATAAAGCTTTTGTAAATGTTTCGGATAAAAATATCGAATGGTTTTTATGAGATAGATCCGTATGTAAGATTTAAAGCATGGTTTTTAGGGAATACTGTTATATCATTTGAAACGTTGTCAACCAGCTTTTCTAAAGTTAAATTAAAAAATGCGTATACATTATTTGAAGGTATCGTAACGTTTATGTATTGGTATAAAGGCAAATCAAACCTTGTTGAGATGCATTCCGTACCATTAACGTTTGCTGATAAATTTGCATAAATATTGGTTATAACGTAACTTTTGATGGTGGAAAACAAATGATATTCAGAACATGTCTGATTAAGAAAGCTGGAATTGCCCATATACTGAACTGACATGTTCATTTGATTCATGTCGAAACCGACTGCGTGTGCGGATATCTGCGACAAGTTGTAAATTATGTACTTTAAACCGGCAGAGGTGAAATTTGATACCAAACCGCAGCTGAAAATACCCAACGTTGAATTTTTATTTGCATTTGGATAAGCAGAACAAATATATAAACCCGATGCGTTGGTAAAGGCTATTTTTGCCAATGGCTCTGACAAGCCATACTTGTTAACTAAGTAATTCAATTTGGAAAGATTGTATGCTGCCACCGTTCCATTATCGGCATATTCCCTTATCGCATTGATTACTGTAGCATTGTTTACTAGATTCTGCAAGGTGAAGAACCTGCCCATGTTGTAATATACGCTGAAAGCCGTAGAATTGCTGCCGCCATTTCTGTAAATGGTATAATTGAAAGGCATGCTGAACGGCATGTCTATTAGGGAATTGGATAATGGCTGATTGCTTGTAAAATTGCCTTTGTAGTAAAATGTAAAATTACCGTTATACGAATTTATTGAATTTAATTCTGCCTTTAAAGTTTGATTATAAGATATAAACCTTGTAGGCATGCTTCTCAAATAAACCGATAAAACCAGTACTATTATTGCTATTATGACAATTGCAAGCAGCAAGCCAAATTTCTTCGAAAACATATTAGTTTATAAGTACACCTCCATTACCACAACCACCGCCAGAATCCCCCGTGCCTATATGTACATATAGTGTTTGAGATGGGAGGTACAGAGAAAGCTCTGCACTGTCTCCAGTAGTATCCAAACAACGATCATTAGTATTTCCGCTAACGACAATCTGGCCGGCTGAAGTTACAATCGTAAAACCAGCATATCCAGACTCACCACCAGCGAAATAAAGAGTGACAGGACCACCTTGCCAATTGCATGCCCCACTAAGCTGTGTGTGACTGGAACTTGATGCCAATTCATAGCCATTGCATGATGGAGCAGAAGGATCGGTATATGGATAGCTTACAGTAGATAATATTCCTGGCGGATACGATAGTGAGTAACTAGCAGGAAATCCACCAGAATTGGAAAAAGACGGAGAAAGAGTATCAGAGGTATACGGCAGCAGCCTAGTCCAATGAATTGATTCCGTGCCCCCTTGCCCAGCCTTATTATCATAAATTCCTAGGAAAAAGTGCGTAGTTGTCTGTGAAACTGAAGTGCTGGTTGAGGAAACGGTTCCAAGGTAAGGAGGAGATAAAGAGCCCCCTTCATTTCCCGTGCCTTCCCAATAAGCAGTATAAGTATAGAAAGTATTGTTTGACAATGGGCTTGATACAGAACTTAGGGTAGTACAACCATTGTTCGATCCCGGATTATATGTTAAGCTATATCCTCCTGCTCCGTTTCCAGTGATGGTATAACCATGAAATACTGAACAAGGGCCATGTGATTGGACGCTGCCGCTATCAGAAGCAGGCCAGCCCATCTCTAAGGTCATCCCATTGAAATTAGAAATTGCCATGTCAGCCTGTACCAATAAGCTTGGATTGTACGAAGGCCCGTTTACGCCATAGACGTACCACCAGTTATTGGAATAAGCTATAGATAATCCATTGTTAACGCTGATAGATTCACCGCTTTCGCCTCCAGTATTAACAGTTGAAAAACCAGAAGGCAATGATGTGCCGGCGTAGTTCCAGTATCCATCAAAAAATACGTTTCCGCCGTTGTCATACTGGGCATATGAAGAAGAAAGCTGCGGAGCTTCCCCAACGGTGTTTCCATTGAATAGATTAGTTGAAGGATAGTAGACTACTGCATAAACGGTTTCGGAGCCGCCACCACCTATCTGCGGCAGGTTCAACCAAAAAATGGCATTCGTTATGTCTATGCTATTTTGTGTATTTTGATAATTTCCTTCATACCAGCTGTCGATTACATTGCCATTGTACGTGAATTCTACATTCTGCATATTGCTTGAAAGAATTGAAGAATAGAGGCTTGTATCAAGAAAGACCTCCTGATCGAATGGGGATGAGGTAGCTGAAGAAGTAGGATTGTAGACTGTTATTGGTATCTGGCATTCCCAGCTTGTAAACGTATACATTGTACCCTGCATTACAGATGCAGAAGAATAACAAGTCGCGCCGCTTATAGAAGCGCTTGCCGTGGCTGTATAAGTACCTTGTGAAGACTGACTTCCTTGCGATATCGTTATAGGAGAGCCTACTGAATTAGAACCGCCGGCATTATCATAGCTTACAGACCAGCTGGAAGCTGATGACGGAAGATTTATTTCATAAAATTCCGTATTGGCAGTTCCGCTTGTTGAATAGGATATCGAATTTGTAGAGCCTGCTGATACTGTATTAGAGGAAGGGGAAGGCGTATAAGTATACTGGAAATAACCGCTAAACTGGTGTGCCCATGAGCCCGTCTGTTCTACTGTAATGCCGGAAGGATCAGCAGGATTCGCTGTAACATCTGAATACGGCAATAAATCCACACTATTACTGGAAGGTGTCCATGCTATTACATTAAATTGATTAGATGTCATGTATGCACCATTAATTTCAAAGGCACTCATGCCTGGAGCACAGACATTCGTCCAGTCTACTGCTACTTCATACCAACCGGGAGTTACTGAAATTGTTGACCCATATTGCGTAGCCCCTTGGCCATGCCAAGCGTTTCCTCCAAATACGCTGGACCATGAAGAGCTTCCAGCAGGAGCATAGAACACTTCCATTGCATCGTCTGTGGTTATAGTTACAGTAATAGAGGAAGTAAAGTACATGTAAGCTACTGCTGTGTAACCTTGTGAATCGTATGGTGAACCGCATGCTACGCCATTGTTGTTCAAGTCACTTACTGCCGAAGGAAATGCCTGCGTAGGCATACCCTGATAGATATCTCCCTGATAACTTGAAGTACCGAAGTTCCACTCAACGCTTGCTGCAGATAAAGCCGGAACAGAATAAGAATAGGAAGGTATGCTGCCACCACCTGTAATGGTTGTAAACTGCATGCTAGAAGTAGTAGAGGTTTTCTCAACATTGTTGAAAGTAACGTTCCACGGATAATTAGTCGGAAGATTAGATTCATCAAATGTAGTTATACAGGTAGTTTCTTCTGAGAAACTAACTGGCACTGTAGATCCTGCAGGCACTGTTCCAGATGAAGGGGAAGGAGTAGTAGCTGTTGTACAGTCCAATGTTGAAGAAGAATTTGGAGAGATTGAATTTACTGTGTATGAGTAGCTTGGAATGCTTCCGCCACTGGTAGTTGTCTGGAAGGGTATGTCTGCTGGTGCAGTATTGCTCTCAAGAACCCCATTATAAGTCACAGACCACGTTATTCCAGAGCTTAATCCCGTTTCTGTAAAAGTAGTTATGCATAATGTAGAACCAGAAAACGAAATTGAATTTGTAGAGCCTGCTTCTGCTGTTCCAGATGAAGGAGAGGGGGTGTAAGTTGTCGTGCAGTCCAATGTTGAAGAAGAATTCGTTAAAGTTGGAACGGAATAAGAGTAAGTAGGTATACTACTGCCACTATTCCTAGTCACAAATATCACATTTGAAGGTGCGTTAGAATTGTTATTTATAGAATTATATGTTACCCGCCAATTATAACCAGAGGGTAAATTGCTTTCGCTAAACGTTGTAGTGCATGCAGTTTCTGCCGAAAATGTAATTAATATTGTTGAGCCGGCGGCTAAACTTCCAGATGAAGGAGAGGGGGTGTAAGTTGTCGTGCAGTCCAATGTCGAAGAGGAATTCGTTAAAGTGTTAATTGAATATGAATAATTTCCAGGAGGACTAAAGTAGTATATAATAGAGGAGGTGTTTGTCTTCTCTACGCCTTCATATGTCACTTCCCAATTATAGTTGTTTGGTAAATTGCTTTCGCTAAAAGTTGTCGTGCACTCACCGAGGAAACGTATGTATTGATAGTCACCAACGGATAAAGATCCTGAAGAAGGGGAAGGGGTGTAAATGCAGCCTTCCACTACGGAATAACCGACAGAAAACGCATATGAACCGCTTCTCTCGTTTGTAAACACCAATAAATTGCTTTTCGAAGAGTTTTCTACTCCTGCATAAGTCACCTGCCAATTAGTACCAGAAGGCAGTTCCTTTTCTATGAACGTTGCAGCGCATGAGTTTATAAATATTATGTTGTCTACAAGGCCTGCCCTTAGATAACCGGAAGAAGGAAGGGCCGTAAATCTGCAGCCATTGATTGAAAGGTTGCCGGCGGTAAAGGAGTAGTTGCCCGGCGAGGTGGCAAATGATACTTCTGTGCCTGTAGAAGAGTGGTTTATTCCCTTGTAATCTACCCACCATTGAGAACCTGCAGGCAGACCCTCTTCGGTAAATTCAGTTATAATAGAAGGCAGAGGCACATTTATATTTGCAGGAACGAACGACATCGTTCCGTTCGAAGACGCGTTTATGTTGCTGGAAACGGCAAAGCTGATGCCTAAAGAAACCGTATCCCTCGTGTTTGCTAGGTTTAACTTCCCAAAGCATATTGAATTCTGCCCTGGTGAGAGCGTAAGATACTGGCAGCTTATGTTAAAGAATTGTGTATTATTATAATTCAATGAAAACTTGTTTAAATTCACGGTAACGGAAAGGGCGTTTGTAAGGTAAAATTCTATGTAGGTGTAATTCGCGATCACTGCCGTTATTTTAACGCCAGTAAAACCGCTTATTGTTGGAGAAGGAGAAACGAAATTTAATGGAGAAAACACGCCGAGAAGGAAAACTATAATTAAAACGGCCGCTACAAGTATAATCATCCATCCATAAGTCATTAAGGCTTCTACTGCTGACTGTGCCTTTCTACTTGCTTTAATTTGCATATTTATAATAGTTAATAAATTTTGTTATTTTAATAGTTTAATGCAAAAAACCCGTTTTGTAAAGGCTTAAATATAACAATGTATATTACTATATTGTAGTGTATTTATGAAAAGAAAGGAATTTTCTATAACTGATAAGGAAACAGAAGACCCGGATGAAGATTACGATATCGAAAAAGACCAGGATTTACTGGAGATATAATTAAACCTACAGCGCAGAAAACAGTTGAAGAAACGGGTTGCCAAATACTATTGTTATAAGCACTGCAAAGAATATTCCCGGGACAAAAGGCAACCCTATCTTTATCATCACGTCCTTTATGCCTTTTTCCTTTAGTTTTTGGATGTCTGCTTTCGTTAAACCTGTATTTCTTTCCGGCACAATCTTTTTCCCGTTTATATCTTTGGGGGAGTCTGCCAGCCAATCCCCTTCTGTAAGCTTTGAAACCGGCTCTTTTAGGTACATAAGGTTATTCGCTACTAAAAACACGAAACGTATGGAAAATATCATAAAAACGCCGATGGCAATGAAAACGTTTATCGGAAGGGGTATTATAAGAATTGACAGTATTATGATAATGGCCGACGCAACAAAAAAAGGAAAATCATAACGCTGGAAGTATTTTTTAAGTTCCCTTATTTTCATGAGGCCCAAGAATATTGTGCCTATCAACCCGTATATCCCGCCAAAAAGCAGAATGTTTATGAATAATGCTACGAAAGACTTGTCAGAAAAAAGATTTAGAGAAGTGAACACAAAGCTCAATCCAAGCATAAGCTTGACGTCTCCGCCGCCCCACTGCCCCAAACGGTACATGAAATAGGAAAACCCAAAAAGCAGAAGAACTGAAATAGGAATGTAAGTAAGGTTTGAAATCGTATTGTAAGAAATGGAGTAAATAAACGACAGCAGTATGGCTCCCCCTATCAGTATATAGCTTATTGAATCCGGTACTTCTCTGTCCCTGAAATCCTCTATGGAAGCAAGTAACAGTACAAGAAGTACAAAGATAAATACCAGATAATCCATTTGATATACCATGCTATACTTAATTGGTACGGGGTTATACTATTTAAATGATTTGCCTTTTAGGGCGCTGGATGAACTTAAAAAGTGCGATGAAGTAATGCTGGAAAGGTACACTAACCTAAACGATATAAGTTTTCTTGAAAAGCTTGAAAAGGAGATAGGGAAAAAAATAGACGTTGTAGGAAGAGAATTAATCGAAAGCGACACTGTTATTGAGAAGGCCATCAAAGAAACGATAGCAGTATTGGTGCCTGGTGATCCGCTTGCTGCAACTACTCATTTTTCATTGATACAGGCATGTAGGGAAAAAGGGATACAAACCACAGTAATGCATTCCTCCAGCATATTCACCGCAATAAGCGAAACTGGGCTGTCGCTTTACAAATTCGGAGGCACCACTAGCATACCAATCTATAGCGAGCATTTCCATCCGGAAAGCTTCTTTGAGGTCATAGAAAAAAACATAAAATGCGGATATCACTCCCTTGTTCTATTGGAAGTAAGGAGCAATGCCGAGTTTGTAAGCCCTTTCGAAGCCGTTGAGATAATCAAGAGATTAGAAAGCAAAAAAGGGATCAAGATAATTGACTGGGAAAACGTAATCGCAGTCTCGAAAATCGGAAGCGATGGGCAGAGGATAGTAAACGTAAACGGCAAAGGTTTTAAGGATCTTGAGCCGCCGTGCTCTCTTATTATCCCTGGGAATTTAAACGAAAACGAAAGGGAAGCATTAAGGTTATTGAAGTTCTAAGGCTGGTTTATCGTTATCGGTATGCTGTTTGAAAGTATGCAATACCTGTAACCGGCACTTACGTTTATCGACACGTTTGAAGTGTAACCTAGGGAATTAGAAACTGGGTTAACCACAAACAAAAATGGAACACTGGCGCTTAGTTTGCCACTCTGGAATGTAAGGGGATATTCCTGAGAGCTTATGTTTATCGCTGGATTTATACCATACGTCTTTCCTGTTGATGCAGTGAAGTAACCTATTCCGTTGTCTATTCTTATCTCAACCCAGTTAAGTGCGGAAGCGGAACCATCGGACGTCAAAGCATTTCCTGCTACATACTCAGTATCGTTTAATGGATTCGGACCCGCAATTACCGTGTTATTAAAAGACTGCAGCGCAATGCTTATCGGAAGACCAGATGAAGATGTTTGCGAAGACACTGGTACGCTGCCGGCAAAGTTGTAGCTCTCTATTGTCAGTGGGTAATCTGTATAAGAAACCGCATTAAAACATGCTCTGAAAGTTATGGAACAACTTGCAATGCTAGAACTAGAAAAAGTCCACAAAAACGACGAAGGTGAATTCGGCGGTATCGCTATGCTTTTGTTCTGCGTTGGTAGAAAAGTGCAACCAAAAGGGACCATGGTAACAGTTATGTAACTTTTCCCATGGTTGAAGACATTGGATATGACATTTATGCTTTCATTTGTGTATACGTGCGATAAAGAACTGGTGGATGATATGTTTAAAGAGATAGGAACGTATGGATTTACGCTTTGGCCGGTAGTTGAGCTGTGGGTATTGAAGTTAAGGTATCCTTCTTTATAGAGGAAAAAAACTCCGACTATTATAATCAACACGACGATTATTATAACTCCCATTTGTCCTTTGTTTTTCATAAAATCATATGCAAGAGATTTGACCGCCGGTAAATGAGATGTAATAATTGTAATTGGTGTATATGTTTACTATGTTCTGCGAACTTGCATTGTCGTTCGTCACCGTTATTTCCACGGGCAGAACGGATCCATTTATCAATGCAAAGTTCACGTCATGAAGCGTCAGAGAAAGCGCATTTCCGGAAACGGAAAATGGATAGCTCTGGCCGTCGTAGTAAACGAAGGCGCTGGCAATTCCGCCGGTCGAGTTGCTTATGTACAGGATTATGCTGTTTATGTAGTCATTCGGATTGTTGTTTGATATGCTGGTGTACGGACTCCCGGATTTATAATTTCCCGAGTTGTAGCCTGGGGCTACGGTAAAGTTAAGGACTGTCGACAAAGAACCTGAAGGATTCTGCGTTTCTATGGTTACGGGGTTTGCAGATAACGTCATAAAACCCGCATTGAGGTTAACATATACTGACTGTGGTATTAAACTAGCTTTTGTGCCATAGGGATAAGTAATTACTGAAGTTGAAAGGTTCTGCCAGAAATCTGGAATCAGCAGTGAAAAGTATGGGATAACCTGTCCGCTGGAGCTCGTGCATGAGGCGTTAAGAAGCACTTTTGAAGTGGTTTTCATGTCTGCCGGCATGAAGATTGATTTTGATGCCGGAGAAATCGAGACCGGAGGAGCGGTAAAAACCTGAAGATTTGTGTTCAAAGACTGATTAAACGGGTTGAATAAAGTTATGTAAATTGGAGATGATTTGCCTGAATAAATCTGGGAGGAGTTTACTGCCGCGGAAATGCTGAACGTTCCCGGAGTTTTTGACCCAGACTTGCCCAAATTCAGGGCCCCGCTGTTAACACCATAAAAAATCACTATAAGAATTATTACTACTATCAAAATACCGGCAATTGCGACTCCATTCGCACCCTTATTATCCATACAATAGAATATAATTGGATGAGCTATAAAAACTTTTAATTTCTAAATCAGGTAGAATACGGTTCTATATACAAACCTATTGGAAAATACCCGCTCTGTTCATAAGAATACGAAACGGTGAAATAAATGGCCGGCTGCACGTATGGAATGTTTGAAGCAGATAGTTTATTGTACTCGTTTGCACTTAACGCGATCGGCAGCTCTATCGATGCCCCTGTTGAACTTATTGTGAGGGACTTGGAAAAAACCGCAGTCCCGTTGGGAAACGATTTAACTGTAAACCCAAGAGCATTGGCAGCGGTTATGTTTATTATGGAACTGTTCAACGAGATAGTTAGCTCAGTGTTTCCTATAGGTATCCCTATGCCGATGTTGTTGAGCGACAGCCCAAGCTGTATGTCTTCTCCGTATACTACGGGCTGAGAGGATGAAGAAGATATGCTTATGGGCCCTGCAGTGACACCGGATGTCTGCGTAACTGGAGGAGGGTAATTTCCGCTTGTGCTTGCGCTCTGCGAAACGAACTGAAGCTGCTGTGAAGCAGAAGCAACATAGGAAAAATTGAGATAATAACCAACGTTCTGCGAATACTGGATGTTTCCATAAAGATTCGAAGAAGGGGCTGCAAATGTAAATCCCTCCGACAATATGTCGCCGGTAGCAAGCGATGGTATGTTTACGCACCTTCCGCTCGTTATTGCATTGCCGTTAGGATTCGGGGATGAAGTTGCCGGACTGGAAAGGATCTGAAACAGTCCGAGATTATCTAAGCAGAAATAGATGTTGGAGGCAGATTTTCCGTTAAGATTGTTTGCAACCAGAAACGTTACGCCGAAATTAGATGACGGGGAAACCTTTGAAGGGGCATTTATTGAGATTACTCCTACTGCAGTTGTATGGTTTAATGAAGTAGCTGAAGGAACCGGTGAAAGACCGATGGCATTGAGAAGGTAAGGCCCGTATACAAACAGTATGACTATAAGCACGAGTACCATCACGCCCGCTACAATTCCGCTTCCGCTTGCTCCTTTATTATCCATATTAAGTACACGCCTGGTTGGCTATGACAACCGGCATATTCAACGTTTCATTGTAATTGTAATTTACATACCCTACTACTGTCATGGTATTGAAGTGCATGCCATTGAGCGAATTTACCGGATTCAAGTTAAGATAGAACGTAGATCCTGAACTTAGAACCTGGTTGTTGTTTATATAGCAGTCCCAGTACCCGGAACCTGGAAATTGAAAGCCCTGCATCTGTACGGATTTCGCGCTTACGCAGTTCCAATAGCTTGTAGATGGGTTGGATGGGTAGAAAGCCTTGCTTATGTACAGAGAAACGTTGTTTACTTCATACGGATAATTTCCATTGTTTTTCAACGTGACTTCCAATGGAACCGAATCTATCTTCGTTATTATCGGCTGTCTTAAAACCGTATATACCTCTATCTGCACTGGTCCTGAGGAGTAGAAATTAAACGATGGCTCTGCGGGAACAAACGCCTGCG
This sequence comes from Nanobdellota archaeon, assembly GCA_021817165.1. Classification (GTDB taxonomy): domain Archaea; phylum Nanobdellota; class Nanobdellia; order Parvarchaeales; family Parvarchaeaceae; genus Parvarchaeum. The sequence goes on from JAKAVT010000007.1 coordinate 10,336, forward strand.
AAGAAGAGATTAACTGAGACTGAAAGGAATCAGACATGAACTCCACTGGCAGTATGACTGCTGCAGTGTAATTCTTAACCAAGAAACTCGCTAGAAAGGACATTGACAATGGAAAAGTAAGCTTGTCAGAAGCTGACGGGCATGACAGTTCAAACGTCGTAGTGTTTTCCTTGGTTTCTCCCGGCACTAGCACGTTTATCAGATTTGAATTGGTTATTGCGGGTGGAGAGCTTTGCGTTTCCGTTGGGCTTGTGAATTTAGAAAGCATGTCCTGACAGTATTTAGCCGCCCCCGGTGAAACCGTACTTCCGCATGAAATGTTTACTTCTAAGTTATTGGCCGTATCCGGCCCGATCGGCACATTGCCGTTGTTGTATACTGAGTAGATTACTGTGCCCTGCTGCGGATTCGCTGTTAGCACGACCTCTTGATTTGGAGGATAACTAAACGTAAGAAAGGATGAAAAAGTCGGGGTTGAATTCTGGGTTGTAACCTGTGGCTGGGTTATGAGAAGATTTGGATTTTGTATCTCGGCGATGAAGGTTGAAATTGCGGAAATCCCTGAAGAAAACAGGCTGCCTACCTTAGAAAATAGGGACCCATACGTTACTTCTGTGTAGACTATGCCGACATTGGACGGTGCGATGAATATAAGGTAGACTATTACCAAAACTATCAGTATAAGGAATGGCGCGACTAGGATAGAGTGCTTCTTTACGCTCCGGACTATTGCGTCTTTGTCAAACAAACTTCTCTTGGCCTTGTTTTCTTGCTCCAGCCTTATAAATTCCGGCGAAACGTTTTCATCGTTAATCTGGTGATAATAAAGCAACGACTTCGTTTTAAAGTGCTTTCCGCATATTTCGCACACATATCTTCCCTTTTTGCCGTAATCTGAATCCTTGCCTTGATTAACGGGGGTTTTAGCAGGATTCTGAGCAGGCGGCTTTGCAGGAGGGGTTCCACCTGGATTAGCCTGGCCTTTTCCGTTTATTTTCAGCATCATAATAAGGAATAGAATGCTTTGTATATATAAATTTCAACCGTTGACCGATTTTATCGACAGATAAGAAGGAATTATCAAACCGTTTGCAGACATCTTTATTGTACCGCTGTAATTTCCATTAACGGCGTTCACTCCCAGATCGCTTGCCGGTATAAGAACGACATTCTCGCCGGTAGAAAGAGTATCTGCCGAGATGGTAAGATTTGCGCCGCTTGGCGTAAAGTAAAGATAAACGTTTCCATTTTGTATTATGCTTGAAACGTACAGTGTAAGGAGGTAATTCCCGTTAGTCGCATTTACGGAATAGTAAATCGTTGGCGAATTTTCTGCTATGTATGGTATCCTGTAGTTTAGGTATGCGTCAGCTATTTCATACGAAACGTTTTGCTCAGGCTGAAAACCAACGTTGAACAGTAACGGAAGTATTATCGATGAACTCGAAAGATTGGACGCACGGACTGCTTTTGATATTACGATGGAAGGTATGTCGACCGTAATCTGCGAATCGTTCCCATTGCTTATGCTTGAAATTGTCTGGCCGTTGACTGATACGTTAAGATTGCCGTACCCTATCGGAGAATATCCGATAGAATAGTCTCCTACACCGCTGAATGTCAATACCTTAACCGGTATCACCTGTTCGTTGTTCTTTCCATACTCCTTTATGACCTCTATTTTTGACAGTTTGAATGACTGGGACAGTGCAAACCCGTTAAGGCTGTCTGTTACTGAAAGAACGTCCTTTCCGGCCTTGCCGGCGGGTATCTCCTTTATTATTGTCTCATTGCCGGCTGGCAGCGTAGAAAAAAAGGAATTGCCATTTAATGACAGCGTAAGCTTTGGAGTGCCTGAAACTGACTGGACGGTTATCTCGACAAAATAAAGGTAAGACTGTGAAGAGTTCAGGTTTATGTCATATGAAGAGGAACCAAATATACTGGAGCCTATTGACACTCCGCTGGCGTTGAAGACTGTTGAATTTATGAGCGGGTAATCTACTCCAAAAGTGCCCAGGGTATACGAATCGTTGACAGGCTGGCTGTTTCCGCCTATGTAAGTATTAAGACCATAGTAATATTCACCTACAGGTATGGAAGGCGTGGATACGCTGCTGTTGTTTATTCCCAAAAGCTTGTATGCTACCGGAGGAGGAACAAGAAGAAGATATATTACTATTGAACCTATAAGTACAAGCATCAACGCCACAACGGCTGGAATCCTCTCTCTTTCTACTGCCATGAAATCTTTACTACACTATAATATATAAATATTTCTAGCCACGATTATATGGTATTTTCACTCAAAAGTGAAGTACTGTCTTAAGTTTGCCGGCACTTCGAAAAATGATGCTTTGATGCCAGCATCGATATAACTCCAGCTTATCACTACTGCTTCGAATGCGCGGACATAGTCTTTTTTCTCAAGGAAAAATTTGCTGTCGTTAAAGTAATTCAACGCCATGTCAAAAAATTCAAATGAAATTTTATTGTCTTTGTTTTTTACCGTCAGAACCTTGAAAACCTTTGCCATCATGCCTATCTCCTTCTCTACTCTATCCTTCAAGTCATTATCCATACAAAGAAAGCGAATTATCTTCTGTTTTTACCTTGCCTATGTATTGCTTTACCCTTTCCTCCGAAAAACTGTGCTCTTCGCACAGGAATTTTATGAGTTTCTCCTTTTCTATCCTGTTAGGGTTTAAGTCTTTGTCTATTTCAACGGTGTTAGGAGAAACGAAATATTCGTAGATTTCCTTTATGTCATAGTCCGATCTAAAGTCATACGCACTGAAAATTTCATCCCTGCTTTTATCTTTGACCAGTTTAAGCGCTTTCTTCGGGCCTATGCCTTCAACACCTTTGTTGTAGTCTGTACCGACGAAAAGCGAGAGCGTTATAAGCTGTTCCCTGGTTATGCCTAACCTGCTTAGATTTGAAATCGAGTCTATTATCTCAGGAGAAACGCTGGTAGTTATGCCTTTTCCGTTTATTTTTCTTTTATTTGTTATGTTAAGGTTTCTAACTACTTTCTTCGCGCCGAAAAGTATAGTGTCATAGTCCTGTGAGGCAGCGGCAAAGACCTTTCCCTGCTGGTTTAACCTTGCGGCCTGCGCCTCTCCCTCTGCAGGAGCCTGCACGTAAGGTATGCCAAGGTAAAGCAGCAGTTCCTTTGAGGAGTCTATTATGTAATCGTCTATTCGCGAAAGCCTGCGCATATACATCGCTTTTTCTTCTGGCGTTGCCGCATGCTCCATCTTTTCCATGGCTTCTTCCTTCGTTTTCTCCCTTTCCAAAAGCGTTTCTTTCTTGAATTTTGGGGCCTTGCCATCGAATACAAAGACTGGCTTTATCCTGTTTTCCAGCAGTGAAATTGAACGGTAAAACAAGCCGTTAAGATGGGTGGTTACTCTCCCTTTAGAATCGGTCAAATAAGAGCCGTCTGCCAGCCTTATCGTTGTGAGAAATTGAAATATCCAGTTGAATGCGTCTACTGCGATTGCTTTGCCGGAAAGTTCGCTTAATTTTATGCTGTTTGATTCAAACAATTCCTTTAATTTTACGCCCATTATTTTACTAGAAATTACAATGATTAATGCTTTTTTCCTTCTTTTACAAAGTCGTTACCGTAACGTTCCCGTCCTCAAAAAGAAACGAATGCTCGAACTGTGAAACTAAACCGTTGTCCTTTTCCTTTAAAACATTGAATTCATGCAATGCTCCGATTGCAACCAGATTTCTTATTTCTATCTCCGCCAGTTTTCCAAATTTGCTTATTATCCATCTTTTTGCGAACGGCAATTCGTGGTACTCCTCTAAAACGTACTTTGAGATCTCCCTGCCAAGAGCGCTCCTGACGCTTTTATTCGAAACCAACGAATATATCTGCACTTCCGAACTGTCTATGACGTATCCTCCGCCGTTCGTTGCAAAAGGCTCTACTGCAACTACGCCTTCTTTTCTAAGAAACGAACCAGAATAGCTCTTTGAATTTGAAATGAATTCTCCCTCGTGCAAACTGTATCTGCCGATCCCATGTCCGCCAAGGTTAACTATCGGAGAAAAACCGGAACTGCTTATTGTATTATCTATCACTGTGCTTATGTCTCTTATGGCCATTCCCGGCTTTATTATTTTAACGACTGCATCCAATGCCTCTTTTGCAGCATTCACCAGCTTGTTGCCGTTTTCGTTCACGGCAACGGATGCGGCAGTGTCTGAAAGATAACCATCGACGCTTGCGCCTACGTCTATCTTGACTATATCTCCATCCCTTAATTCGGTTTTATCGTCATATTTTGGGGTGTAATGTGCAGCTATCTGGTTTATTGAGATGTTCGGCGGGAATGAAGGTTTTGCACCCCTCTCTACGGTTTTCTTTTCGATTGCCTCCGCAATTTCGAGCACTTTTGCACCAGGAACGCACATGGAAATCCCCAATTCCCTTATTTCTTTTCCTATCCTGCCGGCTAACAGCCACTTCTCCTTTTCTTCGCTTTCCATTTTTTACTCTAATCTAAGCGGGCCTCTTCGTCTATGAAACTCCTCATCTTGTCCAAAAACGCCTTGCTTATCCCGCTGTTCTCTATTACTATGAACACCAGTTTATTTTTTTTCTCTCTCGCAATCGAGGAAGTAAAATGTATAAACCTGAGTATCTCGTTCTCTGAATCATAAATCAAAAATGAAGTTATCGAGTCTATTACTATAAATGTTTCTCCGCTTTTCTTGAGCAGGCTTTCAAGAGTTATGCTTATCTCCGTAAGATCTCCAGGAGATTTTATAAATATGCACCTGTCGTTTGAAACTGCATCCTGTAGGATGTTGGAGGTTACCGAATCTATAATGTAATAGTCTTTCACCTCTGCTAGATCAAGTTTTTCCTGGATGGATTTTGAAGGAAGACTAGACGTAACATAGATGATCTTGAACCCTTTGTTCTTCATCCTTGACAGCAGTTCTGCGGCAGCTTCATCGAGTTTGTATCTTTCCTTTACGAACAGCATTCCTACCCCGTCGTCGGTGATTCTTTCTATAAAATCGTTATTAAATTTGTTTTCCATTTAAAGCCTTTTGTAGATATCACTAGCAAAGCATAATATTAATAGTATTATCCTTTATAAAAAGCCTTCAAGCGAATTATTCTTCTTGCCCAGCACGTCCTCTTCCGAGTATCCTATCACTTCCAAAATCTGCAGAACCGAAGGCAGCACCTGTTTGTATATATAGTAATCTGGGTCGTATTTTATGTTGTTTTTCCTTGCGATGTCGTAAAGCACCGCTTTCTCCGAAATGCTATCGCTGCTCTTTCCTTTCGCTATTATGTACTTTATGGTATCGCCGCTGGAGAATTTCATGCCGCTTTTCTCCGCTGCAGATATGTGCCTGTTAGTCTGATGATACGAAGCAGGATCTTTCCTTAGCCTAGTAAGGATTACCAGCTCTTCAAGGTTTGCCTGCCCCAGCTTTATTTTTTCTATCGTATTCTTTACGACCGAAAGTGCGCCTTCTCCATTGTTCTCTAGAAGAATCTTTTTCAGTACTTCTTTCTGCAGATTCTTTGCTATCACCGCCCAATCCCTTCTAACCGACTGAAAACCCTTTATTATAAGGTTACCATCAAAATCGGACATGGCATATTTTTTCTTCGCACCTATCCCTCCTTTCGAGCTTACGAATATCACTCTTTCATAAAATCCCTGCAGCTCTAGCTCCATCGGCTTCGGCAGTTTCTCATTTATGCCCTGTATAAATTCGTTTACGGACTGCCTTTTCTCGCCGAACTGCAGAAAAGCGGAATCTGTGTCCGCGTATAATACTTTAAAACCATAAGAATTAGCAGTGGATATTACGTCCTGTACGTATTTTCTTCCGAGAGAAGTAGTTGCGCCCGCACAGTCGAAACAGTACCATCTTGAATTGTAATAACCAAGATAACCATAAAACCCGTTGGCTATCAACTTTAAAACGAGAACCCTTGCGTTTAATTGTTTGTTGTCCTTTTCCAGTTTAAGCCTGTCTTTCGCCTCGAATCTCAGTCTTATGACTTCTTCCAGAACGGAAGGTATCAAACCTACTTTCTGCTCTTTGGACATGAAAGTAGTTTCTCCAACATTAGATTGTATGGTAGACGGACATATGTTATGGGACACTATTATACTGGGATAAAGGCTCCTGAAGTCTACGACTGCAATGTTCTCATACAATCCGGCAGTAGGCTGAAAAACAAACGCCCCGACGTTTATTTTTTTAATCCTGTCGTTTACCTGAAAATCCGACGGTTTGTTCGGTATCAGCTCGTTCTTAAGGATGGCCTTCTTCATTATAAGGTGCTCCACTACTGAACCGGTAGTCATCCTAGAAACATCGGCAAACGTCTGCCCTACTAGCTTGTTAAGTTCCGCTATCAACGGAAAAAGCGAATCAAAAATCAAAAGGGTTATGTTTGAATCCTGTACACAGTAATTGCACAGTTCGGTTGCAAGCTTGCCGTCGCTAAAAACCTCGCTTACTTTTTCCCAGTCGAATTCTCCTTTTCTTTCGCCGGTCATTTCCGCAGCCACTTCTCGAAGCGTAAGAACCTCCGTCTTGAGGTTGTATATGGAATAGATGTTTCTTATGAAATTTAGTATGTCGATGTGCGCAAGCCCGTTTATCTCCGCTATTTTTTTCCTTTCCCCCTTTATTTTCAGTTCAAAGCCGTTCACTGTGAATTTGATTCCCAGTATCTTTGCCCGCTCTGCTATGTACGGCATGTCAAACGAATCCGAGTTGTAGCCTATTATGACGTTGAAGTTGTTGGAAGAAAGGAATTCTGAAAGCCTCAAAAGCAGCTCTTTCTCGTCCTTTACTTTCATGATATCGCTGCCTTCCGCATTAAGCCAAGTGATGCAGGCCTTTGATCCAGCGCCTACGACGGAGACCGCTATGATGGGATCTGACTTTGGATTGGGGAAAGAGCGCTTTGAAAAGGTTTCTATGTCCAAAGCTGCCGCTTTCATTGGAAAATTTCCAATGCCTTCGTCCTTTATCGCACGAACGTAATCTCCCTCTGAATCTATGCTCAGCTGGTTAAACGTACCTATGCCTTTGTCCAGAAGATACCTCTTGTAAAAAGGAATGTCTGCTTCGTAAGTGCGAAAACTTAGTTGTTTTATTTTCGGTACGTCTTCCGGCAGTCTTGTGAAAACCTGAAGGACTTTTGTCTTTTCTCCGAGGCTGTATTTTTCCACTTCCTTGACTGCATCTACAAACGAAAGTCCTCCTATAACCTTATCGAATGCCGACTTCTCTGCATTCACATAGCAGTACGGCTTGAAATTTCTATCGTAGAATATCCTTCTTTCCAGTTTTCCATTGACGCAGAAGAGCCTTACCACTGGAACGTTCTCTATCACCGTGTAATCCGCATCTATTAGAAAATAACCGTCTGCCATACAAATTATAACAAGTATGCGTAAAAAAGGTTAACTTATTTGGTAGTAACGGCCTTTGCAAGGTTTCTTGGATGGTCCGGATCTATGTGCTTCGACAGCGAAACGTAGTAAGAAAGAAGCTGAGAAGTTATTATCTGGGGAACGAAGCTGAATATCCCTGCAGGTTGTGACCTTATAAAAACGTCAAATACATCAAGTTTTTCATTTGCAATGCCTATTATCTTTCCGTCCCGGGCTTTTATCTCCTTGAGATTGTTTATTTCCCTGTCTTTGAACCTGTCGGATACCAATGCTATGGAATATGTTCCTTTGGATATCAAAGCAAGCGGCCCATGTTTGAAAGTTGCTGCGTCTATAGCCTCTGCATGTATGTATGTTATTTCTTTCATCTTCAACGCAGCTTCCATTGCCGAGATGTAATCATTTCCTCTTCCCAGGAAAAAAAGGTTTTTCTCCCCTTTTATGATTGATGCAGTTTCCTTTATCGTCTTATAGACGGAAGGAACGAAAAGATTGTAAAGATTTATGTTCAAAAGATTAAGGTCATTTAGTGCTTCTTTTTCTTCTCCTGCCGAAAACATGGCTATAAGACATGACAATATGGCCGACATTGTAAACGTCTTCGTGGCCGCAACTCCTTTTTCATGTCCAGCATTCACATTTATGAAATAGTCCACTGAATTTGCAAGCGTCGATCCCTCCGTGTTTATTATACCTATCTTTTTGTTTCCATTTATAATTGGAAGCGATTCTATTATGTCCATGGTTTCTCCGCTCTGTGATATTATCATAAAAATGTCCTCTTTGCCTATGGTTTTTGAATAATTCAGTAGATCCTGCGGTTGCACTGCAATGCTTTCCTTCCCAAGATCGCGGAACAGGCTTGCAGTCAGAAGGGCAACGTGAAATGACGACCCTGATCCTACAATGAATACCTTTTTTGACATGGAAACGGCGGATGCCACGTTCTTAAGGTATGAAAGATCGGAGTTTACTAGCTTTGAAACGAGGTTCTGCTGCTCCATTATTTCTTTGATCATGAAATGCCTGTAAGTTCCCTTGTCAACGTCCGAAGCTGAAAAGCTGACCTCTCTTACTTTATGCTTTCCCATGTTATTTGATTTAAGCACTTTGAACCCTGTTTTGTTTACAGAGATAACGTCTCCGTCAAATAGATATACGACTTTGTTTGTGTGCTTCAGAAAGGAAGGTACGTCGCTTGCGACAAACACTCCGTTTTCCTTCACGCCTAAAACCAAGGGAGAGCCGTTTTTTACTGCAATCATGTTATCAGTTAAAGAGTTCATTACGACGAACGAAGAAAAGCCCTTTATCTTTCCGGCCGTCGAAATAACCGCGTCTTCGAAACTCTTCCCGTTTTTAATCTCTTCTTCTATCAGATGCGGAAGTACTTCCGTATCCGTTTCCGAAGAAAAGGAATGATTCGGCAAACTGTCCTTTAGCTCCTGAAAATTCTCTATTATGCCATTGTGTACAACTGCTATTTTTCCCGTGCAATCAAGCAGAGGATGTGAATTTGCCTTCGTAACGCCCCCGTGCGTTGCCCATCTTGTGTGCGCTATGCTTTTATTCGAACTTTCGCTGTCTATGCCGTAATTGTCTATTATTCTATTGATTCTTCCTGTGTCCTTTCTTATCTCTATGTTATTGTTCTTTCCCTGAAAAGCGCATCCAAAACTATCATAACCTCTGTACTCTAAGTTCTTTATACCCTCCAAAACAAGGGGTATAGAATTCTCGCTTCCATTGTAACCTATAATACCGCACATAAAATTAGTCTAAGCTTTTGTAAGAAGGAAACTTATATTTAAAGCTTTTTTAGTCTAAAGCTCGCTGCGCGGGTCAAATAAAAGCATAAAACGGCGAAATCGAAAAAGAGTTAAATACTTAAACCGATGTAGTTATAAAGTGTGAGTGAAATCCAAGATTACTTATGAAAAGCTACATTCTTAAAAATGACGTGGAAGGATACTTCGTAAATGACACGAAGATAATTGAAAACATAGCAGACGTCAAATCAATAGCCGATGAAAAAGCTGTTGCGATAATGAAAAAACTGTCCAAAAAGCCGTATAATGCCGCCGTTCTTGCAAGAGAATTGAAACTCGACAAAAAAACGGTCGCTTTCTACGTTGGAAAGCTTGATAAAGCAGGGTTGATAAGCGTTACTCCGCAGAAAAACGGGGAATTACTTAAAGCTTCCTACAATTCTTTTTCGTACGAAATCAACGACAACAAGATAAAATTTGACCCGAAGATGAAGTCAAAGGAAAACCAATACGCACTTAACTTTTTCGGCAAATTCATAAACAACGGGAAGTTCGACGGATACATCTGCGTCGGCGCATCTGATCCACATGGAGAATACAAAGCCGTGGCAAAGGATTCGCATTATACCGCTTATCTTGGCATGTTTCTCGGCCAGTTCATCGACCTTCCTGCTTCTATGCCCGTGATACTCGACACTGACGTAATATCAAAGAACCTTTTCAAGAAAAACCTTATAGTGATAGGCGGGCCGGTGACAAACTTGGTCACTAGGGACATAAACAATTTCCTTCCGATAAAATTCATAAAAGAAGAAGGATGGGGATTAAAAGACAGAAACGGGATACACATAAGGGATTACGAAGGTACTATAGAAAAGATAAAAAACCCGTTTGACAAGGAAAAGGACATAATACTGATAGGAGGAGTGAGGAATATAGGTACTTTGTCGGCAATGCTTGCTGCAACAAGATTTTCAAACATAACTTTCAAAGGTTACAATAATGAAGTCCCATGGAGCCTGATGGTAAGAGGATACGACATAGACGGAGATGGACAGATAGATTCAATAGAAACCGTAAAATGAACCGTTACTTCATAGCATTAGAGATCCCTGAAAAAACTAAAAAAGACATTGCTTCATTCTTTTATCCTCCGCTTAAACGACAGGTAGTGGGAAATTTTGTAGATGCAGAAAAACTGCATATTACTCTTCTTTTCCTCGGGAACGTGGAAATAAAACAGGATCTTTTAGACTTTATAAACAATCTGAGATTTTCCGTGGAATTGAAAATTGGAGGAATAGGCGCTTTTCCATCGCTGCGCGAACCAAAGGTGATATACGCAAATGTATACGGAAATGTTAAACCGCAGTTGGAAAAGCTGTATTCTTTTTTTGACATGAAACCAAAAGAAGACTTTACGCCGCATGTGACCCTCTGCAGGGTAAAGAAAGTCATTGACAGAATAAACGAAAAGGAATTTCAGTCTGCAGAATTCTCATTCACTGCGGATTCGCTCCACATTTTCAACAGCGACTTTGCAAACTATTACAAGATACTGTGAACTATTTTTTCCCGGGGACCTGTCTCGTAAGAGCAAATACCGCTATGGTCATGGCCAACAGCGTAAGTATCGTCGTAAGAAATGAGGGGCTTGTCAGTATCGATAGAATATACGTAGAATTAAGATCGCCCGGAAAAGAGGACGAAGAAACAACTGTGCTGCCGATTGTGGAAGTCGAATTTGCCCCGTTTAACGCAGTGGGATAACTGCTTGATGCTGCGCCAAACGCTATCAATCCGAAAATAAACATTATAAAAATTACCATAGCGGGGACCAATGAACTTTTCTTCAAGTAATCAGTTATTGATGTTTGCGAAACAAGAGCGGTAGAAAGCAGGAATATGACGACAAAGATGAAAAACATCGTAGCCAGAACGTACGGCAAAAAAGACACCAAAAAGCTAACGAAGAAAGAGGATGTCAAAGCGACCAGGCCGACGGCCACCGCTATGAGCGCAGGTATGTCGGGACTGGAAAAAAATTTGGAACGGGCAAGCAGGCCGTAGACAAGCGCGAATATCAGTACAAACACGGCTAAATCATACAGACCAAAAGTCGGTAAAGTTATCATTATATCCTCTTAAGGGTTCTTGCCTGAACCGCCGCCAAAAGTAAAGGCGATAACAAATATTATTATTATCCCTAAGATAAGGTATGCCAGATTAGGGCCGATAAGAGAAGAAGTTATGTTGGACAGTTCGCTGCCAACTCCAGAACTGGAAGGCACGAGCGCATTTGAAAATATCCCTCCTCCTAAAAAGAGTATGCCTATCGCTACTACGAACAGCCACTTGGAATTGTTTCCGGTTATGTCGAATTTAAGCAGGCTAGCAACTATAAGCATTGCTACAAGTATAAGCGCCGTTACTGCAAGAGTAGAAGACATGTAAACAAGTATCGGGCTTACCCACGCAACGGTCACCGCAAAGTATGATATTATAAGTGCTATCAATCCTCTTGCTCCCCTGTTTTTATTGTCTCCAAAATAGTTTACGTTTTTAAGGACGGTGCTTAGAATTGCAAGAATAAGCAGAAAAGCCAGCCAGAACTCTATCGGATTTGTAACGTTCGGAGGGGTTATAAGGCTGAGCGCCTTGTCTATCTGTGAATACAAAGACCCTGCTGCGGCTATTACCATGAGTAATTATGGATACTTTTAGTATTTATACCTTTCTTTAAATATCTTTACTTATAAGTATTCAATTACTTAAATAAAAAGTACGCCCCTATTATAAGGGCAATGAACACTATTATATAGGGAGCATAGCTGTATAAATCCGATGACACCGATTTGGAGGATACGCCCGCAAACGCAAGGTTGGCGGTCATTAGCACCCATAGTATCAATCCTATGGATATAAGGACGGCTACTACTACGACTATCTTCCTGCCAGATTTGCTTTTCAAAAGTTCGGAGCTGCTGCCGTAAAGCATGGATCCTATCACTAAAAGCATGAATATCACTATAGCAACTATTCCGACTATCGGCAGGATAAGATACGTCAGTTTGAGCGTATAATTCGTAGTGGCGAATATTATGCCAAGAACGAATGCGATTATGGCGTCTATGTCGCTCTTGCCCTTGAATATTTCGCTCCTCTGCAGCACGCCGTACACTATTGCAAAGACTAGAAGAAACGGAAACAGGAATGATTCAACCCCGCTAAACAAGAGAGATACTCCTGGAGCGGGCGAAGTCAGCGTCGTACTCGCATTCGACGTTGAATTAAAAGCAAACATGACAAGCTTTTCTAACATATTAATACTATGACTAGGAAGTATATAAATAATTGTACTTTAACCAGAATATGAAAAAAAATAAGATGTTCAAGGCGGGGAGGAAAACTCTGCTTTCCCTGGCAATCGTGGGATCTGCCGTGGGCATTGCAATAATAGCAGTAGTTGCCTTAAACTACGCCAGCTTTTCCGGCAATGGCTTTTACGATGGAAACGTAAAGATAGGGGGAAGTACCCTGTCTCACGAGATAGACAACGACGTATACATACTTGTAATCGCTTCCATCCTAGTAGGCTCCAGCCTTTTCCTGCTCTTTAGGGTTCTAAGCGAGAAAAGAATGAATTAACTCTTCCGCTTCGCTCTTTGAATAGCCGCTAAAAAGAAAATCCCCTTCCAGGGAAACGAGCATCGATTTATTCCCCTTATTGTAAACAAGGTATTCTCCGTATAATTTGCTGCCGGAAAGCCTGCCGCTTAAAACGCCGAGGTCTATCCCCTTTCCATACGAAAATTTTATGCCGGATGAGCATATCTGTATGAATCCATTTCCTAGACTGTTGGAAGTGTGCCTTGCACATGCTTCGCACTCTGGGTCCCTTTTTACGGTGCTTTTTAAAATCTTTTTATTTGCAAGATTAAACACCCTTATCTCGCTGCCTTTGATTCCGCCGGAGACGAATTCTGACACGCTTTCCATCAAGAAAGTTATGAACTCTTTCTCCGGAGCTGAAATCATCGATTCGCAGCCCTCCTTTACACGCCCTATTGAGTTTCTAAACAGGCAGTTGAAGCAAGCGTTTCCTTCGTAAAAATATAGAAAGCCTTCCTTGTCGTTTAACGATGCAAACACTGCAGGCTTCCCTTCCCTTATGCAACCTTCGTTTATTGTTAACCTGCTCTTTACATTGTCGGTGAAATCGGCTATTATGTCGTATTCTTTCATTATCCTGAAATCGCTTTCGGTAAAATACCTTTCATATCCCTGATATTCCGTACTGCTGTCTAAACTGCTCATTTTCCCGACGGCGAACGACGTCTTTGAAATTGGAGAAGAAAAATCACATCCGCTGTAAAATGGCTGTGTGAGCAGGTTGCTCTTTGAGACTATGTCACCGTCGAAAATCCCTACCTTTTTGAACATGCCTCTGGAATTTTCAAGAAAAACTGAGCCAAGCGCCCCTGCCCCGATAATCAGAATCGATTTGTTTTCCATTTTTCAACTCGTTATTACGGCTAAAAATAAACTTATTTAAATACATAGTATCTTCTAATGAGATAAATAAATATATTTATAGGATATAAAAATTTATTAACTGTATGTACGAGATTATAACGTTAAGGGATAAGGTAAGAGTCGAGCCGAGCAGACTTGAGGAAAACACGGAAGAAGCCGTTACAGAGATAATAAAGAAAAACTACATCGGAAGAACTATAGAGGAAAAGGCTTTGCTTATTGGATTAATAGGTATTGACGGCGTAGAAGAGGGGATTATAATACCAAATGACGCTTCCATATACTACGACACTATATTCAGAATGCTGGCTTACCTGCCTACACTGCATGAAACCGTAAAAGGCCAGGTGGTTGACGTCAGCGAGATAGGTGCAATAGTGAACATAGGCCCTATAGACGGATTAGTTCACATCTCACAAACGATGGATGACTTCGTTGATTTTTCCAAGAATGCTCTTACAGGAAGAAGAACTAAAACAAGCGTAAAAACCGGCGATACAGTAATAGCAAGCATAATAGCGGTAAGCACAAAAGGAATGATGAAAGTAGGGCTGACAATGCGTTCTCCGGGCCTCGGAAAGCTGGGATCAAAGAAAAAGGAGGCTGTTAAAAAGTAATCATGGCATTAAAAGCATGCAAAGTGTGTAATTTTCTGACGGAGGAAAGAAAATGCCCGATGTGCGGCAGCGATGATCTTTCCATTAAATGGAAAGGAGTCGTCATAGTTTCCGACAGTGAACGCTCCGTAATAGCAAAGACCATGAACATTACAAAAAACGGCAAATACGCCATTTCTACGGAATAAGCATGGAACTCAAAATAGATTCTGCTATGGACGACGGATATTTTGACAGGGAGATAATTAACTTTACGATAAAATTGAAAAGCGGGGAGCCAGCAAAAATAGACGAAACCAAAAAGGCGCTAGAAAAAGAGGGTAAGAACGGATTTTTAATCATTTACACGCTAAAAAGCATATACGGAAAAAATGAAGCAAGGGGGATAGCTCATGTTTACAAAAAAGAGGAAATGGCAAGGAAAATACTGCCAAAATACGTGCTTGAAAAGAACGGTATAAAGAATGGAAAAGAAGAAACAGAAAAAAAGTGAGATCGGGAAGATGTACAAAATAGAAGGTAACTCCATTACAAGAGTTAATCGTACATGCCCAAAGTGCGGAGAAGGTACTTTTCTTGCAGAGCATGACAACAGGTTTACATGTGGGCACTGTGGCTATACGGAATTTAAAAGAAAGGATAAAAATTAAATAAACGATAATTTCTTTATTTTACTAATGTATACACTAGGAATAGAGAGCACGGCACACACTTTTGGCGTTGGCATTTCAGACGATGAAAGGATAATAGCAAACGAAAGAGATACTCTTAAGCCTGCTTCCGGTGGAATAATACCCCGGGAAGCAGCCATGCATCACTTTAAATTCGCCCCCGAAATACTTAAAAGGGCGCTTGACAAAAGCGGTCTAAAACTTAGAGATATCGATTTATTCGCATTCTCGCAGGGCCCTGGAATAATACCTGCCCTCAAAGTCGGCGCACAGCTTTCGGTTTTTCTTTCAAAGAAATACGGCAAAAAACTTGTAGGAGTAAACCATTGCATAGCTCATCTTGAAATTGCAAGGCTGTACACAGGATTAACGGATCCTGTAATGCTTTACGTGAGCGGCGGGAACACGCAGATAATCACTTATTACAACAGAACGTACATCGTGTTCGGAGAAACGCAGGACATAGGGGTAGGGAACCTCATAGACAAGATAGGCAGAAGATTGAACATGCCATTTCCGGCAGGCCCGAAAATAGAGGAGCTTGCAAAAAAAAGCAATCACTACATTGAAATGCCGTACAGCATAAAAGGCATGGACGTGAGCTTTTCCGGGATAGAAACTTTCGTATCCAAGTTAATTGGAAGGGAAAAGACAGAAGATATATCGTTTTCGCTGCAGGAAACCATCTTTTCAATGCTGATAGAAGCCAGCGAGAGGGCAATGTCGTACTGCTTGAAGAACAGCCTAGTAATAACCGGAGGAGTAGCAGCAAACAAAAGGCTAAACGAGATGGGAGAAAAGATGTGCAGCGAGAGAAAAGCAAAGTTTAAACCAATACCAATGGAGTTTGCTGGAGACAACGGAGCAATGATCGCTTATACTGGTTATCTTATGAAAGACTACAAACAAGAGGACCTGGGCATAAAGCCGAAATTCAGGACAGATAAGGTGGAGATAAAATACAGATAATTATGCCAATGAATGCACCGCAGGAGTATTATGAACTAGAGGAAAGGTACAGCAAGGAGAAGGACCTTGAAGAAAAGGAAAAGATACTCAAAAGGATGATGGTGATACTGCCGAAACACAAGGGAACGGACAGGGAATTCGGATCACTTAAAAGGAGGCTTTCCCTTCTCAAGAAAGAGGCCAGCAGGAAACCGGTAGTTCATAAAGCGGCTTCCATAAGGAAAAGATGGCCCAGGGTTTCGCTCGTTGGCTACAGCGATGAAAACGTGCTTAAAATGTTCAATCTAACAAGGGTAGACAACATACTTTATGGGATAATAAAAGTAAACAATATACAGGTGCAGATAATCTCAGTCAGGGACGCAGAAAAAAATAAAGACCTGCTTTTACAGAGCGAGATAATAATCTCAAAGGAGAAGATAGGAAGATACTGCAGCTTTCAGGTAATAAGCGAAAAGATAGACGTTGAGAAGGCGCTGAAAAATTTCGGGGCAATAGGGGTATACACAGAAAACTCAAAGGATGCTGTTGCCATGGAGAAGGGGGAAAGCGTAAATGATCTTGTTAAGAAGCTGCATCTGAAGACGGAAAAGAACGCTTACGCGGTTATTTTCGGAAAAAGCGCGAAATTCCAGGGGCAGAGAGTCGCGCTATCGCACGGGCTTGAAGACGGAGACAGAATATTCATAAAAATATGAAAGTACTTGCATTTGGTTCGGAAGCGGTAATATACGAGAAAGAAGGCATAATAATAAAGAGAAGGATAAAAAAAGGATACAGGATAAAAGAGATAGATGAAAGGCTGAGAAAGACTCGAAGTAAAGCAGAATTTAACGTTATGCGTTTTCTATACGAAAACAGTTTAAACGTTCCGAAGCCGTTGAAATACATTGAAGACAAAAAAGAGATCTGGATGGAAAAGATAGATGGAAAAAGGCTTGCAGAATCATTTTCGTTGGAGGATGCAAAGGAAGTCGGTATTATGGCAGCGGAAATGCATAATCTTGGCGTGATACACGGGGATCTTACGACTGCAAACATGATCAAGGCTGGCAAAAGGATATATCTTATAGATTTCGGATTAAGTTACCATTCATCAAAGGACGAAGACATTGCAATCGACATATTTTTGTTTAAAAACGCGCTGAAATCGAAGCACAACGACGTATACAAAGAGGCATATTCTGCTTTCCTTGGCGCTTATAAATCCAAAATTAGAAAAGAATTTAAAGGAATAGATACTCATCTTAAAGATATAGAAGAAAGGAGGAGATATAATGAAAGTTATTAACGTGAAAAACAGGTTCGTGCCTCACTGGCTTAATTATAAACAGGAAGAGGTTGAGCAGCTCATAGTAAACAAATCGCAAAAGGGCCTTACAAAATCGGAGATAGGGATTGCATTAAGGGACCAGTACGGCATACCATCGATAAAGGAGCTTACAAAGAAGAACATAAGCACCATACTCAAAAGCAGGGAAATAAAAGAGCAGCTGCCTGAGGACCTGGTGGCGCTTTATAGGAAAGCAGTAAAACTGCACATGCACGTTGACAAACAGAAAAAGGACAAGCATTCGGTAAGGAGCTTGGTAGTCCTGGAAAACAGGATAAAAAAGCTTATAAAATACTACAAACAGAGCAAGGTATTGCCCAAGGACTATGAATATTCGCTTGAATCGGCAAGACTGGTAGTGAAGATATGAATCAGCCCAATTCCTGGTATAAAGTAAAAGCTGTTGAATTTGATAACGCGGAGATAGGCAATGTCTATGGGAATGAGACAAACATTGCGAACAGGATGCTTTTTATGAATGCCAACAATCTTCCAGAGGTAAAGACAAAACCCGGTTTTAAACTGGGATTTAGACTGGTTTCCTCAACGGAAAATACGGCAAACGCACAGCTTGAATCCCTGATACTTTCGAGGGAACAGGTTGGAAGGATGCTAAGGCACAACTCGTCAAAGATAGAAGTGGTAAGAAAGATAAAGATAAACGAGAAAGAATATGCGGTAAAGACGATAATTATAATAAACAAGGCCGAGAACAAATACAAGAAATTCGTAAGGGCCGAAGCCAACGAATTTATAGACGGGGTAGCAGAAAAGAAGGACTTAAAGGAATTGATACTCGACGTTCTCGCTGGAAAAATACAGAACCAGCTGCACAAAAAACTCAGCAAGATCTACCCTACAAGGGCCACCGAAATAAGAATGATAGAAAGAGTAGGCAGTTAAATTTTGCAGTTGCTTACTTTATTTCTGGGATTCGTTTACATCAGCTAAGTGGACTCGACGGGATTTGAACCCGTAGTCTCTCCCATGCCATGGGAGCGCGTTGCCAATTGCGCCACGAGCCCTTGACAAAATACGAGGATAATTTAAGGACAAAGACATGGCATAAATAACTATTGCTCTTTATCTGTGTATCTCCCTGCCGTATTTTTTCAGCCTGTAGTCTATCCTATCCAGTTCGTTTTTAGCGTTTTTGAGATCTCTTCCGGAGAGTTTTCCGGAGTTTATCAAGTTGACGAGATCTTCGCGCCTGTGAGTCAAGCCGTGCACTTCCAATTCGTTCTGAACCTGCACGTCCAGCTTGCCTTTTTCATCAACTGGCGACTTTGGGGTAAACCACAAAGGAGTTTTTATCCTTCTGTCAAGCGCACTGGTCTGTCCTGCTGCTGCATTCGATGTGCTTTCCGCCCGTTTTTTAAGCTCCTCTTCTTGCTTCCTTAATGCTTCCTGCCTTGCAGCTTCTGCGAGCTTTGCCTGCTCTTGAAGTCTTTCCTGCTCCGCTTTTTTTTGCTGCTCTGCCGCGGCATTCCTACGCGCTGCTTCCAGCTGGGCGTTTGCAAGCCGGTTGTCTTCAAGCGCCTCCTGTCTGGCTTGCTGCTTCTGTTCCTTGGCAAGGCTTTTTTGGGTCATCTGATCCGCAGACTTCGGGATGAATTTATTTTTTGTAAGCTTGCCGAGACTTTTGTCGATACGCTTTATAAGTTTCTTTCTTGTGGATTTTGACAGGTTAAGATTTGGATCCATTATGTTTTCCTTTTCATGCAGCAAATTGGAAACATCCTTTGTTCTAAGCTCTTTGGTTATCCTCTGGTCATAGATTTTCCTTGCGGCCTTTTCCGAAACTTTACTTCCATACTGACCTGCGTTCACCGCACTCGCAAGCTGTGATAATTCTCCGGAGATGTTGCTTTTGGTGTTAGATGCTCTTTCTACAGATTTCTGCTTAAGTTCTTTCAGGGCTTTTCTTTTTGCCAAAAAACCAGTCTGAGTAAGACTCTGCAAAGCAGGGTTATTTGAAAGTTGGCTGCTTGAATACTGGTTCTTTGTGAGATCTACCCTATTTGAAACGTTTTCCCACGCGCTTTTCGTTAGTTTTTCCTTAAATTTGCCTAATTTTGCCTGCTCTTTAGGACTTAATCCTTGCTTTTTGGACAGTGCTTGATATTTGTCCAGAATTTTTTGGTTCTTCTGCTTTCTCTTATTTATCTTTCCCAAAACCTTAGTCTGTAGGTTCTGCTGTTTTATGTCCAATTTGTCCCGCTTCGAAAGCTTAGGTCCAACCCTTCCTGTCCTTTTGATAAAAAAAATCGCCAGGAGCATTATGGCAATCAGCGACACAAAGGTTATTGGATTAAAGAGAAACCCCGCAAAGCCAGGTATTAAAAGCGCAATTAGTAGAAGAATAATAAAAAGCAGGACTGCTCTCAATACGATGTTGCTGTGCGTTTTTATTACCCTAAGCAGCAATATGATGAAAACGGCCACTGCAACCATTCCAAAAACATATGGAAGGATGGTCAATATTGGAAAATGCAGCGTGGAGCTGGCAAAATTCGTGAGTCCGGAATCGTTCTCAAATAGGATTATAACGAGGAATAACGCAATCACTACTCCAATTAGCCGTATAGATCTTGGTGACTTTACAAGTGCAAGCATCCCTAGTATCAATGCTATAAATGCAAGTACTATAAAGGTATTGAGGAAGAAATGAAGGAGCGCATTGTCCGTATAGAGCACAAAGAACGTTATAAGCGCAAAGATGAATGAAATTGCGATTCTACCGCTTGAAAGCTGCGTCCTATCCAATGCTATCGCAAAAATTACAAACATCACTATCGCAAAAAACCCTGCATATATGGAGGAATTGCCTGACGTTAGCCCTGTAAGTAGGGAACTGCCTGCCGAAGATACAGAACCGGAAGGAGGAGGCTGTGCATGCGCCAGAGACATGGAAAGCATGACCAACACCAAAAATATCACTGCGAGATACCTTGCTTTCATAGATTAATATACCCGTTATAAGTTATAAATTTAGTTTTTTTGTGAAGTCGTTTGTACGGAAAGCAAAGTTTAAGAATTGCGGATTGCTATATTATAAAATGAAAGAAGAAGACATGGAACTGAAGGGAAAGATGAAAAAACTTAAGAAAAAGAAAGTGGAAGAAGCCCCGTCAGACGAAGAGAACATGGCCCAGATGGAATTTGAGAAGGACACGGAATGCCCTAAATGCGGCCAGAAAAAGATAATATCCTGGACGGAACAGACAAGGAGTTCAGACGAACCTCCGACAAGATTCTATAAGTGCGTAAACTGTGGTTATACCTGGAGAGAGTACAGTTGAGCATGGTATGGAAGACACAGACCTAATAATTATAGGAGCTGGACCGACGGGAATGTTCGCGACATTCTGCGCCGGATTGAGGGAGATAAAAAGCATAACGCTTGAAAGCTTGGACACCCACGGTGGACAGATGCTTGAGTTATATCCTGAAAAGATAGTTTACGACGTGCAGGCCGTTCCTAAGATGAAGGCCATCGATCTTTCTGATAAAATGTACGAGCAAAGCAGGCTATTTAACCAAAGGATAGAGTTCAATTCGAAGGTAACCGACGTAATACCTGAAAACGGCAAGTTCACCATTGAGGTAAACGACCAGAAAAAATACACGGCAAAGGCAATACTTGTATGCGGCGGAGTAGGGGATTTTCATCCAAATAAGCTAGGAATAGAGGGAGAGGATGAATATTCAAGGAAGGGCGTATACTACGCAGTTAAATCCGTAGACGGCTTCAAAGACAAGACCGTTGCGATCGTAGGGGGAGGGGATTCCGCTTTTGATTATCAGATGCAGCTTTCTCCAGTCTGCAAGAAAACTTACATAATACAGCACAACAACACGTTCAAGGCCGCGGAATCAAGCGTAGATGCGGTGAAAAGAGACGCTAAAGCTGAGATAATAATGAACACTGACGTAAAAAAGATAAACGGCGATGGAAATGGAGTCAAAAGCATGGAGCTGTTTGACAATGCCTCGAAAACCAGCAGAACCATTGAAGTGGATGCAGTAATAGTGGCAATAGGCTATAAAGTGAACCCTTCCGTCTTTAAATCGCTTAACCTTGAAACCAGCAACAGGTACATAAAGGTGGATCACAATTACAAGACAAGTACCGAAGGGGTTTACGCAGCGGGAGACATAGCAAACGTAAGTGATGAACCTAAATTTGCGCTTATAGCGGTCGGCGGGGCAGAAGCTTACATAGCGATAAACAACATAAAAAAATACATCTCGCCAAATGCATCGCTTTTCGGAGGACACAGCTCGTCGCTTAAGATATGATTTACACGGTAGTAAACGAGAAGATCATAAAAACGATTTATAAAAAGAGAGACAACTGGTCGCATAAGGGAAATTTCGGGAAAGTCCTAATAATCGGGGGATCGGAAGAATACACCGGCTCTCCGGCAATAGTGGCCCTTTCCGCGCTTAGGGCAGGCGCGGACCTTACAAAGATAATCGCGCCTAAAAGGGCAGCGGATGTCTGCGCAGGGTTTTCGCCGGAAATGATAACCCTGCCTATGGAGGGAGAAACGCTGGATTCTGGCGCATTCCGCACCATAAAGGAGGAATCTGAAAGATATAACGTAATAGTAGCAGGCAATGGCATGAAAACAGGATATGAGCAAGGGCTGCTTGTAAACAGGATACTAAAGGAAATAAACAAAAAGATAATACTCGATGCGGATGCGATTAAAATGGCAGACGTGAATCTCCTTGGGAAAAACGTGCTTATAACCCCGAATTCGAACGAATTCCAGATAATATTCAAGGAAGAGCTTTCTAAAGACGTGGAAAAAAGGATAAAGCAAGTATATGAAAAGGCCAGGCAATTCGGCACGACGGTACTGCTGAAAGGCCATGTAGATATAATATCAAACGGAGAACAGACGATAGTGAACAAGAGCAATTCCGTTTACATGACAAAAGGCGGGACTGGAGATTCGCTCGCAGGAATAGCCTCTGCCATGGTGTGCCAGAATAATGACTTGGTAGAAGCTGCGGCTGCGGCCGCCTTCGTGAACGGCTATGCTGGAAGGACTGTTGCGAAAATAGAACGGGAGTCTTTTTCGGTGATGCATCTCATAGACAACATAGGAAACACCATAAGCAAATGGAGATATCAGTGATATTCGTACTTTTTCCTTAGCCCTTCGAAATCGTTCAATGCTGATTCAAAAATCACCATGTCCATTTTATTGGAGTCTATCCTGAACTGCTTCATAGAATCGCTTTCTCTTACCGTTATTGTGTCGTCTTTCATGGTGTCATAGTCCACCGTAAATGCGATTTTTATTCCCACTTCTTCCGCCCTCCTGTATCTTTTTCCTATGCTGCCGTTGTCGCTGTACAATATATTATTTTTATATTTTGAGCTTTCAAAAAGAGAATTTGCTTTAACGTCCAGATCATCCTTTGATACAAGAGGAAATACCGCCGCTTTGAACGGGGATATTATGCTGTTCATCGAAAGCCACGCTCTCTGCTCGTCTTTCCTGAATGAAGAGAACAGAAGGAGGTAAAACAAGCGGTCAGTGCCCATGGAGATCTCAAATATCTGCGGTATTTTCCCGTCTACCCTCAATCCCTTTGCGCCGTATTTTTCGTATGACAAAAGATCATGCTCTCCGCGGTTGTTGCATGCGATAAGCTCTACCCATAGGTCTTGCTTCCTTATCTCAACATCAAAAGATTCCTTTGAATAAAATGCCTTGTCTTCGTAAAGTTTTCTGTATCTTATGTTTTCGTTTTTAAATCCAACGTTCAGCAAAAACCCATGTATCTTCGATATTCCGTAGGCCGTCACGCTGCTCTTTATAACGCCCTTTGAAAGCGCGTCTTTTATCCCAATTGCAGTCAGGTCCTTGTCCTTCTTGTCATAGACGTTTATTTTGTAGTCTTCCTCCACCTTGAAATCGTCTTCTATGAAGAATATCTCTATGTCATTTTGGTAGAATTCCCTCTGTCTTAACAGGTTGTTTCTCGGGGATATCTCGTTTCTGAAGGCCTTTCCAACCTGTGCTATTGCCATCGGCAGCTTCTTTCCGTAAGCCTCAAAAACGCGCTTGAAATCTAGGAATATGGACTGGCATGCCTCAGGCCTGAGGTAAGCCTCTAAATCATCGCCCACTTTGACGGGAAACATCGTTCCGAATTTTTTAATTCCGTCCAGTTCTCCCCCGCACTTGCTGCACTTTATCGAATATTCCTTTATGTACTTCAGGTATTCCTCCTCGGTCAACCCTTCAAAGTTTTTGCTGCTGTCCTTCTCTTCAAGAAGCTTGTCAACCCTGTAGACAGTGCCACATTTATTGCACTTTATCTCCATGTCAAAGAAATTGTCCTCATGTCCGGAGGCCTGCAGCACTATCCTCGGAAGAATAACGCTGCCAGAAATCTCAAGACCATTCATTGAATAAACTGTTTGTCTCCATTGCTCTAATAGGTTATTGAGTATCCTTACGCCTATCGGCCCATAATCCCAGAAGCCTGCTACGTTGTCGCTGAATACTTCTGAAGAATGAAAGAATATCCCCCTTGACAGTGCTATCCTTAAAAGCTCTTCGTCTCTTTCCGCTTCCATCTAATGAACTAAATTTAGTAGTTTAAATTTATTGCTTTCTGCTTCTTTTCACGTTCTTTTTCTTTGCGTTGCCTGCATTCTTTGCGTTTTTGCCTTTTTTAGCGTACAGCTTATACTCAAAAATTATGCCTGCGAGCACTATCCCTATCGCTATTCCCAGTATTATTAAGCCTACATCATAAAACAGTGAAGATACTGACGTTGAAACCGGTATGGGCTGCAGTGAAGGAGCATAAGGGATGAGGCTGGCATTTGAAACCATTGTTCCGAGCTGTGTAAACCCTCTTGCTTCAGTTTCGAACAATAAGTACTCCGAAAAATCGGAATTGCTAACGTTCGAAGAGTTGTAGAACTGATTTCCAAAATAGTAATAGCTTATCCCAAGGAAAGGAGTTATCCCGCTTGCTTCTGCGGAATTTATGGAATTAAGCGTTGCCATTGCACTCTGATTGCTTATCTGCGACAACACTGAAATGTTTACAAGACTGTTCTCTTCTATGAGCATCTGGGCCAAGCTAATGGACTCTATAGACGCAAAGATAGCTGAAACGTAATTCCCGCTGTAATATCTTGACTCTGCAGAACTAAGATAAGACTGCATCTGCGATATTTCAGAAGGAAGGTCAATGCCCAACAGATTTGCATAATCGTTATAGGATGATGCCTTGTAAAGGTAATAGTTGCTCAACGTTTCATACTGAGATTGTGAAAAGTCTGCATTCCCTTTTGGAAGTATTGAAACCCAGAAGTATGCAGTCTCTGCTTTTACGGCTGCAAGCGAATAGTAATAGATCGCATTCTGCACATTTCCAGAGGAAAGGCTTGCAGCTGAGTTATTAAGGTAATCCCTTGCCTGCATCAGCCTGTCAAAAGCTATAAACTTCAATATTAGCGTAGAAGAATTGGAAACGTAATTTAAAGATATGTTGTTTTCTATGCCGCTTATGGTGGAATTTTCTTCAGCTATAAGATTGCTCACGAACGCATTTTGATTTGAAGTCGGGAGGGTTTCAAGCAATTTTGCCTGCAATAGATCTGAAGCTGAGGTTATCATGCTACTGGCAGCAACGTAGTAACTGCCGTTTGCCGCCTCTGCTTTCTGTGTCGATATATCGGAAACGGCCTCGGTTATAAGCAGCTGTATGGAAGAGTTAGTGCTGTTTGCGTTCGGAAGCGATGAATATATGCCGCTTTGATAGGAATCGAACTGCAGATAAGTCTGTTTCATCAGCGCAAGGTAAATCGGGGTTTGTATGTTGTAATCTATGGAAGGTGTCAGATTATAGCCCGTAAAATACTGAAAAGCCTGATATTCGGAGCTTACCGCCACGGGAATCTCTCCATGTGCTTCATCGTACGAAAGCGCGGACGAAGAAATGCTGTTGGTAGACGGATAAAGGAATGTTTTTATGTGCTGATTCGCGGCAGCTTCCGATTTCTGGGAAACGTCTCCGACTATGCCCACGCTGCCGTCAGGATTCGCGGTGCCGGTCATTGCGACGTTAGGATTAAGCGGCTTGCCCGAAAGTATGGACATTGCAGCCATTGTAAAAGCGGAGCCGGCACTCGGTCCGCCGACTTCAACCGAAGAGGAAGTAATGTAATAATAGAAATTGTAGCTGTCGCAGTTCAGGTTGAGCAGCTGACATGCAAGATCTGCGGATAAAACGGCCTGCGCCTGCGTATCTGTCTGCGTAAGCGGCGTTGATCCCAAGAACACTTTTCCGGTTCCATTCGTTACCGTAAGATTAAGAAGCGCCGGCACTCCTACCAACGTGCCGTTCGATGAGTTAGTCACGCCGAAGATGTACAGGCTCGTAGAACCTATAACGTTCTGTACGCCCTGTGCGTGTACTGCTGATAGCAATAAAAAAGAAACCAGCAACAATGAAACGATGAAAAGCCTTGGATTCATTTATTTAATAATAAACTACTCATTTATAAAGTTTATAGGAAAAAACCATTCTTTAATTTATAAAAACGAATAAAACGTACAGTTTAAATGATAAAATTGATAATAAACGCCGACGATTTCGGGTATTCCAGGATATTCAACGCTGAGACAATAAAACTTTTAAAGGAAGGGAAATTGAAATCTACCACGGTTATGGTCAACCGCATTGACTACAAGCAGAATAGCCAGATTGAAGAGCTGAAAAGCCTTAGAAAAAATGACATAAGCATAGGAATACATTTTGAGATGGACGAAAACGGAAACGTGAAAAGACAGATAGAAGAGCAGTATTCGCTATTTCTGAAGGTTTTCGGTTTTCCACCGTCACATTTCGACATACACATGCCAAAATACAGGCTGATGGAGAAGCCTGCCGCGGAGATAATAAACTTTGGGAATGAAAAGGGAATAGCCGTAAGAAATCTCGGCATTAACAAGATCGGAAAACATACCAGTGAAAAGGCATTCTTCGCGACAAATCACAGTATAGCGGAGATTTATGATTACATTGACAGGATGGAAGAAGGAAAAAGCTATGAAATAATAGTTCATCCGGGCAGGTTTGACCCAGAATCGAAGTCATCGCTTAACAAAGAAAGAGAGGAAGACGTAGAAAAAGTGAATCTTGTTGACGAAAAGATAAAGTGCTATCCCGAAATAAAGCTAATAAGCTATCTCAACCTATGATTAGGAAAAGCTGCCGGATTCCAGTTTGTTCTTGAAATTCTGCAGAGCCTCTATAAGCAAAGGGAGCTCGTCGAAGTTGACCGTTAAGCTGGTCTTTATTCTTTCCTCTTCCTTCCCGTCCTTCTCTGTTGTGTATCCTTTCTTTATGCTTATGAACGTGATTTCTTTTTCACCTTCTGTTCCTTTTGTCAGTCCTATCTTTATAAAATTCCTTGAGCCCTCTCTGGTTATCTTCTCAACCGGCTCGTCTACATCCTTGAACTCCATAGAAAATCTAAGTAAACTTGGGATTTAAGCATTTCTATCGACTATTTTACAGGGCTAGAATTTTTGCTTTTTCTATTTTTCAAGAAGCTTCTTTGCAGTTTCAATGTCTTCTTTCGTTTTTATGCTCAGCCATCCGCCGTTGTATATGTAGCCAAAAAGCAGGCCGTCTTTCGCAAGCATCGGCAGCAGATCCGTTTTTATATTCCATTCCAAATCGCCAGGAGGAATGTACTTGAAAACGTCCTGATCCAAAAGAAATATTGAGGTTGGTATCAACTTCGAATTTACCGGCTCTGGCAGCTTTTCGTAGGTTAATATCTTGCTGCCTTTTAGAGTTACGCGGTCTTTTGTTGGAAAGGAAATATCCGTCGGCATGTATATTGCCATCGAAGCGGGACTGTTGTGCGCAATGTGGAATTTAAGCATGTCCCTAAGGTCTATGTCAAATATAGAATCTCCCGTTACGAACAGCGTGGTAGTCCCTACGTACTGCTTCACTCTTTCAAGCGCCTTGGCACTTCCCTTCAAGTTATTGTCGTCCACGTACTTTATGTCTACCCCATAGCCTTCTCCGTTTTTCAGTATTGAAAATATCTGCTTTAGAAGCTCCGTCTTACCGGATATCATTATGCTCCTGAAATTGTTCACTCTTAGTTTTGAAACGATTCTTTCTATGACCGTAGACTCTCCTATCTTGACTAAAGGCCTGTAATAATCCGTTCCGTTGACTGTAAACTCTCCGCCGCACAATACTATTGCGGTGTTCTGCTTTTCGAAATACTTTCTGAGTATGTCTTCGACTGCTTCGCTCTTTGACCTGTAGTAGATGTTGTCTACTAAGGAATCAAGTTTTGCAACGACGTCTGCATCTATGGTAAAAGATGTTCTCGCTTTCATATATGTATATCAGTTATTCTAAGCTTAATACTTATATATAAAAATAACGTTGCCAAGAAAAGTTTAAATACTAACAAAATCATTAGGAAATGTAAATAAAATACTAAGATTCTTATATGAGCATAGTAAAAACAGGGACCACG
This sequence comes from Nanobdellota archaeon, assembly GCA_021817165.1. Lineage (GTDB taxonomy): Archaea > Nanobdellota > Nanobdellia > Parvarchaeales > Parvarchaeaceae > Parvarchaeum. The sequence continues at coordinate 38,243 of JAKAVT010000007.1, forward strand.
ACATTGGGATTAGTGTACAAAGACGGAGTAGTGTTAGCTGCCGATAGAAGAGCGACTGCAGACCATATAGTTGCAAACAAAAACGCGGAAAAGGTGATGGCGATAAGCGACAAGATAGGGATAACCACTGCAGGCATGGTAGCAGACCTTCAGGCAATGGTAAGACTTATGCGTTCTGAGCTTACTTTATACGAGATAAGATCCGGCTCTAAGCTTGACACCGATGGGGCGGTCAGCCTGCTGAGCGCAATACTTTTCAATAAAAGACTTTCTTTGAACTTGATTTACGGCGAGTTTATAATCGGAGGATATGACAACGAGCCTAAGCTTTTCTCGATAGACGAAGCAGGCGGACAGGGTAAGGATAAATTCACAGTCACAGGCAGCGGAGGGATATTCGCACTGGGAGTACTGGAAGGAGATTACAAGGACAACATGAGCGAGGAAGAAGCTGTCAAACTGGCATACAAGGCAATATCCTCTTCGATAAGGAGAGACGTTTACACTGGAGAGGGTATAGACATAGCAGTAATAAACAAGAAAGGCTACAAGAAACTTTCAGACGAAGAGATACAGAAAACAGTAAGCAAGTGACGATGAATCGCTTGTAATTTATCTTATGCAGGATAATAAGTCATACTGGAATTTTAGCTTGAGGTAAATAACTTATGGTTAATATGGACATAAAAAAAGAAATAATGGAGTTTATAGCGGATAAGTCTCTTATAGAGGACATAAACTTTGAGGTTTCCAACATAGTGATATACACCAAGAACAGGAATTTCTTTCTTGATAACACGGAGATAATAAGGAACCTTGTCAACAAGGAAAAGAAAAGGGTGGAAGTCAGGCTTGACCCTTCCCTTCTTTTAAAGGAAAAAGAGGCCGAAGAAAAGATAAGAAGGATGGATTTTGATGAGGCGCACATAACGGATTTCTGGTTTGATGAGCCAAGGAGCATTGTAACGATAGAGGCAGAGAGGCCTGAAATTTTGTCTGGAGACAGAAAGGCGGGGATAAACAAGATAAAGGAAGAGACGGGCTGGTCGGTCATACTTGCGCGCTCCCCTCTTATAAAATCCGACATAGTAAAGGCCATAAGGGAAATGCTTTACGACAATTCAAAATTCAGGAGAAAGATGCTAAATGAAATAGGGGAAAACATATACAATTCTAAATTCGAAGTTGATGACAAATATTGGGTAAGGATAAGCGCACTGGGGGCATTCCGACACGTTGGAAGGTCTGCAGTGCTTGTGCAGACCCCTATCAGCTCCATACTCCTGGATGCCGGCGTTGACGTGAGCAATCCAAAGGAACCTGTTCCACGGGTGGACGCGCCGGAATTCGACATTTCAAAACTGGCAGCGGTCGTAATAACGCACAGTCACCTGGATCACTGCGGTTTTCTTCCTGCGCTTTACAAATATGGCTACAAAGGCCCCGTTTATTCGACGGCTCCGACGAGAGACGTGATGACACTGCTTCACTTGGATTACATAAACCTGGCAAGCAAGACGAACGGGAAGCTGCTCTTTGATGTAGACGACGTAAAGGAAATGCTGAAGCATTCGATAACGCTACCTTTCCACGAAGTCACGGACATAACGCCTGACATAAGGATAACGCTGCACAACGCCGGGCACATATTGGGATCGGCGATGATACACCTTAATGTTGGAAATGGCTTCTACAACGTCCTTTACACGGGGGATTTCAAATACGACAATTCAAAGACATTGAACAGGGCAGAGACGCAGTTCGAAAGGGTTGAAACGCTTATAATGGAAAGTACCTACGGCGGAGATTCCGACACGCAGCCTTCAAGAACGGAAACGGAGCAGTTCTTCCTCGATATAATAAGCAAAACCGTAGCAAACAACGGAAAGGTTCTGGTACCAGTACTGGGAGTAGGGAGGGCGCAGGAGCTTATGTTACTTATAGAAGAATGGCAGCGCTACGGCCTTCTGCCGGAAGCGCCGGTAGTTGTAGACGGCATGCTGTGGGACGTGACTGCGATTTACACGGTTTATCCTGAGTTTATGAACAGCGAAACTAGGAACAGGATAATAGCGCACAACAACAATCCTTTCCTTTCCCCGATATTCAAACACACCGTAAGCGAAGAGGAAAGACAGCAGGTTTTGTCGGGAGGACCCGCCATCATACTTGCAACATCTGGAATGTTAAACGGCGGTCCGTCCGTAAGCTATTTTGCAAACCTGTGCGAAGACCCGAAGAACGCAATCGTCCTTGTTTCATACCAGGGGGTCGGAACCCTTGGAAGAACCATCCAGAACGGCGGCAGGGAAGTGGACATTGAATTGAATGGAAAGCTTAGGCATTTTTCCGTAAGCTCTCTTGTATACTCAATAGAGGGTTTTTCCGGACATTCTGACAGGAGACAACTGGAAAGGTTTGTGAACGACATCAGGCCTAAGCCGAGAAAGATAGTAATAGGGCATGGCGAAGAGGGGAAGATATTAGAGCTGTCCAGCTACATGAGAAAGAGATTCAGGATAGAAACACACGCACCGCACGTACTTGATGCCCTGCGGCTGAAATAGCTCAATTCAACGCTTTCTGAATGTACAGGCGATAAACGGATTCCAATGCTTCCACATAGGAGGAAAGCAGCCTTGATTTTCCATCTGTCGAGCCGCCGAAATCGTATTTGACTGAAATGCCGTCGGAATTGACATTAGCAAGGAACTCCACGACCAATTCGTTGTACACAAAATCCTGCAATAGCCTGTTGTCGATAAGCATGCTCTCAAGGTGTTTTACCTTTTTGTAGTGGTTTCCAAAAAGCCTTTTGTCAACGTAATCCCTGTTCATGTCAAACCAGTACCTAAGCAGTGCCCTTCCTCCGTTTTTCCCGTTTATGTACCTTATGTCGTCGTCTGCTTCCCTAAAATCGCCGTACCTTTTTCCGGTAGGATCTAAAGGATCGTAAAAATTCCCGTAATTTTTATACGCCCTTAGATACACGTTAAAAATCCCGTAACCAAGGCCGAAAAACTGCGTTTTTATCTGCGAGTTGGACAGCAATTCCTCTAGCTTTTCCATGTTTAACGGCTCTTCCATTTTCAACGGTTATTCACCTCATAGAGCAGTTCTACGACCTTTCCAAATATCCATATAAGCTCCTCGTCTTTTTCCTTGGGCATGAACCTCCTCCGGCCTATATAGAAAAAATCATCGCCTTCCGCTTCCATGAGCGAATCTTTAAACTGCGCGTTCATGAAGTTGCTGTAAAGAGAATCGTATCCGCTCTTTCCGAATTTTTCAAGTAATTTGTTTTTCAGCCCCATTATCCTTTCATACTCTTCTCCAAAAATCGCCTTTGGCCGGTAATCCTTGGAATCGGAAAGATATTTGTACATTGTTCTTCGATAAATTCCGTTCTTTTCTGACAGCTCTTCCGCTATTTCATCGAATTCCTGTTTTTTCTCTACTGGAAACATCTTCCTTGTTTTTTCGTCGAACTTGCCCTCCTCGTACATGTCTGACAAAAAAGAGAAAACGTTGTACCCGAGAGAATCCACCTGTTTCTTGAACTGACTCTGTGAAAGAAATATCTCCAGCGTGCTGTCAGCTTTGGGAAGACCTTCCATCTATTATTATATGAATGAAGAACCAATAAGTACTTTTTCCCAGAATCCATTAAACATTTTTATTGTAAAACTTCCATTATAAGCAGTGAAAAAAGACGTTTTGATTATTGGTTTGTCTTCTCTGCCTGGAGGTGGAAAGGATTACATAGCTGACATTCTGACCAAGAAATACGGCTTTTACAAGATTTCCCCGGGTGACATAATAAGGGAAAAGCTTTCCAGGATGAAGAAAGGCAAGATTTCGAGGGAAGAGCAGCAGAAACTGCAGGATATACTTCGGAAAAGGTATGGAAAGGACTACGTGATGGAACTGTGCCTGAAAAGGATAAAAAGCATCAAAAAGGACAGGATTGCAATAGCGGGTATACGCTTTCCAAACGACATTCGTTTCTTTAAACGGCAGAAAGATATAAGGTTCTACAACATATTCGTTTATGCGCCGGTAAAGATAAGATTCAAAAGAACCATGGACAGGAAAAGGATTGACGCTCCTGCATCTTACAAAGAATTCCTGAAAGGAGATAGGAACGAAAGAAAGATATTCAACCTAAAGGAAACGGAAAAACTATCGGATTTTAAGCTTGAAAACAGTGAAAATGAATCTGTAGAATTGGAGAAAAAAATAAAAAATATAATTGAAAAAACAATGTGATATTTTCCAAAAGCAGAACTTTTGTTTTTCGCTCACTTTGTCAACCTGCTTATAAAATCGGCTATAGAATTAGACAGAATTTTCCAGCTTTTCGGCCTGAATTGAAACGGTATGTAATTGTTAACTTTCGCTGCGATGTAATCTTCTTTTGTGCTTCTAAGCTTGTCGATTATGGCGGGCAGGGTTTTTTCGATTACTAACGATTTTCTTTTAAAAAATCTTTCAATTGCATTGTAAAGCTTACTATTATCAGCTATTTGAATGCCGTAAAAAAAATCGTATAGGTCTTTGCCTTCGGTTCTGTTATACATTGCGTAAAGCTTTCTCGCAAGCAATTCCTCCAATTTGTAAACATAAAGATTATGTACTCTTTCCTGACTGAACGGAGAAGTTATCTCATTTACCTTTTGAAATGAAGATTTTTCTCCGAATTCGTTAAAAGCAACATCCAAACGGACCTTGTCCAAAAATTTATTTGAGGTTTCATAGAAGAAGTCAACCTGCCCATAGATCTTCAGAAGCCTTCTTTCCGTTTTAAAAAATTCGTTTGAGTTAGCACGTATAACGTCGATTTGGGTTATAATTGAATGTATATCTTTTTTGCCCGTCATTTCAAAGTCTGCGTCTTCCGAAAATCTGGCTTTTTCTCCGAGATAGACCTTGTTTATTGCCGTTCCTCCAGTCAATATAAACATTTCATTGCCATACATAGAAACGTACTGCAAAAGCCGCATTAGATAGTAATCCTTTACAACAAAATTTAACGGCAATCCTCGCTCAGAAGCAATGTCTCTGTATATATTATTATCCATAGAATAACCTTCCAAAAAGATCACCATTACCAATATAATTTACCAATTTCCATTTTTTAATAAACTTACCTGCTTTGCCAGAGCCTAGTTTTGTAATCTGGCTTCCGGTATTTAGCTTACTAAACACGGAATCTGGAATTAAAATTTTCGTTTTTTTGGAAAGCAAATCAAGCAAAAACCCAATCTTCCTTGAAAAGCTTGGATTACCGAATTTCTCAACATAAAAAATAAACTCCTTCCAATCAGAAGCGGTTAACTGCAATCTTGATACTGCACTTAGTATAGTAGAGTATCCGCCGCTTAATTCCGGTCTATAAAAGCAGTCGTATAAAGTTTTTGCCTTCGAAGATACGAAATAATCTTTATACGTTATCATCCCAGTAGCTCTTTTACCGAGCGAAACCGCCCTTAATCTAATGTTATTTACAGTTATGCTGATGCTTTTTTTAGCTGTGCAGACATAAATTACAGATGGAAATTCATCCACTGCACCATACAAATACAATGCTGAGGAAAACCCGATATAACCGTTAAAAATGTCCTGAGCAACAATAAAAATATCCTCTGATACGCGTTTATCAGGATAATTTACAAGATACACTCCTCTTTTTAACCGAGTTATCCATCCTTTTTTGGCTAATTTTGACAACATAACTAGTAGGGTTTCTACATTTACACCAGCAACTTGTTTGATAAATTGGATGTCATAGATTTTACCAGGTGTTAAGTTAAAGTATACCTTTTGTTCGATATGGGACATCATTTGTTTTTTGTACATAGATAATATATGATTTGTTAAGTATTTATAGTTATAAAACAACAAGCAAAACCGAATAAAACATTCAACTTTCCTTCTCAACCTTTACGGCTTTTTCAATGTTCAGGTAAGCCTTTCCTTTGTCTCTTACTATGCTGCTTTTTTCTATCTTTATTCTATATTTAAAATTTGGCCCGTCCAGAACTGCAGTCTCTGCTTCTCCGCCTTCAAATCCCAAGTTAAACCTGTATTTTCTGCTTAAATTTATCAGCTTTGCAAGGTTTTCACTGTCTATCTCCTTACCAAGCCAGCTTTCATCCAGTCCATCTGCGGAAACAGACACTATCATTGCATGAAAACCATTTTTTATTAAATCATTGAGATATTTTTCAATATCAATATGCCACAGCGGGGTTATAGAAGCCAGCTTTAAACCTTCAAGTATTGCATTTATCCTATTGTACTGGTATTCACTTGCAAGCGCCCCGCTAACTATTCCTTCTATGCCGTATCTTTCCTTTATATCCGATATAAAATCCCTTAAATCCAAAAGCTCCTCCTCTTTTACTCCCTCCGTCTTGTGTCTTTCCAAAGGTATTGAAAGGGCACCGGCCTGCATTTCAAGAAGTTTATCCCCAACGGTATGAAACATGTATGAATCTTTGTTTTCCGAGTACATGTTCATCAGACAAACTACCTCATTCTCTTTTCCTGCCAAAAATGCGGAATAAGTCGAATCCTTCCCCCCTGTGAACAAAGCTCCTACTTTCATATAATTATTCAAATTAAGTTATATATTACCGTTCCATTTAATAATATTATGATGAAGCAGTTCATGCTAGCCAACGAGAAGGTAATAAGATCGGAAAAGCCGTCGATACTCGGACAGAAAGAGTTTTGGAGGGGCGTGTGGCTTATAGTCCTTTCTATCGTAATATTTGCAGCCTTGTCTATATTTGAACCTTCTTATGATCTGTCCTTTTCTGCCGCTCTTTCCTATGTTGGAATAAAGAACATGCCTGTTATTGGCCCGCTCCCAATTATTTCAACGGTTTTGGAGATTATAGGTATAATATATATACTAATTTCTGAGCTGCAGGTCTACTTTATAGAATATATGATAACAAATTCCAGAGTGATAATACAAAAAGGTGTAATAGCAAAGGACACAAACATAATATTGCCTTCGAAGATAAGTGATGTTTCGGTTGACATAAGCATTTTAGACAGAATACTTAAACTAGGAAAGGTTGTTATAAGACCGGAAGAACAGGGCAGACCTAACATCGTTCTCCGCGGCATAAAAGACCCTTATTCCTTTCAGGGTGCAGTTCTGAAGCTTATAGGCAACGTTACATACCAGAATCCGAATGGAAGCTGAAGTTTTGACCAGACAGGCGGGTTTCTTTATTTCTGCCCTCACTACCATTTCCTTAGCTTTGCTTTCTATTGAATTCATATCGGATTACAAACTCTCCTTCTTTCCCTTCTCGTTTATAATTGTCCTGTATCTTGCAGGTCTTTACCTTAGAAACAATTTCTGGAGAAAGGCATGGAAAAACGACAAGAAAACGCTTTTCAGGTACTCAAACATAATAATATGGGTTCTTGGGATAGCGTTGATAGCAGTCTTCATTTACTTTGGAAACAGCCAAATTATTGTGTATCCATTAAGCCACTACGCCTTTAATGTTTATCTCCTTCTGATTGCATTTATATGGACCGGATATTCTGCTTTGGAGCTTTATATGGTAAATGGGATTAGTTCGTTGACAAAATACAAAAACGCCAATTATCTTGCTATAGCTGCGATTATTTTAGTAGATCTGTCATTTCTGGTAATGAATCGTTTCGTTTATCTTCTTCCAATATCTTTGGTATTGCTGTCTGCATCAACTATTGTTTCTGGAATTAGAGTAGAGAAGATTTATTAAAGTAGAATAAAAATCAAATAATTTTTAGATGACTACTGCATTCCCGGCCAATGGACTAATCCTGCTACCAGATGTTATCATTTATACTACTCTAGGAGCAAAAGCGCCTAATCCAAAGAGCAATATCACGGGGATAATAAGAATCACTTCCCCTATCAAAAGATACAGAGCCATGCTTGCTATGTATTTATCCTTGTCCTTTTCTATGAAGTAAATTATCAAATCTCCCAGCCATCCTAATATAAAAAGAACGCCGAAGACTCTGTCCTTGTCATTCTTGCTGACTAATGAGTAAATCAAAGCAACCAACTGGCCTATGCCTATGAATCCCAAAAGAATCCAAACCTTGCTTGCTTTCTTGCTTACGTCCCAAACCATATAATTAAGATGAATTAACCATTTAAAAGCTTACCCTTTTTGCAAAAAATGCAGAGAGGGGGATTTGAACCCCCGAAGGCCTAAGCCACTGGCCCCTGAAGCCAGCACGTTTGACCGAGCTTCGCTATCTCTGCCTGTTCTATAGAAAGTTAATCTGTAACATTAAATATATGTTTATGCTTAAAATAGGTTTGAAAACATTGCTATTTTATGGATATCGACGGATTTGCAAATCAAGGATATCAGATATTGGTGTATTAAACAGATTGCAAAAATTCAAAAAATTATTTATATGATGAGTGAATTTTATAAGCATGGCAACAAAGAAAAAAGCAGCTAAAAAAGGAAAAAAGAAGAGGTAAGATCTCTTTAATAGACTAATTATTACCGCCAATTCAACCGTTCAAACGGTTTAATTCTTCTGATCCTTTTTTATAAAAAGTTTTTTATTTTTTAGTTTTTATTTTTTTCTTTAAAAGTTTATATATTATCCTAATTTAGCTAATAAATGCAGCCTTTGGAAGATTTACTTAAAACGACGGACAAGGAGAAAGGCAGTGCAATAATCGTCCTTGGTGGAAATGACGAAAGGTTCAGAAAAAGGCTGGAAAAGGCGATAGAGATATACGAAGAGAACAATGATTCCTTCCTGCTCATAGCCGGACAAAACATACATTCTGACGAGAATACGATTAAACTGCTTGAAGGCCGGGATTTTTTGTACGAAAACAATTCTGTAAACACGTATGACAATGCCGTCAATTCATTCGAAATACTCCGCACAATAAGGGCACAGAACACTTTCAATTTTCTAAACGAAGACTATGCAAGTTACTGCAAGGATTTCTCCGACGTAATTATTGTCACCGATACTTTGCACATGCCAAGGGCAAAAAGGTATTTCTCGAAGGTGTTTAACGACGCATATGACATCTCTTTCATAAAGGTACACGAGGATAAAAAAGATCTGGCGAATAAACTGATTTATGAGGGAATCGGCTATTTCCTTTCGTTCCTTCCGAATAAATACTTAAACTTTGCAAAGTCTGTAAAGCAGAGATATTTCCCGAGGCTTTAATGACGCTGCGTAAAACAGCAAGTATAAATAGTATAAATTACAAAACTTAAAAATAACGATAAAACCAAAGGTGGATTTAAATGCCTGAAAAAGAATCTTTGACTGAGAAAGTGATGAGGCTGATGAACCAGCAGGACCGCATCAGAAACATAGGGGTTATAGCCCACGTAGACCACGGTAAAACAACAACCTGTGATACCCTGCTTGCCGGTTGTGGAATGCTTTCTGAGGAAAAGGCCGGCAAACAGCTTTACCTTGATTCCGAAAAAATAGAGCAGGAAAGGCAGATGACTGTTAAATCATCAAACGTAAACATGGTTTACGAAAGAAGCGAAAACGACGAGTACCTTATCAACCTTATAGATACGCCGGGGCACGTAGACTTTGGAGGGCATGTCACAAGGGCAATAAGGGCGATAGACGGTGCCATAGTAGTAATGGATTCGGTTGAAGGAGTGATGCCGCAGACTGAGATGGTATTAAAGCAGGCATTGAGAGACAAGGTTAAACCTATACTATATATTAATAAGATTGACAGACTCATAACTGAAATGCGTTTTTCTCCTGAAGACATGCAGAAGCATTTAGTTAAACTTATAACGCAGATCAATTCATTTATAAACGATTTGGCACCCGATGACGTTAAGGGAAAGTGGCAGGTTGCCGTGCAGGACAATACGGTTGCATTCGGCGCTTCCAGAGACAACTGGGCACTGTCTTTCAAGAGGATGAAGGACACTGGTTTGTCATTCAAGGACGTGTACGAAACTTACACCTCCAATGATAAAGAGAAGATAAAAGAGCTTTCAAAGAAAACGCCGGTCCACAAGGTACTGCTTGACATGGTCATAGAACACCTTCCCAATCCGGTAGAGGCGCAAAAATATAGGATACCGATAGTATGGCACGGAGAATTGGACAGCGATGTTGGCAAATCACTGATAGCATGCGATCCAAACGGGCCTTTGATGATTTCAGTTACAAACATAGAAATAGACCCGCAGGCTGGAGAAATAGCGGTCGGCAGGATATTCTCCGGAAAGATTG